>NZ_JBIRSJ010000004.1:0-668598 GCF_044334165.1 Streptomyces sp. NPDC020845 | reverse complement strand
CCCCGCGTTGCGGGGGCGGGCGGCCCCCTGCACTGCGCTCCGGGGGCCGAGGCTCGCCGCTTCGCTCTGAGCCTCTAACGTGCTACTTCGTAGCACGTAGGCCCGGCTGCGCCGGGCAGGCTGGCAGCAGAGCGGGGGTGCTCCCCTGGTGGAGAACTTCCGGTGATCCCGGAGTCCATGCCTCTTGGTGACTGTGGGTCAGGCGGCGGGCCGTGGTCGGCTGAGCGGCCGGGCTGCATCATCTGATGCAGCATGTACCTTTGGCGGATCCGGGTCACACCCCCGGGGGAGCCGCTGCGTGCTCCTTTCCGGGCCTCAGCCCCCGCCCCGGAACTCCCTGTGCAACAGGAGCCTGAACGGCCCTCAGGCGAGCGCACGGCCTCAGGGTGGGGGCGCGCATCGCTTCGGGGTGCCGGACCAACTCTGAAGCCGACTAGACCAATCCCATGCCGGAATACACCGGCCGAGACGCCGAGCGCACCACACGCGACCACAGACACGCCCCCACCTGCACAAACCGCAACCGCGGGCCACGTCCTGGCCCTCGACCACCACCCCACAAACTGACAGACCATCAGAGAAACCGGGGGATCGGGCCGAGCGCTCCCAGCCCAAACTGACGCGCCGTCAGGGTAAAGGTTGGGGGTCGCTGGAATGAATTCCGCGCGTCGCAACTCCTCAATCCCAAGCACCCCATAAAAATGCTTCAAAAACCCGCCACACCAACACCGAAAAACCACCCCACCACCCCCAACAAAGACCTGGAGATTGATTCCCCGGGCCTTTGCTGCCTTCGTGTGCTTATTCGATGGCGTTGAGTCCGTCGCGCCAGGCGGCGGTGAGCTCTGCGTCGTCCGAGTCGTCCCAGAGCCGGGTGACCGTCTCGGGGTCCGCCGCGCGCCACTTGCGCAGGCGGTGTGTCGCGGCCCGCAGCACATCGCAGGGAACGCGCGCCTCCTGTGGGTCGGCGAACCCCGCCTCGTCCATGTACGGCCGCATCTTCTCGTGCAGCGTCTCGGCCTTCGCCAGGGCGAGGCACTGCACGACCCCTTGGAGGGTGACGTACGGCAGGGGCGCGGCGAGGAGGACGGTGGTCATCGGTGGTCCCTTCCGGGGGTCGAGGTGCTGCCCGGTGTCTCGGGCTTGGGTTCAGGCTCCGGGGACAGGCCAGGGCAGCCTGGCGAGCGGGGAGGGGCGGCCCTTGGGGGTGGTCCGGATCTCATCCCAGTCGATGGCCGGGTGGGCCAGGAGCAGTTCCAGGTCGGCGAGCCGGTACAGGGCCACGCACGGGGTCTCGCGGCGGCGCTGCCATCCGCTGCGTACCCAGGTGGCGGGCTGTAGCCAGTTGGCTTTGGTCAGGTGGTCGAGGTCGCATTTACCGATCGCCGAAGTGGCAGGGACGAGGCTGACATGGGGCGCCGCATGGCGTAGATGTCAGCAACGCCGACGGTGCGGGGAGAATCAACCGCACCAAGGACCAGGAGACGCGACGGCAGGGCCCCGGTTCCTGTCCAGGGACCGGGGCCTGGCAGCCGGTGACATCAGGTGGGGGCCATGAGCAGTCACATTTGGAGCCACTGGTCCAGGGCGTCCAGGGCGTACCGCAGGATCTCCCGTACAGCGCCGGACGAGGCCCCCTGCACGATCCACTCGCCCAGCTTCTTCGCCGCCCCGGCGATCCGGCGCCCCCGCGCCCGGGGCTGCTGATCCTGCATCCGCTTCGTGGTGATCTTCATCTTCTGCTCCCTCGTGTTGTCGTGGGGTGACGACGGCGAGAAAGCCGGAGAGCTGAGGTGTTCGGCGAGGACCCTGAACTGTTGAACAGGGTGTCAGGCCAGGCCAGCGCGGGCGAAGATAGCGTTCAGCGGGTGGTGCAGACTGAACAGGGAGACCCATGGGGGAATCGTCGGCACGTGACAGGCTGGCCGGGGAACTGCGGAAGCTGAAAGATGCCTCGGGCCTCTCGTGCACCCAGATCGGAACGCAGGGCAAGAACCAGACGCCGATCGTGAGGCTAAGCCGGGGCAAGCTCAGCGGCTGGTTCCGAGGTGAGTACGTCCCCGAGGACGACAAGCCGTTCAAGTACCTGATCGAGCTACTCGAGGCTCGGGCGAAAAGGAACGGCGTCCCCCCGCAGGGCGTCGGCTGGTGGCGTGCGCTGCGGAAAGAAGCGGCCGACGAACGGGATGTGTCCGCAGCACTGAAGGAGCCGGCGGTCAGCTCCGCACAGTTCGTCGCCCAGGCCGTGGCGGCGCCGCATGCCGGCGACGTGGCCAAGGCCGCTCGGCTGCTGCACTTCCTCCCGCTCGACGGTCCGTGGCTCCGTTGGCTTGAGAATACCGAGACGATGTTCAAGGTTCCGCTGACCGTGAGCGACCTTGTATGCGACGCTCACCGCCCCCTGGAGACCGACCGGCCCGACTATGTCGACCGCGAACTGCAGGAGGTCCACCGCGAACTCATCGAAGCCCTCGGCGCGCTGTGCTGCGAGCTCAACGGAATGAACGACATCTCTGACGAAGGTCAGGATGTCTTGGAGATCAGCTATCCCGGTACCAGCGCGGAGCGCAACGAACTCAACCGGCAGGCATGCCGAGCGCGAGACGAGTTCATCCCCGCCTACACCAAGGTGATCAGCCTTCTCAACGCCAAGGGACTGCTCCCTCCCGTGCCTGCCGGACCCTCGACATCGCCATCGGGTTCCGTGCCACCCTCTGGGTCCCCAGGGCGGGACACCCACCTTGCCCCCAACTCTCATCGAGGAGGGCCAGCCGCACAGTACCCCGGCCGACTGGAACGGTCTGCATGAAAGCACCGGCCGGGCATGACCGGGACGAGCGTCGTGATGTCGACCGGTCCGCCACAGGGCGGGTGTACGCCACACTGTCGGAGCTCAAGCGCCTGCGCCGGAATTCGAACCAGGAGCGTGAACTGCACCTGCTCTATGCGGAGACCGCCCAGCAGTACGAGCATGTCCAGCGGGAGCAACCGCGCGACGAAGAGGCCGGCGCCTCTGGCAGACGGAGAGGGGGCGGCTGATCCAGAGGTTGGAGGCCGACGCCCTCGACATCACCGACACCGAGCTGAGACAGCGTGTCAAGGACGCACTCGTGATCCTGGAGTGCTGGGAGGAGCCTTTCCCGCAGGCCGCCCAGGTCGAGTCCCGTACGCGGTGGATTGTGACTGAGCACCTCAAGTCCGTCGAGGCCTACCGCGACGGGCAGCAGCTGCCCGACCCGTTCGAGGCATACGGCTCGACCAGGGTCTGGGTGCTTGATTTCCTCGCCGAGTGGGAGGCCTCCAAGGCCCTGTCCTCCCGAAGCTCCGGCGAAGTGACAAGTAGCTCAGAGTGATCGGCCAACGCCTTCGGCCTGGAGGGTGGCGAAGTCGGAGTGGGCTGCTTCAACGGCTTCGGGGTACGCCTGGCGCTTCTCGTGCTCGGCGAGCGCTCGGTAGATGCTGGCCAGGCCGGGGTTCTGGCCCTTGCGCTTGCCGGTGGGGATGATCAGGTCGGGGCGGATCTGCTCGACGGACTCGCCGGCCGCCCGGCGCCGCAGCACGGTGTGCAGCATGTCGTCGGTGATGACGGGGGGTCGGCCGCCGTGCCTGCCCTTGCGGGAGGCGGCGTCGAGTCCTTCGAGGGTGGCTTCGCGGATGCTCTCGCGCTCGGTCTCGGCCATGGCGGCGAAGAACCTGAAGAGCATCCGGTCAGGGCCGGACGGGTCGTAGATGCCGGGCAGCGGGCCGGCCAGCATCTCCAGGACCAGGCCGTGGGCGATGAGGTGGTCGGCCAGCGCGGTGAGCTCGGCGGCGTCGCGGCCGAGGCGCTTCATCTCGTAGACGGTGAACAGCACGCGGCAGTGCGGCGCGTGGGCCTTGATTTCGCGGGCCAGGGTAAGGGCGGCCTCGAACTGGGGGCGGACCCGGATGCGGGTGCTGATCTTCTCGGAGAAGATCTTGTCCCGGGGAATGCCGTGCGCGCTGAGCGCGTCCAGTTGCGACTGCAGCTCCTGGGTGAGGTGGCTGCAGCGGGCGTATCCGATGCGGATGTCCGCGCCCGGGGTGTCCGTCTCGGGCGCGGCCGGCGGCGGGGGGCCGGGTCGCCAGGGCTGGCCGGGGCCGCGGTCGGCCGGGGTCGGCACCCGCAGCAGTTTGGCGAGCCGGGCGACCTTCTTGAACCGGCCGGTGTGGTAGATCCCGGCGACCGCGCCCGAGCGCCTGCGGCAGGGTGAGCCGGGCTGGACGCCGCAGCGCGGGCACTCGTGGCGCTCGACGTCGTCGGCGTCGCTCTCGGTGGTGTCCTGAGGGTCCGTCACACCCGGAATTCTCTCACAAACCATTCCCAGAACAGGGCGTCGGCACCACTTGAATGAGAACGAGTTCTGAGAACCGATCGGGTGCTCGGGTCGGCTCCGACGGCCGTTTCCGATCCTGCTCCCGGAAAGGAGCGTTTATGAGAGAACACAGGATGCGGGGCGGACCAGACACGAGGCGAGCAGCCGGCCGCGCAGGGTGGTGGTGACGGTGCCGACATCACTGAGTTGCCACAGCCAGGGCGGCGGGATGGTGCGTACCGCGCAGGCTGCGATGACGGCGTGGCACTCGGCGCCTTCGGAGTGGCCTTGCAGGCCGTCGCCGACGACCCACGCCAAGCCGGAGGTTCTCGGCCATGCGGCCGCCGGGCCGCTCCTTGCCATCCGCCCCACACCGCAATAGCATTATGACCGTAAGCCAAACGATCGTAATTCAATTACTCAGGGAGTCCGTCATGGCGACACAACGGCCGGTAGCACTCGTGACGGGGGCGTCATCGGGGATCGGCAACACAACCGCTCGCGCCTTCGCCACAGCCGGGTTCGAGGTGATCGGAACCGGACGGAACACCTCGGGACTCACCCCGCCCGCCGGTGTGACCTTCCTCGACCTCGACGTGACCAGTGACGAATCCGTCACCGCCGCTGTCCAGGAAGTGATCGAACGGTTCGGACGGATCGACGTCCTCGTCAACAACGCCGGTCTGGGCTCGGCCGGCGCCGCCGAGGAGAACTCCGTCGCCCAGGCCCAGAGCCTCTTCAACCTCAACTTCTTCGGTCTCGTCCGCATGACGAAGGCCGTCCTGCCGCGCATGCGCGCCCAGGGCCGTGGACGCATCGTCAACCTCTCGTCCGTCCTCGGCGTCATCCCGCAGCCCTACATGGCCCTCTACGTCGCCGCGAAGCACGCCATCGAGGGCTACTCCGAGTCCCTGGACCACGAAGTCCGCGAGCACGGCGTCCGCGTCCTGCTCGTCGAGCCCGGCTACACCCGGACCGCCTTCGATGCCAATGCCGCGCAGCCCGACACCCCGCTGCCGCTGTATGCGGAGCGGCGGCGTGTCTTCGACGAAGTGGTCGCTGCGGCGATGAAGGCCGGCGACGACCCCGCCGTCGTCGCCAGGGAGATCGTCACGGCGGCCACCGCCCCGAAGCCGAAGCTGCGCTACACCGCCGGACCGCTCGCCTCACGCATCACCACCGCGCGACGCCTCGTCCCCGCCGGGATCTTCGACAAGCAGATCCGCAGGTTCAACCGGATGCCCGGCTGACGTCGCACCCGGCTCATCGACCTGCAGTGCGCGCGAGAGGCGCGTTCAGCTCTGACCTGACAAGGAGCATCACCATGGGAATCAGCACGGAAGCACAGCAGTTCGCGCAGTTCCTCGAAAGCGTGCGCGCGAAGGCGTCGACACCGGGCCTCGATCTGGCCGTCGTCCGCGACATCGTCGACACACATGCTTCGGCATCGACCGAGCCGGAAGGCGTCACCTACGCCGACGTGGACGCGGACGGCGTCCCCGCCCTGTGGGTCATCCCTGAGGGCGCCGACCCTGACAAGGCGCTGCTCCACTTCCATTTCGGCGGATCGGTCGCCGCCTCGATCTCATCGGACCGCAAGGCCGCCGGCCACATCGCCAAGGCGGCCGGAGCCCGCTCGCTTGTCGTGGGCTTCCGCCTGGCGCCCGAGCACCCCCACCCGGCGCAGATCGACGACGCCGAGACCGCCTACCGCTGGCTGCTCGCGCAGGGCTACGAGCCGCGGAACATCGGCAGCACCGGCCACTCCATCGGAGGCACCCTCGCGGTCGCGCTGCCGCTGCGCCTGCTCGCCAAGGGCGAGGCAGCCCCCGGGGCGATCGTCAGCATCTCGCCGTGGACCGACCTCACCATCAGCAACCCGAAGGTGGACGAGAACGAGGAACTCGACAAGATGCTCAGCCGGGACATCCTCGAGCAGTTCCGAGCGGCTTGGCTGCAGGACCCCGGCGTGGACTTCACCGACCCCGACATCAGCATCGTGAACGCCGACCTGACCGGCCTGCCGCCCACGGCCCTCCACTACGGCGAGTACGAGGCGCTTGCCGGCGAGGGCGCCGACTTCGGCCGCCGACTCGCCGACTTCAAGATCCTCTCCGAGGTCCGCCCGCTGCCCGAGGGCCAGCACTCGTTCATCCTGGGCGCGGGGCGCGTGCCCGAGGTGGACCGGGCGATCGGGCAGATGGGTCAGTGGCTTCGCCGGCACCTCGGCAGCTGACGTGGAAGCTGCCCGGACATGCGCATCGTCCGCCGAGGAGACAACCGAGAAAATCACGCAAAGGGATGGCTGACATGAAGGCATTCGTCGTCGAGAAGTACGGCAAGGACGGCCTGCGCGCCGCAGACGTTCCCGAGCCCACCGTCGGGGACGGCGACGTCCTGGTCCGAGTGAGCGCCACCAGCATCAACCCGCTGGACAAAATGGTCCGCAACGGGGAGTTCAAACGACTCCTGAAGTACAAGCTTCCGTTCGTGCTCGGCCACGACGTCGCCGGCATCGTGACGCAGGTCGGGTCGGCCGTGCGCAACTTGACAGTCGGCGACGAGGTCTACGCACGTCCCCGCGACCTGCGGATCGGAGGCTTCGCCGAGTTCATTGCGATCGACCAGGACGACGTCTCGCCCAAGCCGGAGTCACTCACCCTCCGCGAGGCGGCCGCGGTGCCCCTGGTGGCCCTGGCCGCCTGGCAGATCCTCGTCGACCGCGCCCACGTGATGCCGGGTCAGAAGGTGCTCATCCACGCCGGTGCCGGTGGCCTCGGATCGACGGTCATCCAGCTCGCCAAGCACCTCGGTGCCACGGTGGCGACGACCACGAACTCCCGCACCGAGAAGTTGGTCAGGAGCCTCGGCGCCGACATCGTCGTCGACTACACCAAGGAGGACTTCTCGCAGGTGCTGTCCGGCTACGACCTGGTGCTGGACTCCCTTGGCGGGGCGAACCTCGAGAAGTCGCTGACTGTGCTGAAGCCGGGCGGCCTGGCCATCGGTGTCGCCGGCCCGCCGGACGTCGGGTTCGCCAGGCAACTCGACGCCCCCTCGTTCATGGGCGTGGCCATGAACGCGCTCAGCCGCAAGGTGCGCAAGCAGGCCAAGGCCCTGGGCGTGCGCTATCAGTTCTTCTTCATGCAGGCCAGCGGCGCCCAGCTCCGTGAACTCGGCGCCCTGTACGACAACGGACGGCTCCGCCCGGTCATCGACCGCACTTTCCCCTTCGACCAGACGCTCGAGGCGATGGCGTACGTCGAGCAGGGGCGTACCACGGCCGGAAAGGTCGTGATCTCGATGGTGCCCGGCAACGACTGAATCGGGCTGGCCGCAGAGAAGGCGTGGCGGTGCTCCAGATGCCGTTCGCCTACCATTGGAGTGCGTTCGTAATCCAATATGATGGCGAAGCCGGCGGAGGGCAGGCGACCCTTCCGGCGTACAAAGGAGCGAGGGCGTGGCGCGTTACGGGAAAGAGCACAAACAGGCGACCAGGCAGCGGATCATCGAGACCGCCGGCCGCCGGTTCAAGAAGGACGGTATCGACGGCTCGGGCATCTCGACGCTGATGGCGGACGCCGGACTGACCAACGGCGCCTTCTACGCCCACTTCGAATCCAAGGACGACCTCGTGGCCACCGCGGTCGCGGACCAGTTGCGCGCGCAGTACGCGAACGTCATCGAGCAGGCGGCCCCCGGGATCGCCGGACTCGAGCAGATCGTACGGTGGTATCTGTCGCCCCAGCACCGCGACAGTCCCGACGACGGCTGCCCCTCCGCCGCACTCCTCGATGAGATCGGGCGCTGCGCGGACGAGACCAAGCAGGCGTACACCGACGGCGTGCTCGCCGTCATCGACGGTATCGCCGCTCGCCTGGCGCCTGCCGATCCGCGCTCGGTGCACACGAAGACCCTCAGCGTCTACGCCATGATGGTCGGGACGCTGCAGCTCTCCCGCGCCCTGGCCGACCGGCGACTCTCCGACGAGCTCCTCGAAGAGGGCATCCGCAACGCCCTGGCTCTGCTCAGCGCACAACCGCCGGGCAGCGGCTGAAGGTGCTGTTCGACGGGGACGAGGTGCCCAGCATCTGCCACGTCACCTGGAAGGTGGCATACGAGACGGCCACCGGCTGGGTGCCGGCCACCCTCGTCCCGGACCTGTGGGCCGCCGCTCCGGCCGGAGCGGCGTGATGGCCGCGCTCGCTCGAGCGGCGCCGGTCGTCCTCACGCCCGCCGACGACCCGACGTCCGTCGAGAAGGCCGTGGCCGACAGCATCACCGCCGACTTCGAGCCGGAGACCTTCCCAGGGTGTTCACGTGGGCCAGGGCGGCCTGCAGCAGGTGCAGGGCCAGCATCGAGATCTCCTGGCTCTTCCGGTCGGCGCCGGTCAGGTCCCCGTCCTTGCCGTCGAACAGGTCGTGGTTGGCGGAGTTCCAGTTCTCCACCACCTGCAGGCCCTCGTGGATCTCCCGCCGCAGCTCCGGGTCGGCCAGGTAGTCGCAGATTCTGTGGAATCTGTTTTGTCAACTCATCACTCGTCGAACGCGACCCAAGCGCCGTCGAGGAAGGGGGCTTGGATGCCGGTCTGCTGCTCGGCCCATGCGAAGCCCGCCCCATCGGTCGATCCATGTGCCGCTCGGCGTGACGCCAGCCTGGAGAAAGACCCAGTTGACGTAGGCCTCGCCAGCTCCTTGGGCCAGGACCAGCGTTGCGATCACGGCATCCTTCTCGCGCTGCCTGCGTTCGATTCCGGAACGGCCTTCCGCCTGTTCCTGATCCGCCTCTCTTGCGAACCGCCGAGCGGCGAGTGCGCGTGCCTTTGCCTGCCGGAAGAGAACTGACTGCCGTTGTAACCATGCGTCATGCCTGTCATCGTCGCAGTCCACATCGTCCGGGATCCATGGCCCGGGTGGTGACGTCCACGATCGGCAGTAGCGTCGCACTGGCGGGAACTCCGATCTCACAGGGTGTGGGGCCAGCGGGTGTAGGGACGTCGGCGAGCTTGTCGAGGGCTGCCTGACCGTCGTCAACCGCTGCCCGTTTCTCCTCACTGAGCGGGACGGAGGCGAGCATGCGCTGAAGGTTCTCCTTGGCCGCCGGCAGCTGGCCCTTGGAGGAGCCCTTCGGGGTGTAGAAGTCACAGTGGGCGCAGGCCATGCGGTGCGGGCACTGTTCGAAGAAGGTGTAGGTGCACCAGCCGTGACCGAGGTCGTAGTACTGCCACGGCTCCCCGCCGGCGGCGGCGCCGGAGGTGACCGCGTCCCGGTCGACGAGGACCTCGATGGTGCGGACGTTGCGCTCGAAGTACCTGGCGTCGCTGTATGCCTTGACCAGCTTGTTCGGGCTGATCTTGACGTAGTGCTGAGTCGTTTCTGGTGAGCGGTGTCCGAGCCAGGCTTGCAGTTCGAACAGCGTCATCGGCTCCTTGGCGTTGTAGAGCTGGCTGGCGATGGTCGAGCGGGCCCGGTGGCTGGTGATGTTGCCCCGGACGTCGGCGGGGGGGGGACGCCGGCCTTCCGGCAGAGCGACGGGATGATCGTCCCGTTGATGTAGGTCTTGGCGACCCGGCGGGCGCGCATCGCGAAGAGCAGGTCGACGTGCTCGCTGGTCTTGCGGTCCAGCATCTTCGGCTGGTCGGGGCGGATCGCCTGCCATGCCTCAATGGCCTGGCCGAGCAGGGGATCGACGGGCTTGGTAAACGCTGTGCCGGTCTTGTGGGTGGGCACGTCCAACAGGCAGACAGCGTCCTTGGCGAGCACGTCGCGGGAGTCGCCGGGGATGGTGGCTCCGTCGTGCTGCCAGCGGATGCAGCCCACCCGCAGGCGGGCGATCTCGGCGCTGCGCTGGCCGCTGAACAGCCAGGTCAGAGTGACCGCACGGATGAGCTCCATCGGATAGCAGGGGCCGCTGGAGTTCGCGGGAAGGTCCTCGGGTTCCAGGTTGAGGCCGGCCCACAGGAGCTTGGCCCAGATGTCGTCGGCGATCACCCGGGGGTTCGGGCCGGTCAGCGCGTGGACACTCCTGGGGGTGGCCAGGGCCCGAGCGGGATCGAAGCGCCGGGGTATCCACTCCCACTCCTGGCAGTCGCGGAAGAAGGTCCTGGTGGCCGTCAGGTATCCGGCTTTCGTGCGCGGGGATACCGGCTCGCCGTCGCGCTTGCTGAGCCTGAACTCGCGCTGGACGTACTCGCCGACGGTCAGGCGGTCGACTCCTTGGCGACCCAGGCCGCGCAGGTCTGCCGGGTCCACCGGCTCGGCCCGGTGATCTCGGGATGCTCCTCGGCGAGCCAGCGCCCGGCCTTGGCCATGATGACGCGGAAGGTTCGGCGGACCTTCAGGGTCAGGGTGGAAGTGTCGTACCAGCGCTCGGCCCAGGCCGCCCAGGTCTCGGCGGTGCCCTCGATCGCAGGCATGCTGCCGTGCTTGGACAGCGACGGCGGGTCGCAGTGGCCGAGCGAGGCGCCGGCTCGTTGTATGCCGTGCAGGGAGCCGGTGTGCCAGCGAGCCCACGCCGAGTCCCTCCGCAGCCGGGCGAAGGCGTCCGTGGTCAGGTCCTCCAGCAGCGGGCTGCGGTTGAGCAGGAACGCCTGACAGAGCACGGTGGGCAGCCGCTGGTCCTCGCCTCGGCCGATGCGGCAGCCCCACCGGCCGAGGACGTCAGTGATCTGCTGTATGGAGTGGTCGGCCGGTTCCTTGCCGAAGACCCGCCAGGTCAGGGCGAGCCGGTTGAAGGGACCGAGGCGGTCGACGTCGGTGAAGCCGCACAGCAGGTAGCCGTAGGCGACGACGTAGGGGCGGACGGTGCCGTCGATCCAGCCAGGCCATGGCCTTTCGAACTCGTCGACCGTGGTGCCGATCAGCCGCAGCCACTCCTGCGGCGTCCAGGCCCAGTAGGCCGTCTCCAGCTCCGCCGCCCGCAGCAGGATGAGGCCGATGGCGTCGGTGATGGCCCGGCGGTGGTGCGGGGTATCCGGGCAGTGCATCGCCGCGCGAGCGTCGTCCAAGGGCCGCAGCAGGCGAGCGATCGCGTGCCACTCAGGGGCGTCGCGGTCGTAGCAGCGACGGCGCCGCAGGTTCATGCCGAGATGGCGAAGCGCCTCCAGTTCGAGGACGGTGAGACCGGGCCGCAGGTTGTAGCGGTCCGGATTGATCGGCCACGACCAGGTGGGACGGCCGTCGGCCCCGGGCACCGGAGCCAGGGCGGGAGTGGTCACGAGCGGCCTCCCGCCACGGAGTCGGTGCCGAGGCTGGCCAGCATGTCCACTCGCCAGGAGTGGATCTGCTCCATGCCCTGGTTGAGCTTCTCCGCCAGGTCCCGGCCGGAGAGGTGGATGTACGTCATCGTCGAGTCGGTGTTCCGGTGGCCGGCGAACGTGGCGATGGCGTGCAGTTCCCAGCCCATGCGGGCCAGGTCCGTCAGACACAGGTGCCGGGTGGTGTGGGTGGAGAACCGCGGGACCTCTGCGGTCAGCGCGACCCGGCGGACCACCTTCGACCAGGTCCACAAGGTCAGCGGCTCGGCGTGGTTGCGGCGCGATTCCGACAGGAACAGCGGCCCGCGGGCACGGCTGGTGGTGGCCCGGTGCGCGAGGTAGCAGGAGAGCAGGGCGCCCGTGGCCGCGGAGTACGGCACCACGCGCTCCAGCCGGTTCTTCGTCGTCTCCGCCCGGATCCGCAGCATTCGGCGGGCCGGGTCCAGGTCGTCGGTCCGCAGGGAACACAGCTCTTCGCGCCGCAGGGCGGCGTCGTAGGCGAGCGCGAGCATCACGCGGTTGCGTATCGGCTCGTCCCGGAAGACGGACAGCACATCCAGCCACTGCTGTTCCCCGGGTATCCACGGCAGCTTGGTCGGGCGGGGCACCAGGCCGCGCTGGTGGCCGTCGAACCGACGACCAGGCGTGTAGCGGCCGCGTCCCACCGGGTTCGACTCGCGCAGTCCCTCCTCAATGAGGAAGTCGTAGAACAGCGGGACCGGCACCAGCCGCTGCTGCAGCGTGGCGTTCGCCAGCCCTGCTCCGGAGTCGATGGCCAGCACGTTCGTGCCCGGGCGGCTGGGCCGGGTGGTGAGCTCACGTACGAACACGGCGACATGCGGGCGGCTCGCGGCCACCGGGTCGACGTCCTCCCGCTCGCACACCTGCAAGTACTCGGCCAGTCCGCGAGCGTATGCGTCGATCGTGCGCGGGGCGCGGCCCGGGTCGGTCCAGACCTGCAGCCACTCGGCTGCCCGCTCGTGTCGGCCGAGGACCGGCCACTTCTCCTCCAACACCGTCGAGACGCCCAATGAATCTCCTCAGTTCGTGGTGACGCCGCGGGGCGCAGGATGGACCCCGCGGCGTGATTCCACGTAACTGATACGAACGCCGTCCGCGCCGCCCGGCCCAGCTCCTCGATCGCCGGGTAGGTCGGGTGCTTCGGGCCGCCGCGGGTGAACCGTCGCAGCACCTGCTCGGCCTCCGCCGTGCCCAGGCGGAGTCGGTGGTGTACTTGACGATCTGGTCGTACTGCTGGCGGATCAGCTCCCAGTCGATCGTCTTGCTGGACAGCACCGGCGCCAGGTGCGGCCAGGTCTCGTCCTCGCTGGCGGCTGGCCGGTACAGCCGGGCCGAGCCCACGTTCTTCAACCGGGGCAGCAGGTTGAAGCCGAGCATGTGCGCGAATGCGAACCCGACGATGGACGCGCCGTGGGTGTCGGTGTACTGCCGGTCCACCACCATCTCGGTGCAGTGCCGCAGCACGCCCTCGATCATCGCGGCGACCTCGGAGGCCGGGCAGTTCTTGAGCTGGGAGTAGATGCACACCGGCTTCCGCTCGACGTGCCAGTAGATCATCACCCCCGGTCCCCGGTCCCCGGTCCCCGGTACCGCTGGTGCCACTCCGTCATGAAGTTCGAGGATCAGGAGCCGAACTTCTTGCTGTCCGAGGCGCACGAGGTGCCCTCGCCCCACCAGTCGGCGTCCCGGGTGGCGAAAGTGGCGTTCACCAGCTTCACCAGCGCGCCGCGCGTGTTGGTCCGGTTGACGAACAGGTGCCGCACCCGCCGCAGTACCGCCTCGGACTCGCCGTGCTTGCCGGTCACCGCGACCCGCTTGATGCCCATGTTCGTGCCTCGCTTATCTTGAGCTCTGAGGCGCATCGCCTTGTTGACCTGGGATGATGCGATGGCGACAGCGTCCGAGGAGTAGTCGGCAGAGCTGTTCTGAGATTGTGTCAGCGTGGGCGATCGTTGCCGAACCGCGACCTTGCTGGCAGGCCGCCGAGGCGGGGTGTCGTTAACGACACCCCATGAAGGGAGTTGACATGGCGTCGGCGCTCGACTTACGTTCGTTGGGTGTAGCCGCTTGGCTGCATGTTTTTGGGGGGCGGGCTTCATCGCGCAAGCGATGGAAGCCGGGGAATTAACCCCAGGAGACATGCGGCGTGAAGCGGCTTGTTGCTTGTCCGGGGGTTGAGTTCCTCGCGGGCCCGCCCTTCCCGACTGGGAAGGACCGGCGGTGTCGTCGCAGGTTGAGCCATCAGAAGAGAACTCTGCTGTTTCGGGTACCGCCCCGGAATCCGCGGCAGAGCTCGATCACCGCAAAGTCGACTTGATCGCGCTCGTGTGCATCCTGGCCACCTGCACCGCGATCTGCCTGTCAGTTGGTGAGGCGGCGCTTCAGGCCATGATCGGTGCGGCCAGTATTTTGTTCGCCGCATGGCGGACACCACCGCGGGCCAGGCGGGAGTCAAGATCGGCTTCGGCCCAACGCCGACCACCCCGTCGCCCCAAAACGCGACGTTGATGGGGGCTCGTTGTGATCGTTCGGGGCCAGTGACACGTCTGTTAACGGCGCCCAGGGGCGGGCTGGCTCTGACATCTGGCGGCGCGGAGCTCACCGAGCGCGCGGGCGAGTTGCTCCCGGAGCTGACGGTTCTCCTCGGTGAGGCGGCGGTTGCGTTCGTTGGCGGCTTCCAACCGTCGAAGGTGCGAGGCATCGGAGGCCCGCTGCCGGGCCGGCACCGGGTCGGCGGACGCTCGCCGCCGCGCGGCCCGAAGCCGTTCGATCTCGGCGCGCAGGTCGGGTTGGGTGTAGAGCCAGGAACGCGTGACGTCGGCCGCGCGGGCGACGGCGTCGAAGGTGACGGCGGTGCCCGCGGCGTCGATCTCACGTAGGGCCTGGATCGCCTTGGCCCGGGTGTGCTCGTGCCGGTTGCGGGCCGCCGCGACGATGTGGCGGGAGTTGTCAGCCCGCATCGGCCACCTCCGTGCTCCTGGTGGCCTCGTCGTCCTCCAGGGCGGTGATGATCTGGTCGAGGTTGCCGGGCGCAGGTTGCCTGGTGGGGGGTGAGGTGGGTGTAGAGGTCTTCGGCTGTCTGGGCGATGGCGCCGTGCACGCCGCCGGCGGCTTCGTAGGCGGTGAGGGTGAGGGCGCGGCCTTTGCGGCGGTGCCAGGTTTCCAGGAGGGCGTGGGACATCAGGGGCAGGGCGCCGGGTTCGCCGTCGACCTCGTCGATGATGCGGGCGGTCAGGGCGCGTTCGACGATGAGGCCTGCGGCTTGGGCCGGCTTGACGACGGCCTCGCGGAGTTCGCCGCGGTTCATCGGCGGGACCAGGAGGGTGGCCTCGCGCAGCGCGTCGGCGAGCAGGCGGTGGCCGGCCATCTGCCCGAAGAAGTCGGCCCGTACGGCGATCAGCACCCGCAGCCGACTGTCGGAGGCGGCGGCGGTCAGGAGGCGGTCGATGAACGTGGTGCGTTCTTCCGGGTCGGTGCAGAGGGTGTAGAGCTCTTCCATCTGGTCCACGACCAGCCACGTGTCCCCCTCCTCGCCCTCTTTCGAGACCGGCCGCTGCTCGTGGTCGCGCAGCGGGTGGGCGCCCGGGGTGATGACCCGCAGGGCGGCAGGCCGTGAGCCAGGGTTGTCGGTGCTGCGCAGGCGGGGGGTGAGGCCGGCCCGCAGCAGGGAGGACTTTCCGCTGCCGGAGGCGCCCGACCACCGCGGTGATCCGGTGGTGGGCGGTCAGGCGCTGCAGGTCGTCGATGAGCTGGTCGCGGCCGAAGAACAAGGCCGCGTCGTCCGGCTCGAAGCGGGCCAGGCCCCGGTACGGAGGCTCGGCGTCCTCGTCGTCCCGCCGCTCGGCCGCTTCTTCCGCGGCCGCCTGCCGCCAGCGTTCCTCCCATTCCTCAGGGTCGCCGCCGCAGGCCTGCACGTACGCCAGCGCCACCGGCAGGCTCGGCAACCGCTCCCCGGCAGCTGCCGGGGAAAGCGTGCTCGCACCGTGGCCAGTGCGCGCGGCCATGGCCCGATAGGTGGGGCTGCCGGTGCTCCGCCCGCAGCTTCCGCAACTCGAACGCCAACCGCTGCACCGGACCCGCGCTCGGATCCAGCGGACTCTCAGGACGCCCCGCCATCGGTCACTCCTCCCCCGCCTCCCCCCGGACGCGGATCGACCGCCCGCCAAGCTACGCACACCCCGGCACATCGGCAAGGCAGCACGTTTCCGCATCGTTGGGCCCCGGCACCCCCGGTGAGCTGGGACGCAGGCATTAATCAGACCGGCGGAAGGGGGCTGCCAATCAATTCCGCCGCCGCTGAACTCGATGTCAGGAAACAACCGGGCCGACGCCAAGGGCGTTCAGCGGCGGCTGAGTTCCTCTGCCGTCCGGCCCTGCATCACCCTTCGAGAGATGACGAGAGGAGTCATATGCGCAAGAAGATTGCAGCACTGGCTGTGGCCGGGGGCGCCGCCCTGGCACTCACGGCCCCCTGGCCACGACCGCGCAAGCGGCACCGGCCAGCAGCATCACCCGCACGACCGCCTGCGCCAAGTTCACCGGCGACTACACCTACTGGAGCGACGGCACCGGCTGGTACGGCTACAGCCTGACCGGCCGCATCACACGCACCTGCTCGGGCAGCGGATGGCACGAGCTCGAGGTAACCGGCGACCACAAGACCCTCGGCTCCTACAGGAGGATGTACAGCTCCCTCCTGAGCCAAGGCGAGTCGAGGTCAATCTCGGACTCCACGAACAATGGTGTCAAGAACATCCGCATCGCACTCTACGACGACTGACAGCGCCTCTTGCGCGGCTGGCCGCACCACCCGTGTGGTGCCGGCGAGGCACCCCCTGTCAGCTGGGGCGCAGGCATCGATCAGACCTACGGAAGGGGGCTGCCAATCAATTCCGCCGCCGCTGAACTCGATGTCAGGAAACAACCGGGCTGACCCCATGGGGCGGTCAGCGGCCCAGTGTCCACACTTCCACTCATCCCGAAGGGAACATTCATCATGCGCACCCGCAAGATCCTCGTAGGACTCACCCTCGGAACCACTGTCGGACTAGGGCCTGTTGCGAAAGCCTCGGACCGCCAAAGTGGCGGTGCGAAAGCTCCCGCGGTGCGCTCCTACTGCGGTCGCATCAGGTCCAAGTCCTCACCCCATGCGTCCAGCACCGCGGCGTGCCCGGCCCGGCGGGCCACTGCCTCGACCTGGGCGAAGAGACGACGCTGAGTGGACACGTCGCCCGTTCCTGAGATGCGGTCCGCAGCGTCGAGCAACATGCCGGTGTCCCAGCCGGGCAGCGGGAATTGAGCAAGCTCCCATTCCAGGTACTTGTTGTAGGGACGGGGACGACGGTCGAGAGCGAAGAGCAACTCCAGCAGGAACCGGATGCTGTCGGCGGCGTCGAGACGGGCCGCGAGCGCATGCCCGTCGCGGTCGTTCTTGACCGAGCGGTAGAGGGAGTTGGCGTAGGCATCGAGCCACTCGCCCGCCTCCCGGAAGGCTTCATCGGCGTCGAGCCGTGCCTTGCCGGCCAGGATCTGGGCGATGCCTCCGTCGAGCCGGTCGAGCACAATCCGGGCGCAGACGAGGGCGTACCGCTCGAATCCGGGCATTCCGACAGCGCGGAACTCGTCGAGGGAAAGGATGACGAGGTCGAGTTCTGGGGTGCGGTGCCCCGTAAACCAGGTGAGGGAAGTCGTCGCGCCATTGGCGAGGACGACATACAGGTCGTGGTCGGAGTGCTCGGTGGTCATGCCCTCGTGAGCCCGGGAACCCTTGAGGACAAGGCCGACGACAGCTGAATCAGCGGCGGCGAGTTCGACAAACGCATCGTAGGTGATGGGCTGCTGAGCAGTCATTGCGTGATCTCCGGTGTTGTGATGACGGGTACGCCAGACGGGCGGCCCCAAATCATCGAGGTCGCCCGCACCGTCTGCGGCGGCGCTTGGCCGCTGCCCGGAAGATCAACGCACGTGCGGACTCTACCGCCCGGCCAGTCGAGAGGTCTTGCATTCGGCCGCCTCAAGCACGGCAAGTACGTAGGTCAGTCTTGAGCTCCCGAAATCCCGGTCACAGCCACTCATTAATGACCGTGATCTGAACGGTGGCCTCGTAGCGGACGGCAGGTTTGTCGTACCTCGTGGCGACGGCCCGGTGTCTCTTGAGACGGTTGATGCCGCACTCGACCGTATGGCGCTCGCGGTAGTCGGTCTTGTCGAACTTTGGCGGTCGGCCGCTGCGGGAGCCGAGGCTCTGTCGGTTGCGGGCGCGGTCCGCAGGGATCGGGATCGTGGCCTTGATACCGCGTCTGCGCAGGTAAGCACGGTTCTTGCGCGAGTCGTATGCCTTGTCGGCTCGCACTCGTTCCGGACGATTGCGAGGCCGCCCTGGAGTCAGCCTGGGCGCCCTGATCGCTTCCAGGACCGGCTCGAACTGCGGCGAGTCACCGCGCTGCCCGGCGGTGATCACGACCGACAGGGGCTTCTGGCCCTGCTCCACCGCGAGGTGGATTTTGGTGGTCAGCCCGCCGCGGGAGCGTCCAAGTGCATGGTCAGCCGGCTCGGCGGCGACCCCACCGGGCGGCTCCTTCTGCAGGTCCCCCTTCTGAGCCGCCCCGGCGGCGTGCTGGTGGGCCCGGCAGACGGTGGAGTCGACGTTCACGTCCCACGTGATCAGTCCCTTCGCGTCCGCCTCGGCCTGGAGCCGGGTAACGATCCGGGCCCAGGTGTTGTCCCGCTGCCAGCGCCTGAACAGGTCGTAGACCCGGTCCCGCGGTCCGTACCGCTCGGGCACGTCCCGCCACGGGGCGCCGGTCCGGGTCCGCCACCGTGTGCCGTCTATCAACTGCCGCCGGGTCCACCCCCGTGGACGGCCCGGTTTGGTGCCCTGCGGCAGCAACGGCTCCAGCCGGGCCCACTGGTCGCTCGTCAGATCACTCGGTGCCCGGCCTACGCAGGCTTGTGGCGAGTGCTGACCCGCTACGCACACTGTTGTGTCGGGGCGCGGTAGTTGGAACCATGGGGGTGTGGTGACCTTGCGATGCGGATCCCCGGGTCACGATTGTTGGAACCAAATGGTCACGCTGCTTGCAACCTGCGGTGAATTGCCATCCATGTTGGAACCGGTAGCGGTGCGGAGCGTTGCCCCAAGCACCGGAGCGTCGGCCGGGGCGGCCGAAGCAGTCGATGAACCTGCTCGAGACGCGCGGGCGAAGCGGCCTCACCCTGGTGGCTGCGCGGGTGATGACCGCCGTGCACTTCACCAGGGCACTACGCCGGCGTCCTCGAAGAACTGGCCCGTCGGGCCGTCGTCGGGCAGGGTCGCGAGTTTGATGGCGATGGCCGCGCCCTGTTCGGGGGTGCGCACGCCCCGGAAGCCGTTGAGGTCGGTCGCGACGTAGCCGGGGCAGCCGGCGTTGATCAGGATGTTGGTGCCGCTCAGCTCCCGGGCGTACTGGAGGGTGACGGCATTCAGGAACGTCTTCGACGGCGAGTACGCCACGGCCACTGGACCTGTGGTCAGCTCACCAGCGGTCCCTGACTGCCGGGTGAGGGAGCCGACACTGCTGGACATGTTCACGATCCGCGGTGAGGCAGAGCGGCGCAGCAGCGGCATCATCGCGTTGGTGACGCGGATGACGCCGATGACGTTGGTCTCCACGACCGTGCGGATGGTGGCGGGGTCGACGCGGGTGGGGTCCTGGGGCGTGCCGCCTGTGATGGCGGCGTTGTTGACGAGCACGTCGAGGCGCCCGGCCTGTTCCTCGATCAGCCGTGCGGCGGCTGTCGCGCTCGCGTCGTCGGTCACGTCCAGCGGTACGCCGAACGCGTCGACGCCAGCCGCGCGCAGTCTCTCCACCGCGGCCTTGCGACGCTGATCGTCGCGGGCGCCGACGCCGACGCTCCAGCCGAGGGCGCCCAGGCCTGCGGCGATCTCGTAGCCGATTCCCTTGTTTGCGCCGGTGACCAGCGCAATCGTTCGTTCGCTCATGGGGACCATGCTGCTCTCGGACCCCGGCGGGGGTCCAAGACCGATTGGGTGGGCAACGATACCTTCCAGGTATTGATCCGGAGTACCGTGGCCGGATGGAGACCAGGGAACTGCGCTACTTCGTCGCTGTCGCCGAAGAGCTGCACTTCGGGCGCGCCGCGCAGCGGCTCGGGATCGCACAGCCGCCTCTGTCACGGGCGATCCAGCAGCTCGAACGCCGACTCGGGGCAGCGCTGCTGGATCGGACCAGCCGCACCGTCACGCTGACCGAAGCCGGCTCGGTGCTGCTGGCCGAGGGCCGGGCGGCCCTCGACGCGGTCGAAGCGGCCGAGCGCCGGACCCGCCGCGCCGCCCTTCCCTCGACCGGCCGTCCCGGCCTGGTCCTGGTCACGAAGGCCAGTGCGTCCCGCGAGCTGCTGGCGAAACTGCTGGACGCGTACGCCGCCGAACCCGGCGCGGTCCCCGTCGACGTCATCCTGTGCGGCCCGGCCGAGCAGGAACGACTTCTGCGCGAGGGCCGGGCCGACGTGGCGCTGCTGCACCGGCCGTTCGACTCGACGGCCGGGTTCCACACCGAAGAACTCAGCACGGAGGGCCAGGTTGTGGTCCTGCCGGCCGGGCATCCGCTCACCGTCCGGACCCATGTGCACATGGCCGACATCACCGGGCTGCCCGGCCTGCCCCTGCCACGCTGGCCCGACCCCGACGGCACCTACCCGCCCGGCCCCGGCCCGCAGGTCCGCGACCACGCGCAGTTGTTGCAGCTCGTCGCGCTCGGCCGTGCTTGCGCGGTCTCACCGGAGTCGTGCCGAGCTCAACTGCACGGTGACCTCGCCGCCGTGCCCGTGCTGGACGCGCCGAAAGTCACCACCGTGATCGCCTGGCCGCCGCCCAGTCGGTCCAGAGCCGTCGCCGACCTTGTCCGGACTGCGACCCGTCTCCGGTAGTTCCAATACGCCTGGCCAGGTTCCGCCTATCGTGTCCCGGCTCAACTGTGGGGATGCCCATGTCGCTCAGACCCGCCAGCTACAGCGCTCACGCGCCAACTACGGCGCTCAGCCACACCTCTACGACACTCCGGTCCCTGGCTCGGGAAAACCCTATTCGAATAAACGTATCATTTCGGCCATGGACGGACCCGCCCTCCCCGCCGACCTGCTCGCCGCGCAGCAGGAGCTCCACGAAACCGCTGCCGCTCTGCCGGCCCTGTACGACCGCCTGCCCTGGTCGGTCGAGGCACACGGCGGCTTCAAGGACCCGGACATCTGGCGGCCGCGGGAACGTCCCGCGGCCGAGGGCTGGTCCCAGGAGGACCAGGCGGAAGTACAGCGGCTGCTGGACCGGCGGCTGGAGCTGACCATCAGCGTGTCGACGCACGCCTTCTGGACCACGCTGGAGGGCCCGGCCCGCGTCACCGCACGGATGATGCTCAAGCACGCCCACGACACACCAGCCGCGTAACGGTGGCGGACCCCGTCGGCCCCGACGATCCGGAGCGGGACAGGCCCGGCCCGACGGTGTGGGTCGCCCTGCCGGACGGCCAGAGCGTGACCGCCCAATGCATCGGCCGGCCCCAGCGTCTTGGACCTGGAGGCGGCTGGTGGTGCGAACTGCTCCTGCCGGTGTGGGCCGAGGTACAGCTGCCGGATCGCATCACCGTCGAACCCGACTCCGCGGTCTTCCGAGTCCCCGCGCACCTGGTCACCCCGATCGAAGGCACCGACTACTCCACCGTGCCCACCAGAAGAGAGCGCCTGCCTCCACGACCTCCCCGCCCGCCCCGGCTTGGCGGCTGGAGTGTGCGGCATCTGCCCGCGCCCGCCCGCCGGCGGCCCCGGGCGCCGCGTCATCCACCACCAGTCGTGCTGGATACCGACCGGCGACGCCGACCTCAGCTACGACCAGGCGCTCAGTGAACTCGCCCGGCCGGGCAGCGAGGCATGCTCCGCCTGTGAAGCCCGCCACCTCCCGCAGCTCTGAGGCGGCAGAGGCAGCTTCATCAGCTACCGCTCGCCCTGGCGCGCCTGGCGGATGCTGTCCTCGAGGGCCTTCATCAGGTCGGCGGCGGGCTCGGGCTCCGGCGGCTCGGCCCAGCCAAGGCCCTCCAGCTTGGCAGCGACGATCTGGTCGAGGGCTGCTCCGTACTCGTCATGCAGTGCCGTGATGTCCACTCCGGTCATCTGCCCGATCAGTACTTCGGCGAGTTCCAGCTCCCGGTCGGTTACCGGCGCGGGTGAGGTGAGGTCGCCGGGGTCGCGGATCTCCTGAGGCCAGCGCAGGGCGTGGACCACCAGGATGCCGCGGCGTGGGCGCAGCACGGCCAGGCGCTCGCGGGTGCGGACGGCGGACTTCGCGATGCCGAAGGTGCCGGTGCGTGCGAGGGCTTCGGCCAGGAGCGCGTATGGGCGATGGGCGACCGGTCCTGCCGGGCCGGCGTAGTAGGGGCGGTCGTACAGCAGCGGGTCCACGTCGTGCTCGCCCACGAAGCCGACGATCTCCACCGTCTTCCGCGTGGCGAGCGGCAGGTGGTCCAGGTCCTCGTCCCGCAGGACGACGACGCGTCCGTCGGGGGCTTCCCATCCCCTGCCGATTTCGGTTTCGGTGACCTCGCGGGCCTCCGCTTCGCATACCCGGCGGTGCCGGATCCGGGAGCCATCGGCGGTGTGGACATGGTGCAGGTGCGGCCGCATCTCCTCGGTCGCGGCGTACAGGTGCACGGGCACACTGACCAGGCCGCACGTGACGTGGCCTGACCAAAGAGCGCGCATGATCCACATAGTGCAGGCCAGGGAGCGGAAGGGCCGCGGGCGTGCTCGTGACACGTCGAGCGTGCACCCGGCCGGCTGTCACATCGGGCACCCGCCTGGTCACCTGCCCGTGCCGCGGGCGGCGTGGAAGAGGGCGTCGGCCAGGACGGGGGAACCTGGCCGACGCCGGACCGAGGGGTGCGGGCTGCCGGCGGTGGCGGTCGCCTTCGCGGCGAAAGGCACCATGGGGCTTCAGCCGAACGATCTTCCCCACAGGCAATAGGTGAGGCCCGGGGACACTGTCCCACCGGCCGGCACCCGCGAATAGTCCAACCAGCCACGACCCCGGGGCATTCCCGCGCCGGACCCCGGCGGGCCGCGCCGGGGTGAGCACCGGCGAGACCCGGCCCTTGCGCATCCCTGCCAGCTTGCCGGCCCGTAGTGCCGTGTTCGGTCCCAAGTGGCTGTTGAGCCCATGCCCGGTCTTGGGTGTGCTCTCACGCCTGCGGTGTCGTGGGCGGAGTGCGGACGATCTGCCTCAGGCGTTGTCCGACGTCGAACCGGTTGAGGTGGTTGTCGTGTGCGTACTGAGTCACTGCTTCCTGGACCTCAGCCGCCGCCTCGTACCATTCCAAGCGCTGTCGGCGCCGCTCCTCGTTGTCGTCCAGGGACTCGAGCCTGCTCCGCTCAGAGTCGGCGGCTCGCTGTAGGGCAACAAGCTCTGCGGGCAGTCCTGTGTCCTTCTGGGCTGGTGTGCTGCTCGGTTCGCTGGACTCGGCACAGGGAGCCGCTGAAGGCGTGTTCGTCTCGCTGGTTGCGGCCGTGGGTTGAGCGGGCACGAGGGTGTGATGCGTCCCGCCGGACATGGCAGGCCGTGAGGCTGGGAGAGTCGACGCGGTGATAGTCACCGATGGTCGGCACGTCGGCCTGTTGTGGCTCGCCCTGCCTGAGGATTCGCCTTGCTGAACAGCTGGCATCTGGGAATCGTCGTTGTGTAGCTCATCGAGCCGGTCGCGATCCTGGCTGGTGACCCAGAACCGCTGGCGCTTGGTGGCGGTGTGGAACTGAACCGGCACGATGGTGCCTGCAGCGGTCTGGCGCACGAGGTCGTCGAAGAGGACGTCGCGCGGTTTCGGTGTGGCATGGTGCTTGCCGCAACGCCGTACGCCATTGCCATTGCCATTGCCATGGGGGCAGGGGTAGAGGGCGCGGATGTCGCAGCGCCAGAAGTCCAGGGCGCGAAAGCCTGAGATGACGCGGAGGTCGCCGGTCTTGGCGATGACGTGGGCGGGGAGGTTGTTGCTGCGGGTCCACTGGGTGTCGTGGCGCTGGGCGTAGTCAGCGCGGTCGGTGTGCCAGGCGGGTGTGATGCCGTTCTTCTCGGCTTTGGCCGCGCGGGCGCGGACGCTGCGCGGGCCCTCGGCGCCGGCGGAGGAGAGCTGTACCTCCCAGCCGATGCGGCGCCCGTCGGTTCCTTCGATGAGCGTGTCGGTCTGGATCCAGCTGCGACCCACGCGTGTGCGGACTTCGCTGTCACCGGGAAAGCCTCCTTCCCCTGCGGCGCGCAGGATCCTCTGCTGGTAGGCCTTGTGTTCGTCGCTCATGGGCAGGACATGGCGCTGTTCGTCCTCGGCCTTCTCGTGGACGGCTTCGCGGCGCCCGTTGATCCGTAACCGCAGGTGCATCCACGCTTCGACCCCGGCTTGCCGGCACACGCCCCCGCACTGCAGATCCCGCTCGGAGACCGGCACTCCGCGGGCGGCGTACATCCGGTCCATGCGGTAGATCGTCTCCCACAGGTCCGGAAACTCCGGATGACCGAGGTCATCCGGGGTCAGGTCGAGGTGAATCCGGAACTTCGTGTGCCAGACGATGTTGGCCACTCACTACCACCCTTCTACCGTGAAATGACATCAAATGGCACGGTAGGGCAAGGCACTGACAACAAGGCAGAGAGCGTCCGCTGCGGAGAGCGGAGACCAGCCACGTCCAGCCAGCGACCTGGGAAAGAGTGGAACAGCAGCGTGTCCCCGAAGCGGTAGGACGATGCCGAAACGGCGGTGCCGCGCGGCGTCCTGGCTTCAGCCGGACGCGAGAGCGACGTCTACGCGAGCTTGGATCCCTTCCGCGATCGCCCGGTACTTCGAGCTTGCCGTCTCCACTCTCAGTTCGGGTAATCGAAGGTAGAGAACCGCAGTTCGATCAGACCGGTCCGTGCCTGGTCATCCAGGCGGATCCAGTTCTCCATCGTGTGTGGCGGGTAGATCCCGTCCAGGTGATGCGCGGTGGCGACGGGCAGGCCGAACCCGGCGTCCGTAAGCGCGTCGACCAGCTCCTGCTTTCGGTAGCGGATGCCGGCCCGGTGGCAGAGATCCAGACACCAGCGCACCGGCCCCAACCCGCCGTAGCCTCGGATCGGCAGCCCCTTGTAGCCGGTCACGACATCGGCCGGCACGCCGGCGTGGAGCACAGCAAGTCGTCGCAGCAGCGCTGCGGCACCAGGCGCCATCCCGGAAGTCCTGCGCCCACTCGCCCGTGTTCCAGCGCTGTTCGAAGAGCGCCTCTTCCAGTGACCGCCTCGCCTCACTCCTGGGCCAGGTAAATGCTGCGCTCCCTGTGCGGTGTTGGCGCGGGTCAGCAGGCGGGAGCCGTCGTCGATGTCCTTTGGTCGGCCGTCGATGGCATCCCACTCTTTGTCCGGCACTGCGAAAGGGGCCTGCCAGACAATCCCCGGTCCAGAAAACTCAAGGTCAGGCGAGAAACGGCCGACCGTGGAAAGTCGGACGGCCGCGCCGTCGTACATGCCGTGGCCCGCGACATCACCATGCGCTGGCCAGCAGGCGGAAGGAAAGACACACGTGCACACCCGCATCCGGCTTCTAGGCGCCACCGCCCTCGGCGTTGTGCTCCTGCCGCTCGGCGTCGCCACGGATGCCGCCGGCGAATCAGCCTCGGGCGAACGGATCGCAGCATCGGCAGAGCTGTCCACGTTCACCACCACATCGGGGAAGTTCCGGGACAAGCAACTGTCCCAGCTGCGGCGCCTGACCTCTGCCGACCGTCGTGGCCGTGAGGCATGGAGCATTGCCTGGCATCGCTCTCTCCAGGGGGTGAATCCTTACCGGTTCGACTGGGCAACCGACTACTGCTCGGCGCCCCTGACAAGCCCGGCGGATTCAACTTCAAGGGTCCGTGCCAGCGCCACGACTTCGGCTACCGCAACTACAAGAAGCTCAACGCGTTCACCGGCGCGCACAGGGAACGCATCGACCTGGCGTTTCTCCAGGACATGCGGCGCATCTGCAACGTGCAGCCGGGATTCTACGAGCGACAGCGTGCTGGCTGCCGGAAGACCGCGAACGCGTACTACAACACCGTGCGGCTCGTCGGAAAGCTATGAGCTTCCCATGACAACCCGACCTGCTCACAGCGTCGACGTCGCACGCCGCCGGAGTTGAAGCAGCGTTGTGCACGAAGCGGACGTGACGGCCGATCGTGCAACGTCCGTTGAGCCGACCGGTCATTTGAAAGCACCGCGGGCCCGGGGTCTGTCATCCCGGGCCCGCGGCTCGGCCGGCTCTCCCGCGACCAGGTCGAGGTCGGGCTTCGGGCGGATCAGCACGATGACCGTCTCGTTCACCGTCATGAGGTTGAGGGGGCACCGGAGCGGCCCGCGCTCTCGGGCATGCCGCCCGTCTCCTCCGGCTCGCGGTCCAGGTCGATCACGGAGGCGGCCAGCCCGGCCGCGGTGGGCAGCCGGACCTCTTCACCGCCTCGGGTGCGGCCGCCGTCGGCGGACAGGCCGTGACGCCGCAGATCGCTCGCCGCGCAGGTCGTTGGTCGATCCCGCCTCGTACACCTTCCCCTTGCCCGCCATCAGGCTCGCCCTCCCGCCGTCTGCGACATGCGACCGGCCAGCGGCCGGGCGCCGGCCCCCGGCCGTGGAGGGGACCGGGCCTCCGGACCCGACGATCTCCTCCACCACCGACAACCAACCCAGGAACAAAGAGAAAGAAGAGAGTTGTGACAACCCTGCACGGATCCGGAAAGCCGTGGTGAGCTGCGGGAATGCGGGGCTCGTGGGTGCCGGGCGCGGAAGTGGCTCCGGCAGCGGGAACGCAAGCGCCGACGGCAGGAGCTCACCGGGGCTCACCGGACGGTGCGCGCGGCCGGGCCCGACTGCGACGTCCTGGCGGCGGGCGGGGTTCCAGGATCGCGGACAGGCGCGGCGGCGAGAAGGGGCGGGGCGGTCGGGTGCGGGCACGGCGCCCTCGCTTCCTCCGGCACCAGGGCCGGGACGGACGCCACCCTGGAGATCCACCCCTGGTCCGCGGTCTGACGGCCACCGCCAACAGGTGTCCGTTTTCGCCTTGACCACCCCTGGTCCGGGTGAGTTCGTCCGTGCCCGACGTCACACCGCTCGGCGCCGGGTCAGCGGGCGGGGCGGGTGCTGGACGGCGAGGCCCCGCGCCGCCAATCCGGGGGCTTGTGAGAGCGGTACGTCTCGCCGCTCTCGATCCTGGCCTTGTTCCTGGCGAACTCCCGCTCGGCTGCTGATAATTGCCGGGGCGCGCACCCGGGGCGCCCCCAGCCGTCGGCCACCTTCGTGATGCCCTCACCCCTGCCGCAGTCCTTATGCCCTCACCCTTGCCGCAGTCCTTATGCCCTCACCCTTGCCGCAGTCCTTATGCCCTCACCCTTGCCGTAGTCCTTATGCCCTCACCCTTGCCGTAGTCCTTGAAGCACGCCGGGCAGGTGCCTGGGTACGCGGCCCGCACTGAGCCGCGCGGCAGCGGCACCGCCTTCTTCGCCACCGGCTTCTTCGCGGCGGCCTTCTTCGGCGCCGGCTTTCCGCCGCCCGCCTTCTTCTTCGCTGCCTGCGCGCACCCTCGGCATTCACATCACCGTCGCCGTCAAGTGGCAGCGAGCCGCCGCCGG
The DNA here is from genome assembly GCF_044334165.1 of Streptomyces sp. NPDC020845. Classification (NCBI taxonomy): domain Bacteria; kingdom Bacillati; phylum Actinomycetota; class Actinomycetes; order Kitasatosporales; family Streptomycetaceae; genus Streptomyces; species Streptomyces sp. NPDC020845. The sequence goes on along the minus strand of NZ_JBIRSJ010000004.1, from coordinate 641,321 downwards.
AGACTGGGGCGCCTACGCTGCAGACGTCGCCAGCCGGAAGCGCCTGTGAGTCATGTCCATGCGCTTGGCTACCCGAGACCGCCGTTGCTCTGGAGAAGCTGGCCGTTGATCCATCCGCCCTCCGCGGAGCAGAGGAACGTGACGAGATTCGCGCAGTCCTGCGGCACACCGAGGCGTCCCAGGGGCGTGAAGCGGGTCATGTCCGTCTTCTGCTCCTGAGTCATCCACCCGGTGTCGGTCGGTCCGGGATTGATCGCGTTGCAGGTCACTCCCAGATGGGCGAGCTCACGGACGGCGGCCAACGTGATCCGGTCCATCGCCCCCTTGCTTGCCCCATAAGGCAGGTTGCCGGCGGTGTGGTCGCTGGTCAGGCTGACGATCCGCCCGCTGCCATGCTGCCCGCGGAACCGCAGCCCGTACTCCCGGATCAGCAGCCAGGTCGCCCGCGCATTGACCGCGAAGTGCAGGTCGAAGCTCTCCACCGTGGTGTCCAACAAGCCCGAGTCGACCGACTCGCAATGGCAGAGCACCAGCGCGGTGACGTTCCCCAGCTCACGCTCGACGCTGTCGAAGAGCTGAGCCGGCACGACCGGATCGCTCAAGTCCGCCTCGATCGCATGTGCTCTCGCCCCAAGGGACGCCAGCTGCTTCCGCAACTCTTCGGGAGCCCCCGGCTCCATACCCCACTCCATCCGCGCGTCATACGGAGTCCAGTACGTGAAGGCCACGTCCCACCCGGCCCGGGCCAGATTCAGTACCACGGACGCCGCGATCCCCGCCGAACGCCCCGCCCCCGTGACCAAGGCAAGCGGACGCCCCGCCTCTCCCACGTCCTGCCGGCTCCCCACGCGCGTCTCGCCACTCATGACCCTCATCCTGACGGGCCGCCCTGCACGCAGCACCCGTTTCCCCAAGCCAAGCCCCACACCCACCCCTTGAGACGCACAGACCCAGCCACCACCACGAGGCATAAAGGATGCAAATCGGGCAGGTATTCAGGCAGCTCCAGTACCTGACTCCACCGTTAGCGGTCTACTCTGCCGAGACGATCGGGGCCCACCGGGCGTTCATCGCCCGCCGACGGGCCTCCCGTCCCGGCGAGGAGTACCGAATCCGGACAGAGGATGAGTGGGACGCCTTCCTCGCCCACTTCGAGAAGCGGAAGGTGTCCATCGGCACCTGCGCACGCCCCATCGGATCCCCCCACATCCATGAGCACGCTTGTGTCAGATGCTCGCTCCTCCGGCCTGACCCGGCCCAACGGGGACGGCTTGCCGAGATCTGCGACAACTTGATCGCCCGAATCGAATCGCCGAAGCCGAGACGGAGGGCTGGCTCGGCGAGGTCGAGGGTCTCCAGGTCAGCCTGGCTGGCGCCGAAGAGAAGCTCGGCCAGCTCGATCGGGGCCACGGGCAGCATACGGCCGTGGACCTTGGCATCCCCACCACGCGTGGTGATCGATGAACCCACGAAGGTGAGATGCCACATGGCCCTCAACCAAGATCGAGAACAGGTTCAAAGCTTGTTCTTTATGGTCTGAGTCGGTTTCTTTCGATGATGCTCTCGGGTCGTTTCACGGTCTTGCCCACGTCGTAGCGGGTGGCGGGCCGCCGGTTCTTCGAACCAAGTGGCCTTCCAGGGGCCGGGAGTTGAGGGTTTCGGTGCACGGGCCGGACAGTGCAGGTGTGGGCGGAGGTTCCGAAACCCCCGGCGGACTCGGGCCGGGGTGAGCCGACCGGCCTCGGCGGGCTTCTCCCACGGCCGCCGCAAGTCGGCGGCGGCCTCGCGCAGAAGGCGGATCTGGGTGTGCGCGGCGATGATCAGCCAAGTCCAGCGCTCGCCGGCCTCGGGGGTGCGCAGCTTCGGACGGGTCCACCCCAGGGTCTGTTTCATCAACCTGAAGAGATGCTCGATGTCGAACCTCCTAAGGAACGCCTGCAGCAGCACGTCGACGTCCTCGCTGTTCAGGCCGGTGGCGGACGACCAGAGCCAGAGCGGGAGCGGGTCGCCTCCGCCGGGCAGGCGGTCGACCTGAAGGCGGATCAGCGTGCCCTCGATGATGGGAAGTTCGCCAATGTGGTCGATCCAGGCGGAGCGGGTGGTCAGGCGGGGGTGGATGCGGTCCCAAGCCATCGCGCGGGCGGTGCCGTACCGGTCGGTGACCTGCGTCGTGGCCGCGTCCGGCTCGCCCCAGGTGTCCGGCTTGGCGAAGCGGAGCTCCTTGCCGTGCTTCGGTGGTCGCCCGCCCCGGGGACAGGACAGGGCGTACTCCTTGAGCGAGGGCGTCGGCCGTCGCATGACGCGGTCGGAGCGCATCCGTCCCAGCACTTCGACCGGGAGGCCGCCCAGGAGGTGGGCCATGCGCGGGGCGTCGTAGCCGGGTCGAAGACGATGAGGATGTCGCGGTCGCCGAAGTGCCAGCGGCCCATCTCGATCAGGTCCGTGACCACCCTGCGGAGCTGCGCGGCGGTGACCTCGGCGACGTCGTCCTCGGGGCCGAGACGGACGGCGTCCAGGAGCTGGCACCAGGACGTCCGGCCCGATTCGAGGGCGGCGACGAAGGAGTACGGCCAGCCGGGGACGAACTGGTCCGAGGACCGTCCGCTGCAACCGTAGACGTGGCAGAACAGGCGGTCCGCGCTGGTCGGTGCGTCAGGACGGAGCCAGTTGCTGACGTCGACCGCCAGGACCAGGCGCCCGTCGGCGGCCCGCGGCATCGGCAGACCGGCCAGCACCTGCCGCAGCCGGGGCACGTCCACGTTCCCGCAGTTCAACGCCTCGTACATCGCGCCGTGCCCGCGCCGATGCTCGGCCACCAGCGTGAGGTCCACCGGCGAGGTCACCGGACCGTCCGCGCACAACAACGCGTCCACGAGTTCGAACAGTTCGCCCCCCGCGGTCAGACAGCCGAATAAGTCCTCCCGGAAGCGTGACGCTTGCGCGAACGCCTCCCCGGGACCGGCGTCAGGCAGCAGACTCACTCTCACGGCCTTCGTCTCGATCGGTGCACCTTGGTCGGAGCACATGATCAGACGAAGGCCGCTTCAATGTCCGGCGAATGCCCAGGTGAGTGATCCAGTTCGAGATGTCGTTCGACGCCGGGAGCCAGGCACGGGCACTGATGCCTCAGCCGGCGAGCAGGGCCTGCATCCACTGGTCTTCGCGTTGCTCGACGTATTCGGCGTCGTTTCGCCAGGCGTCGCCGTGGCCTTCAGCCCACAGCCTTGCCCAGGGCTGGGCTCCTTGGGCTGCCTGGTCGCGCAGGAAGTCGTGCATGGAACGCGTACGGCGCCCCAGCAGAGGGACCAACCGACGACGTTCGGACTCGGCGAGACCGTAGGCATCGGCGAAGACTCGCAGTCGGTCCGCCGCGTCCGGGCTCTGCCAGTCCGGATGCGCGGACAGCGGGATGAACCCGTGAATGGCGTATGCGACATCCCACAGGCGCGAGCCGGGACCTGCAGCGTCCCAGTCGATGAAGGCCCACCGTGCCTCGTCTGCGACCACGAGGTTCCAAGGGGCCAGGTCGTTATGGGCGATGATGTCACTGCCCTCAGCGGGGATCAGCGTCTGCCACTGCGCATCGGACGGCGGCGTGAAGTCATGCACAGCGCTGTGGAAGTCCCGGATCAGCCGTGCAATGCGAGCCAGTTGTCGAGCGGGTTCCATCAGCGAGAACCGATCGGGCCAGACCACATCTCCCGGCATGAAGGACAGGACCTCACGCCCCTGATCGTCAATGCCGAGTGGGCGAGGCGCCGCGCCAAATCCCACCTCGTGCAGGTGGGCAAGCAGGGCATGCACAGCGGGAGTCCATGGTCCGGCCGGACGGCGAACGGTGTCCCCGACGCGAACGACACCATCACTGACGTTGCCGCCGGACAAAGGCTGTTCATCATCGTGCCGCATCGAACCAGTGTGTCGGATCAGCTGGTCTGGATCACCCCATTAAGGGGGAGCGTCAGAGTAGGGACGGAGGTTAAAGAACAAGCAAAGAAGCGTGCATCAAACGCCCTTCAGAACACGATCAAGTGCCGCCCGGCCTACAGGTCCCCAGTGCGGCTTGCCGCCGGGAAGGCCCCGGTCTCCGTTCTGCCCCATGAGCATCAGGAACAGGCTCTTCATAGCAGCCAGCCCGCGGGCGCGCCGGATCGCCGCCTCGTCTGCATGCGCGTACATGTCGAAGAACCGTGAGGCCGTGCCCGCGGGCAGCAGCACCCACGCGGCGGCCAGGTCCCACGCCGGATCGCCGGCGAACAGGGCACCGAAGTCGACAATGCCCGAGAGCGTTCCGTCCGAGACGACGACGTTCGCGGGATGGAGGTCGCCGTGCACCCACACCCGCGGGCCCTCCCACGCATCGGCCGCAACGGCGTCGTCCCAGACGGCCCGGACGTCGGCAGCGATGTCGTCGGGGACAACGGCCTGGAAGAAGTTCTCGAAGCCGTCCGTGCAGTTCCTGGGATGGGCACCGAAGTCCGCAGAGATCGGCGCCTCGGCGGGCGCCTCCACATGGAGCGCCCGGAGGAAACCCGCCAGCGTGTCGGCCGCGTGGGCCCCGCGGCTGATCGAGCCGTGGTCCAGCGGCTCGCCGGGAACCCACATCATCACGGTCCAGTGCTTGGGAAAGCGCTCGGACGGTTCGCCGAACCGCACCGGGAGCGGCACCGGGAGCGGCAAACGCGGGGCCAGCACCGGTAGCCACCGCCGCTCCTTGAGCTGGAGCTCCGGGGTGGGGTCCATGCGCTGCATGCGCACGGCCAACTCGTCCCCGAGGCGCCACATTTGGTTGCCCCAGCCGCCCGCCACCTCCCGGATGGCCAGCCCTGCAAGGTCTGGATGTTGCTCCTGCAGCAGGTCGCGGACCAGGTCTGCGGTGATTTCGATCTCGGTGCCGGTCATGCGAAGTCACAGTACCGAGGCGGCAGGCGGAGCAGTTCTCGCTCTCCGGAACATCTCGCTGTGATCCCTCTGGCATCACCAATTCGGTTTCAAAGACCTGCAGATCAGAAGCTTCGGGACAGCACGGCCCCAAAGTTCAGAGAAACGTGCAGCCGCTGCCCGGTCCTCCAGACCGACCCCCGCCAACGGGGCCGCCTCATCGAGATCATCCAGAACCTCCGCGAACGCATCCGCGAAGCCCGCGGCAACGGCTGGCTCGGAGAAGTCGAAGGGCTCCAGGTCCGCCTCAACGCCGCCACCGTCAGGCTCAACAGCCTCAGCCGGCCCCGGCCGACGGCCGGCCACAACTGGTCGACCTCGGTTTGCCCGTCTTCACCGACTCAACTTCACGACCTCAGACCGATTCGAACCTCATGGCCGGCCGGGCTTGTGGGCAAGAAAGGTAGCGAAAGTCCTCTCAGCCCCTTCCCTGGGCTCCTCCACCAGACGTGCGGTGAGGACGAGCCCGGCCTGCTTCAGGAGTTCGGCAATCTGATCAGGCGGCAGCAGACAGGACTCGTAGGACACCGGATGACCGCCGTATGCCTGTGTGGGACGTAGATGCCGGCCAGCCCCTACGCGGCCGGCCAGCATCAAGCAGCCGCCAGGCGCGAGAGTCCGGTGAAACTCGCCGAACACCACCGGCAACAATGTCGGTGGCGTGTGGTGGGCGGAGCAGTACGCGAGGATGCCGCCGAGGCCGTCGTCCTCGATCGGCAGCGAGGTCATGGAGCCGACGCTCAAACGCAGATCTGGGTAGGCACTACGGGCCAGCTCGACCATGGCGGGCGACAGGTCCATGCCGAACGCAGACACTTCCCGTTCGGCAAGGTAAGCCGTGACCTTGCCAGGCCCACAACCCAGGTCGGCAACGGGCCCAGGGCCGACCGTGCGCACCACCTCTGCAAAGACGTTCAGCATCCCTCGTGACAGCGGATCCAGCTCCGCCGCGGCTTTGACCTGTTCGAAGTAGTCGGAGGCGACCGTGTCGTACGACTCCCGGACGGCGGCGAGGCAGGAGAGATCAGGCACGCGGGCGACTCCAGTGAGGCCCCGCAGCACAGGTGATCACTTTCTCAGTCCGGACAAGGCTGCTGCCGTTCGGCGATGGCGCGGCGGGCATCGGCCGGTGCCGGGGCCCGGCGGCCGGGCTGCGGCACGGTGCGCAAGCGGGAGTGGCGCAACAGGGCCGCGTCGGCGTTGTAGTCGCCCAGCGCGTACCAAGCGCCGTCCGGGCGCTGCACCCGGTTCAGGATCAGGCAGTGCTCATGGAGCAGGGGAAGCCGTCGCGGTTGTCGAAGTTCCGCCACGCCGCAACGACCAGGGCAGGGGCCTTTACACGCTGACGGCCAGAAGACCACCGGGTCTCCGCGATCTCATCCTCCAGCCAGCGCAGCACGGTGGCGATGGCCCGCTCGTGCGCCCGCTCGTGCGCCCGCTCGATGACCCGCCGGGTGTGGTCGTCTCCCAGCGCCCACAGCACGATCAGGCTCGCCTGCGCCCGGAAGACTAATTCGACGGCGAGCACGGGGGTCTGCTTCCGCTTCCCGACCTCTTCGATCAGCTGCCCGAGAACGGTCTCCAACCGCGCCGTGTCGGGGTCAGCGCCGGCGTCCAGGCGCTCACGCTCCATCCGGTCGGCGTCCGGGTGCCGGCCCTCGCCGAACAGCAGCTCCATCTGTCGCTGCGTCACCGCCTCCCCGGCGGTGAGACCGAGCGCGGGCAGGCCGCGGCCCATCCACACCCCGGGCGGGAGCCCGGCTTCATCCTGAACGCCTTTCAGCAGCATGCGGGCCGGACCGCGACCGTCCGCGAAGACACCCCCGCACGTAATACCGCCAAGCGTTCCGCCTCCGGACCTTCGCCACACTGATCATCCCCACAGGGGACACAAGCCCTGACCTGCAAAAAAGCGCGATCCCGTGAGGCGGGAGGGTTCACCAGAACTTCACGGCCCACCCCGCACGGCGCCAGCCGGCGGCGACGTCACGCCCGCCCTACGGGCGCCACCTTTCGCACCCACCGCCCCTACCGGAGGCCATGCAAATGCTGCGCGACGACCAGCCACCACGCCCCCGCACGCCCCCGCACGCCCCCGCACGCCCCAACAACCCACAGCAGCCGACCCCACCGTCAGGGCACGCCCACCTACGTACCACTCCCCCACCCCACGGCCAAGACGCTCCGCCCCGCACCACGTCACCGACCCCCTCCACCCCAGACACAGACCCACCGCCCCCGGCACGCGCCGGGGACGTCGTGCTTCCTGGAGGACCGACGTGCCGGCCTACGAGGCAACGCCCCGCTTCACAGCCGGCCATCACCACCTCACCCCCGAACAGCACCGCCGCTTCCGCCAGACCGTCACCGCCCTCGTCGACAACCTGCGCACCGGGACCTTCCGCACCGGCCTCCGCGTGAAGGGCGTCCGCCGCACCCGGCGTCTTTGAGCTCACCTGGGACGGCCACGGCCGGGACACCTGGTCCTACGGGCCGGAGACAGTCCACGGCGCACCGCACACCATCTGGCGCCGGATCGGCACCCACGCTGTCCTCGCAGGTCCCCGAGCAAGAGACTTGCCGGGGAACCGGGCTCAGCTCACCGTTGCACTCTGAGATCTGGCCTACTCGATGACCGTGCTCATGGTGGTTCCCTTTGCTCGTGTCCGATCGCGTGCGGCCCGGCCCGGTGAGCCGGCATCGTGCCGGCCTACGCACCCGGGGACCGTAGTCACGCCCGGCTGTGCGGCGGTTCAGATAGAAGGCCTCCACACCAATGAACCGATGACTGCCCCACTCGGCAGCGAACTCCATACGGCCCGGGGGCGGACCCCATGCACCCCGGGCCGTCCGCGGCCCCCTAGAACGAGCGGTTCAGGCGGAGAGCCAGGTAGCAGCCGCCGGCGCGGCCGTCCGTGTCGTCACCCACCGTCACGGGATTGGTCTCATCGACCGTGTTCCAGCCGCCCTGCGGAATGTACCCCCTGCACTGCCCCGAGGCGTCGCGTCCGCCATCGCCGGACCACTGCACATTGAGGATGATGTCCGAGCGGCCGGACAGGGCGAAGGTGAGGTTGCACCAGCCCGCGCGGTTGTCGGTGTCCACCCGGATGTTGTCGCCGAACGTCCTGTACGTCTTGATCGGGATCGTGTGCGTGCCCTCGTTCTCGCACTGGCTCTCGTCGCTGCCGGGCTCCGCCATCCAGGTGTAGGTGACGTTCAGGCCCGCGAGAGTGTTCGACGGGTCGTAGATGCCGAAGGCCAGCCGGCAGCCGCCCGCGCGGTTGTCGGTGTCCAGGCGGATGGCGGAGGTCCAGTCAGGCGCGGTGACCCACCGCTCCGGCGGATTCGTCGGCCCGTCGCACTGGCCGTCTCCGTCGGAGTAGAACCGGACGCCCAGTTCGGGCGCGGCGTTGGCCGAGGACGGCGCCGCGTCGGCCGAGGTGGCCGACAGGCCGCTCACCATCAGTAAGCCGACCGCCAGCACGGCCGCCCGTCGGGCCGATCTGCTGCCCAGCTTGAGCTTTCTCACGTGTGTCTCCCACGATGTCTTCGGTTGATCCGGAAAAGGTGCCGAACCGTGCCACGAGCGTGAATGACCATCACTGCACTCCCGTTGGTGCGCTGGGGCGGAGAGGAACAGAGAGGTACGGAGAGAAACCGAGGTGGATCAGACAGGGGAGCGCGGATCGGCCCCCTCCAAACCGAGGCGCCGCGCCGAGGGCGCGGCGACGACGCCAAATCATCCAGGGCACATCAGGACAAGCAGTAAGGCCGATACCGGCCAGGTACCGTCAATATCGGGCAATGTCCGGCCGAAATCAGCGCCACCGGGCCATACCGGACGAACCGTGATCGCCGCGCCAGTTGCCAGCCGCCGGAACGGAAACCGGTTGACGACCCGGCCCTTGAGAGGCGCGGAAGAGAACGTCGGCCAGGACGGGGGAACCTGGCCGACACCGGACCGAGGGGTACGGGCCGCCGGCGATGGCGGTCGCCTTCGCGGCGAAACACACCATGGGGCTTCAGCCGAACGATCTTCCCCACAGGCAATAAGCGAGGCCCGGGGACACTGTCCACCGGCCGGCACCCGCGAAAACTCCAACCAGCACCGATCCCCAGACATTCCCGCACCGGAACCGATCAGCCCGAGGAGAAAGTGCCTGGCTGCCGGCCTTCAGGTGCCCGCAGGACCCCCTGCCGGACGGTCGCATCGACGACCTCTTCGATATCAGCCCCGGCGTCATCAACACCGACTGGACCGACAAGGCCACCGACCCAATCGGCCGCAAGGCCGCCCAAGAACTCAACGAGGCCGCCATCACCCACGAGAGCGTCGCCGACGCCCTCGACCACGCCCTCGACCAGTCCGCCGTCCACGCCGTCGTCCACGCCCTCGTCCACGCCCTCGACCAGTCCGCCGACATCACCGTCAACGACCTGGCCATCTCCCCGACCCACCAGAACCGGCAACACCCGCAGAGCCGTGCCCAACACCCCACCACAGGCCGCAGTGAGCGGCATGGAAACCTCCCACCACACCCGGTCCGCCTCCGTCACCCCCGAGACGATCGCGGACCAGGCTCTGCTGGGGAGCCTGCGCCGCTGGGCCGAGAAGCACCGTCACACGGCAGCAGCAGGTTGGCGCCACATCACCCCTCACGGCAGGACACGTTCCAGTGTGCAGTCCGCAACCCTCGCCAGCAGGACAACAACCACACCGACGACCCGCCGCCTCACCGGGCGACACCCCGCACGGACCCCCTCACCGCTCTGCCAGCCTGCCTGAGCATGGCCATCAGAAACGAAGTCTCCTACCCAAGCAGTCACCAAGTCAGTTGCTCGCCAAGACACAAGCACTGACGGCACGGCTCTCAGCCACACCGCTGCTTTTGAGTGTGCCCACGCAAAGCCATTGCGTGTCTTTACCGTACGCGCACCCATTGATCCTCACGTCAGTCAGCGCGTAACCCCGACCCGCAAGACAGCACTGGCAGTCAGCTGGACCGGCCTGAACCGGAGCTGCCACCACCACCGACCCGGCAATCAGCGCGGCAGCCGCCAGGGATGAAGCGAAACCCCCAGCAAACAGCCTACTTTGCCCTCATCACGAAGATCCCCCCGGCAACTCGAGTAGCTGATGAATTCAGCCTTTCATCCAAGGCAACAGACACACCAGGACGCGAACCGGCCATACCGGACCGAAGCCGACGTTCAGACAGAGCCGCGGACTTCCGTCCTGCTCGCCGGGGACGACGCCATCAAAGCCGTCACGATCGCTGCGACAGATGTGCCCGACGAGCTGTTCGTCGCACTGGCGCCCCTCGGATCTGGGCCGCCTGCGGCGGGCGGAACAGGCCGAGACGAACAGACCGAGTTCCCAACACACGAGCTCGACCCCAAAGCCGTCGCCGAGCCACTCCGCAGACGGACATCTTCAACCAGGGCAAACAGCTCTGACAAAGGCTGGAAAACTCCCTGCCCGACCACGTACCTCACTCCAACGAGCAAAAACCAAGCCATCGCAACTGACACTCGACCCGAACAGCCCAGGCCGATAACAGAAATGAGGAACAAACCCGTTGCCCCGGCACCTGCTCCGCTTCCCTGATGAGGTTCGGGAGTTCTTCCGTATCCTCGCCGCCCGTCGCCAGCGCGGGCCAGCCGCCCGTGATGCGCCTGGCCTCCGGCCGGCACTTCGAGGCGGGCGTCAACCTGTCCACGTGGGCCATAGCGCGCCGTCTACCCCGCACGCTCATCGGGGCAGCCCGCCTCGGCTGGCGCACCGACCGTCCCGCCGTCCTGGCCCTCATCGGCTGCCAGATCGGTGCCGCCGCCCTCACCGCGACCGCGCTCGCGGCCACCTCCCACGTGCTGGCCGCCGTCTTCACCGGCGGCGACATCGCCGCCGACCTGCGCGAGAGCCTGACCTCCGTGGTGGTGCTCGCCCTGGCTCCGGTCGCTACCTCCTCGATGCCGGCTCCCGCGCCGCCGCGGCCCAGCTCGCGCCGAAGGCGGTCCGTGAGGCCGGCCTTGAGGTCATCACCGCGGCCGCGGCCGCCGAGCTGGTGGCGTATGAGGACCCGGACTTCGAGGATGCCCACGCCGCCGCATCCGACGGCGGGGACAAGACCGGTGGCCTCATCCTCCGCGCGGGCCCGGGTCGGTGGCCGGCGTCGCCCGGGGCGGCTTCGCTGAGCGGGCACGGCTTCCGCGACCGCCTCCCTGAGTCCTGGTCCTCCGCCGCCTGGATCTCCAACTCCTCACGTAAGGCGGGTCGGGCGGAACCACACCGCGGCGCCACCGACCTCGCCAGCAGCCTCCCGCCTCGTCGTCTGGCTGCTGGCTCTGCCAGCTGCGGAGACGAGTCACATTCGGCAGGATGCTGGGAAGCATCACGTTGCACAGCGAGGGGGCATCTGGTGGCTGGGCGGGGTCGTCTTTCACGGCTGGAGCTGATCGGGGAGAAGCGCCGTGCGGGGTTTGTGGGGCGTCACGGGGAGTTAGCCGCGTTCCGGAGCAATCTGGTGGCTGATCCGGAGAGTGGTCCTGAGCTGCTGTTTCATGTCTCTGGTCCGTCCGGGGTTGGCAAGTCGACGCTGGTGCGGCAGTGGGCGGCTCTTGCACGGAAGGCAGGGGCAGTCACCGCATGGGTGGATGAGGGGTGCGTCAGCGTCGTTGAGGCGATGGAGTCCATCAGCGCACAGCTCGCGTCGCAGGGGGCGACGCTGAAGGGTTTCGACAAGCAGCTCGGGCTGTACCGGCAGCGGAGGCACGAGGCCGAAGCCGTCACGCCCGACGTCTCCGAGCCCGGTGCGAGCGGCAGCCCAGAAGTGTCCGCGCCAGTCCCTCCGTCGGCATCGAGCACGTTCGTCTCTCAGCTCGGCCTGGCGGGGGCGGGCATGGTGCCGGGGCTCGGGGTGGTCGCGGGAGCAGTGGATCCCAATCGGGTGGCGGCGTCGATGGACCGGTGGCGGGCAGCGCTCAGTGCCCGTCTGCGCAGCCACGACGATGTGCAGCTGGTGATGTCGCCGGTACAGGTGCTCACGCCAGTCTTCCTGGAGGAGCTGGCTGAGGCCGCGGGCCGGCAGGAGTGGGTGGTGCTGCTCTTCGACACCTATGAGCGCACCGGGCCGGTACTTGATACATGGCTTCGGGATCTTGCCCTCAGCGACCGGTACGGGGAACTGCCAACGAACATCCTCGTGGTCCTCGCCGGGCAAGGGCAGCTAGACCCTCGATGCTGGGGCGAGCATATGAGTCTGATTGCAACCGTGCCGCTGGACGTCTTCACCGAGGCTGAAGCTCGTCAATTCCTGGCGACCAGACAGGTCACGGACGAGCGGGTCGTCGAAGTCATCCTCCAGCTTTCCGGGCGACTACCGGTCCTACTGTCCCTGCTGGCCGAGTCCCGGCCTACCAGTGTGGAGGAAATCGGTGATGCCAGCGGCACCGCCGTGGAGCGATTCCTGAAGTGGGAGACAAACCCTACTCGGCGCGCTGCCGCACAAGCTTGCGCTCTGCCACAGGAGTTGAACGAGGACATCTACCGTGCCGCCGTCGAACCAGAAGCCGTCGACCTGTTCGATTGGCTGCGGGGCTTGTCCTTTGTCACCGACCGCAGCGGCCGCTGCCATTACCACCAAGTTGTCCGCACCACCATGCTCCGCCTTCAACGCACCAAATCCCCCGCCCGCTGGCACCAACAGCACACCCACCTGGCCGACACCTTCCGAACCTGGCGTCATCAGCTCCAGAGCAGCGCCCCCGCACAAGACGTCCGGCAGTGGTGGGATGACAGTCGCTGGCGCGAGCACAAGTTGCAAGAGACTTACCACCGCTTGTGCGCCACGCCTGAGCAAGCCCTGGCTGATGCGCTACGAGAACTCCTGGACGCCTATGACTACGCCACTGCCGCCCTCCGCCGCTGGGCACAGATGCTCGCCCAAGCGGGTCACGACACCAGCACCAGCACTCTCGCCCACTGGGGACAACAGATCCTCGCCGCGCTGGAGGACACCTCCGGCCCTGGGATCGCCGCTTTGACGCTCCTGCTTCATCAGGACACCCTCGACGTCCCTGGCCGAGCTCTGGCTTTCACCCTGCGTGGCCGAGACCGTCGCGACGCGGGACGCTACGAACGAGCCGTCAGCGACTACGAAGAGGCCTTGACCTTGGTGCCTGGCTTCGCACGGGCCTACTTCGGCCGTGGCGAGACCTATCGGATGATGGGGCGCAACGACGACGCCCTCACGGACTTCAACCATGCGATCGAACTCGACCCTGCTGACACTGTCGCGATCGCCAGCCGCGGCCAGACATACCGTGCTATGGGACGCTATGACGAAGCCCTCACTGACCTGAACCGCGCCATCGAACTCGACCCCAGCCTCGACTGGGCCATCGCCGACCGCGGCGAAACCCACCGGCTCATGGGCCGATACGAAGACGCCCTCACCGACCTCAACCGCGCCATCGAACTCGACCCCAACTACACCTGGGCCATCACCAACCGCAGCGAGGCTTACCGGCTCATGGGCCGATACGAAGACGCCCTCACCGACCTCAACCGCGCCATCGAACTCGACCCCAACCTTGAGTGGGTCATCGCATTCCGCGGCGACACCTACCGGCTCATGGGCCGATACGAAGACGCCCTCACCGACCTCAACCGCGCCATCGAACTCGACCCCAACTACGACTTCGCCATCGCCAGCCGCGGCGAAACCCACCGGCTTACGGGCCGGTACGAAGATGCCCTCACCGACTTCACCCGCGCCATCCAACTCCAGCCAGACACGGACTGGGTCATCGCCGAGCGCGGCGAAGCCAACCGGTTCATGGGACGCTACGAAGAAGCCCTCACCGACTTCAACCGCGCCATCCAACTCGACCCCGACTACGACTTCGCCATCGCCGAGCGCGGCGAAACCTACCGGCTCATGGGACGCTACGAAGAAGCCCTCACCGACTTCAACCGCGCCATCCAACTCGACCCCGACTACGACTTCGCCATCGCCAGCCGCGGCCAAACATACCGGCACATGGAACGCTACGAAGAAGCCCTCACCGACCTGAACCGCGCCATCGAACTCGACCCCAACTACAGCTGGGCCATCGTCAACCGCGGCCAAATCTACCGGCACATGGGACACTTCGAAGAAGCCCTCACCGACCTGAACCGCGCCATCGAACTCGACCCCAACTACAGCTGGGCCATCGCCGACCGCGGCGAAACCCACCGGCTTACGGGCCGGTACGAAGATGCCCTCACCGACTTCACCCGCGCCATCCAACTCCAGCCAGACACGGACTGGGTCATCGCCGAGCGTGGCGAAACCTACCGCCGCATGGGACGCTACGAAGAAGCCCTCACCGACTTCAACCACGCCATCGAGCGCGGCTTCGACCCACTATTCCTTGTGGGGCGCGGCCAGATCTACCGCGCTATGGGCCAGTATGACAACGCGCTCACGGACCTCAACCGTGCCATCTACCTCGATCCAAATGAAGGCTGGGCGCAGTATGAGAAGGCGTTGGTGCTGCATGCTTTGGGTGAGCCTGGTCAGGAAGAATGGCTGGAGCGGGCCGCTGAGGTTTTCAGGCGTGTGTCAGAGGAAGCCGGTCAGGAGGCTGCCTGGGGAAAGGCCAATCTGTTCGTTGTCATGTGTGCGATGCCGCGTTGGGAACAAGCGACCCAATGCCTGGACGATTTCCTAACTGGGGAACCATCGACTGACTTGCTGGTCGAGGCAGTGAGGGATCTGGAGGAATTGGCGGATGCTATGCCCTCCCTCGCGGAGCGGCTATTGCCCTTCCGTGAGCGGATCGAAGAGGCACGGCAGCAGGCCGGTTGACCGGACCGTCGCTCCCCTTCAGCTGGCCGAGGTTGATGTCACGCCTCAAGCTCAGGGCGCGCTGGTGATCGTTCTTCTGTGCGTTGCCAGGAGGAGGGGCGGGACTTCACTGGCAGCCAGCCACGCCAGGTCGAGTACTTCGCGGCGTAACGCAGCGGCCGAAGGCGGCGCGAAGGTCTCCATCGACGGTCGGTTAGTCCTGGGGCAAGCGGCTGCTGCTGCGCGCGGAACTCCCGACCAGCGTGATCGGCAACCGGCTGGTACTCCAGCTGCAACACCGTTGACTTTGGCCTGGCGGTGACGTGTCAAGGGGGTTGAACGACGCAATGGAACTCCGGTAGATCAACTTTCGGCCAAGAGAGTTGATCAAGGAGTTCCGTTGCAGGAGCAGTCTGTCATCACCCGCGAGATCGCGGTAGCCAAGGGCGTGTTCGCGCCGGGACACCTCGGGGAGTTGACCCAGGTGGTGGACTTCGCCCTGGTCGATGCGGTGCTGGAAGAGACCGGCACGGTCCAGAAGCGGGTCAGGCTGCTGCCCTCGCGGGTGGTGGTGTACTTCGTCCTGGCGCTGGCACTGTTCGAGCGGTGCAGCTACCGAGCGGTGTGGAGCAAACTCGTCGCGAGCCTCGACGCCCTCGCCCTGGTACGGCCGTGTACCTCGGCGCTGTGCCGGGCACGTCGCCGGGTGGGAGCCGCACCGTTCCAGGCATTGTTTGAGACGCTGGCCGGGCCGGTAGCCGGACCACGTACTCCCGGCGCGTTCTGGCGGGGCCTGCGGACGGTGGCCATCGACGGCACCAGCCTGCACCTTCCCGACAGCGAACCGATCGCCGCCCGGCACGCCAAACGCAAGCGCAAGAGCGAGGACGTGGAGTTCGGCTACCCGCTCCTGCGACTGCTCGTGCTCGTCGAGTGCGGCACCCGGGCGGTGCTCGCCGCCGCCTTCGGCCCGGAGACCACAGGCGAGACCACCTACGCCGAGAGGATGCTCGATCGGTTGACCAGCGGGATGCTTGTACTGCTGGACACCGGCTTCGACGGTTACCCCTTCCTGCTCCAACTCCGTTCCACCGGAGCGGAGTTCCTGTGCCGGTCCAGGGCCAGGCGCATCCCGCTGATCATCAAGCGGCTGCCTGACGGCTCCTACCTGTCGACCTTCGGCATGGGGAAGCTGCCGGTGCGGATTGTCGAAGCCTGGATCACAGTGACCTACGCCGACGGCACGGTCCGCCGCGAGCAGTGGCGCCTGGCGACCAGCCTCACGGACCCCGCCCGCGAACTCGTCGGTCTCTACCACGAGAGGTGGCAGGCCGAGACCACGTACTTCTCGATCAAGGCCACGATGCTGGACAGCCGCGTCCTGCGCTCGCACCGCCCGCAGGAGGTCGACCAGGAGGTGTACGCCCTGCTGACCGCCTACCAGGCCCTCATACGAATCACCGCCGACGCCGCCGCCAGCCGACCGACTCTCGACCCGGACCGGATCAGCTTCACCATCGCGCTGGAGACCGCCCGCGACCAGGTCACCACTGCCGCTGGGATCCTTCCCAGCGAGGTCACCCTGGTCGGTGCGATCGGCCACGCCGTCCTGAACAGCCTCCTTCCCGCCCGCCGCCAGCAGCGATCCAAGGCCCGAACCCGAAAGAACCCGACCAGCAAGTACAGCAAGAACTCCCTCCAGCACCCCGCCACCGCTCAGCACTACACCCTCGAAGCCGAGGTCACGGTGATGGAAGACGGCTTGAAGGCCAGGTCAAAGCGCTAAATCAACGGTGTTGACTCCAGCTGTAGATCGTGATCTTGCTGGTGGGGTATGGCTGCGGCCATAGGCATAGAGCGATATCGGATCGCGTGACGTGGTCGCGAGCTGGCAAGCTGCCTTCATGGGTCACGCGGAGGTACTGCTCATCGGAGGGCGTGCCGGAGTCGGCAAGACGACGGTGGCCTGGGAGGTTTCGGCACGACTGCGAGCCGTGTCGGTCTCTCACGCAGTCATCGAGGGTGACTTCATGGGGCAGGTTCATCCGGCCCCAGTCGGGGATCCACACCGCTCGGAGATCACCGAAAGCAATCTGACTGCCGTATGGGGGAACTTCGCCCAGCGCGGTTACCGACGCCTGATCTATACGAACACCCTGAGTGTGCTGCCCGAGACGACGGGCATGTTCGAGCGTGCCATGGGGGCAGGCGTGCGGATCGTACGGGTTCTGCTCACCGCATCCGACACCACCGCCGGCGAGCGGTTGGCGGGCCGGGAACTCGGCTCGGAACTGGAGCACGAGCTGAAGACGAGCGCCCGCAAGGCGCGGCTCTTGGACGAGCGGGTAGCTGCTGACACTGTGCGGGTGGTGACGGACGGTCGGCCCGTCGTGGACATCGCCCGTGAGGTGGTGGCTGCCACCGGCTGGGGCGGTTAGCACTCCGCCAGCACATCGTGGTCTTCATGTGCGGGCCTCGGCTTGTCGCCGGTCATGGCCGGTGCGTGATCACTCCTGATGACGGCGGCGCCAGTCGGACCAGCCGAGCCGGTGGCCCGCGTGGTGGAGAGGCTGGACGACGAGGGTGTTGAACAGGCGCTGGATCTCGTTGCAGGACAGCGGGACCAGTCCGTCTGAGGTGGGCCTGCGGGCGTGCTCGTCGGCGCGGACCGCTGTCAGGAAGGGGCGAGCATCGCGATGGTGACCCAGCGGATCCAGGAGGGGTAGCGGCGGACCTGATGCTCATCGAGGCCGGCCAGCCCCTTCTCACTCTGGAAGGTCTCCTCCACCCGCCATCTGGATCCGGCGACCTTCACCAAGGTGGTCAGCGGCACTGGATCGGATGAGTAGCAGCGATAATAGGCGAGTTCACCGGTGGTGCGGTTGCGGCGGATCAGCAGCTGGCGGTGGCCGGCGCCGGGTCGGCAAGATCGATGACAACCCAGTCGTAGAACCGCTGTCCCTTCGCGCCGCGTCCGGCCGAGAGCTTCTGCCAGGCCCGCTTGGGCGCCTTCTTCACCAGGGCATCGGCGCGGAACGTGCCTGCGCCGGTGCGCGCTTCGGCCGAGCAGGCCACCGCAAGCACATAGCCAAGGCCACGTTCCTCCAGGGCGGCACGCAGCTTCGGGTTGCCGCCGTAGACCTCGTCACCAGCGACCCAGCCCACTTGGTGTCCGGCGTCCAGGAACCGTTCGATCATCATCCTGGCCGAGCCCCGCTGCCCGGCAGCGTTCCGGGTCGCACGCCCAGGAGCGCGGGAGGTACAGCTCCAGGTCCTCTGGAACTTCATGTCCCGGTCTCCAGGTGTCCAGTCACACGGAGAAGCTTCATCGCCCGTGTCCACCACCACGCCGACATGGACCTCCTCGCTCGCCTGTGCGGGCACTGCCCCACCAGACCGCAGAGTTTGCTCGAGTGGCTGGCGACCACCCTCATCCTGACCGCCTGGCACCACCACCGGGACACCAGTGATGTCGTGTGGCAGCTCCTCCACGAGTGTCCTCCAATTCGCTCTGCACTACGTCCCGAGCAGCAGCATGTGCGCCGGCATTGAAGCTCAGCTCGAGCAATAGACATCACTCAAGAGGAACAACACACTTCACTCATCCGTACTATCTCTGTGCTGGGCTGTTCACAGCAGTGACCGCCGCTGCCTTCAGACACCAGCCTGAGAGAACACGCGCGTGGCGCTCTACGCCTGCGTCAAAGACCTGGCACACCCAGCCGGGGAACAGAGAAAGGTCAACCTCATGTCGGAGAGCACAACGGCCACCACCGAGCTGACGTCGCAGTACGAGGCCCAGGTGGCCAGCGACCTCGAACGCAATGCCAAGGATCAGGAACGCATCAGCGCGGACATTGCCGCACTGCAGGAGCAGCTGGCTGCCCTGCAGCATGACCACTCCGTGCTGGTCAATGTGCAGCAGGCACTTGGGGTTTCGCCCACGTCGGTTCAGGCTGCGGCCGCCCCGAGCGGCTCCACCGTGCCCGCTGCCCGTAAGAAGACCTCTGGTGAGCCCGGTGCCGGCAAGCGGAAGCGCGCGAAGAAGGCCGACGCCGTACAGGTCCGCACGGCAGCCAAGAAATCGGACGCCAAGAAGCCCGGGGACAAGGCCACAGCCCCGAAGACGGCCCAACCCACGCTCGTCGAACTCGTCCGCAGCCACCTCACCGAACAGGGCGAACCGCGCTCCGCGGCGGAAGTCGCCACCGCCCTCGGGCAGGCCCATCCCGAGCGCGGGATCAAGACCACCGTCGTGCGCACCACCCTCGAAGGGCTCGTCGCCAAGAACCAGGCCCAGCGCAGCAAGCAGGGCGCATCCGTCTTCTACACCGCCCCCCACACTGCCGCATCGGTCCAGGACGAGGCGCGATCCGAGCAGGCCGAGTAAGACCGCTGGGGAGCAGGCTGCCGCGGCGGCGGCAGCCGGCCCGGCTTACGTACCGTACCTACGGCCGGTGTCGGGGCCAGGACGATCTGTCTCCTGCGTCCGAGACCGGCGAGGAGGAGGGGGAACCTGGGCCTGCGGGCTGACCCGAACCCGATGATGACCTTCCGTCCGACGCCGAACTGGCGCGCGATTTTCAGGGCGAACAGCGCGTGCCGACCAGGCTCCCGATACCGCCGATACCGGTGACCACGCCGGAGGCGCTCGGGTTGGTCCCGAGGCCGGTGAGCAGGTTTGTTCGCTTCCGCGGTGGCCGAGGACCGGGTCCGTGTCGCGTTGCAGGGGCGCATCGTGTTGTTATCCCTGTTTGGGCCTGTTGAAGAAGCACGCATAGGCGCATTGTTGGCGGCCGAGCCTGGGACCACGCTGAATGAGTGGTGTGTATCGTGCAAACTGCAGGTCGGGTGGGCTGGTGTGCGTGGATGTCGGCGTGCTCGTGCTGGTCTGCGGCGGGTGTCCAGGGTGAAGATCGTCTGCCCGGGTGACTGGGGCGGTTCTCGGGTTCCGCTGCGAGGGTCCGCCTACGATCCGTCGCCGTGCGGGTACGCCGCCAGGTCGCGGGGAGGGTGCGGGGATGTCGGAGCTCGAACGGATCACGGCTCGCCGGAGCGAGCTGGGCGCGCTCGCTGAGGAGCTGGGCAAGCAGCTTCAGGAGGGCCAGGCGGAGCGGGAGGAGTTGGTGATCGCCGAACGGGTCCTGCACCGCTTGGTCGAACAGCACCGGGCCAAGGCGGAGGCGAAAGCCGCCATCGCGGCTGCCCCGGTGAAAGCGCAGGTGGCGGGCCGTGCGGTGCTGCTGATCCCGCACCGTGACGACAGTCCGGACGAGATGGCGCTGCCCGCACCGCCGGATCCCGGCAATCGTGCGGGCCGCCGACGGCCCGGTGCAGGACAGGGCGGTGGGTGAGGAACTGGGCCTTGAGGTGGCTGTGCGCGGGAAGCTGGAGCCGCTGCGGGCGAAGGTGACCAAGCTCGCCGATCGCGGCTGGCTGCATAAAAGGCCCGAGGGACGGTTCACTCCACGACGGTAGCCCCGCGGGGTCAGATGCGGCAGGGCACTAACCGACGGGCCCCGGCGGCAGTTGAGTTTGGTGTGAAGAAATACAACGACACCGTCGAGGGCTCTGACGGCCTTGTCTACACCGCCCACCTGCCGCTGTCGAGTGCCACCCTGAACTGGCTCGCTGACCTGATACGCGGCCGCCTGAAGAGAATCGGCTCCAGGTGGCGGGCGCTGCCCGCCGGGAAGATCGCGGGGATCGTGCTGGCGGTGCTGCGCTGTGACCAGCGGCCCGGCGACCTGGCCGGCGGAAACGGCGTCCACCGCACCACCGTCACCCGGTGGGTGCGGGAAAGTCGTCAGCCTGCTGGCCGCCCGCACTCCTCGCCTGGACCGCGCGCTGATCGCCCGATCAGGTGGCGGGGTGGTCCTGCTGGACGGCTCCCTGATCCGCGCTCGCCGCCGCACCGGGACCGAGAACCGGAAGAACTACTCCGGCAAGCGCATAAATGCCACGGCCTGCTCGTGATCGCGCTCACCGACGACAAGGGCCGGCTGGTATGTGTCTCCGCGGTTCGGCCCGGACGCACTTCGGAGATCACCGCCTGTCGCCACGACACACTCACCGCCCATCTCCGCGCGGCCGGCCTCGGCGCGATCGCCGACCTGGGCTTCGTCGGCCTCGACGACAGCGGCCCGGACGCCGATCCGGCGGTGATCACCGGCTACAAGGCCGCCCGGAACCGGCCCCTGGCCCGGGGTCAGGAGCTGTCCAACAAGGCACTGGCCGCGGTCCGGGCGCCGGTCGAGCACGGCTTCGCCCACCTGAAGAACTGGCGCGTGCTCGGCAAGGTCCGCACCGACCCGAACTGGGCGACCGCGCTGGTGCGGGCCCTGCTGGTCCTGACGAACCGCGAAGTCGCCCGCTGACCGACGATCTACGCGAGAGTCATCCGCCCACGCCCGGCGCGAGCACGCCGACATCCACGCGCACCAGGCCCGTGACCTGCAACTTCACGATGCACACCACTCAGAGGTAGCTGGCCATTTGGGATGTTGCTGGCGAAAGATCACCGCACATGTAGGATTCGCCGTTAGCCGCAGGTGGAGTGGTAAGGGAGCATGGGCAGGTACTGCCGCCACTGCGGGCGGGTCGGGGTGTCGGTGTTGGCGCAGATCTGTCGGACGCTCTCGTCCACTGCCAGTGGCCACAGTCGAACCGTGTTGTCCGATCCGCCGGTGGCGAGGGTCTGGCTGTTGGGGACGTATGCCAGTGAGGTGAGTTCGGCAGTGCTGATGGCAAGGGGTTGGCCGATCGCCGCAGGGTGGGCCGGGTCCGTGACGTTCCACAGGCGCACACCGTCTCCGCTGGTGGCGAGAGTGTGCCCGTCGGGGCTGAAGGCCAGGGCGGTGACACGGCTGGTGTAGCCGCTCAGCGGCGGCCCGAGGAGCGTGGGGTGGTTGTGGTCGGAGATATTCCACAACTTGACGTCGCCGTCTCCTGGGCCGCCACTGACGGCAGTTGAGCTGACCGTGGCGAGGGTGCGCCCGTCCGGGCTGAGCGCCATCCATAGGGCGCCGCCGGTGATGGGCGGCCCGGAGCGGGCCGGACGGTCCGGATCGGTCACATCCCACAGCTGCACCGTGTTGGACGTATAACGACCGGCGATGGCGAGGGTGTGTCCGTCGGAGCTGAAGACGAAGCTGGTCTGCATCCAGCCTCGACTGGTGTCACCGTCAGTGGTGATCGGCTTGCCGCGTAGCCGGGGATGAACGGGGTCCGACACGTCCCAGAGGCTCACGCTGTGTTCGCCGCCAACGACGACGGTGCCGGCGGCGGTGGCGAGGGTCTGTCCGTCGGGGCTGAACCCCACCGACGAGACGCCGGTTCCGGCGCCCACGGAGAAGTTGATCTGTGAGAGGACGGCAGGCTTGGCCGGTTCTTCGAGGTTCCAGAGGATCACGCGCCTCTCGCCGTTGGCGAGGGTGGCGAGGGTGCGGCTGTCGGGGCTGAACGCCAGGGATATGACGGTGTTGCTGAAGCCCTTGATCATGCTGAGGGGGGTGGGGTGCGCTGGATCCGAGGTGTTCCACAGTCGCACAGTGTCGTCGGTGGAGGCAGAGGCGAGGATGTGGCCGTTAGGAGCAGGCACAGTCGAGGTGACGACTTTGGTGTGGCCGGTCAGCAGGGCGGCGGGCAGGTGCCACAGATGCACCGTGCGGTCACCGCTGATGGTAGCAACTGTGCGACCGTCGCGGGCGAACGACATGGCGGCCATGTAGTGGCCGGCCAGGGGCGGGGCGATGGACGTCGGATGGGCAGGGTCGGTGATGTTCCACAGCCGGAAAGTCCGCTCTCCGCCAGGGGTGGCGAGGGTGCGGCCGTCCGCGCTCAACGCCATCGCGCTGAGATTACCGAGGAAACTCGTCACGGGACCGCCCAACGCGACCACGTGCGTCGGGTCAGTCACATTCAGCAGCTGGACGGCGCCGCCGTGGCCGATGGCGAGGGTGCGGCCGTCCGGAGTGAACATCGCGACGCTGAGAGCGGTCCAGATCTTGCCGAGCATGACAGGGTGAGCGGGGTCCGTGACGTTCCACATCCGTGCCCCATCGTCCACGGAGGAGGTGACGAGGGACCGGCTGTCCGGGCTGAACGTGACGACGTTGACTGCGGACGTGTGCTTGAGGGGCTGGCCCAGCGGGACGGGGCGGGCGGGGTCCCTTACGTCCCACAGCCGTTCCTCCGTGTAGCTGCCGGTGCCGGTGGCCAGCGTGTGCCCGTCAGGGCTGAACGCCAGTGGGCTACCGCCGGTGGTATGCGGGAGGGCTGTGCCGAGCGCGCGGGGACGGGCTGGGTCCGTGACATCCCACAGCCGTACCCCCGCGTTGCCCGGGACCGGGCCGGAGGATGTGGCGAGTGTGCCTCCATCGGGGCTGAACACCATCCAGGCAGCGCCAGGAACCCGGAGGGGCTCGCCGAGCAGGACGGGATGTGCCGGGTTCGTCATGTCCCAGAACCGCACTATGCCTGTGTCTTTGGCGTCGTCGTGGCCAGCGGCGGCGAGCGTACGGCCATCAGGACTGAACGCCACCTTGTAGACACTGGAGGAGAAATCGCTCAGGACGGTGGACAGCGGCTTGTTCGCGTCTTCGACCAGGCGCGTGTAGCGGTCTCCGGTGGGATTCAGTCGATATGCCTCGATGTCGACCCTGGCCGCGAGTGAAGGATCGGTGGCGCGTAGCTGATCCGCTCGTGCGGTGACCTGGCTGATCAGCGCGGTCCGCTGCTGGGTCTGGGCGAGGTCGCGCTGGTGGAGGGCGAATGCCCCCGTCGTCACGGCGGCGAGGACGAGCGCTGTGACAGCGATGCGGCCAGTGCGGAACTGCCGGGCGTACCGGTCGGCCTCACGCAGGGTGGCAGCGAACCTCACGTCACCGGGACGGGGAGCAGTTGCGGAGACTTCGAGCCGGTTCGGCTCGGGTGCCACCAGACGGAAGCCCTTGCGGCGCGCGGCAAGCAGCTTCGCGTCCAAGCCCGCGACCCTGATCAGGCGGCCGTCCGCGTCGAGGGCGCCGGTCACCACGGTGCGCGGGCGCAGTCCGTAGAAGACGTCTCGGAGCCAGCCCGCACCGGGCCGGCTCCGCAGCAGGGCGCGAAGGCCGAGCGCGAAGGCAACGCCGAGGGAGGGCCCCTCGATCCGTTCCGGGGCCGAGGGTTCGTCGGACAGGATGATCCGCCACACCACGCAGCGGCCTTCGGCCTGCGCACCGGCCAGGCGCCAGGCCGTGCCCAGCGCGGAGGCGAACTGGGCATTCGGGCTGCGCACCCCGTCCATCGTCCGCGGGTCGGGATACAGTCCTGCCGGTCCCGGGGTGAACTCGCGCAGTTCCAGAATGCCGGTGGCGCCCTCGGCGGCCGGGGCCTCTCCGCTCCGTCCGGGTGAGCGGCCGAAGACCACGGGGACCCGCACGACAGGGCGCCTGCGCGGTGCGATGCCCGCCATCATGAGCGCGGCGATCACCACAAGTCCCTCGGCAGCCAGCGACGGCCCGTCCGGAGCCGCGGCACGGCGCAGTTGCTGGCTCCGTTGTAGGAGCGCGTCGATTCCGCCGGCGAGACGGGGCGAGAGTTCGGCGAGTCCCTTGCCGGAGGGCTCCGCGGGCCCAGGAGCGGCTTCGGAGCACAGCAGTCCGCTGCCCTCCCACGCTTCGAGCAGTCGTATGAGCGCGCCGTCGTGCTCCTCGGCACCGCCCTTCGGCCCGACGAGCGCCCTGGCCAGGAGGAGGGGGTGCTCAGCTCGCATAACAGCCGCGTGCTCTTGGTCCGGCGCGGTGGCCCCGAGCCAGGCGCGCAGTTCCTCGCAGCCGCGACCGGCGAGCCACGCCGGATCGTCACGAACCGCCTCGCTGCAGCAACTCCACCACAGCGCCGACTCGCCCAGCAGCTCCCGGACTGCGGCCTGCGGGCCGGATGCCCGCTCCAGCACATTCTCGACCGTGGTCCGAGCCGTGGGGCCGCCACGGGCCGTCGGCCAGCGCCAGCCCGTTCGGCGCGTCGCCACGGCCGCCGAGGGGGCTACATCCTGAGTGCTCGCGCGATGCCCAGGTCCCGCTGCCCCGGTCACCGCAGCTCCTGGTCAATGGCGCGACGAAGACCGGCGTCCGAAATCAGCGCCCGCACCTCGCGCCAGGCATCACGGGTCGCATCATTGAGCGAGGCGCCGACCGACAGCGTGACCGTCGTGACGTCCCACGTACTGTCCGGGCCCACCGGTGCCGCCACGGAGGCCGTCCATCCCTCCCCGACGAAGCCCGGGAGCCGGACGTACGAGGCAGCAGGGCCAAAACGCCCCCGCACCACAGGCACGAGCAGCACCCGCTCAGAACCGGCCCCGCCCGCGTACCTGACCGCCGTCATCAGTGGCGCGGCGCCCTCGACGCCGTGCACGACAAGTTCCAGGCTGTACCCAGGGACGGAGTCCCCGTGCCTGCGCACGAGGAACCGGGCGGTGCCGTCCGGGGACGATGCCTCCAACAGCACGGTGTCGCCTCCCGCGGCGGCCAAGCCGCCGGCCTGCGGAAGCCGTGGGAGAGGAAACCAATCCGGAGCGAGCGGCTGAGGGCGTGACCAATCGCGCGCATCCTTAGAAACCGGATGCCGGTTCCCGGTTGGCTTCTCCGGGAGGACAGGCTCGGTGGCGAGCGGTCCGGAGGGTAGGTCCGCGCCGATGAACGAGGCCCATAGCCGCTGCCGCAGTGTGTACCCTGCGCGGGCCCGAGCCCCTGTCGGGGGGCGGTGGGCGACCGAGCTGCCGGTGAACGAGCGCCAGGAGCGCCGGGCGACCGAGCCGATGGTCATGACGACACCCCCCTGGGGACGGGAGGCGTTCCCCCGTGATCCGCTGGGGTCGGAGGTGTATCCGGTGGTGCTCCGCCGGGGCCGCGGAGAGCCTCGGTTGGTGTGGTCGCACGGCCGATCTGGGCCAGTAGTGCCGGGGCGGAGGCTCCCACAGTCACCGCTGCGTAGATACCGGTGACCTCGGTGTGGAGCAGCCACCCGGCCGCGCCTCCCAGCGCCACGCGCACGAGTGCGGCGAGCGAGTCCGCAAGTGGATCGACGAACCTGCCGAGCGGTGGGAGCGGTGTCTCTGAAGCCCGCGCCGCATGTCGCGCCCCTTGCCAGCTGCGTAAACGTCCGTAGGTGACGACCGCTTCGGCGATCAGTCCACCGCCCGCACCGAATGCCCCAGCCTCGATCCACGTCAGCATCAATCCGCCCCCAGTCGACGTCATCTCGCGGTGCCTGACGGGGAGTCAGCGTACGCCTTCGGCATGCTCGCGCCGAGGGCGCACCTGACGGCGAGCGCGTCCAGCTCGCTCCGGCGAACCGTGATCCGTTCGAGCTCCGGCATCCCCGCACCCACCCCGCAACCTGGCGGCGTACCCGCACGGCGACGGATCGTAGGCGGACCCTCGCGACAAGCGCAGCGGAACCCGAGAACCGCCCAGTCACCCGGGCAGAGGATCTTCACCCTGGACACCCGTCGCAGACCAGCACGAGCACGCCGGCATCCACCCACACCAGCCCACCCGACCTGCAGTTTTCGCGATGCACACCACTCAATGGGCATCGAGTGGTTCCTGCGAAGGGGATTGCCCCGCACACGGCGTGAGGCGGTCCACGGACCGGGTGGTGTGTGCCGCACAAAGAAGCGGTGTGTGCGCCGCTATCGCGGGTGCGGCTGCCGGATGGCGGTCGAACTGGCCTCACGGTGTCGTGCTCTGGATGCCGAGGACGTCGTAGAGGTGCTGGCCGTGGGCCCGTTTCTTCAGTTCCGGGCGGCCCCTGAGGATGAGCTGGTGGTGCTGGGCGAAGTCGACTGCCGGCTGTGTGAAGCTGTTGAGCGCGATCATGATGGGCAGGTCGGCTGCGTGGTGCACGCGGGCTGTCCCGTTGAACTTCTGCACGTGTCCTGATCCGACTGGGTTCTGGTACTGCTTGCACTATCTCCGGCGCCGCCGACCCGCCGCGGACTCCGGAATCCGTCACGGGCCAGAAGATCGGCGCACGCCTGCTCGAAGCCTGTCGCGCTCATCGCGGACAGCTGTTTCATCTTGAACGTCAGCACGTCCGGGTCGGCTGAATTGTCGGGTGTATCGGCGCACGTGTCGTCCGGGCCGACGTAGATGTCGGCGTCGAGCAGGAATGACAGGAGCTTGCCGAGCAGGAGGAACAAGAGCAGTCCGCTGGCGGCGATGAGGCTGGTCCACCACGGGTGGTCGGCTATCAGGCCCCACAGGTCAACGGTGATCCACCGGGTGACGTCCTCGGTAAGCCATTCCCAGAGCATCTTGCCCGCGGCCAGCGTGAGGACTGCGTACAGCAGGAGCTTCAGCGTCGGGTCGAGCGACCCGCCTTCGTCGAACACCACACCTCCAGACGTGATGGATGATGATCCAGGACCCTGCTGGTCAGGCAGCGCGCTTGAACCGGCTCGGGCGAAAGCGCGCGGATACTCCGAGAAGTTCGTGCAGGGCGGCGCCGGTCTCGGCCCAGCGCTGGAGCTTCTTTCGGTCGACCCAGTGGACGCCGTGCCGGTCACCCCACGCCATGGCGTCCCGGGTGAAGGCGCCGTTGGTGACGACAACCGCGTGATCGGCTTTATGGGCCGGGCCGGCCGTCCCTTTCACCGCGTACATCACCGATGACCCCACCTTCCCGCCGACACGGGTGTGCTTGGCCTGCACGACGATCCGCCCGCGCTGCGGGTGGTCACCGATGACGTCGGCGGCCTGGTCGCGACCGCCGCCTACCCTCCGGGCCGGCCAGCCGTCACGGATCAACAGATCCCGCAGGGCATACTCGAAGGCTCGGTCGTCCATGACGTCCAATTCGTCCAGGGTGATCCGGAGAGTGGCCAGCCGCTCCCTTTCGCGGCGCCGCGTCGCGGTTGCCTGCCTGCTCCTCCACGCCGCGACGGCCCCCGCGAGCAACGCGAGGACTGACAGGACCGGCCAGGCGTCCTTCAGTGCACCGACTGCCCCGGCAGCCATCCGGACGGCCACGACAAGCGCGGCCAGAGCGACGACTGTGGCCGCGATGTGCTCACCGGTGCCGCGAGGCTTGCGCAGCCATAGCCGGCGCCCGGCCATCAGGGTGCCGCCGGGGCGGACACCGAGGGCTTGGGCGAAGGCGGCTCATCGGACTTGGCTTCGCCGAAGCCGAAGACCTGGCTCCACAGCCAGACGCCCGCGATCAGTGCGGCAATCGTCCAGCCGCTCATCTTCTTCGCGCCAGGGCGCGGGTTGCGCCGTATGTGGCTGCGGACTACGTGGTATCCCTGCGGTGGCATGCTGCTGTCCCCTCCCCTTGGTGGCCGCCGGGTGCGGCACAGTTCCTTGGGAATTGGTGTAGCAACGGGCACTGACAAAGACTGCTGGATGATCAAGGAATGCGGCGCATGTAAAGCACGAACAGGCCATCGCTTGCTGGGCGAGCAGTGTCCCGTTCGATTCTTCCCGGTACGCACCTTGACCATTGGTTGAGAAACTCGTGGTCGGCACTTCGACCTCACTTGAAGATCGGAAACGCACACCCTTGAGTCCCTGTCGTTTGCTCCGAGCTGCAAGAACAGCGTCACCAGCCGTCATCGAGCGTTAGTCGCAAATGGCGAAAACAGGGCCGTGTTCGATTCGCGTGTATGGGTCGTCGCTGCTCTACATGAGGCCAGCCGCTACGGCCTGGTCTCGCAGGGTGCGCAGACTGAGTCGCGCGCCGGTCTCGTCCTCGATGTGCCATTCCTTCATGCCCTGGCAGGTTTTGGCGCCCCGGACGACGGCGCCGGCTTCATCCACTCGTCCGTAGGGCGTTCCTCCGGTGGCGTTGAGTACGACGCCGCCGTCTTGGTTGATCGTTGCCCAGTGGTCGACGGACCGGTGGGTGAGGACGATGCGGGTTCCGGCTGTAAGGATGCGGGCGTCGAGCATCTTTGCCACGTCGGTGCGGCGGCGCGCCGTCTTGCGTCGGGCCGGGGTGGCACGAGGCTGTGGGACAGGGGTCTGGTCGGGCTGCGGAGTGTCTTGCGGTGTCGGGGTGAGGAAGCCGAGCTGTTCGGGGTTCCAGATGAGTTCGAAGAGGCGGAGGTAGAGCTGCTGTCGGGTCTGGATGACGGAAGTCATCGTCTCTTTCGGCCCGAACGACCTGAGGAGTTTGTCCAGCTGGTGCGACTTGATGAAGCCGCGCAGGAGCGGGTTACGGCGGTCGTATCCCGGCGAGATGATACCGAGTAGGATGTTGCTCCGCGCGTATAAGTAGGCTTTTTCGTGCAACGGCATGTCGTTGATGCTCGAGTTCTCCCTTCCCGCGAGCAGCCCCAGGCCGCCGAGTTGGTTGCGGAGGCTACGGAAGACGACCGGGTCCGGGATTTCCTTTTCGGTGCGGCGAGGATGATTGGCCCACAAGTGTTCAATACGAAATTGCGTCCTGTCGAGGTAGGCGAGGACGTCCTGTGGCCGCTCGCAGCTTTCCTCCACGTAGGCGGTGGCGCGGGCCAGCAGGTACCTGATCTGGTGCGAGTTGTTGCCCCGAAATCCGAGGGTCGATGCCTCGGGGATCGAGTTGCCATCGCGCAGGGCGAGTTGGCCCAGTGCGGCGGCTACGTCGGCGGTGGTGCGGCATTCTCGCAGCACCGGGACGAGCGTGCCGTGGACAAGCTCGGCAACGTCGGGTGCCTGCACGGGCAGGTCCTGTAGTACCTGCAGCACGTACCAGCGGTCGATGAAGGAGGCCACCAGGCGGCCTTTGTCCTTCGCTTCGGACGGGCGGTCGGTGGGGTGGATGGCGGCGAGGATCGCGACCGTCCGTTCGCCGAGCCCATTGCGCTCGTTGAACAGCACCGCCTCCAGCCTGTCGCCGTCCTTCTTCAATACGCGGCTCGCGGCGAGGAGAGGCCTGAAGAGCCGGGCCGTCTCCAGCAGGCTCTGCACGAAGTCCAGGAAGTTCTCGGGGCGATTGGGAAACCAGCCCCAGGTACTTTGCGTTCTGCCGCACCCACACATTGAGGTCGGCATCGATCTGCCGGCGGTCTTCGGCGTCTACCTCGGCCTGACGGACCCAGCCGCGCAGGGCCTCCTTGTGAATGCCCAGGTCCTTGGCGACATGCGCGATCGGACGGCCGGTGGTGCGGACCTCACGGACGGCCCGCTCACCGAGCTCGTCCGGGTATTTGCGTGGTGCTGGCACTGCTCGTGGTTCTCCTTCGGGCCAGGATCATAAGCCTGGCTTCAGGGACTCCACGAAACCGGGGTCAGCTCACGTCGGCCTGCTGAGGGCGAGGAACAGTCATGGTGCCAGGTCGAAGCGCTTGTCCATATCCAGGCGGAAGGTGCCGTACGGGTTGACATTCGACCAGAACAGCGCGGTCAGGCCGCGCCGGTCCTCGTCCGAGAGCTTCTTCGCCCAGGCCGGTTCAGTCAACGCCCTGCTGGGCCAGCAGGGCGTTGACGTGGACGAGCGCGGGCTGAAGCAGGTGCAGGGTGGGCATCGAGGTCTCGGCGTGCTCCTTCTCCGGGCCGGTGAACGCCCCGTCCTTGTCGTAGTGGAGCACAGTGTTTGCGCTGTTCCAGTTCTCCACGGCCTGGGTAGTCGCAGGCGAAGATGGTGCGCACCGGCCTCCCGAGTTCTTCGAGCGCGGCATAGGACTTCCAGTCAACGATCTAGTGGGCCCCGCTCGGGGACGATGCCTGCGGCGTGCCCGGAAGTCGAATCGTGACGATGAGGCCGCCGGTGGGGCGGGATGTGAGGTCAAGGGTACCGTCGTGTGCTCGGACGATGCTGTGCACGATGGCCAGCCCGAGGCCGACGCCGGCATGCTCGTCGGTGCGTATGCGTTCTGTT
Source organism: Streptomyces sp. NPDC020845 (assembly GCF_044334165.1). Lineage (NCBI taxonomy): Bacteria > Bacillati > Actinomycetota > Actinomycetes > Kitasatosporales > Streptomycetaceae > Streptomyces > Streptomyces sp. NPDC020845. The sequence goes on along the minus strand of NZ_JBIRSJ010000004.1, from coordinate 610,698 downwards.
CCGCGTTGGAAGGGTGCGGTGAGGGCCGGTACTAGTTCCGATGGGAGCGGATGGCCCGTGTTCTCCACCCGCAGCACGCTCGCGTCGTGCCGCGGTTCGGTGTGGACCGTTACGGTGCCGCCGGCAGGGAGGTTGTGGACGATGGCATTCTGGACGAGGTTCATCATCATCCGCAGCATGAGCGCCGCGGAGCCGACGGTCTGTGTTGTCCCGCCGGTGACGTCGAGCGTGATCTGGCGCTTTTCGGCGAGGGGAAGCAGCATTTCGGCGGCTTCTTCGGCTATGAGGGAGAGATCGACGAGCTCGCGGGTGAAGCTCCTGCGGTCGGCGCGGCTGAGCAGCAGGAGGGCTTCGGTGAGGTTGATCGCCCGTGTGTTGACAGTGTGGAGGCGTTCGATGAGTTCGCCCTGGTCCCGCGTGGGGTCGTTGCGAGCGGCGTCGAGGAGTGTCTGGGAGATTGCCAGCGGGGTGCGCAGTTCGTGGGAGGCGTTCGCGGCGAACCTCTGCTGCTCGGCGACGTGGGATTCGAGTTGTTCGAGCATGGTGTCAAACCCGTCGGCGAGTTCGCGGAATTCGTCCCGGCGGCCCTTCATGCGGATCCGGTGGGACAGCGACCCGTTCGCAGCCATCCGTGCCGCGGATGCGATCCGTGTGAGTGGTGCGAGCATCCGGCCGGCGAGGATCCATCCTCCCAGGAGGCCGAACACGAGGAGGAAGGCCAGTGCTGTGGCCGCGGCGGGGGCGAAGCCGCGCAGGAGGTCGGAGCGGTTGGGCCCGGTGATGATCACGGGGCCGAACGTCTTCTGGAGGGATCTGGGGTCGTCGTCCGGTAGCCAGCGCAGCACGAATACCCATACCACGGCCAGCAGGAGAGCGCCGGCGAACAGGAGGAATCCGGCGTAGCTGATGGTGAGCTTCAGTCGGGAGCTGAGCCCCGGGCGTCTATTCATGAGTGCCGCCGGGGTGGGTGGTGTCCATGCCGGTGTCGATTCGGTAGCCGACGCCGGGCACCGTGGCGATGAGCCATGGTTCGCCGAGTCGTTTACGCAGGGCGGAGACGGTGATGCGGACGGCGTTGGTGAAGGGGTCGGTGTTGTTGTCCCAGGCCCGCTCCAGTAGCTCCTCGGCGCCGACGACACCGCCTTCGGCGCCGACGAGAACTTCGAGCACGGCGAACTGTTTGCGGGTGAGCGCGACGTAGCGTCCGTCACGGAAGACCTCCCGGCGGAAGGGATCCACCCGCAGGCCCGCGATCTCGCGGACCGGGGGCCGGGCGTACGCGCGTCTGCGGTCGAGCGCCCGCAGCCGCAGGACGAGCTCCCGCAGCTCGAACGGTTTGGTGAGGTAGTCGTCGGCACCGAGCTCGAACCCGGAAGCCTTGTCGTCGATCCGGTCGGCAGCTGTGAGCATGAGGATCGGGATGCCGCTGCCGGAAGCGACGATGCGTCGGGCGATCTCGTCGCCGGAGGGGCCGGGGATGTCGCGGTCGAGGACCGCGAGGTCGTAGGCGTGGACGCTGAGCAGCTCCAGAGCGGAGTCGCCGTCGCCGGCGATGTCGGCGGCGATCGCCTCCAGCCGCAGACCGTCACGGACGGCTTCGGCCAGGTAGGGCTCGTCCTCCACGATCAGCACGCGCATGCCTGAAGCCTAAGCGGCACAACATATCGCCGACGTATGCAAAGACGTGTGCACACCGAACACGCGACTCAGCCTGCCGGTGCCGGCGCGGGACGAGACTGGTCGGATGGCGCTTCCGCCGTAGTGCGCCACCAGCAGCGCGACGCCAGCGCGGCCAGCACGGCGCCGGTGGCGTTCACCAGCACGTCGTCCACGGAGGACACCCGGTCCAGCCACAGGACGTACTGTGCGGTTTCGACCAGGACCGAGCAGCCCGCCCCGAGCGCCAGGATCCGCAGCACGGATGTCAGCGCCGCGAACCGCATCGGGGCGAAGAACCCCAGCGCCGCGAAGATCAGCAGGTTGCCGACGATCCCGCCCGACCCCATCGTGACCAGATCCCGCAGCGGTACCAGGCTCACCCGGCGCGGAGCGGTACCAGGCCCAGCGCCCGGCATCATGGTCATCCATAAGAACGGCACCGTCCCGTGGACCATGCCCACCTCGGCCAGCGACATCCGCCACGCCGATGCGGCGCCGACGGCACGCCGACGGTGTGCCAGCGCCCACACCACCAGCGCGGCCAACGGCAACGCGACCAACGTGATGAGCACCACACCGTTGAACGTATCGAAGCAGCCGTGCCACCGCCCGGCCATGCACATCGGAGCCGACATCATGAGCGGCCGCCGCACGACGAACACGGCGCTCGCCATGCCGAGGATCGCCAGGCTGAGGAGCACGATCCTGTGCGTGCGGCGGGGCGGTGCTGACAGGGATGCGTGGTGGTTCATGCCCCCATTGGAGACGGAGGGCCGTTGTGGTGGCGTATGCGATTTTCGATACGCCCGCGATACACGGAATTCCCGGCATCAAGGAATCGGCGCAAGCTGGCCGTGAGATGGCCCCGCCGCTGGTGATCGCGCCAGCCCAGCCACTGCAGGTGCTGGACGACTCGTCCGTGAACATCGCACTGCCGAGCATCCAGGACGAGCTCGCCATCGCACCCGCATATCTGCCCTGGACCGTGAACGGCTACTGGACCGTGAACCCCTAAGGCTGTCACATATGGGGCGAGAGTTATCCCGTGAGGGCGAGGTTGTGAAGTCGGGTGATGCCGAGAATGGCCCCGTGGATGCCGTTGCCTTGGGCCGGCAGCCCCGCAGGATCTTCCAGTTCTTCAGTCGGGACAGGGCGTGTTCGACGCGGGCGCGTGCTTTGCGGTGAACCTTGTTCTCGGCCTCCTGCTCGGCACTCAGGTGCTGTTGGCCTCGCCGTCCGCGGTGCGGGCTGAGCGCACCGGTGCCCCCGTAGCCGCCGTCGGCGGATGATCGGAGCTCCGCGACAGGCCCGGCCAACTCCGGATTCGGTGAACACCCGGCAGTCGTTGCGGCTGCCGGGCAGCTAGATGCCGATGGCCACCGCAAGGAGGCTGTTGGCGTCGATGACGACCTGCAGGTTCGTCGAGTACCAGTAGTTCTTGCTCGATGCGGAGATGCCGCGGTCGCGGGTTGGCACCAGCGCGCCAGCCACGATGTACGCGACGTCCTTGCGCGGCCGGTGGGTCGGCGAGATCGCCATCAGTGGGGCGAGACGGTCCAGGATCCGATCGGCCGCGAACTCCGAGATCCCGAACGGCGGCGCGACCTGCCGCAACGTGAGGTTCTTCCGCCAGTACATGGCAATCAGCAACACCTGGTTCGCCAGCGGCAACGCCACGGGCGCCCACTGGACATCACCGCCACGGCGACGCAGCAGCCCCACCAGCTTCTCGAACTGCGACTGGCTCAACCCGCAGAACGGCTCGGTCCACTTCGGATCATCCGACCGGATGCCGGCTCTCGCTGGCGAGAGTTGGCCCTCACCAGCGATCAGATCGAAGCCTCGTCGGTCAGCGAAGGCACGGCGCACGTACGGAGGACCATGAGCGAGCCTTCCAAGGTCGCCACCATGGCAAAGGGGAACCGGTCGAGCTCAAGACAGAGTGCGACGTCATCAGGATGGGCTCCTTGACGCACACCCTCCGCCAGCTCGGCGGCGGCGCGCGACTCGCCGGCGCGGCGGAGGAACTCCGCCGCATCCGTCCCAGCCTCAGTGGCCCTGCGAGCGATGTATTGAGCGCACGCCAGATCTTCATCGGCGTACCCGTCGTCGCCAGTGACCACGAACGTGACACTGTCACACTCGCGTGTCCGCAGGAGCCGAGCCGTTGCCTCCGCCACCACGAAGCTGGTGCACAGCACCAGCGACGCCTCCTTGACCGCGAGGGCGCCGACCGTCCCTGCCGTGGTCTTCTGCACAACGGTCCGTCCGCCAAGGTCAACAGATCGCAGCAGGCCCGGCGAGTTGACAGTGTCGAACCCGGGCGTCAGCGGACCGTCTTTGAGCGCTACCCAATCCGGGTGGCGAGCCTTGAGCGCCAGGGCTTCGTCCAGCGACTCAGCAAGAACGATCTTTTCCGCCCCCTGGGCAAAGGCCCAGGCGGCCACCGTGAAAGCACGCATGACGTCGACCACGACCGCCACGGACGGGGCTTCGACCAGCTCAGCGATGCCAAGGAAACGGGCGTCCATCCGATCATGATCGCGCATGCCCGACCCGAAGCCCCCAGACAGTGGTAGGCATCACATCGACGGTCTCGGAATGCAACACATCCCGCTGCCTGCGTCGCGAAAGTGGTCCGCAGTTACACGCCCGCTCAATCGCCACACGGGGTCACCCGCACACAGCCTCTGCGGACACAAGTCATTTCTTCGCGACTGAGATCGTCAACGGCGGCCTGCCGATCCACATCGGCGCTGCCCTTCTCGGACACTTGAATCTCCGGACGGCACAGGGGGATGATGCCCGATGCCGCAGGTCAACCCGAAGATGCCGCCGCGACTCGCGGAGATCGAGAAGGACTTGGTCCTCCACCGCAAGCGAGCCGAAGAGGAGCAGTGGCTCGGCGAGATCGAAGGCATCGGCATAACCCTGACCTTCGTCTGCACCAAGCAAGCTGACGCAGCTCGCCTGACACGCCGCGCACCTGTCTCCCTCGGCATCCCGGCCACCCACCCCCAATCCACCTGACAACCATGATCGTTCACTTGACTTGGTGCAGAGAAGCACAGTCCGCCAAGGCCGCCCGCCAGGCGGACCCGGCGCTGCCCGGGGACCTGGTGGCGACGCTCGTGACACCGGAGGCCGCACGGTTCTCGGAGCTGGAGCGGCTGCACCGGCCGCCGACGCGGACGACGGGCACCGCGTTCGCCCGCGCGCTGGAGAGGGTGGACGAGATCGGCGCGTTCCAGCTCGGGCGGCTACGGCTGTCGCAGATCCCGCCGAGCCGGCTGGCTGCGCTGGCCCGGTACGCGCTCGGGTCGAAGGCGCCGCTGCTGGAGCGGACCGCAGAGTCGAAGCGTACGGGGATACTCACCGCGGTGATGCGCCACCTGGGGGCGGAGGCGGTCGACGAGGCCTTGGAACTGTTCCAGGACCTCATGGCTACCGGCTGATCAAGCACGGCGAAGCGCGCGACGGAGAAGGAACTGCTTTCGACGCTGCCGTAGTTGGAGAAGGCGTCGAGGACGCTCGCTCTCGCCCGCGCGGCGAAGGTGGTGCTGTTCGAGGAGCTGGAGCTGGTCGAGGAGCACGGCGCGAGCGTGGACGTGGCCGCGTTATGGGCGGCGGTGAAGGAGGGCGCACACCCCAGGCCGCGGTGCTGTCCGCGGCGGCCACCGTGGTGACCCTGGTGCCCGAGGACGAGGACGAGGACGCAGACGAGGATGAGGACAACGACGCGGATGAGGCCAAGGACGCGGCCGGGACAGCTATGCGCTCGGCCCTGGCCACCCGGTACGCCACGGTCAAGCCGTTCCTCGCGCTGCTCGGCGAGTCGAAGGCATTGAGCGCGGCCACGGGCGGCGCCCGGGTGCTGGCCGGGTACGCCGCCTTCCCGCGCCGGCCCGGCGGAAGGTGAGCGTCGAGCCGCTGCTGCCAAGCGAGGTGGACGACAAGTTCGTGCCGCCCGCGTGGCGCAAGGCGGTCTACGCCAACCCCGACCTGCCGCAGGGGGCGGTCGCCCCGGGACGCGTACGTGGTGTGGTGTGCGTGCTGGGGCAACTCCACCGCGCCCTGATGCGCCACGACGTGTTCGCCGCGCCCTCGCACCGCTGGTCCTGCCCCCAGGCCCGGCTATGGGACGGGCCAGAGTGGGAGGCCGTACGCGAGGGCGTCCTCGCCGGGCTGAGCCTGGAGATGCCTGTCGAGGAGCACCTGGCGGAGCTGGTGCGGGGCCTGGACGAGAGCTGGAAGCAGCTCGCAGAACGCCTTGAGCAGGCGGGGCCGGCCGCGAAGGTCAGCATCGAGACGACCGAGAGTGGCCGGGTGAAGCTGAAACGCCGACAAGCTCGGTGCGATCGGCGAGCCGGGGCCCCTGGCCTGGCTCTGCGCAGCCGCGTCGGGAAGATGCTCCCCGGAAGATCGACCTGCCGCACCTGCTTGGGCGGTACGCAGGTCGTTGAAGGCAGCCATTGAGCCGATGGCGGGCCGGCATGTGGGCGGGCCTGCCCGCACGTCAGTCGTTCGTACGCGCCGATCTGCTCTGTCCATAGCAGAGGGGGTCATTCGGCCCAGTCGGAGCCCTTGATGACGTCGACGAAGTCGCCGCGGCGGAAGCCGGGGACGAAGCGGGCGAGGACGTCGGCCTTGACGTTGCCGAACGTGGTGTCCGGGCGGTCCTTGATGCCCTCGGTGAACGCGGCGAGGATCCGGTTCTTGAAGTCGGGGCGAGGATGGGCGGCGATCACCGCAGCGCGCTGCTCGTCGGAGACCATGTGGTAGCCGATGCCCAGGACGTCCAGTTCCACGCCGCGGGTGACCAGGGCAATCTCGGGCGCCATGTGCAGCGGGATCTCCGGGGTGGTGTGCAAGGCGATGGCCGTCCACACCCGCTCGGCCGGCTCACCCGTGATGCCGTGGGCCTGCAGGAAGCGGCGGGCCTCGTCGGCGCCGTCGATCTCGAAGCGCTGGTCGGTACGGCGGAAGCGTTCCGTCAGCCCCAGGTCGTGGAACATCGCCCCCACGTACAGCAGCTCAGGGTCGAAGTCCAGCCCTTGCTCGGCGCCGCGCAGCGACCCGAACAAGAACACCCGGCGCGAGTGGTCGAACAGCAGCGGCGGACTGACCTCGCGCACCAGCTCGGTCGCCTCACGCACCAGGACGCTGTCCGGGATCCGCACACCTGCGATCGTCTCGCTCATCAGATTTTCCTCTCCTTGGCACCTGATCGGTGGACTCCCCCACCCTCGCCCGTACCGTAGGCTGGCACCATGTCTGTCCGGACACATGAACCACAGATTCAGACATGACGCATCGGATCGCCTTCCTCGTGTTCGACGGCGTGACCCTGCTCGACGTCAGCGGCCCCCTGGAGGTGCTGCACCAGGCCGGCCGACTCGGGCACCCCTACACCTGTGCCCTGGTCTCGCCCCGCGGGGGCGACGTCACTACGTCCAGCGGGCCGGTGCTGGCGGGCACCACCGCCGCGGCCGATGCCGGGCCCGTCGACACCCTCGTGGTCGCCGGGGCCGACCACCTCGCCGACCAGGGCCCCCAGGAGGAGCTGCTGGCTGCGGCCGACGCCCTCGCCGCCCGGACGGCACGGGTCGCCTCGGTCTGCAGCGGCGCCTTCGTCCTGGCCGCACTCGGCCTCCTCGACGACCGCCGGGCCACCACCCACTGGCGCCACGCCCGCACCCTCGCCCGCCGCCACCCTCGCGTGCACGTCGAGCCGGACGCCCTGCATATTCATGACGGCCGTTACATCACCTCAGCAGGCATCAGCGCCGGCATCGACCTGACGCTGGCGCTGGTAGAACACGACCACGGTCCCGACACCGCACGCGACATCGCCCGCGAGCTGGTCGTGTTCATGCAGCGTCCCGGGGGCCAGTCCCAGTTCTCCACCGCACTGGCCACCCCACCCGCACGCAGCGACCTGCTGCGCACGCTGACCGCCTCCGTGCTCGCCGACCCCACCGCCGACCACAGCCTGCCCGCCATGGCCGCATCCGCCGCCGTCAGCACCCGGCACCTGACCCGGCTGTTCCAGACCGAACTGCGCACCACCCCCGCCCGCTGGGTCGAGCGCGTGCGTCTCGACCGTGCCCAGCAACTCCTCCTCGACGGACACAGCATCACCTCCGCCGCCCACCACAGCGGCCTCGGCAGCGACGAGACCCTGCGCCGCGCCTTCGCCCGCCATCTGGGCATCACGCCCACCGAGTACCGCAAGCGCTTCACCACCACACACGATCAGGCCCCGCTGTCGTGACAGCGCTCCAAGGCCGATGGCCTCGATCCTCACAAACGACGACCGGATGCGAGAGTTCTGCGAAAGCTCCGGAGACGACCACGTTTCCTCAGGTCACCACTCGCAGAAGTCATCTCGAAACCGGCGCGTTGCGCGAGGCACCGGCCCGTTCCTACAGAGCATCGCGTCCGTGAGCTCGCACAGCGCGTCACTGCGCCGGGTCAGGCACGAGTAGAAGTCGGCCCGGAAGCGTGACGCGAAGTCGAACGCGTCCCGCCGGGCATCGCGGTGCAGCAAACTCACCTCTGCGGCGTCCGTATGAACGTGATTCCGTAGCGGAACGCATGGTCATGCGAAGGCCGTCCGCCCTGCCCGGCGAATCCCGGGACGAGTGAGCGCGTGCGATGCGACGTTCGAGGCCAGAGGTTGAAAGACGAGCTGAGCGAGCCCGCCGGACGATCAGTCGCCGAAGTAGGCCTTGGCGACGGCGCAGCTGTCCTCGTAGAGGTGGTAGCGGGTGATCCGCCCCTCCCGGACCGTGGTGTGCAAGGCGAACGCGGTGTCGATGTCCCGGCCCGTCTTCTTGACCTCGGAGACCATGCGCCCGATGAGCACTACATCGTCGCCCTCGGCGATGACCTGGCGGAGCTCGAACTCCTTGGCTTGCCCATGGGTCTGCAGCAGCTCGAAGAACGTCCGCATGCTCTCCGCCGAGTCGACCTCCGGTACCCACGGAAGGCCCGGCGGGTGCGGGATTGAGAACGACACCGAGTCGGCGAACAGCGCCGCCGCCTCCGCGCTCTTCCCCTCGGCGAGCAGCAGGAACAAGCGTTGCACAGTCTGCGCCGGTGAATCTGCTGTCATGCGTGTCGACCTTACGGGTCGGATACGCGACGGCCCATCACACCCTGATTCAAGAGCACCCTCTAGGCCGTGCCGAGATGCGTGGCAGCCGCAAGTCAGCCGAGGCGGGGCCAGGCCGGCCTGCCCTGTGGGTGGACGCCCCTTCGGCGGCATTCAACTGAGCTGCTCGGCGAGTCCGACGACGATGTCCTCGGGGCCGCGGACGTAGCAGAGCCGATAGATGTCCTCGTACTGCACGATCTCGCCGACGAGTTCGGCACCGTGGGTCAGCAGGCGGGCAACGACGTCCTCGATGTCGTCGACGGCAAACATGATGCGACGAAGGCCTAGCGTGTTCGCCGACGCCTCTTTCGGCTCGGGGGTGATGGCCTTCGGCCTGTGGAACTTCGCCAGCTCTACTCGCCCGTGGCCGTCCGGGACCCGCAGCATGGCGATGTCCTGCCGGACGTCATCGAGCCCGATGACACGCTCCGCCCCACGCCATTCGAGTGGCCCCTTACCCTCGAGTTCCATCCCGAGTTCGACGAAGAACGCAATGACAACTTCAAGGTCGTCGACGACGATGAGGACGTTGTCCATCCGCTGGACCGTCACGCTGGGCCTCCTTCGTGGGCAAGGCCACGGTAGCGGCTTCTGCCCCTGAGACGGAGCTGACAAGCCGTCCTCGACATCCTCGGCCACATCCCCCTCCAGAACCGCAGAGTTGTTACGAGTCCCCCGCCCGGGCCGATGAGGTGCTGCCTGCACGTCGAGGATCCGTGGGCCCCGACCAGGACGCGGACGCCGGACGTATGTCCGAAGACGGCCGGACTCTCCAGGCGCTCGCGGAGCTCGTCACGGATCTGTCCGACGACGCCGACGGCGGCCCAGCGGGCCATGATCCCGTAACAGGTCGGCCAGGGCGGGAAGTCCCTGGGCAGGGCCCGCCACTTGCATCCGGTGTCGACGACGTCGCGGATCGCGTCCACGATCGCCGGGCGGGGGCGCTTCTCCGGACGGCCGCCGGTGCGGCTCTCGCAGGCCGGTGGCGGCAGCAGCGGTTCGATCAGGGCCCACTCGTCATCCCAGATGCCGGAGAGGTAGCAGCGTCGCCGCGGCAACTCCTCTCCCCCTCCTCCGGACGGGACGGGGCCGGACGCTTCGCGGCTGGCCCCGCCGGTCAGACGTCGATGTAGTCGGCGATCACGTCGAGCGTGGACTCGACCGAGCGGAGCTGGGTGTTCAGGTGCTTGGTCCACCGGCCCTTGGGCTGGAGGACGGCGTGCGGCGCGACGACCCCGGTGATGAAGCGGCGGATCTCGGTGAGTTTCTCCCTGATGATCGCGACCTGGTATGCCTGGGCCTCGGCCGGATCGGAGCAGACCTTGTAGCCGTCCGGCCTGGTCCAGGTCAGGGGAGGCCAGCCGCGTTCGGCGATGATGTCCCGCAGGCAGGCCAGGCCCACGCGAGCCTGGCTGGGCGACAGTTCGCTGGATCTGACCAGCTGGTGGAAGGTCAGATCAGCTGGCCGTGCTTCGAAGAGCACGAACCTGACGGTGTCAGCGTGTCGCTGGGCGGCGGGCGATCTGCGCTCGGAAGCGCGAGACATCGCCTACTCACCCTGCAGCAGGCGGGCCAGCTCGCCGTCGACGTCGACCTTTCCGGTATCCACCGCGGTCTCGATCCAGTCCAGCGTCGCCCGAACGCGGGCGACGTTCTCGTGGACGATCGTGCCTTCGTCCTCGCCGAGCTGTACGAGGTCCAGGTACTCCACCGACCGGTCGATGTCACGGACCGCCGGAGCGACGGGGCTGGTCTGCACGGAGTGCTCACGGGCCTGCTGGCCCCGCTCGACCTGGGCATGGTTGACCTGGTGGCGGGCGGTGTCGTCCAGCATCGCCCGGAAGGCGACGTCGGGACGGCGCAGCAGACCAGTGGTCGTCTTCGCGGCGAAGATCTCGTCGCGGGTCAGTTCCTCGACGACCCGGACCTTGGCTTCTCTCCTTGACCTGGGCCATCACCGTCGGACGCCGCAGCAGGTCGCTGGTGACAGTGGCGGCCACATCGGCGCCGGGCACCAGCCGGACGGCGTCCAGCACCGCGGTCCACGAGGATTGCCCAGTCTCAAGGGCCGCGACGATCGAGTACGGCCAGCCGGGAATCACCAGATGCTTGTTCTCGCCGTAACCGTAGATGTGGCAAAAGCACCAGTCGGGGGCGGTGTCCGCGTCCGCGCGAAGCCACGGCGGTACCCCACCGCCAGGACCAGGCAGCCATCGGCCGCCCTCGGCAACGGCATGGAAACCAGGGCCCGCCGCAGTCGGCTTACGTCGTTCCCTCCGTGATTGAGGCCCACGTATAGGGCCACGCCATGTCCCGGCTGGGTTCTGGCGCCAGGGCAAACCCGACCAGGGTCTTCACCGGCCCATCCGAGCAGAGCATCGTGTCGGCCAGCTCGAACAGCACATCCTTGCGCGCGGTCGGGCAGGCATAGAATTCGGTCCGGAACCTGGACAACACGGTCAGGGACTCGACGCGGGCAGCGTCGTACAGCAGACTCACCCTACGATCCCAAGGCCGCACCACTGTCTCCCTGGGGCCAACCTTCTGCCCAGACCATCCGCCGAAGCTAGCCTCTCTGTCATGAGCTGGGACGAAGGACGCCTGCTGGCCTCGGAGATCGACGCGAACTACGGCCTCGCGCCGACCCTGGACACCCCTCGAGCAGTCCTGAGAGATCCTCGGGAATTTCTGCAGATGCTGCTCGTGGCCTCGGAGCGCAGCCTCCCGGGCCGCCAGTGCCCTCATGGTGACAGGCATCGCGAAGTGCCTGTCTTCGGCCTTGCTTTCGCCCGTGGGCAGGTCAATGTGTCGTTCCAAGTACGACCGGAGGCTGTTGAGCAGCGCTGGTGTAACCTTAGAGGGCGCCTCCTTCACTCCAGGCTCTTCAGCAACGTAGAGCTGACCGCGCCGTCTGGACTTACGTCGATGGTTTGACCACCGTCGGGATCGCACGGATCGCCTACAGACGGCCACCAGTACTTGTCGCGAAAGATTCGCTGTGCTCCGGAGAGCAATGACCCGAGACCGCTCGGAGATTCGGAGATGGGCGGAGCCGTATCGGCGTTGCTGATCTCTGACCGTGACACTTCATCCAAGTGTGCGTAAGAATCGAATCGTGAAGTGGATGGACAACGCCCGCCAGAGGCGGCAGGAGGCCGAAGAGCTTCGTGACAAGGCACTGGCGGCCGTCGAAGCCAGCACGCTCTGCCATGAGTCGCGCCCGTTCATGCAGGGCAAAGTCATTTGGGGCGCCGTACATTCCTCGATGGAAGGCGCCTACGAGGCCCTTCTGATCGAGGCGTACAGCCTTGGCTACGACGCGGTGCTGGGTGTTGGCTTTACCTCCCCCGCTCAACCACCAGGCGGCGGCAGTGGGTACAGCAGTGTGAACTTCATCGCCTACGGGACTGGTGTCACATGGACGAGTGACAGTTCGGCTTGATCGATCGACGCCAGGAGTACCTGCCGGAGCGCGCCACGGGAGCCCAACTCGGCCATTCGACCGCATATGAACACCGCGCCGGACGTCTCGGTGCGTCCGCAGAAGTGACAGCGGACTGAACGCCCAGCACTACACAGATCAGGGATGACGCGGGGACAGTCACGGTCTTCTCTTGTGATCACTGGATTCGACACCCCATTGATCGGTCAAGACTCTGCCCGCCCGGCTCTGACCCGTTCGAACCGGACGGCAAGGGGCAAGTCGTGACTACGCCGGAGCCCGGTCCTCGCGCGAAAGCGGCCGCGGAAACGGCCGACGACCGAGCCGCCGCGGCCTGCCCACCGCCAAACGCCTCCTCCGGCTCGCGCATGCGCGAACTCGCGTTCTGCCGCTCGATGGCAGCCGCGATGCCTCCGAAGCTTCGACGCAGTCCGTATCCGCCGCTGGCGGCGCCGCTGCGGTGTTGCTGGTCGAGGCGGGTGTGGCCGGGCGGCAGGACCCGGATCATGCGGACCACCGCCTGCCCCGCCGCCTCACCCGCGGTCGCCGTCCCCGGTCGAGCACGGCGTCGTCGTTCGCCCAGGCCGCGTGATCAGCCTTCCCCGGATCCGGGCCCTCGCCCTTCCGGACCGCCGACGCCGGCGCAGGGCACCGATGCCCTGGCATGTGGCAGGCGGTGGCAGCGGAGGCGGCCTTGGGGTCAGCTGTCCTCTTCCACCTCCGGCTTTGGCCCGGCGGTGGCGATCACCTTCTGTAGGTGGTCGATGAAGGCGCCGGTGGCGGGGTGAGTCGGGGTGCGTGGCCGGACCAGGCGCACTGTCACCGGAGCGGCATCCGAGATCGGCAGATAGGTGACACCTGGATGCGGATGGCTTTGCTCGGTGCCCTGCGCGGTGACACCGACTGCGTCTCCGGCGGCGATCGTGGTGAGCCATTCGTCGACGTTGGCGACCTGGAACGTGCGGGGTCGCCGACCGCGGGGCCACAGGTCGGCCGTGGCGGTGGCGGCGGTGGAGCAGAGCACGACCGGCTGGTCAATGAGGTCCGCAAGGTGCACGGCGGAGCGGAGGGCGAGCGGGGTGCCCTCTGGCACCGCGGCCAGACGACGCTCTCGGTAGAGCTCCTGTGACAACAGATCCGCATGAGGCGACGGCGAGGTGCGCACGATGACGGCGTCCAGTTCCCCACGGCGCAACGCTGCTTCGGGGTCTGCGGGCCGATGCACTCTCACCGGGGTCTTCGGGTGTTGTTGGCGCCAGGCACGCAGCAACGGCACCGTGCGGTCGCCAAGTGCCGCCCAGGCAAAGCCGACGCGCAGCGGCCGTGGCTCCGCCGCAGCCTCCACCAGTGCGTCGTCCAGCTGGTTGAGGATCAGGTGGGCACGCTCATGCAGCAGGCGGCCGGCATCGGTGAGCGCCAGACGACGAGTCGTGCGCTCCACCAGTTGTGTGCCGATCCGGCGTTCCAACTGCTCCAGGGTTCGGGAGAGCGCGGGCTGGCTGATGCGCAGAGCGACTGCGGCACCGCTGATGGTGCCCTGGTCACCGATGGCGGCAAGGGCCCGCAGATGCCGCAGCTCCACATTCATAGCCACCAAGCATAAGTCCTGCACAAACGGTATTTCCCCCGCCCTTGGCCCGGGCCTAGCGTGGCCGGCATGAAGATTCTGCTCATCGGCGCCACCGGCACGCTCGGTGCGGCCGTGCACAAGGAACTGTCCGAGCGAGGTCACGAGGTCCTGGCCGTCGCGCGCAGCGGCGGCGACCTGCGCTGCGACATCACCGACCCCGACCAGACCGCCGCGATGTACGAGCACGCCGGCCGCGTGGATGCGGTGGTCAGCACCGCCGGCGACGTGCCGTACAAGCCGGTCACCGAGATGACGCCCGAGGACTATCTGTCCGCCTTCCGCGGCAAGGTGCTCAGCCAGATCGACCTGGTACGCCAGGGAGTCCCCCGCATCGCCGAGCGCGGCTCTTTCACCCTGATCACGGGCGTGCTGGCCCGCGAGCCCATCCGCACGGGCAGCGCCGCCTCCATGGCCAACGGTGCCGTGGAGGCCTTCGTGCGGGCCGCCGCCATCGAGATCGCCCCGCAGCGAGTCAATGCGGTCAGCCCCACGGTCTTCACGGAGAGCCTCGGGGAGTACGGGGCCTACTTCCCCGGCATGCAGTCGGTCGACCTCGCCCGGGTCGCCCAGGCATACGTCCGCTCCGTCGAGGGCGCCCAGACCGGGCAAATCTACGCCTTGTGAGGCGCCTTTCCTGCCGACCCGGACATCCGCTGAGCGTGCGGCTGGGCAGTGTTGGAAGCGTTGGAGACAGGAGAGATCGAGGGTACCGACGATGCCAGCGACGCCCGGCTGTGGACACGCGGAAGTCCCCCGAACCCGTCGTCTGCGGCCCTGACTGCGGCCATCGGCACAGCCGCCTGCCGTGAACGGTCAGCCGGGCATTACGGTGATCTACGAAGATCTCCGTGCGGTGAAGACTCGACATCGCCACCATCCCGGAGGTCTTCGCCGAACCGATGATCAGATTCAGATGCGGGGTGAACAGACCCTCGTCGCCTGGGCGCGGATCGAGACGTGGTTGAAGGAGCATGCGCCCCGCACCTTCCAGCGGTTGCCCGCGCCCGCGACGGAGGGCGAGCTCCGCTCGCTGGAGCAGGATCTCGACTTGGCGGTCCCGGCCGATGTGCGCACCTTCTACCTGGTGTGCAATGGCACGGGGCCAGCCTCGGATTTCGACTGGCCCGCATTCCCCGATGCCCCGAGCCGACCGGGTACTTCCTGCCCGATGGTGAGGGGGTCGGCCCCTTGGGGAACCTGGGAGCGTGGTTCGAGGGCCCGGTCGCGGCCGCGCGCCTCGATGACGAGCCTGGGTAGCGGTATCTGCCGATCACCACCATCGACCCGGACGGCTTCTACGGCAACTTTGTCGACTGCACCCCCGGCCAGGGGTACGGGCTGCTCGGCGACTACGCCGAGGCTGAACTCGACTGGCAGTAGGCGGATTACGGGCCCGCCGACGGTGGCGGGGCGCGGGCCGCCCGTCGTCCACAGTCAGAGTATCTAGGGCGCGTATCGGGTCGTGAGCAATCTGTCGATTCGCCCTCGTGGTGAGGCATGGACCGGTAGTTCTTCTTCCATGACGCGAGTGCAGCTGACGGACGCGGAGTGGGAGTCCATCGGGCCGTACCTGCCGATCGGCGAGTACGGCCCTTATCCCGAGCAGCTGCGGCAGCGGTTCGAGGGCGTGATCTGGCGGTTCAAGACCGGCGGACATGGCGGGAGATGCCGGAGAGGTTCGGCGCCTGGTGGACGTCCACGGCCAGCACAAGCCGTCCGCCGGGAAACCGGGGCATCGCATACCCGCCAGCAGGGCCTTCAGTCTGCCGGTATCCACTGCTGCCGTAGCGGCTCGGGGTACGGGCCGTACTCGCGGATCGGCAGGTACGGCCCGATGTACTCCCACTCTGCGTCTGTCAGCTGCCCTAGCGTCACGCAACACGCTTTACCGGATCAGGCCCCGCCATGAGGGCGATTCCCGCCGAATGATCACAGGTATCAGACCTCGCCGACCAGGCCGAACGTCGGGATCTGCCGTCGGGCCATCTGAAAAACCGCCCGCCGCGAGACCTCGTCGGTGCCGCGGTGAGCAGTTCGCCACCGAGGGGCCGGTGGATCGTTAGTGCTGGCGGGGGCCGTCGGCCGTGGCGGCCGGAGGGGGAGGTCCGGAAGTGGTGGGGAGCGAAGGGGCGTTCGGCGACTCGCCGGAGCTGCGCGAGGCGTACGAGATGTGCGAGACCGAGGTGCGGCAGTTCCTGGCCGCGCTGTGGACGGCGACCGATACGCTGCCCGCGGCGGTCCGGCCGTTTGTCCACGCGATTCACGGATGGACGGTGCGGACGGACCGGATCGCCGACGGGGGCTCGCCCGAGGGCCGCCAGGAGCGTTTCGCCCGCTGGCAGGCCGATACCCTGGCCGACCTGCGATCCGGGCGCAGCGCGCATCCGGTGCGGCGGGCGTTCGTGGACACCGTGCGCAGATGGGATCTCGACCAGGCGCTGATCGAGGAGTATCTCGACACCGTGCGGGCCGACTGCGCGGGGGTGCCGGTGTTCGAGACCTTCGCCGAGCTCCGGCGCTCCTACCTGCGAGGGATTGCGGGTGCCGTGGCCGAGCTGTGGGCGCCCCTGCTGGAGCCGCGCGGACCCGAGGACCTGCGTCTGGTGTCGACGCTGTTCGAAGCGTGCCAGGTGGCGGACATGTTCGAGGACCTTCCTGCCGACCTCGCGGCAGGCCGCTGCTACCTGCCGCGAGAGGACCTGCGCCGACTCGGACTGGAGGTCGGAGACCTGCGAAGCGGCGTACACCGGCAGGCGCTGGACGCGTTCGTGGGCGTCCAACTCGCCCACTGGCGCGGGCTGCTGGATGAGGCCGTACCGGTCACCGGGATGGTAGGGGTGGAGTACCAGCCGTTCCTGCACATCCTCCTGCTCGGCGCGCAGCTGCACTACGACGAGGCGACACTGTTGCGCTCCCAGGTGCTGGCGGACGGAGTGGAGCCACTGAGCCTGGACGGCAGGGCGCACCGCCGCCCGGCGCGGCCGGGTCAGGGACCGGTGCCCCGCCATGTCGCGGTGATCATGGACGGCAACCGGCGCTGGGCCGAGGCCCGCGGCCTGCCGGTGCCGCAGGGCCACCGCGCGGGTGAGCGAGCGGCCCTGCGGCTGGTCAACGCGGCCCTGCGGCTGGGCATCCGGCACCTGAGCATCTATACGTTCTCCACCGAGAACTGGGGCCGCTCGCCGGAGGAGCTGGCAGCGCTGTTCGACACCCTCGCCGACGGGATCACCCAGGGTGCGCAGTGGCTGCACAGGCTCGGTGTACAGGTGCGCTGGTGCGGGCGGCGCGACCGGATCGACACCTCGCTGGCGTCCGCGCTCACGCTGGTGGAGAGCATGACCTGCAACAACGACGTGCTCACGTTCACCGTCTGCGTGGACTACGGCGGGCGGGAGGAACTCACCGCCGTCGCCGGTGCGCTGGCCGCCGAAGCGGTGGCGGGCACAATCCGCCCCGAGGACATCGGCCCCGCCGACCTCGCCCGGCACCTGTACGTGCCGGAACTCCCCGATGTCGATCTGCTGGTCCGCACCTCCGGTGAGCAGCGGATCAGCAACTTCCTGCCCTGGCACCTCGCCTATGCCGAGCTGGTCTTCGACCCCACCCTCTGGCCCGACTACGACCTGGCCCGGTTACGCGACGCCGTCACCGCCTACGCGGCGCGCGAGCGCCGCTTCGGCAGTCGTAGTGGCCTGCCCCGCTCAGGCCGGCCGTGAGAAGCCGACCCGGACCGGCTGAGCGGTCCGGGCCGGCGATCCGTCAGGGCGTCCGGGGGGTCACTCACCCTTTCGGCGGCGTGTACACACCCTCGGCTGTCACGTGCGCCAGCACCGTGTCGGTGCTGAAATCAGCGTCGCCGAAGGTGTTGCTGAACGTCTCCACCAGCTCCGGCGTGGGCCGCAGCGGCACATCGGTCATCCGGACTTTCATCGGCTTGCCCAGCGGCACGTGCTCCGTCTTCAGCACTCCCTTGTCGAGGCCCGGCCGGACCACCGCCTGGTGCCCGAGGTCGACTCCGTTGACCACACACTTCCCGGACGCCAGCCCGTCCTGAAGAGCGCCCGCCAGGCCGGTCACCCGCACATTGCCGTCCGGGGTACGGATGTCGACTCCGCCGTCGAGCCGACCATCGCCGTGAGCCTTCGGCGGGTCGGCCGCCGACGGGTCACCCTGCCCGGACCGCACCGGGAACCGGATCGCCCTCCCCTGGGCGTCCTGCACCAGCTGGGCCGGTGCCACCGCCTCCACCACCGCCTGGAAGCGGTCCAGAAGCGCCTGTGCCTGCTCGGTCCAGCGGACCTCGACCCAGCCCTCGGAGACCGTGCCCAGCGTGCCCGGCACGGCGGTGGCGGATACCGCACCTGTGAACTGGGCCAGTAACGGCCCGGCCATGGCCGCGCCCAGCACCGAACGTCGCTTTGCGCTCATCGATGTGCCTCCATCCCTTCTCGGGCCGCAGACCACGGCCCGGGGGTGGGATCATCAGGCCACACGGGCACCCCGGCGATCGCAACAAAGAACAAACCACTCGAAAGCGCGACAGCCAATGCCAACACACTTCACCTCCGCCACGGTGACCTCAGCCTCCCCACCCAATCCCGCGAACCGGGTTGGCGGCTCACGCCACCCTGCCGGGCGGGACTCAATGGAACCGACCGCAACACGCAACTGCCCTCACGGGCGGCGGCCCAGCCGAATCACGTCAATCAACGGCCGCCGGTCTCAGGCTCCCGGCTGCAATGCCTGACGCAGGGCGGCAGCCCGGGCAAGTCGCACGTCTCGCGGTGCTTCGCACGGTTCCGGGTCACGCTGACCTGTCCAGCGAGATCAACGAGTCTGGCCCCCCAGCGTGCCGAGGTGGGATCGGGGCGTGTCAGTCAGCGTCGGTACCGTTGCGATCGACGAGCTGCAGCAGCAGCGCCCTCAGCTCGTCCTGCCCCTTCTTGAGCTCCTCCTGGCCTTTCTCCAGCCGGTCCAACGACGCGGTGTGGTTGGCCAACGCGATCGTGTGCTCGGTCTGCCTGTCGATCACCCGCTGCAGCTTCTCATTGAGGATGCGGGCCATCTCCTGGCTGATCGGGTCTTCAGGCATCCGAGGTTCCTCGCTCGCGTCTCGTTCCGGATCATGTGTCTGCGGATAGCTCCGGCCTTGATTATCTCAGGGAAGGCACGGTGGCCGGTACACCCTGCCGCCCCTCAGGTTGCCGCCTGCGACCTGGTCACCGAGCGGTGCCCAGTCCTTCGCACCCGTCAGGGCCCGGCAGCGTCTCGGTTTCTCCCTGCGCGGTCCAGGTCCTGACCTCATGGCGACGACCGTCTACTTCCTCGATCAGGCGGATGACCACGGTCGGGCTGCCACCGTACAGCCCGACCCACGCCCGGTAGGTATGCAGGGCGGTAACGCCAGAGGCCCAATCCCCGGTGACGGCCGGGCCGTCTGCCTCGAACTGGAGCATGACGCGGTACGTCACTGCGCGCTGCCCGGGTCCTGCGCCCGAGCCGCCGAGCCGTGGCCGGTCGAGGTCAGGCAGAAAACGCTCATGTGTTCGATTCTAGACGAGCTCGTGCCGCTGGAGAACTGCGACTCGCAGCGACAGGCGGCCACTCACAGTGCTACTTGACCGCAAACGCACCCCGGGTGATTTGTCCCAGCGATTCGAGACAGGTGATACCTGATCTTGATGGTTGACAACACGCTGGGAAACGCTGAACCCGTACCGGATTTCTGCCGTGCCCATTCCCGCGGCCCGCGGCCCCCGCGGCGCTAACATCGGCCCGTGATCGTATGGATCAATGGCACCCACGGCGCAGGCAAGACAACGACCAGTCCACTCGTGCAGCAACTGATCCCGGATTCACGGGTGTTCGACGCCGAAAAGGTCGGCGAGACACTCATGGACATCACGCCGGGGCTGCCCGGGACGGACAACTTCCAGCATGGCCGCCGTGGCGGCCGCTCGTCGTCGAGACCGCCCGCCGCGTACTCGACTACACCGGCGGCACTCTGGTGATCCCCATGACTGTCCTGGTCGAGCGGTACTGGCGCGAGATCAGCACGGGCCTCGCCCAACATGCCATCCCGGTTCGGTACTTCGTCCTCCACGCTGACCAAGACACCCTCCGCGGGCGCATCGAGGGGGACACTGTTCTTGGCCCCTCCCCATTCCGCCTCGAATACCTCGAGCCTTACGCCGAGGCGGCCCGCACGTGGCTACACGGCGAGGCCGAGGTCGTCGACACCACACACCTCAAGCCCGCCCAGGCCGCCCTAGAGATCGCAGAGGCCGTCAAGAGCTGAGGTCCGCCCGCCACGCGAAAACAGCCGCAGGTGGCGACAGAGAGCGACCTTCCGCCAGGTAGAGCGCGCGACTCTCGCAGATCGTCGAGCTGCGCAGCCCGCCCGGACCGAGGTGAACCTGGCACCAACAGACCTGATAACTCACCTTCGCGATGATGTCGAGGCCGTAGTGGCTTCCCGATGGAGAAATCAAGCTGCGCGGCGTCCTCATCTGGGCACGCAGATGGCTGGAGGGGCGCAGAACTAGATTTGGTCGGCCGTCATGGCACGGCGGACGCTCTCCCGGAGCAGGGTTCGACGCCGCTCGTGCAGTTCGGGAGGCTCCTGCGCGGTCGCCGCGTAGACATTGCTGACCGGTGACCACGCCATGGACATGGCGATCACCATGGCCATCACGTCGAATGGGTCTCCCTGGCGCACCAGACCGGCGGCCTGGGCCTTGGCGATGGCGCGCAGCTTGCGGTCGTCGAGGCGGTCGGGGTCGTCGACCAGGTGGCCGGCCGGGCGTCGCTCCAGACGTGCCCAAGTGGCCAGTCGGATGAGGTCGGGGCGGCGGAGATACTCGTCGTAGAGGCGTACGGCCCAGTCCGCGAGGTCGGTGGCGTCGATCGGGACGACATTCACAATCCGCTCCAGCGAGCCGAAGAAGATGGCGTCGAAGAGCCCTTCCTTACTGCCGAAGTAGGCGTAGAGCTGCGCCTTGTTCGTGCGTGCCGCGGCCACGATCCGCTCGACGCGCGCACCGGCAATCCCATGCTCGGCGAACTCCTGGGTCGCCACATCGAGGATGCGCTGGTACGTCGCGGCTCCGCGCGAGGTCAGGGGCTGATCAGCCATGCTCCGACGCTACCAGACAGAACAGTTGGTTTGCCTGCATCGGCCAGATGTGCCTTCGGTAAATAGACCGAACAGTCTGTCTACAAGGAGGCGTCATGAGGAACACCATTGGCTGGCAGGTGGAAGGCTCGTCGTCGATACTGCGGCGGACGCCACTGCAACGGCGCGACCTGCGCCCCGACGACATCGCGGTCCGGGTCGACTACTGCGGGGTCTGCCACACCGATGTCCACGCCGTCAGTGCCCGGAGTGGCGAAGGAGACCGGCCCCTGGTGCCGGGGCACGAGTTCACGGGCGTGGTGACCGAGGCCGGGCCTGCGGTCACCCGCTTCACCGTCGGCGACCCGGTCGCGGTGGGTAACATCGTCGATTCGTGCGACGAGTGCGCCATGTGCCGGGCCGGTCAGGAGAACTTCTGCCACGCCTTCCCGACCCTGGCCTACGACGGCATCGACCGGCATGACGGCTTGAGGACCCTGGGGGGTTACTCCCGCGAGTACGTCGTCCGTGACCGCAAACGGCATCCTGACCGGTTGGTACTCCAGGGCGTCCTGTTCGTGCTGTGCACCGGGATCGCCTGGGAACATCTGCCGCAGGAACTCGGCTTCGGGTCGGGAATAACCTGCTGGCGCCGCCTGGCTGAGTGGACCGAGGCAGGTGTATGGCCCCAGCTGCACGGGGTCCTCCTCGCCGAACTCCGCAGCGCGAATGCCCTCGTTTTCTCCCGTGCAGCCGTTGACGGCTCCCACATCCGGGCGTTGAAGGGAGGCGCCAAGACTGGACGAAGCCCGGTGGACCGCGGGAGGACGGGCAGCGAACACCACCTGATCACCGACGCCACCCGGCATCCCGCTCGCCGCCACCCTGACTGGGGGCAACCGCAACGATGTCACCCAGCTAATCCCGCTCCTCCAAGCCGTGCGCCCGGGCGCGGCAAGCGCGGCCGGCCCCGACGCCGCCCCAACGTGGTGCTGGCCGACCGCGGCTACGACCACGACAAATACCGCCGACTGGTCTGGGCCCTCGGGGTGAAGCCGCTGATCGCCCGCCGTGGCACCGAGCACGGCTCCGGACTGGGCACCCAACGCCGGGTCGTGGAGCGCGCGTTCGCCCATTTGCATTGGTTCCGCCGCTTGCGAATCCGCTGGGAGATACGCGACGACATCCACGAAGCGTTCCTCACTCTCGGATGCGCACTCATCTGCTGGAGACGCCTGATGCGATCGCCTAGGAGTGCTGGGTGAGACGACGTGCCGGACTTCGGGACGTCGCAGTTGCGCAGATGCGTAAGGCCGTAATGGCGGCGAGATTTTCTGACGGTCGTAGCCGGTGGGGCGGATCAGTGGGTGAAGGCGACGGATTCAGCGAGATCCTTCTGAGTCTCGAGCGCGGTGAGACGTTCGGTGAGTGCCGCGTGGATTGCGCTATAGGTGTCGGAGCCGAGAGTCAGGCGCAGTGGCGGGCTCGGGTGGCGGGTGGTGTCGTAGATGGCGGCGGCGAGCTTGGCCGGGTCGCCGGTGAAGACGCTCTCGTCTGCGGTTTCCAGGTAGTGCCGGGTCTGGCCGACGGCATTGTCGCGGTAGACGGTCGTTTCGGTGGTGTATTGCAGGGCCGAAGCGAAGCCGGTGCGGGTGGCGCCGGGCTCGACCAGAGTGAGGTGAATGTTGAAGTCGGAGACCTCGCGGCTGACGCTCTCGGTGAAGCCCTCCAGCCCCCACTTGCCCGCGTGATAGCAGCTGTGAGTGGGGATACCGACCTGGCCGCCCACGCTGGAGATCTGGATGATCCGGCCACCGCCCTGCTCACGCATCGGCTGCAGGAAGGCACGGGTGATCACCATCGGCGCGAGCAGGAGGACCTCGATCTGGTCGCGAATCTGCTCGACCGTCATTTCCTCGGCGGCGCCCACAACCGCGTATCCGGCATTGTTGACCACAATGTCCACCGGCCCGCACCGGAGAGTCCTGCCGACCACCTTGTCCACGTCGGCCGGCCGCGTGAGATCGAGGATCTCGACAGTCAGCCGGTCGCCGTACGTCTCGCGCAGGTCTTCCAGAGCTGCCGGGCGGCGGACCGTCGCCGTAACGCGGTCGCCGTTCCGGAGGGCGTGCTCGATGAGATGGCGGCCCAGCCCACCGGAGGCTCCGGTGACGAACCAGTGACGTGAGGCCTTGTCGGAGGGGGCGGGCATGGGAGTCTCCTGAAGTAGAGTGATACCGGAATCTATTCCGTTTAAAGTTAAGCGGAATAGATTCCGGAAAGCAACTGGAATCCGACACCGAAGGAACCCGCATGCCCGCCACGCCCCGCCGCACCAGGAGTGACGCGCTACAGAACCGGGAGCGCCTGCTGGAGGTCGCCGCACAGGCCTTCGCCGAGCAGGGGCTGGACACCGCGCCTGCCGCCATCGCCAAGCAGGCGGGCGTCGGTGTCGGCACGCTCTACCGCCACTTCCCGACTCGGGAAGTCCTCATCGACGCCGCCTACCGGCGCCAACTCACCCAGGTGTGCGAGAAGGTGAACGACCTTCTCACCCAGCACCCGGCCGCCGAGGCCACCCGGATGTGGATGGAACACTTCATCCACTACGCCACGGCAAAGAGCGGAATGTCCGAAGCCCTGAACGCTGTCATCGCCTCCGGCATCGATCCATACTCCGACAGCCGCGCACTGCTTACCAACGCCGTCGCCACCCTCCTCACGGCCGGCGCCCAAGACGGAAGCCTGCGAACGGACGTCGCCCCAGACAATGTCCTACTCCTCATGGGCGGCATCGCCTATTCCGTGCAGCACGGCACCGAGGAGCAAGCCCGTCCGCTCGTCGACCTCTTCATGGACGCGCTGACCAAGGGCTCGACCGCGAGCTGAGCCCAAGCTCCCGGACCGGCACGCCAACGCGAGCGCAGCCACGGTCAATTCACCTAGTGGCTCCGTCGGCACTCACGAGGTTCTGGACACATGCCGCGCAGCGAGTTCCGAGCGCATTCCGTTAGGAGTTCAAGTCGCCGCCCTGGCCATTCGCGACTCCACCCACACCGCGACGCCACCAATGACACCGATGGCACCATATCTGGCTCGCCATGACACCATTCATGTGCCATGATGGCGGCACGGGTGGCGCGCCCCTCGGCCTCGCAGGCCGAGGGGCGCGCGTTTCGCAGAGTGAGCCATCAAAGGGGTCGGATCATGGAGACAGCACAGAGCCAGGAGAAGGCGGCGCCCGGCGCCTTCGCCGCCTTCGCCCGCTTCGTGGTCTGCGGCGGCGGGGTGGGGATCGCCTCCAGCTTCGCCGTGGCGGCCCTCGCCTCCTGGATTCCCTGGGTCTTGGCCAACGCCCTCATCACCGCGGTTTCCACGCTCCTCGCCACCGAGTTGCACGCCCGCTTCACCTTCGGCGCGGGTGGGCGCGCGACCCGGCGCCAGCATGCCCAGTCGGCCGGATCCGCAGCGGCCGCATACGGTGTGACCTGTATGGCGATGCTTGCCCTGCAGCAACTGGTGGCAGCACCTGGCGCGATACTCGAGCAGATCGTCTACCTGTCCGCCTCCGCACTCACCGGTGCCGCACGGTTCGCGGTGCTGCGCCTCCTCGTCTTCACACGGAACCGCTCGCAGGCCACGGCCACCATCCGCACCGCCCGCCCCGTGCACGCGACCGTGCCCCACGCCCCGGCCCCGGCCGACCCGGCGATGCTCCGTTACGCCGCCTGACCGAACCACCGGCGCCTGTCCTCGACCCCCGAAGCAAGAGTCGTGTGGTCAGGACTGACCGCTGAAACACATAACGACGTCGTCAGAGGACGTCGTAGGTCAGGTGTGCAGCGGTCGCTGTCGAGGTCACACTCCGCTGCACCAGTGTGCGTAGCGCTCCGCCGGTGAACAGGGGCGTCCCGGCGCCCAGTACGACGGGCGCGAGGTGCAGCGTCAGCGCGTCGAGCAGCCCGGCGTCGAGCGCCGAGCCGATCGTGGCGCCGCCGCCCATCAGGACGACATCGAGGTCCTTGCCACTGTCCGACGACGCCGCCTCGGCTCGCTCGCGCGCGGCGGTGACGGCGTCGGGCAGACCAGTGGTGACGAATGTCCAGTCGAGGTCGGTGAGCCGCACCGACTCCGGCGGCGAGTTCGTCACAACGACGAACGCGGGCTTGCCGACCTCGCCGGCGCCATAGCCGCACTTGTCGTCCCAGCCGTTCGGCCCGTCGACCACGTCGAAGAGCCGGCGGCCGAGGACGACGGCGCCCGAGCGGGCGGTCGCCTCACGCAGGACCCGGCGGTCGTCGGGGTCGTCGGAAAACGCCCATGTGTGCAGGGCCTCGCCGCCGGTACCCAAACCGTTGTCCGGGCCGGGGTCGGGTCCGGTGACGAAGCCGTCGAGGGAGACCGAGATGTCAGCGATGATTCGAGTCATACCAGGCAGACCCGATCCGCCGCCCGAACTCATCGCTCACCCATGCAGCGTGTGCCGGATACGAACCCGCTAGCCCCATGGAACTCTCTCCCTACCGATCAGCCCGCATAGACCCCATACGCCCCCAGGTGAGGGCTTATGCCTGCACGTGGAGCACTACGTGCAGAGGTCGGCGACGGGACGGCCGCTGGTTCCGCCCCCGCCTTCGCATTCGCGGTGCCGAGGACCACCGGTCGCGGGGAACCGGTCCACTCGCAGGACCGGCCGCCTCGAACCGATCATCCAGACTCGCCGCGTCGGGAGGGAGCGTCGATGAAGCCATTGGCGGCGGACCAGGTCACCGGAGTGTGGGGAACGCTCCTGCTCCCCATCGAGGGGCGAGGCGACATCATCTGGGACCGGCCGGCGGGCCAGCTCGACGTGCTGCTGACCAGCGGCATCGACGGCATCTACGCTCACGGCACCGCAGGCGAGTTCCACACCCTCGACGAAGCCGAGTTCGACCGGGTGAACACGGTGCTGGCACAGCGGTGCGAGGCGGCCGGGCTGCCGTACCAGATCGGTGCCTCGCATCCGGCCACGCCGACGATGCTCGGTCGCATCGGGCGGCGGCCGCGCTCCGGCCGGGCGCCATCCAGGTGATCCTGCCGGACTGGGTCCCGCTGAGCGACGACGAGGTCGTGCGATTCCTGGTCGGTGCAGCCGAGACCGCCGGCGACGTGCCGCTGGTGCTCTACAACCCGCCGCACGCCAAGACCCAGGTGCCGCCGCCGCTTCTCAAACGGGTGACTGCCCGGGTCCCTCAACTCGTCGGGGTCAAGATGGCCGGGGGCGACGACGCCTGGTACGCAGCCATGGCGGAGGCCGTGCCCCAGCTGTCGATCTTCGTGCCGGGCCACCTGCTGGCGTCCGGGCTGGTCCGTGGCGCGCACGGCAACTACTCCAACATCGCAGCCATGACGCCTCGCGGCGCGGTCGCGTGGTATCGGCTGATGATGACGGATCCTGCCGCGGCCGCTGATGTGGAGCGGCGCATCGGCGAGTTCTTCGTCCGGCACCTCGCGCCGTCGCAGGCCCGCGGGCTGTCCAACCCGGCGCTGGACAACTGGCCACCGTCGGTGGCTGGGCAGACATCGGCGTAACGCTGCGCTGGCCGGCGTCGTCGGCGCCCGTCGACGCTGTCGCACCGGCCCGCGCCGACGCCCACCGACTGCTGCCCGAGCTCTTCCCGGCGTAGCGTCCACCTGCTTGTCACAGGTCGTTCCTCGGTGTCGGCGATGCCGATCTGGCCCGGTCGATGCTCTGTCCGGGGGTGCTGCCGGCGCTGTACGACGGCGCGGAGGTCGTCCTCAAGCCGGTGTTCCGCACCTTCGCCGACCGCATCGAAGCCCGACCGGTCCTGCTGGGCGGGCTGGTCGCCCTTTCCGCCGCCTCCTGCTGCCCGCAGCGCGACACGGGGCGGTGAGGCGGCGACGGGCGATCGTGGTGCGCCGTCGGTTACTCGGCCACTGCTTCGTGGCGAAGCAGTGGCGTGCGTTCTTCGTCAGCCGAAGGGGATGGGGCGTGGCATTGATGGGCGGCGACGCTGCCTTGGTCGACAAGGTCCTCGTACACCCCGACCTTGAACCTGATCAGGTCCAGGGACTGAGTGAGCCTGCCGATCTGGGCGGTGACGTGCTCCTGGTGCTCACGCATGAGCGTGAGCCGTTCTTCCTCGTTACCGGCGCCTTCTCTGACGAGATCGGCGTATCGGCGTAGCGCGGGCAGGGGCATGCCTGAGGCGCGGAGAATGATGCAGACGGTCAGCCAGTCCACGTCATCCTCGCTGTAGACGCGGCGTCCGCCATGTCCGCGTCGCACGTCGTTCACGAAGAGGCCCTCGCGCTCATAGAAGCGCAGCGCGTGAACGCTCAAACCGGTGCGTTCGGCGACCTGTCCGATGCTCAGACTTGTCGTGATCTCTGCCATGGCGGTCAGAGTAACGGGGTTGATCTAGAGCCGAGTCTAGTTCCTAGGGTGACTCGTGCGTTCGACACTTCTGTCGCTCTGCGTGATCAGTTGAACTGAACAGGGAGCATCACCATGCGCTATCGCACCCTCGGCAGAACCGGTATCGAGGTCAGTGTCCACTGCCTCGGGACCATGATGTTCCAGGATGGCTGCAACCCCGACCACGACGATTGTGTCCGCATCATCCACGCCGCCCTCGACCAGGGGATCAACTTTGTCGACACCGCCGACATGTACGGACAGGGTGAGTCCGAGGAGATCGTGGGAAAGGCGCTGCGGGGGCGCCGTGACGACGTCGTACTCGCCACCAAGGTCCACTTTCAGATGG
Source organism: Streptomyces sp. NPDC020845 (assembly GCF_044334165.1). NCBI lineage: Bacteria > Bacillati > Actinomycetota > Actinomycetes > Kitasatosporales > Streptomycetaceae > Streptomyces > Streptomyces sp. NPDC020845. The sequence goes on along the minus strand of NZ_JBIRSJ010000004.1, from coordinate 582,927 downwards.
GCGAAGGCCGCAACCGCAGTGGCAACTCGCGGCGTTGGATCCTCAAGGCGGTCGAGGACAGCCTCAGGCGCCTGAACACTGACTGGATCGACCTCTACCAGGTCCACTTGCCCGACCACTCCACGGACATCGAGGAGACGCTCTCGGTGCTCAGCGACCTCGTGCGCCAGGGAAAGATCCGCGCCTTCGGTTGCTCGAACTTCCCGGCCGAGGAGATCGTCGAGGCACACCACGTCTCCGAGCGCCGCAGCCTCGGACGTTTCCGCACCGCCCAGCCGCCTTACTCGATTCTGGCCCGCGGGATCGAGGCCTCGCTCCTGCCCGTCTGCGAGCGCTACGGAATGGGGGTACTGGTCTGGAGCCCCCTCGCCTTCGGATTCCTCACCGGCAAGCATCGCAAGGACCAGCCCATCGACCTGGCAGTCGGCCGTGCCGCGCTCCGCCCGGCGTTCTTCGATCCCGCGATCGCCGAAAACGCCGCCAAGCTCGATGCCGTCGAACAGCTCATCGAACTCGCGACAAGCATCGGCTGCACCCTCCCGCAGCTCGCCGTAGCCTTCACCGTGGCCCACCCGGCCGTCACCTCGGCGATCATCGGACCGCGGACCATGCAACAGCTGGAGGATCTGCTCAAGGGCGCCGCGCTCACCCTGGATGATGCGGCCCTCGACCGGATCGACGAGATCGTGCCGCCCGGGGTGAACCGGTACAACCCCAGCGCCTCCTTCCCCTCGCGATCGCTGACCGACACCGCCTTGCGGCGCCGCCCACTCGCCGAACGCGCCGCGGCCTGAGGCTGCCTGGTCCGGCGGTCGCCGTGGGGGCGGCCGGGCTCAGCCAACCCCCGCCACATTGAGGCAACCCGAGTGAGATGAGGTGCTGTCAGCTGATGCTGGCCCGCTCTCGTCCTACCGGGCTTGGAGGAACTCTCGCGCTCCACGCAACCGTGTGCGCACGCGTCCCTGGGTGGCGCTGCTGTCGAGGCGGACATCCAGGGCCCTGGGCATGGAGGTATCGGCTCGGCGCCCGGCAGGCAGCCGGGTTGCGTCGAGTCCGTCGCGTCGGGCGATGAGAACGCCGAGTTCGTGACGGCTGAGGGCGTCCGCTCCGGCCAGGTGGAACATCCCGGCCTGGTCGGACATGGCGAGTTCCCGCAAAGCGGAGGCGAGGTCTTCGACGTGCACCGGGCAGCGGATGTCGTCAGTGAACAGGACACCGTCGCGGGTGTCGGCAACCAGGGCGTGGACCATGCGCTCGTGCGCGGATCCGCCGTGTCCGATGATCAAAGAGGTGCGTGCGACCGCAGCAGCCGGCGCCAGCAGCCGCACAGCGGTCTCGGCAGCCGCCTTTGCCGCACCATAAGGGGTGAGAGGATCTGGCAGGCAGGCCTCGTCGTAGTGGATCCGGGAACCGGAGAACACGGCATCGCTGGAGACGTGGACCAGGCGGCAACCGCGCTTCGCCGCGGCTACCGCCACGCGGATCGAGCCGTCGGCGGTGACCGCCCAGTCGCTCCCTCCGCTCGTCGCGTTGATGACGGCACTGGGAGCAACCGCCGCCAGCACCTCATCGACCTGCTCGGGGGCACGAAGGTCGAGCTGGTACCACGAGGATCCGGGCACGCTGCCCGGGCGGGAACAGTACGTCGCGGCCGTCTCCCAGCCCGCAGCAGTCGCCTGACGCACAAGCTCCGTCCCCAGAAACCCACTGCCGCCGATGATCAAGACCCTCATGGCGCCCAACGATAGGGCAGCCCCGCTCCGCCAGGCAGGTCGCCCGGGCCTCGGCAAACGTGTCACCGGCCTGACCACCAAACCCAGTGAGGGTTCCCTGACATACCCCAGCCGGCACTGTCCGCGGCGGTATGTTCGAGGATTGCGGGGACGATCGTCGCCCAGTCAGCTCGCTCGACCCCATGGCCGGCGTCCTCCAGAACCAACAGCCTTCCCCTGAAGATCTGTTCCGCCAGTGCCTCACCGTGCCTGAGCGGGAACATCGGATCGGCGGTCCCGTGGATCACCAGCGTGGGCACCGCGATCGAGGACAGGGGAGCCTGTGAGAGCGCGCCGTCCGGAAGTATGTCGTGGTTGCGGGCCGCGGTGAAATCATGCGCGCGCTCGACATCACGACGGACAAGACTGCGGGCGGCGGTCTCATCGAACGGGTGCCGACCCCCCGCGAGCATGCGCGCGTAAGCCACCTGGTACTCGATCACCGAGTCGGCATCCGACCCATCGACGCGCGCGGCCGAGACGAACCGCATGAACTCCTCGGCCGGCGGAGGAAGCTCGCAGTCGCCGGGCACCGCAAAGGACGTGCTGATCAGGACGAGTGAGAGGACGCAAGCGGCGTAATCGAGCGCGGGCAGCTGCGCGAGTGGCGCTCCGGCCGAGACACCCACGACGTGCGCGGCCGGATCTCATACGCGGCGAGCACGCGGGCGGCGTCACCGACCAGGTCCACGCCGGTGTATCCGGGACGCCCCGGCTCGTAGGTGACCGATCGGCCGGTGTCGCGGTGGTCGTAACGGATCACGAAGATGCGCTGCTGGGACAGGTCCCGTTTCCGCCCGAACGCGCAGACTACCTGGCCGCACATGTCCGAGCCCTGCGGGCGACCGCCCGGCGGCCGGCCGGCCTGCAACCAAAGCTGCAGGACAAGGCGACCGCCGCCCACGGCACCGGGGTCACCTTCGTCCCCAGTGTCTTCGGCAGCCCGCACCTGGTGGTGGTCCACGCGCCCGGGTGGCAGCCGGTGGTGCAGTACCCCGTGGCCGAGCCGAGTCCATCAGAGCCGGTATCGCTGGAAACGGTCACACTACGGCTGGAGGCACTCGCACATCCGGTACGGCTGCGGCTGCTGCGCACCCTGGCCCGCGGCCCGCACACCACCGCTGAGCTGGCCCACGTCTGGGAACTTTCACCCCCGGAGGTTTCCCGCCACCTCGCTGTCCTGCGCCGCGCGGGCCTGCTCACGTCCCGGCGGCACGGTCGTTACGTCCGCTACACCCTCAATCTTCCCGATCTGACGGCGCTGGGCACCGACCTGCTGGCGGCCGTACTGCGCTGAGTAGCTTCGGCCTGCCAGAACGCGGGCGACCGCAGGCGGGAATCTGTCCCCGCCCGAGCAGGCCAGTCCTGACGGTCTCCGGCTTCGTCAGGCGCTCTTGATCGCACGGATCGAGTACATCAATGGGATACGTGGGTGGCCGGCTGGGAAGCGGTACTCCCCGTTACTGGAGCGCTCCAGCATCGGGTAGCGCTGGAAAAGCGTGGTGGCGTGCTCGTGCAGGAACTCGATGCGGAGCCCGGCCTGCGCCAGTGCGGTCACCACCTCTCCGAGTGGATGCTGCCACTGGACCGAGACCGTCTTGGTGAGCGGAGGGCCGTCGGTGTAGGTGTGCGGGAAGTCGTAGGTCTCAGCCTGGATCTGGAAGTAGTCGTGTTCCAGACTCTTACCGTCCTCGCCCAACAGCTCGGTGAGCGGGTGGAATTCGGCGAGGTAGACGATTCCGCCGTCCTTCAGCATGGAGGACACCACGTTGGCCCAGCGGAGTAGGTCCGGTAGCCAGACCAGGGCTCCGAGGCCGGTGTAGACGATGTCGAAGCGCTCCCCGTCCAGCGCTGCGGGCGCTTCATAGACGTCTGAGACGACGAACCGTGCGCGGTCTGTCATGCCGATGTCCTCGGCCAGTGTGCGCGCAATGCGGATGGCGGCACGGGAGAAGTCCAGGCCGGTGACCTCCGCACCACGGCGTGCCCATGACAGAGTGTCCTGGCCCATGTGGCACTGCAGGTGCACAAGGCGCTTGCCGGACACATCGCCGACCTCGTCGAGTTCGAACGAACGCAGCGTGGACCCGCCGGCTCGGAATCCGACCAGGTCGTAGAAGTTGCTGACCGCGTGAATACGGACCCTGTCGTCCCAGTTCTCACGGTTGAGCTGGAGCCAGTCCGTCTCCGTGTTGGTCATGCCCGCGACCGTACTGGTCGGCCGAGGTGCGCCGCATGTGAATTGTCACGACCCGGCAGTGCCACTTGCAGGAAGCGGTGCTCACGATGTCGTAGACACTGTGGCGGCCAACCCCCAGTGTGGCTGGGCCGGCCGCCGTCGGTCGCTCGGTGCCGGAGGACGCCTTCTCTGCGCGGATCACCCGCGCAGGCTAGGTCCTGTCTCTCTGTCCTCCGGACAACTTGTTCGCGTGACTCAGCTACTCGGCGGCAGGGTGCAGTCATGAAACAAGCAGAGGTGCTGCTCATCGGGGGGCGCGCAGGCGTCGGCAAGACGACGGTGGGGTGGGAGGTTTCAGCGCAGCTGCGCGTCGCGATGATTCCTCACTGCGTCATCGAGGGCGACTTCATGGGGCAGGCGCATCCTGCTCCGGAAGGGGACCCCAGTCGCAAAAAGATCGCCGAGCGCAATCTCACGGCACTGTGGTCGAATTACGCTGAGCTGGGTTACCGCCGACTGATCTACACGAACACCGTGAGCGTGCTGACTGACAGCGAGGGCATGTTCCAACGCGCCATGGGTGCAGGTGTGAGGATCGTGCGAGTACTGCTCACCGCCTCCGATGCCACCGCCCATGAGCGGCTGACATGTCGGGAACTCGGCTCCGAGTTGGAGCACGAGCTCAAGAGCAGCGCCCGTAAGGCACGGATGCTGGACGAGCAGGCGCCTGCGGACACGGTGCGAGTGGCGACCGATGGGCGTTCTGTTGTCGAGATAGCAAGCGATGTGGTGGGCGCTACTGGCTGGCTGACGGGGGCCGATGGTTCGGCGCATCGCTGGTCAGCGTCGGGTCCAGACGAGGATGGCGGCGAGATGTAGAGCGGCCCGGTAGGCAATGGCCAGTTTGTCTGTTCGCATGGCCAGTCCACGCGCCACTGCTTGAGCCGGTTGATGCATCGCTCGACCGCGCTACTTGTATACCTCGGCATCGAACGCCGACGGGCGACCGCCGGCGCGACCTCGCCGCAGACGGCGAGCGACCTGGTCGGTCGGCTGCGGAATGACGGCACGGATCCCGCGCCGACGGAGATGCCCACGGATCGCACGGGACGAATACGCACGATCCGCCAGGGCGGCCTCCGGGCGAGTTCTCGGTCTCCCACTGTCCGCTCCGCGGAACACGAAGGCTTGCCATCACGGCCTCGAAGGCCGGTGCGTCTCCCGCCTGGCCGGCAGTGATGATGAAGGACAGAGGCCGCGCATGGCTGTCGCTGGCCAGATGGATTTTCGTGCTGAGGCCGCCGCGGGAGCGGCCGAGGCCGTGATCGCCTGGTTCACAGCGATCCGGAGCCCCCTTTCCCTGGCTCCGGCGGCATGTTGATGGGCGCGGCAGAAGGTTGAGTCCACCGACACGGTCCAGCCGATGTCGTCACCGGCGTCGGCCGCTGCCGGGAACGCTGGCCATCGCAGCTTCGCCGTCGACCTACCGGGCCACGGCTTTGACGCGCAGTACCCGGTGGCGGCAGAGCCGTGTGTCGGCACGGGGCTCCGGCCCAGATCACTGGGTGGAGACCTTGTGGACGATGGTGTCGTCGGGGTCCAGCCGTCGCCCGTCCGCAGACAGCACTTCCAGTGCGCGGAGGCGATGTCCCTGTCGGCGGTCGACCAACTCTGAGTGCGGCTCGCCCGAGGCGAAGAAGTGCTGTTCGCCCCACTGCCGCAGTGCCACGATGACGGGGAAGAGCGCCTTGCCCTTCGGAGTCAGCACGTACTCGCGGTAGGCGCTGCCGTCCGCGGCGGCGACGGATTCGAGGACACCGCCGGCGACCAGGGTGCGCAGACGCGCGCTGAGGATGTTCTTCGCCACGCCGAGGCTGCGCTGGAACTCCCCGAAGCGCCGACTGCCGTCGAAGGCGTCCCGCACGATCAGCAGGGACCACCAGTCGCCGATCGCGTCCACCGACCGGGCGACGGGACATTCGCTGTCGTCGAAGCGCGTCCTGGTCACCATGGCGTCCCTCACTCTCACGACGGTTGCAACATGCTACCAAGAAAGTTACCGTCGCCATTGGTAGCAAGATAAAACCAGATATGCGGAGGAGTGCCGATGCCCGGCAGCGGTGAGGCTGTGACACGACGGGCCAAGGCCCGAAGCGGGGAAGGTTCCGCGTTCGTCCTGTCCCGTGGTGTCGTCATACTGTTCGCCGTCGCCTGCGGGGCAGCGGTGGCCAACGTCTACTTCTCCCAGCCACTCCTGGTGACCATGGGCCACGACCTCGCCATGAGCCCGGCACTTGTCGGCAGCGTGGTCACCGTCACACATGTCGGATACGGGCTGGGACTCTTCTTCCTCGTGCCGCTGGGCGACGTGGCCGACCGCAGACGGCTCATCGTGACCCAGCTGCTGCTCCTGGTGGTGGCGCTGGCCGTGATAGCCGCCGCCCACACGGCGGCGATCCTGCTCGCGGGCATGGCCGCGACGGGGCTTCTCGCGGTCGTGACGCAGACGCTGGTGGCCTTCGCGGCATCACTGGCCCCTCCCGCCGGGCGCGGGCGGGTCGTCGGTCTGGTCACCAGCGGGGTGGTCATCGGAATCCTGCTCGCTCGCACCGCATCCGGCCTCATGGCCGATCTCGCGGGTTGGCGCTCCGTATACGTCGCCTCGGCGTCGCTCTCCGCCCTGCTTGCCCTGGTCCTGTACCGAGTGCTGCCGCGCCACAGTGACGCTCCGCCGACACCCCTGCGCTACGGACAGCTCCTGCGCTCCACGATCACCCTGTTCACCCGGGAACGGCTGCTGCGGCTCCGGGCCCTGTTCGGTCTGCTGATCTTCGCCGCCTTCAGCACCCTGTGGAGCAGCGTCGCGCTGCCGCTCAGCGAGGCCCCGTACTTCCTGCCCCACAGCGCTATCGGGGCGCTGGGGCTGATCGGTGTCGCCGGCGCCCTGGCCGCGACCGTGGCGGGCCGCCTGAACGACCGCGGACTCTCCCGGCGGACCACCGGCATCGCCCTGGCACTGCTCGCCGCCTCGTGGTTGCCCCTGGCCTTCACCCGCAACTCGCTCTGGGCCCTGGTCACCGGAGTAGTCCTTCTCGACCTCGCCGTGCAGGCGGTCCATGTCACCAACCAGACCCTGATCTACGCGCTGCACCCGGACGCGGGCAGCCGGCTGATCGGCGGATACATGGTCTTCTACTCGATCGGCAGCGCCACCGGCGCCATCGCCGCCACCTCCCTCTACACGGTGGCCGGCTGGGGCGCCGTATGCGCACTGGGTGCCGCGTTCAGCTGCCTCGGGCTCGTGCTGTGGGCGTTCACGGCCGAGTAAGCGGCGCGGTCGGTCTCGTGCGGGTGTGCCGGGCAAGCCGTGTGACCGGGGCACCCGCCCGTAGACGGAGCTTTCTGCTTGCGGGCGTACTGGTGGCCCGGCTGTCGCGCGGGTGGTCGCCGGGTTCCACGGCTCCGGTCGTGGTGGTGCTGCTCGCTGCCCTCAGGCGGCGTGACGAGCCCGGTCACGATGGCCGCGGATGATCTCCGCGTAGCGGTGGCCGGTTCCCTTGATGGTGCGGGCCTGGGTGCGGTAGTCGACGTGGACGAGCCCGAAGCGCTTGTCGTATCCGTAGGCCCACTCGAAGTTGTCGAGCAGCGACCAGGCGAAGTAGCCCGCCAGCGGGGCACCCTTGCGGGCTGCCGAGGCGCAGGCCGCGAGGTGCTGGATGAGGTAGTCCTGGCGCTCGGGGTCGTCGACGGTGCCGTCCGGGCGTATGGCGTCGGGGTAGGAGGAGCCGTTCTCGGTGACGTACAGCTTGCGGGCGCCGTATTCGTCGGTCAGGCGCAGCAGGAGGGTTTCGATGCCGGTGGGGTCGATCTCCCAGTCCATGCCCGTGCGGGGCACGTCCGGGCGGCGGACGGCGTGGGCGTGGGGGGCCGGGGCGGTGGGGGCGTCGGTGATGGTGACCGGGAAGTAGTAGTTCAGGCCCAGCCAGTCCAGGGGCGCGGCGATGGTTTCCAGGTCGCCGGGGTGCTCCGGCAGTTCGACCCCGTACACCTCGCGCATGTCCGCGGGGAATCCGCGGCCGTGGACGGGGTCCAGCCACCAGCGGTTGGTGTGGCCGTCCATGCGCCGCGCGGCCGCCAGGTCCTCGGGCCGGTCGGTGGCGGCCTGGACGGTGGAGAGGTTGTTGACGATGCCGACCTCGGCGCCCGGTGCGGCGGCCCGGATCGCCTGGGTGGCGAGGCCGTGGCCGAGCAGCAGATGGTACGAGGCGCGGACGGCTGCGGTCAGATCCGTGAGGCCGGGCGCCATCACGCCCTCGAGGTGGCCGATCCAGGCCGAGCACAGCGGCTCGTTGAGGGTGGTCCAGTGGTGGACCCGGTCGCCGAGGCGGTCGGCCGTCACTGAGGCGTACGCGGCGAAGTGCTCCGCGGTGTCGCGTACGGGCCAGCCGCCCCGGTCCTGGAGCGCCTGCGGAAGGTCCCAGTGGTACAGGGTGACGGAGGGGGTGATGCCCGCCTCCAGCAGACCGTCGATCAGCTCGTCGTAGAAGGCCAGGCCCTTGGCGTTGACCGGCCCGTCGCCACCCGGCATCACCCGTGGCCAGGCGACGGACAGCCGGTAGGCGTTGGTGCCCAGCCGCTTCATCAGGCCGATGTCCTCGCGCCACCGGTGGTAGTGGTCGCAGGCCACGTCGCCGTGGTCGTCGCCCGCGATCTTGCCGGGGGTGTGCGAGAAGGTGTCCCAGATCGAGGGCGACCGTCCGTCCTCGGCGACGGCTCCCTCGATCTGGTAGGCCGAGGTGGCCGTGCCCCAGAGGAAGTCGTGCGGGAGGGCTGTGAGATCCAGGAGTTCGGACACGTACGTCCTTTCAGAGAGGGGATGGCCGGTCACTTGACGGCTCCGGCGGTGAGTCCGGCGACGAGATAGCGCTGCAGCAGGAGGAATCCGGCGACCACGGGGACGCTCACCACGAGGGAGGCGGCCATGATCTGGTTCCAGTAGACGTCGTTCTGGCTGGCGTAGCCCTGGAGGCCGATGGCGAGGGTGCGGGTGGTGTCGTTCGTCATCACCGATGCGAAGAGCACCTCGCCCCAGGCGGTCATGAAGGCGTAGACGGCCACGGCGACGATGCCGGGGGTCGCGGCCGGGACGACGACCCGCAGCAGCGCGCCGAGCGGGCCGCAGCCGTCCACCAGCGCCGCCTCGTCCAGGTCGCGCGGGACCGAGTCGAAGTACCCGATGAGCATCCAGATCGAGAACGGCAGCGAGAAGGTGAGATAGGTGAGGATCAGTCCGCCGCGGGAGCCGAAGAGGGCGATGCCGGTGGTGTTGCCGATGCTGACGTAGATGAGGAACAGGGGCAGCAGGAAGAGGATGCCGGGGAGCATCTGAGTGGAGAGCACGGTGACGGTGAACACGCGCCTGCCCCGGAAGCGGTAGCGGCTGACCGCGTAGGCGGCGAAGACCGCGATCACCACCGAGCAGACCGTCGCCGCGCTCGCCACGATGGCCGAGTTCACGAAGTAGTCGGCGAGCGGGACGGTCGACCAGATGTCGATGTAGGGGCGGATGGTCAGCCCGCTGGGGAGCCAACGGAAGGTCCCCGACACGTCCTGCAGCGGCTTCAGGGAGCTGGAGATCATCACGTACACCGGCACCAGGACGAACCCGGTGAGCAGGGTGAGGAAGATCCGGCGGGCCCAGAGGAAGGACCTCGGGGCGGCCATCGGTGAGCGGGGCTTGGATGTGGCGCTAGACATCGGCTGTCTTCCTTCGTCGGGAGGTCAGCAGGAGGTAGACGCCCGTCACCACGAGGAGGAAGAGCAGCAGGAGGACGGACATGGCGGAGCCGGTGCCGAAGTTCCAGGTGACGAACGACGACTGGTAGATGTGGATCGAGATGAGGTCCGCGGCCTCCGGCGCCGCCTTGCCGAACAGCGCGAACGGCGTGTTGAAGTCGTTGAACGTCCACAGGAACAGGACCAGCACCAACACCTGGTTGACCGGGCGCAGCGAGGGCAGGGTGATGTGGCGGATCTGCTGCCACATGCCCGCGCCGTCGAGGGCTGCCGCCTCGTAGAGCTCCCGGGGGATGTTCTGCAGGCCGGCCATGACGATGAGAAACGCGAACGGCCAGCCCTTCCACACCGACACGGTGAGCAGCGCGATGAAGCTGTTGTCGCCGATGAGCCAGAAGGAGGGCTTGTCGGTGAGGCCGAGCTGGTCGTGCAGGACGTGGTTCACCAGGCCGTTGTCGTGCTGGAACATGAACGCCCAGGTGATGACGGCGGTGTACACGGGGAGCGCGTACGGGATGAGGAACAGGGTGCGCAGCAGGCCGCGGCCGCGGAAGGTGTCCTGCAGGAAGATGGCGGTCGCGGTGCCGAGCAGCCAGCACAGTCCGACCGACAGCAGCGTGAATCCGCAGGTGACCAGGAAGGAGTGGAGCAGCGCCTCGCCAACCGGCGCGTCGAAGTCCACCGAGAGCTCGTAGTTGTCGAAGCCGGACCAGGGGGCGGTGGTCCAGTCGCGGATGAAGAACTGGGTGAGCTCCTTGAAGCTCATCAGGATGCCGATCGCCATCGGCACCAGATGGACCAGGAGTTCCAGCAGCAGGGCCGGCAGGAGCAGCAGGTACGGCAGTGCGATGCGGCGGATCCGCCCGGTGCGGCGCGGGCCTCGCGCCGCACCGGGGACTTTCCCCGGCGCCGCCTGCTTGTCGACCTGTGCGGTGGCGGTCGTGGTGGTCATGGGGATGTCCGCGGTCACTTCGCCGGCATCTGCTGCTGGGCCTTGTGGAGCCGTGCTTTCACCGACTCTGTGGTCACGGCGCGTCCGGCGGCGGCGTCGGCGAACAGCTCCTTGACGGCTGTGCCCACCGCCGTCTCGAACTGGGACTCCTGGGGGACCTGCGGCAGCGCCTCGGCGCTCTTGGCGAGGGTGCTGCGCAGAACGGCCGTGGCCTTGGTGTTGAACGCGGGGTCGGACTGGGCCGCCTTGACGGGCGGGATGGAGCCGTACGCCTTGTTGAGGATCTTCTGCTCGGCGTCGCTGGTCATGAACTTCACAAATTTCAGGGCGCCGTCGTGGTTGTCGGTGTTCTTGAAGACGGCCATGTTGATGCCGGCGACCATCGAGTTGACGGAGGTGCCGGTGCCGGGGGTGCCGGAGGGGGTGGGCGCCGGGGCCACGCCCCACTCGTCGTCCTTCATGCCCAGCGATTTGAAGGTGGCGGAGGCCGTCTGCCACAGCACCATCGCGGTCTTGCCCTTGGCGAAGTCGCTGAGGGACTGGTTCTGGGCGTATTCGGCGTTGCCCGGCGGGATGGCCTTGTCCTTGGCCATCAGGTCGACGTACTGCTTGACCGCGGCGACCGCGCCGTCGGAGGTGAAGTCCGGCTTGCCGTCGGCGGTGAAGAAGTCCGCGCCGTGCTGCTTGGCGAAGACGAAGGCGTGGTGGATGTTCTCCGACAGGTTCGACCCCTCGGCGCCCAGCGCCGCCGCGCCGTGCTGCTTGATCTTCTCGGCGTCCGCGACCAGTTCGTCCCAGGTGGCGGGCGGCTCGGCGATACCCGCGTCGGCGAAGATCTTCTTGTTGTAGTAGAGCGCGTACGCCATCGAGTACAGCGGTACGGCGGCCGGGTCCTTGCCCTGCGCTCCCGTTGAGCCGAGGGCCGAGTCCACGAAACGGTCCTTGCCACCGATCGTGCGGAAGTTCTCGGCGTCCCACGGCAGCAGGGCCCCGGATGCCTGCAGCGAGGCGCTCCAGGTGTTGCCGATGTTCAGCACGTCGGGGCCCTGGCCGGAGGTGGTCGCGGTGAGGATCCGGTTCAGCAGCTCCGACCAGGGCACCACCTCCAGCTTGACCGTGATCCCGGTCTGCTCTTTGAACTTGTCGAGTTCGGGCTGAAGGACCTTCTTGTCCACGTTGATGCTCGCGCCCTGGTTGGAGGCCCAGTACGTGAGCGTCTTCGGCGAGTCGTTGGACCCGTTTCCGGCCGTGGACGAACCACCTCCGCAGGCCGTGGCGGCAAACGCGAGTGACAAGGTGACGGCGCCGATGGCCGCGGCTCGGATGCTGCGCATGGCTCCAGGTGTCCCTTTCCGGGAGTCGAGTACGCCGAAGAGGGCCCGGGCACGTCGATGTGCGTTCAACTCCCGAAGCCTCTCAGGGCTTAATTTACGACGTGAGTTAAACCTCAAGAGAAAGGCGCGTCAAGAGATCCGGCAGTAGGTATCTTGTTACGCGGAGCCGGGACTTGAGGAGGTCAGGTGGCTGCACACAACAGCCGCACGGTGCGTGACCTGCGACGGGAGAACCGCACCGCCGTGCTGCGCCGGTTGTTCTTCGACGGGCCGATGAGCCGATTCTCGCTTGCCCCCGCGACCGGGCTGAGTTCAGGCTCCATCAGCAATGTGGTCACCGAACTGCTCGCGGAGGGGCTGGTGGAGGAGGCCGGAAGCGTCGACTCCGACGGCGGCCGCCCCCGCACGCTGCTGCGCATCGCCCCGCGCAGCGGCCACATGATCGGGGTGGACGTCGGCGAGACCCGGGTCCGCGTCGAGCTCTTCGATCTGTCGCTGGCCGAGCAGGGCCGCGCGGAGCGGCCACTGCCCACGCGCGGGACCGGCCGCCCGGACCGCTACGACAGCGAACTGATCGCGGGCCACATCCGAGACGGCATCGCCGAGGTCGTGCAGGTGGCCGGGCTCGCCCCCGCCCAGATCCTCGGCGTCGGCATCGGCACCCCCGGGATCATCGAACACTCCGAGGAGGAAGGTGCGGTGGTGCACTGCACCCCGATCGGCTGGGAGGCGGTCCCGCTGGAACGGATGCTGCGCCGGCCGGGCCATCTCCCCCAGCAGGTGCCCTACTTCATCGAGAACGGCGCCAAGACGCTGGGGCAGGCCGAGATGTGGTTCGGCGCCGGGCGCGGTGCGCGCAGCGCGGTGGTCGTACTCTTCGGCTCGGGCGTCGGCGCCTGCGTCGTCACCGATGACGTGGAGCACGGCCGGGCGGTGGAGTGGGGCCATCTCACCGTACGAGTGCGGGGCCGCCGGTGCCGCTGCGGGGCGCTGGGCTGTCTGGAAGCCTACGCGGGCGCGGAAGCACTGCTGGAACGCTGGCAGGAGGCGGGCGGGCAGCCGCCGCCCGACACCGACGAGGAGACCGCCCTGACGGCGATGCTGGCCGGCGCCTACCCCCCGGACGGCGCCAATCCCACAGCCGGAGCTGACGGTGGCGCCCCGGACCCGGTGGCGGCCGCCGTCCTCGCCGAGACCGCGGAGTACCTGGGCGCGGGGCTGTCCGACCTGATCAATCTCTTCCAGCCCGAGCGCATCCTCGTAGGCGGCTGGGCCGGCCTCCAGCTCGGCTCGCGCTTCCTGGAGTCGGTGCGCCGCCACGCGCTGTCCTACGCGCTGCCGTACCCCTCCGGACGTGTCGGCATCGACCTGGGCGCGCTGGGGCCTGACGCGGTGACCGTGGGCGCCGCGACCCTGCCACTCGCCGACTTCTTCGCACGCGGCGGGCGCCGCCTGCCCGCGCCCCCCGCGCCGGAGCCGTCCCCCGGGTGGCGCACCAGCCTTGGCACGCGACTGGTGTAATGGCTACGCCGACTCCCGTACCACCAGCTCCGGTTCGAAGAGGACCGAGGTCGGCTCGGTGCGTATGCCCCGGACGTGCTCGTCGAGCAGCCGGGCCATCGTCGCCGCCATGTCCTCCACCGGCTGGCGCACCGAGGTCAGCGGCGGCCGGCAGGTGGTGGCCACGCCGGAGTCGTCGAAGCCGACGACCGCGACGTCGTCCGGCACCCGTCGGCCGCGTTCCCTCAGCACCTGGCAGACTCCCTGGGCCATCAGGTCATTGGCCGCGAACACCCCCTCCACATCGGGGTGTTCGGCGAGCAGCTCCGTCATCTCCGTCACCCCGCTGCCCAGCGTGAAGCCCCCCTCGGCCACCGGAACATACGGATGGCCCCCGCGGGCCATGGTGTCGCGGAATCCGGCGAGCCGCTCCTGACTGGCGGACACGGTCGACGGCCCCGACACGGTGGCCACCCTCCGGCACCCCCGGGCCAGCAGCCGCTCGGCCGCGAGGCGGCCTCCGTCCCAGTGCGCCAGGTCGACATGGCTGAGCGCGACCGGCCGTACGGGCCGGGCGAACAGCACGGCGGGCAGTCCGGCGTCGGCCAGCAGCGTGGGCAGCGGATCGCCGGAATGGGTGGACAGGTCGGGGAGTTCGTCAGATTGACGACGACGTCGGCATCGGCGACGGCCTCCGCCACCCCTTCGCCCGTGATGACGTCGACTCCCGTCGACTTCGAGTGGGCACCGCCCCGTGACCGGCAGCGTTCAGCTTCTTCACGACCTGTGATCCGATCAGCCCGGTACCACCGATGACTGCGATCTTCATGGCCTGACCTCCCATCGAGGAGCTGCATCCGTTTCATCGCCTATGTGCCAACCGAAGCACGCGCACCGCAGGCTCGCACGTTCCATGGCGGGCCCGCACCCCATGCCTCCCGCTGGACCCGCCGCTGGCCGGCGCGGACACCGACACCGGCTGTCGGACATCTCGCGCTTGGCACACTATTTTCTCGGCTGACGCACACCGGCGACCGGGAGATGCAGGTCACATGCGGCAGTGTCACAGAGGGTGGGGCTGCCTCGTCTCAGGGGTGAAAGCCGCTGACGATCACGGATGAGAACACATCAGGGTCAACCGGGGGCGTTACCCTGGCCTGCCGGTGGTCCGGATGATCACCAAAAAATGCCCGCGCCGGCGAGTACGGCCGGGTGGAAGGGCCTCTACGAAAGGGGATCCGGCGTGAGCAAGGTCGAGGAGTTCGAGGAGCTGCGGCCGCTGCTGTTCTCGATCGCGTACCGGATTCTGGGCAGTGTGAGCGAGGCCGAGGACGCGGTGCAGGAGACATGGCTGCGCTTTGACGGCTCGACGACCCGGCCCACGTCGACCAAGGCCTTTCTGTCGACCACGGTGACACGGATCTCGATCGATGTGCTGCGTTCCGCGCGGGTGCGGCGGGAGGAGTACGTCGGACCGTGGTTCCCCGAGCCGCTGCTGAGCGATCCGTACGAGGACCCGGCGCGGGCGGCGGAGCTGGCCGACTCGGTGTCGATGGCCGCGCTGCTGCTGTTGGAGCGGCTCAGCCCGCTGGAGCGGTCGGTGTTTGTGCTGCGCGAGGTGTTCGCCTTCGGGTTCGACGAGATCGCCGCGGCGGTGGGGCGTTCGGAGGCGGCGTGTCGGCAACTGCTGGTGCGAGCGCGGCGGCATATGGAGGCCGGACGGCCGCGGTTCGAGGCGGACCAGCAGGAGCGGCAGGAACTGGCGACGCGGTTCTTCGACGCCCTCAAGGACGGCGATGTGGGCGGGCTGCAGAATCTGCTGGCCGCCGACGCACAACTGGTCGGCGATGGCGGCGGCAAGGCCCCGCAGCTGGCCAAGGCCATCATGGGCGCGGAGAACGTGGCCCGGGTGCTGGGCACGGTCTTCCCCTTGATGATCCGGATCGACGTGACGTTCGAGCCGCACGAGGTCAACGGCCAGCCCGGTGCCATCTTCCGTGACCGGGACGGCAAGGTGCTCCACACCCTGGCCCTCGATGTGCTCGACGGGCGGATTCAGACCATCCGCACGGTCATCAACCCCGATAAGCTCGGCCACCTCGGGCCGGTCGCCGACGCCTGGGCCGTCGACCGCGAGGTGAAGCAGGCCCGTCGGCAGTCGAACTGACCACGGCAGGTGGCGCGCTCGCCGAGGCCAACAGCGTGCCCGGACAACACGCCGGCCGTAATGCGGCTACTCGGGCGCGCCGTCGAAGCGGGGTTTTCAGATCTGCGGGAACGGTTCGGTCAGCGCCATGAGCACATGGTCGGCCTGGGCGGCACTCAGCTCCTCGACCGTGTAGTGGCCGCTGGCGACGCCGACCCCGGTCGCGTGTGCCGCGTGCGCGGCCTCGATATCGCGAGGGGTGTCCCCGACCACGTACACCTCGTCACGGGTCAGATCGCGCCCATGCAGCCGACCGGCTTTGGCCATCGCCATGCGGGTGATCTCCGCCCGGTCCGGGGAGTCCGAGCCATAGGCGCCGAAGACGAAGTAGCGGCCGAGCTTGCCCGGTTCCATCTTGATCCTGGCCGCACCTTCCATCGCGCCGGAGATGAGCCCGAGGATGACGCCCGCGTCCGCGATCCGTCGCAGGGTTTCCTCGACGCCGTCCAGCACGCGGTAACCCTTGGAAGCCCAGATGTCCTCCGACAGATGCCACAGATACGCGGCGTACAGCCGGGCCAGCTCGTCGTGACCGGGTTCCCGGCCGAGCACGGCATGGAACGTTTCCCGGCCGACCTGCGGATCCGTCTCCCCCGCCGAGGTGTGTTTTCCGATATCGGCGGCTACACCGTGCAACTGATCGAAGGCCCAGGCCCAGCTGCGCCTTCCCGAATCTCCGGTGTGGACGAGGGTTTCGTCGATATCGAAAAGCACTGCTACCGGTCCGGCCATGGCTCGTTCTCCTCCGGTTCGAGACCGCCTGCGGGGTGCACCGTCGGACGCGGCGGTCGCGCCTGCGATCGCATGTGCTTCCTTCCAGAGTGCGCGATGGGTCCGGTGAAGGGCCGAAAGCCGGCCGGTCGCCGACATCGTCGCCATGCCGCGTCCGTACATACCCCCGGGAGCCCGGCGCTGAGGAGACCTGAGTTGAGGGTGGGTACGGGCAAGCCTAGGCTGGTGAAAGTGGGCGAATGAGAGGGTCCACGCGTGGCCAAGCCTCCAACCCAGGTGCATCGAGAGCACGGAAGGGCGGCGTGGCGATGACCGACCTGGACACGCTGTCGGTGAACACGATTCGCGGACTGTGCATGGACGCGGTCCAGAAGGCGAATTCGGGGCACCCAGGAACTCCGATGGGGATGGCGCCCGTCGCGTACACCCTCTGGCAGCGGTTTCTGCGCTTCGATCCCGCCGATCCCATCTGGCCGAACCGCGACCGTTTCGTGCTCTCCGAGGGCCATGCCTCCACCCTGCTCTGGTCGCTTCTGTACCTGACCGGTGTCCGCACGGTCGACCCCGACTACGAGGTGCTGGGCCGTCCGGCGGTGACCCTCGGCGATCTCAAGTCGTTCCGGCAGCTCGATTCGCGCTGCCCGGGCCATCCCGAGTACCGGTGGACCAGCGGCGTCGAGACGACCACGGGCCCGCTGGGGCAGGGGGTCGCCACCTCCGTCGGCATGGCGATCGCCGGCCAGTGGCTGGCGGCGCGGTTCAACCGCGGGGACTTCACGCTTTTCGACTTCGACGTGTACGCGCTCGCCGGGGACGGCTGCATGATGGAGGGCGTCTCATCCGAGGCGGCCTCGCTGGCCGGACACCTACAGCTGTCCAACCTGTGCTGGATCTACGACTCCAACCGGGTCACCATCGAGGGCCACACCGACATCACCTTCACCGAGGATGTCGCCGCGCGCTTTCTGGCCTACGGCTGGAACGTGACCACCGTCGCCGACGCGAACGACCTCGATCAGATCAGCCGCGCCTTCCACACCTTCCGCACCGAGGCCGAGCGTCCGACCCTGGTCCTCGTACACAGCCACATCGGCTACGGCTCGCCGGTCGAGGACTCACCGAAGGCACACGGAGCGCCGTTCGGGCCGGAGGGGGTCAGAGCCACCAAGCGTGTTCTCGGCATTCCGCCGGACGCCGACTTCCACATCCCCGACGGTGTGCCCGACTGGTTCGCGCGTGGCATCGGCGCGCGGGGAGCGGAGTTGCGCAGCGGCTGGGAGAAGACGTTCGACGCCTACCGCGGCGCACACCCCGATCTCGCCGAGGAGCTGGAGCGGATCCAGCGTCGGCGGCTCCCGGACGGCTGGGAGGACGCGCTGCCCAGCTTCCCGGCCGATCCCAAGGGTCTGGCGAGCCGCGATTCGTCGGGCCAGGTGCTGAACTCCGTGGCCACGGCGGTGCCCTGGGTCCTCGGCGGGTCCGCCGATCTGGCGCCGTCGACCAAGACCCGCCTCGTATTCGGCGGCGCGGGCGACTTCCAGCCCGACGACCGGTCCGGGAGCAATCTGCACCTCGGTGTCCGGGAACACGCGGCTGCCGCCGTCGCCAACGGCATGGCGCTGACGAAGCTCCGTCCGTACTGGTCCGGGTTCCTGATCTTCTCCGACTACGCCAAGGCGGCCATCCGCCTCTCCGCGTTGATGGAGATCCCCACCCTGCACATCTTCACCCATGACTCCATCGGGGTCGGCGAGGACGGACCCACGCACCAGCCCGTCGAGCAACTGGCAGGGTTGCGCGCGACGCCCGGGCTGCTCGTCTTCCGGCCCGCCGACGCGAACGAGGTCGTCGAAACGTGGCGCCTGGTCACCGCCCTGCGCAGGGAGCCGGCCGCGATCGTCCTCTCCCGCCAGCCCCTCCCCACCCTCGACCGCGATCGGCTCGGGGCGGCCAGTGGTGTCGCGCGGGGTGCCTACGTCCTGGCGGACGCGTCCCCGGGCGAGCCCGAGGTGATCCTGCTCGCCACCGGCTCCGAGGTGTCGCCGGCCCTGGCCGCGCATGACGAACTCGCCGCCGAGGGCGTCGCGTCCCGGGTGGTGAGCATGCCGTGCTGGGAGCTGTTCGACCGCCAGCCGCGGGAGTATCGCGATCAGGTGCTGCCGCCTGCGGTGACGGCCAGGGTCGCGGTGGAGAAGGCCTCCACGCTCGGCTGGGACCGGTACGTCGGTAGCAGCGGGGCCATCGTCGGTATGCACACCTTCGGCGCCTCCGCACCCCTCAAACAGCTGCTCAGCAAGTTCGGATTCACCCCTGAGCGTGTCTCTCAGGTGGCGCGCGAGCTGGTGGCTCCGGGCTGAGGAGGTCCGTGAGATGTCCATCGACTCCCTGCGGCAGAAGCCGTCCTGGAAGGCGCTTGAACAACTCGCCCACGACTCGTCGTCCAACGCCCTCATCCGTCGCTATCGCGCCCTCAAGCGCCAGGGCCCGTCGCCAGGGCCCATCGCCAGGGCCCATCGCCAGGGCCGTCCCACAACGTCCCGCAGGAGAGCACCATGGCTACCGACACCCCCATGCAGCTCGGCATGATCGGGCTCGGCCGGATGGGCGCGAACCTCGTGCGCCGGCTGATGCGCGACGGCCACCGCTGTGTGGTCTACGACCTCGACGAAAGCGCCGTACGGGAGCTGGAAGGCGAGGGCGCTGTGGCCGCCCGCTCGCTCGGCGACCTGGTGGCGAAGCTGGAGCGGCCACGGGCCGCCTGGCTCATGCTGCCCGCCGCCGTCGTCCAGCCCACCCTCGATCAGCTGGCCGAACTCCTCGACCCCGACGACGCGGTCATCGACGGCGGCAACTCCTACTACCGCGATGACATCACCCGCGCGGCGCAACTCGCTCCTCGCCGCATTCACTATCTGGACTGCGGGACCTCGGGCGGGGTCTGGGGACTCGACCGCGGATACTGCCTCATGATCGGCGGTGAGCGGGAGCCGGTCGCCCGGCTCGACCCCATCTTCCGGACCATCGCGCCCGGCACCGGCTCCGCCGAGCCGACCCCGAGCAGACGGGCCGACGGCACGGCACCCCAGGGCTATCTCCACTGCGGTCCGAGCGGCGCCGGACACTTCGTGAAGATGGTTCACAACGGGGTCGAGTACGGAATGATGGCCTCGATCGCCGAAGGGCTCAGCATCATCGAGCACGCGGACGCCGGGCTGCGCAAGCGCACCGCCGACGCGGAGACCACGCCGCTGCGCGAGCCGGATGCCTATCAGTACGAGATCGATGTCGGCGAGGTCGCCGAGGTGTGGCGCCGCGGCTCGGTCGTGGGCTCCTGGCTCGTCGACCTCACCGCCGACGCCCTCGCCCGGTCCCCGCAGCTGGAGGAGTTCACCGGGCGCGTCTCGGACTCCGGTGAGGGCCGCTGGACCGTACGAGCGGCGATCGACGAAGGCGTACCCACGCCTGTGATCGCCACGGCGCTCACCGACCGGTTCGAGTCCCGCGGTCTGGGCGAGTTCGGCGACCGGATCCTGTCCGCCATGCGCAGTGAGTTCGGCGGACACGCCGAGAAGCGGAGCCGGCCATGACCACCCGCCCGGACAACCACGTCATCGTGCTCTTCGGCGCCTCCGGCGACCTCGCCAGGCGCAAACTCCTCCCCGGGCTGTACCATCTCGCCGCGGCGGGCCTCCTCCCGGACGGCTACCGCATCGTGGGCTCGTCCCGTGCCAAGTCCGCGCTGAGCGACGACGCCTTCCGCGCCCTGGCGCACGACGCGGTCACCACCTTCGGACGGTCCGAGCCGTCCGGGCCGGTGTGGCAGTCCTTCGCGGACTCGCTGTCGTACGGCGCGGCCGACGCCCAGGATCCCGGCCCGCTGCTCGCGGCCGTACGGACGGCCGAGGACTCCCTCGGCGGGCAGCCGAGCAGACTGTTCCATCTGGCCATCCCGCCCTCCGCGTTCGCATCCACCATCGGAATGCTCGGCGATACGAACCTGGCGGAGAACGGGAAAGTGATCGTGGAGAAGCCCTTCGGCACCGATCTCGCTTCAGCGCAGGCGCTCAACGAGGCGATCCACTCCGTCTTCGACGAATCCCGGGTCTTCCGCATCGACCATTTCCTCGGCAAGGAATCGGTGGACAACATTCTCGCCTTCCGGTTCGCCAACGGCCTGTTCGAACCGATCTGGAACCGGGACCACATCAGCTACGTGCAGATCGACGTCCCCGAAACGCTCGGCCTCGAGGGCCGCGCCCACTTCTACGAAGGCACCGGAGCCTTCCGCGACATGATCGTCACCCATCTCATCCAGGTGCTCGGCATCGTGGCGATGGAACCGCCGGTCTCGCTCGCCGCCCAGCCGCTCCAGGACGAGAAGGCCAAGGTCTTCGAGGCGCTGCGCCCCATCGAACCCGGGCAGGTCGTACGCGGCCAGTACGAGGGCTACCGCGACGAGGCGGGTGTCGCCCCCGATTCACAGACCGAGACGTTCACCGCGCTGCGGCTGGAGGTGGACAACTGGCGGTGGGCCGGCGTCCCGTTCCACCTGCGCTCCGGCAAGAACCTCGCCCAGGGCCGCGAGGTGATCACCCTGGGCCTGCGCGAACCGCCCCTGCGGATGTTCCGTACCGACCTCGGCCAACAGGACACGTACCAGGGCAACAGGATAGTGATCGATTTCAAGGACCCCGGGTGGATCGCCGCCACCTTCCTCGCGAAAGAGCCCGGCCCCACCATGCGGCTCGGACCGGCGACGATGACCTTCCGCTACGGCGGCTCCTTCTGCCAGAAGCACGGGCTCGAGGGCTACGAACGGTTGATTCTGGACGCCATGCTGGGCGACAGGTCGCTGTTCACCGGGTCCGACGGCATTGAGCACATCTGGGCGGCGTCGACCCCTCTCCTCGAGAACCCGCCGCCGCTGAAGCCGTACGCCCCCGGCTCCTGGGGCCCCGAACCGGCCATCGACGAACTGATCGCACCACACCAGTGGTATCTGCCGGACGGCAACAAGATCCAACCCGATTGAGTTGACTGCTGGGAGTTGACCGCTGGGAGGAACCGGCCATGACGTCACCGTCCATGCGGGGGAAGGTCGCGCCCGTGACCGGGGCGACCAGCGGCATCGGCGCGGCCACGGCACAAGCGCCGGCCGAGCGCGGCGCGCACACGCTGGTCGCCGGGCGCGACGCGGCCCGCGGCGAGGCGGTGGTCGGGGCCATCCGGGAGCGCGGCGGGAGGGCCGACTTCGTGGGCGCGGGCCTACGCGACGCGCAGGCGGTGCGGCGGTTTGCGCAGGACGCGCTGACACGGGGTGGCGGCCGGGTCGACGTCCCGGTGAACGCCGTACAGGTCGGCCCCACCCGGACCGAGACCACCGCCCAGACCGAGGAGAACTGCAGACCCTGGCCGCCCAGGCACCCGCCCGACGGCCGCGTCGGCCGCGGAGGTCGCGGCGGCGATCGTGTACCTGGCCGACGACGGGGCGAGCTTCGTACAGGGCGCGGTCCTGCCCGTCGACGGCGGCCGCACCGCCGTCTGACCGCGCGCCCCGCCCGGCCCCGTGCCGCACATCGTTCACCGCGATGGAGCGCGCTCGCGTCGCGGTGTCGCTGCCGTCCCACTGGTAGCGGCCCCGTTCCGCGCCCCGCAGTCCGGCCGGCGACGCGCCGACGATGACGACCCGGCCCTCCCGGACCCGGTGGCTGTCAGGGGCGGACGAGGACGGTGCCGACCTTGCCGGGCCGTACCGCGTGTTCGACGGCGTCGGTCAGCTCGCCGAGGCCGTACTCGGCGGCCACGACGAACTGGTCCTTGAGCCCCAGCGCGATCTGCTGGGCGGTGGCGACGTCCGATGCCCGCCTCTCGGCGGAGGCTTCGGACAGCCAACGGCCGATGTTCTTGCCCCGCAGCGTCAGCGACTTGTTCAGCAGCGTCGACGCGTGCAGTGGGATCGGCTCCTCGGCGATCAGCCCGTAGCTGACCAGCTTCCCGCCCGGCGTCAGCAGGTCCAGAAGGCTCTCGGCCAGCTTCCCGCCGATCGGGTCGAGGGCCACACTCACCGGCCGGCCACCGGCCGCCTCGCGGACCGCGTCGGTCCAGCCCGGATGCTCGGTCGAGACGACGGGCACGTCCGGGAACCGCCTGCGCAGCTCGGCGGCGCCGCGGTCGCTGCGGACGACGTTGACGAGCCCGAAGTGGTGGAACTGGGACACGCCCGTCACCAGCCGCCCGACCGATGAGCCCGCGGCGGTCTGCACCAGAACACCGTCGTATCCGAAGGCCGGGTGCTCCTGTGCCGCACGGCGCAGCATCACCGTGGTCAGCGGGTTCGCCAGCAGTTGCGCGGCCACCTCGTCCGGCAGTTCGTCCGGTACGGCGACCACCACCTCGGTGTCCGCCACGATCCACTGGAACCAAGCCCCCGGATGCGGGAGGACGGTGACCCGGCCGCCGACCTCCACACCCGGCGCGACCGGTGTTCCCGGGCCGATGGCCGCCACCACGCCGGTGGCTTCCACACCGGCCGGAACGGGCGTTGCGGCCTCCCCGGGGTAGGCCTCGACGGCCTGGAGATCGCCGGGGTGCACCGGGAAAGCCGTGGTGCGGATGAGCACTTGGCCTGGCTCGGGCGCTGTCGGCTCCGGCTCCTCGACGACGGTCAGACCTCGGCAGGCGGCCGAGCGGCCGGGGACCGTGTACCTCAGGCCACGGGTGGGAAGGGTGGGGTGCGTCCACATCGTCGTGGCCACCGGTCGGGAGTCGTGGCCACCGGTCGGGAAAGGATGGTCCGTGCGAAGAATTACGCGAAGACTCGGTCTCTTGGCGGCGGCTGTGCCCGCCGCCGTTCTGCCCATCGTGATGCTGGTGTCCGGCGCCCAGGGGGCCGAGGAGAGCGAGACGCACACCGCACCGGCCGGGGGAAGCGCGGGCGCACCGCCCGCGGGCACCCACTGGGTGGGCACCTGGGCCGCCATGCCCCAGCTGACCGAGCCGGGAAACATGCCGCCCGCGCCGTACACCCAGGACGGCACGGTCTTTGCCGACAGCACACTCCGGCAGACCGTGCATGTGTCGGTGGGCGGCAGCCATCTGCGGCTCCGCTTCTCCAATGCCTTCGGCGGCGCGCCGCTGCCCATCACCCGCGTCTCCGTGGCCCTTCCCGTGGACGGCAGGGCCGGGGTGAGCGCGATCAGACCTGGCACATCCCGGCCGGTCACCTTCCACGGCCGTGCCTCGACGACCGTGCCGACGGGCGCACAGGTGGTGTCCGACCCGCTGGACTTCAAGCTGGCGGCGGGCTCGAACCTCACCGTGACCGCTTATCTGGCGACGGGCCAGCACTCGACCGCCATCACCTCCCACCCTGGTTCGCGCACCACCTCGTACATGCTGCGCGGCGACCACGTCGAGGCCACGGACCTGGCGGGGGCTGCCTCGGTCGACCACTGGTACTTCCTGAGCGGTGTGGAGACATGGTCGCCGGCGCGCACCCGGGCCACCGCCGTGCTGGGCGACTCGCTCACCGACGGGAGGGGTTCCACCACCAACCAGAACGACCGGTGGACGGACCGGCTGATGGCCCGCCTGCGTACGGACCGCAGAACGTCCGACACCGCGGTGCTCAACCAGGCGGCCGGCGGGAACCGGGTGCTCACGGACGGGTTGGGTCCGGGCGGCCTCTCCCGTGTGGACCGTGACGTCCTGGTACAGCCCGGCGTCACCTCTCTGATCGTCTTCGAAGGCGTCAACGACATCGGGACCGCCCCTGCCACCCCCGACGCCCAGAAGGACGTCGCGGACCGGCTCATCGCCGCCTACGACCAGATCATCATGCGCGCCCACGCGCAGGGGATCCGCGTCTACGGGGCCACCATCACACCGTTCGGCGGCAACCACGACTACGACGACGCGGCGGGCCACCGCGAAGCGACACGGCAGCGGGTCAATGACTGGATACGTACGAGCGGCCGCTTCGACGCGGTCGTGGACCTGGACAGGGCGGCCCGGGACACGGACGATCCACGGCGCCTCCGCCCGGACCTCGACGTGGGTGACCATCTGCACTTCAACCCCGAGGGCTACCGCGTGCTCGGCGACGCCTTCCCCCTGGACCTCTTTGTGAACCGGCCGCTGCCGCCCGGCTTCGGCTACAACTGATCCGGCGATCGGCGCCCCGTCGCAAGGCGGCGGGGCCGACGCGTCGTCGGCCCCGCCCCGATGGCTTCGCGCCCGTTCAGTGATCCTTGCGGTGGCGATGGAAGAGCCAGGCCGCGGGGGCGAACCAGCAGCCCACGAACCACACCAGGGCCGCGACCGTCAGCCAGAGCGCGGTGACGTCGGCCACGACGACGCGCAGGATCAGCAGCAGCGCCGACACCACCGTGCACAGCAGCAGCACCAGCCCGGCCACGGTGAAGCGGGCCGCGATATGCACCGTCTCCGGCTTCAGCCGACGCCCGGTGACGATCCGGTGCAAGGAGACCGGTGCGATGAGCGCGCCGTTGGCTGCCGCGCCCAGGAGGACCGTCACGATGTAGATGGTCCGATCCGCGTGGCTCAGGCTCTGGAAGCGTGGGGTGAAGGCGACCGTGAGCAGAAAGGCGAACAGGATCTGCATGCCCGTCTGCGTCACCCTCACCTCCTGCAGCAACTCGGCCCATTTGCGGTCGGCCCGCTCTTCCCGGGTCTCCTCGCGACCGGACGGTGGTGCACGGCCGTCGGGCCTCGGCGCTTCGTCGTCGTCATGCATCACCATGCCTCCTTCGCGATGCGCTACCGCCGCTCCCCGAGGCGGGCCGCTGTTTCCAGCAGCTGGGCGTGGACGAACGCCTGGGGCAGGTTGCCGCGCAGCTGTCGCTGGCCGACGTCGTACTCCTCGGCGAACAGGCCGGGGGCGCCACAGGCCGCGCGGGTGCGTTCGAACCAGCGGTACGCGCCGATGGAGTCGCCCTCGTGATGGGCGGCCAGTGCCATCATGAAGCCGCACAGCAGGAACGCCCCCTCCGTCTCGCCCAGCGGTGTGTCACCGTGGCGAAAGCGGTAGAGATAGCCGTCCTGAGCCAGCCGGTCCTCGATGAACCGGCGGGTTCGCGGACCGCTGGGGTCTTCCGCGGGGAGGCAGCCGCGGGCGAGCGGAAGCAGCAGGCCGGCCTCCGCTCCGGCGTCGTCCTCGGCGCGGGTCCAGTGCCCCTCCGGGGCCAGACAGCGCCGGCGGGTCTCCCGCAGCACGGCACTGGCCAGGGTGTCCCACCGGGCCGCGGCGCGGCCCGGCAGCGCGCGGGACAGGCAGCGCAGCCCGGCCACCACACAGAGCCGGGAGTGGGTCCACCACCGGTCCTCCAGCTCCCACAGACCGGCGTCCGGTGTCGGCCAGCGGTGCTCGATGGCGTCCACCGCCACATCGACGGCGCGCCGGGCTTCGGGGGTGAGGCGGTCGAGGCGGGCGGCCGCCGCGTAGAGCTGCAGCAGCTCACCGTAGGTGTCGAGCTGGAACTGGGCACCGGCTCTGTTGCCGATCCGGTCGCTGCCGCCGGGATACCCGCGCAGTGACAACGACCGGGCCCCCGGGACCTCGGCCCCGGTGACCGTGTAGACCGGGCGCAGCGCGTCGCCGTCGTCGAGCAGCCGTTCGGTCAGATAGCCGACAGCGGTGTCCAGCAGCGGGTGCGGGCCGTGCGCGGCCACGGCGAGTCCGGCGTAGCACTGATCGCGGACCCAGGCGAAGCGGTAGTCGTAGTCGCGGCGGGCACCGGCCCGCTCCGGGAGCGAGGTGGTGGCGGCGGCGACCATCCCGCCGGACTCGCTGGTCAGGCCCCGCAGTACGGCGTAGGCGTGGCGGGCGTCGCGAGCCGCGGCCAGGTCGGTGCAGGCGGGGACGGCGGCCGCCCAGCACTCTTCCGTGGCGCGCCACAGCCGTACCGGTTCCAGGGGCTGGGTACACGGCCGCGCCGAGAGCTCGAGGACAAGGTCGTGCTCGGCGCCTTCCCGTACGGTCAGCTCGCCGTGCACGCCTCCTCCGGGGGTGGGGGTGGCGCCTTCGGCGCCGGTGAAGCGCAGATGCAGCCCTCCGCCGGAGGCGCACCACACACCGTCGTGCGCCCAGGCGCCGGTCATGGGGTGCGCGCCGAAACCGGGGCGGGAATCGAGCCGCAGCCGCATCCGGGCGCTGCCCTTCACGGCCCGGATGCGGCGCAGCAGGACGAGCCGGTCCGGGGTGGCCGGCATCGCCAGCGCCTCGCGGCATTCGATCACGGCATCGCCGGTGATCCAGCGGCCCACGTGGATGAGCGTGCCGTCCTCGTACGCGCCGCCCCAGGCGTTCCAGTCGTCCCGCGGGCCTACGGTGTACTCCCCCGCGCCGCCGATCAGGGCGGAGAAGACGGCGTCGCCGTGCCAGCGGGGCGCGCACAGCCACACCACCTCGCCACGGGGCCCCACCACGGCGCCGCGCTCCCCGTCCGCGAGGACGGCGTACTCCCTCAGCACCCATGGTATGGGCGGGGCCGGGGCAGCGTCGTCCACCGTCATCCCTCCTCACCGCCCACCCCACCGCCAAGCGTCCGCACTTTGAATGCATAACCCTTTGCGCAGCGGCGGACAGCCGCCGCCGCTGCGTTGTGACAGGTCAGCGCGTACGCGTAGCCGTCAGCGGCCGAGCGCCTTCGCCAGCTGCTCCTTGGTCATATGGGAGCGGCCCTCGATACCGCGGTGCTTGGCCTCGTTGTACAGCTGGTCACGGGTGGGGCCCTTGGCCCCGCTGTGCGACCGCTGCCCGCCTCGCTCCGGCGCGGACTTCGGGTCCCGCAGGGAGGTCTTGCTCGCGGTCTTGGCCTCGCCCGATCGGGCACGTTCCTTGTTCACGGTACGGGCGGCGATCTCCTTGGCCCGGGAGGTGGGAGTACCCCGCTCTTCCTGGCTCTCCTTGATGTGTTCGTACTGTCGTTCCCGTTTGCGGCTGGATCCTGCAGGCATCGCTCAACCTCTCTGTCCCGCGTGTGTACCGCCTTCGGGGAACAGGGCCGGCCGGGTGGGCAGGCGCCGGTCCCCCGGGTGGCGGACACGGCTTCCAACGTCGCCTTCAACCATATGACGGGCGGCGCTGCCGGGTCAGCCGGGGGTGCCGGTCACCGAGGTTCCCGTCTTGGTGACGTGGTAGGTCACCGAGGCGCCGCTCCAGAAGTCGAAGGTCAGCGTCACCCGGGAGCCGTCCTTGACCGCGTTGAAGAAGTCGGGGGTCAGTTTGATGGAGTCGCCGGTGTACGCCGAGAACGCGGTGTCCCACTGCTGATACGGGGTCCAGTCGGCCGGGCCGGCGTTGCTCCCGTCGTCGTATCTGGCCTCCATCGTCGCCAGCATGTCGCCCCGGAACTGGGTGGGGATGGCGTAGGAGCCGGTGCTCCCGGTGGCGTTCGACAGCACCGGGGGGTCGTAGGTGATCACGTCGACCCGCCAGGGGACGCCCCGGGAGAATCTGGCCTCCAGCGTGGCGTTGACCCCGTATGCCCGGTCGCCGGCCAGCCGGCTGAGGGCGGCGGCCGTCAGGGTGAGCCGGTCGCCGGAGACGGTGTAGTCCTCGCCCTTCACCAGGTCGCGGTTGCCGTGTCGAAGCCCCTGGAAGTCGGTGCCGTTCGGGTTCAGGGTGAGCGTCTGGCTGGTGATGGCGCCCGACTTGGGGAGGAACACCATGTCACTGGAGGCCGTTCCCGAGCGGGTGGTCCAGCTCGACTTGATCTGGGCGAACAGCTCCGGGTCCCGCCATTGCAGCTCATTGCGGTTCAGGAACTGCCCGGCGTCCCACAGCATCGTGGTGAGCTGCCGCTGGTGGGCGTACTGGCCCAGGTACTCGAAGTACTTGCGCACCTCGCCGCGCTCGATGATGCCGGGGCGGGTGTGGTTCGGCGGCACCTTCCCGCTCATGGGCGTCGGCCGTTGCTTCTTCGTCGGCGCCGAACCCACCAAGGGATGGGGCCCGTTCAAGTTCTCCGACAAGAAACTCGCGGGCGAGATCGCGGTCCGTGAGATGCAGTCGCTGGGCATCACCCGTGTCACCGACGGCAACCGCCTCGTGGGCGCCCTCTCCGGCGGTGAGCGCCAGGCCCTGGCCATCGCCCGCGCCGTCTACTTCGGCACCAACGTCCTCATCCTCGACGAGCCCACCGCCGCCCTCGGCGTCAAGGAGGCCGCCCATGTCCTGCGGATCATCATGCAGGCCAGGGCCAAGGGCGTCGCGGTCATCCTCGTCACCCACAACGTCCGCCACGCCATGTTGGTCGGCGACCACTTCGCCGTACTGATCCGCGTGCTGGGCCGCCGCGATACGTACGAGTTACGCACGACGTGGCGGCCCCGTCGCGTGCCCGTTCAGGGGCTGACCATGGCCTTGCCGACCTTGAGTCGGGCGCGGGCTCCGGTGAACAGGAGGTGGCCCCGGCTCTCGTCCTTTCCTCCCTTCGGCATGTCCACGCGCAGCTCGTAGTGTTCCTGGGCGCCTGTGGTGATCAGCAGTTGCATCGACCGATACTTCTTGTCCTTCACCTCGTACGTGGTGTCGGTGACCATGGCCTCGTAGCCGTGGAAGCTGGTGGGGCTGTACAGCGTCTGGGCATTGTCGTCCGCCCAGGACAAGGTGGCCTCCGACGCCCACTCCTTGATGGTCGTGGGCACCGCCTCCTTGCGGGTCAGCCGGAGCTGGACGGTCTTGTCGCCGTAGGCCACCCACTGGGAGGGGTTCCGGTGGTCCGCGCCGGAGTCCGAGCGGTCGTACTCGGCCGTGCCGGCGGGCACCGACACGATCGCGTCGAATCGCTTCTCGCGGTGGGCGGTCCAGGTGCCGGGGCGCGGCGACGGGCTGCCGCTCGCGCTCGGGCCGGTGGTCTTCTCCGCCACCGACTTCGCTCCGTCGTCGCCCGCGGTGACCCCCGCCCAGACGGCGCCCCCGGCGGCCACCACGCCGACCAGGGCGAAGGCGAGCAGCTGTCCGGTGGTGTATCGGCGCTTGGCGGCGTACGGGGGCTTGGGGGCGGGGCCGATGGTGTGGACGTGAGCGGGTGCGACCGCGGCGGGCGGTGCGCCGGCCCCGCCTTCCCCGTGCTCTCCCCGAACTCCGCCAGCTGCCAGCCGTGCTGGGTCGCCACCAACGGTTCGGGGCCGTCCGGTGCGGGCCGCCCCTCGGCCACCGCCCGCAGCGTGGCCGCGGCGGACGACGCGTCGGGCCGCCGGTCCGGCTCCTTGGCGAGGAGCCGCAGGATCAGGGGCCCGAGCGGCCCCGCCCGCCCGGGCTCGGGCGGCTCGGCGGCCAGGATCGCGGCGAGCGTGGACTCGAGCGTGTCCCGCCGGAAGGGGGTCCAGCCCTCGACGGCCGCGTACAGCACCACCCCCAGTGACCACAGGTCCGCCGCCGCACCGGCGCCGCGGCCCGACATCCGTTCCGGGGCGATGAACTCGATCGATCCGACGAACTCCCCGCTGGCCGTGAGGGATTCCTCGCCCAGGATGTGTGCGATGCCGAAGTCGGTGAGCACGACCCGGCCGTTCTGTCCGAGCAGCACGTTCGCGGGTTTCACATCGCGGTGGATGACACCGACGGAGTGCGCGGCCGACAGGGCCTCCACGACGGCGAGACCGATCCGCGCGGACTCGGCGGGCGGCAGAGCCCCGCGCCGCAGCACCTTGTCCAGGGCCTCGCCGCGGACCAACTCCATGACGATCCAGGGCAACCCGTCCTCGACGACCACGTCGTGGATGGCGACCGCGGCGGGATGCTCGACGCGCGCGGCGGCGCGGGCCTCGCGGTAGAGGCGTTCGGCGGCCTGGTGGAAGGCGGGATCCTCGGGGTCGCCGGAGATTTTCGGCTGCTTGACGGCGACCTCACGGTCGACGAGCTCATCATGCGCCCGCCATACGGTGCCCATGCCGCCGGAGCCGATACGCTCGGCGATCCGGTAACGGCCGCCTATCAGCCACCCCTCGATTCCCGCGCGTCCCGCGCGTCCACCGCTGTCGCTGCCGTAGCTCATGTCCCATCAGTACCGTGTGGGTTCTTGCCTTGTCGACGCGGGGGCCGACTTTCGCAGCCCGCGGTCAGCGCGCCAGCCTCCCCAGCAGCGAGGAGGCCGCCGCGATACCGGCCGCCGCGGCGAGCACCAGGACGAGGTAGTCGAGTGCGAGATGGTGCGGTGTGCCGAGCAGCAGTCCGCGCAACGCGTCGACTTGGTAGCTCAGCGGATTGGCGGTGCTGACGGCCTGGAGCCAGCCGGGCATGAGCGCCACCGGATACAGCGCGTTGGAGCCGAAGAACAGCGGCATGGTGATGGCCTGCCCGATGCCCATCAGCCGGTCGCGGGTCAGCACGATCCCCGCGATGGTCATCGACAGACAGGAGAAGAAGGCCGAGCCCAGGATCACCGCGACGGCCACCCCGAGCAGCCGCAGCGGATTCCAGGTCAGCGCCACCCCGAGCAGCGCCGCGATGACGATCACCACGACCGCCTGGATCAGCGCCTTCACCCCGGCGGCGAAGGCCTTGCCGGTGATCAGGGCGGCGCGCGGGGTCGGGGTGACCAGCAGTTTGGTGAGGATCCCGGCGTCCCGCTCCCAGATGATCTGGATCCCGTAGAAGATGGCGATGAACATCGCGGACTGGGCGATGATGCCGGGCGCGAGATAGTCGATATACGGTGTGCCGCCGGTCGGTATGGCCTTGAGCCGGGTGAAGGTCTCACCGAAGATCAGCAGCCAGAGGGCGGGCTGGACGGCCCGGGTGTACAGCTCGGTGCGGTCGTGCCGCAGCTTCTGCAGCTCGACCACGCACATCGCCCCGACCCGCGCGGGCAGCATCCGCCAGCCGGTGCGGGGGCGCGGCGGCGTCAGCAGCGGATCGGGCCGGCCGTCCGGCGCGAGCCCGACGGTCTCAGCCGACCCGGGACGCGGTGCGACGGGTGCTTCGGACATCGCGGAAGTCTCCTCCCTGCTCATCGAGTCCCTGCTCATCGAGACCGCGGCCGGCGACGTCCCGGAAGACGTCCTCCAGGGTCGGCGCGGGATCGGCCTTGCCCTCCGCCCGGCGGCGGTCGGCCAGCTCGGAGCGCAGCTCCTCCGGCGTTCCGAGTGCGTGGATCCGGCCGCGGTGCATCAGCGCGACCCGGTCGCAGTACTGGTCGGCCTCGTCCATGTAGTGCGTGGTGACCAGCACGGTCATCCCGGTGGCCGTCCGTACCGCGTTGATGTGCTCCCATACGCTGGTGCGGGCGATCGGGTCGAGGCCGATCGTCGGCTCGTCCAGCATCAGCAGCCGGGGCGCGCTGACCAGTGCCTGGGCCAGTTCGAGGCGGCGGACCATGCCGCCGGAGTACGTCTTGGCGAGCCGGTCGGCCGCCGCGGTGAGGTCGACCGCCTCCAG
Organism: Streptomyces sp. NPDC020845; assembly: GCF_044334165.1. Classification (NCBI taxonomy): domain Bacteria; kingdom Bacillati; phylum Actinomycetota; class Actinomycetes; order Kitasatosporales; family Streptomycetaceae; genus Streptomyces; species Streptomyces sp. NPDC020845. The sequence continues at coordinate 551,053 of NZ_JBIRSJ010000004.1, read as the reverse complement.
CGCCCGCGCCACGCGGGCGGCCCGCTCCCGGCGGGTGACGTCGAAGACGCGGGCGAACAGCTCCACATTTTCCCGGCCGGTGAGCCCGGCGTCGGCGGACAGCTGCTGCGGTACGTAGCCCAGCAGCCTGCGGACCGCCATCCGCTCCTTCGCCGCGTCGTGTCCGAACACCCGCACCATGCCCGCGGGGACCGGCAGCAGGGTGGTGATGCAGCGGATCGCGGTGGTCTTGCCCGCTCCGTTGGGGCCGAGCAGCCCGAAGACCTCGCCCGGCCGGACCGACAGCTCCAGGCCGTCGACCGCCTTGGTCTCCCCGAACGCGTACCGCAGCCCCTCGCAGACGAGCGCGGGCTGAGCGGTGGTTTCCCGGACGTCGGTCATATCCCATCCACCTCCTCATGAAGGTTCTCGGCCAGTTTGCGCAGCGCCGGAACGGCGGCGGCCAGCGCCACCCGGTCGCTCTCGGACAGCCGCGCCACCTGCTCGCGTACCAGCGCGCCACGCCGTACCTGCCACTCCCGCAGCCGGGCCCGGGCGGCGGGGGTGGCCGTCAGCAGCGCGGAGCGCCGGTCCTCGGGGTCGGTCTCGCGGTGCAGATAGCCGGCCTTCATCAGCTGGTTGACCAGGGTGGAGACCGAGTTGCCCGCGAGGTAGAGCTCCTTGGCCGCGGCCGACACCCGGATCCGGGGACTGGCCACGACCAGCCGCAACAGGTCCACCTGGGCACCGCGCAGCCGCGGCTCCGTCATTCCGGCCCGCAGCCGCCGCCGGATCAGCCGCTGGACTCCGGCCAGCACATCGGCGAACGAGTCGGGGAACTCCTCTGTAGCCATGCCTCCACGTTACCTCTCAATGAGAGGTAACTGTCGAGAGGCAATTGCCGAGGGAAAAGATCAACCCATGTGACCCATGCGGTGGCTGATCTCCTCGGCGCCCTTGAGCAGCGCGGGAGCGAGTTCCTTCATACGCTCCTCGGTGAAGCGGTACGCAGGTCCCGACGCGCTGATCGCCGCGATGACCTCGTTGTTCTGGGAGCGGATGGGAGCGGCCATGGCGTGCAGCCCGACCTCGAACTCTTCCAGCGCCATCGCGTACCCGCGCTCCAGGGCCGCCGCGAGGTCCTTCTCCAACGTCACCACGCTGGTCAGGGTCCGCGGTGTCGCCCGTTTCATACCGCCCTCCGCCGGCAGTGCGGCGCGCCGCCGGGCCGGCAGATGGGCCAGCAGGAGCTTCCCGCTGGAGGTGGCGTGGAGCGGGGTGAGCTGGCCGACCCAGTTGTGCGAGCCGATCGCGCCGGGTCCGCGCACCTGGTAGAGGTTGACCGCGTAGTGTTCCCGCAGCACACAGATGTTGATCGTCTCGCCCAGCTCTTCGGCAAGGCGCTCGCAGACCGTACGGCTCTGCTGGATGACGTCGATGCGTCCGGTGACCGCGCCGGCCAGCCGCACGACGCCAAAGCCGAGGTGGTATTTCCCTCGCTCGGCTGCCTGCTCGACCAGGCCATGCGCCTCCAGCGCCCCAATGATGCGGAACGCGGTTGATTATGGACGCCGAGCTCCGTGGCGACCTCGCTGACACCCGCCTCGCCGCGCTGAGCCACGATCTCCAGGACACTGATGGCCCGGTCGTTCGAGCTCAACGCCATGCGTCCGGTCGTCATCAACAACTTTCTGAACTCTGCACCCATCCTCGCCGACGCCTGCCCCAAGACGCGGGAGTACTGCATCGAGGACGCCGAGCTCAACCGGGACCAGATCGACAGCTATGTCGACCGGTCATTCATGCTGGTCACCGCGCTCTCCCCGGTGATCGGCTACGACAGGGGCTCGGCGATCGCCCACAAGGCCGACGACGAGGGCACCACGTTACGCGAGGCCGCACTGGCGTCGCGCTATATCAGCGCGGAGGACTTCGACCACATCGTCAGGCCCACCACCATGGTCGGCCAGGAGAAATCCCGGTCGGCGTAGCAGAATGGGTATGAGGTGCCATCGCGGTCCATCGCGGTGTCGCCCGGGCGACTCGCCGTTCCCATCGATGAGTTGGGAGGTTCGTCGTGAGCACATCCATCCGCGTATGGCCACGGCTGGTCTACGAGGAACTGGCTCCCATGGTCGCCTTCGTGAATCGATTGGTGCAGGTCGCGGGCAAGTACACCCTCGACGAGCCCTTCGAAGTCGGCTGGGGAAACATCGTCCTCGATGTCACACCCCGTGGGCTCAGGACACCAACGCTCCGGAAGCGAGATGTGACCTTCACCGTGCACTATCGTCTGCTCGACGGCGACGTGGTCATCGAGGCGGACTCGGGCACACGCACCGTGCCGTTGTTCGACGAATCGCTGTCCGCGTTCTACGCGTCGTTCTGCCACGCGGTGGGCGACCTCGGCATTCGCCGCCCGGGCTCCTCGTTGATCTGCGAGATTCCCGGTGCCCCGGCGACCTTCGGAGACGATCGCGTCGAACGCCACTGGGATGACCGCATCGCTGGGCTGATCTGGAGCGCGCTGAACCTCGCCGCCGGCGGGCTCGAGGCGTGGCAGGCGCCCTTCCAAGGCCACCGCCCCCGGGTCGGTGTGATGTGGGGCGGTTTCGACCTCTCCGCCACACGCCACCGCGGACGGCCCACCGCGCCACCGACCCATGGCCCGGCGTTTCTCAAGAACGCCCAGATCGAGGAGTACATGGCGGTGGGATTCGCCTTCGGCACCCCCGATGCGCCGGATGCGGGCATGTACGCCTACATCTGGCCCCAGCCGGACGGCCTCGAGGGCCGGTCCTGGGGGGTCGACGGCGCGGCCTGGAATCCCGACGCCGGTCTGGTTCTGCTGCCGTGGGCCACGCTCAGGGACACACCCAACCCGCACCAGTCCATCGTCGCGTTCGGCGACGCCGTCTACGACGCCGCCGTCGAGACGGCGGGCTGGCCGTCGGACCTCGTCGGGCCCCGCTGCGACGGTTGGTACATGAGCAGGACACCACCTTCCCCGGTCGAGGCCCAGCACCACTGACGTCCGCCGCTGTCGGGCCGGTCCGTACCCTACGAGGTCTTCTCGGCCGGGGCGTCTGCGGTACCGCACATCGCCTGCCGGTACAGCGTCGACAGCGCGTCGTCGATGGGGTGGGGCTGCGGCTTGCCCGAGGAGTCCGGCTTGTTCCACCTCATGAGGTTGATCGCGACGGACATCTGACGCTCGCCGTCGGCCCGGGTCAGGGACATCGTTCCGGCTCCCCACACCGTGCCGGTGTTGCCCCAGAAGGTGGCGCCGTCCGGGGTGCTGACCTTGTGCAGACCGAAGCCGTAGTCGACCGTCGTGCCGTCCAGGGCGCGGACCGGGCCCGTGCGCTGCATCTCCGCCAGCGACGACTGGTCGACGATCTCGCCGTCGAGCAGCTTGCCGAAGAAACGGTTGAGATCCTCCATGGTCGATATCAAAGACGCCGTCAGCCACACCCAGGACATGTTGTAGACGCTGTAGTCGCGCGGCGGGTCGATCAGGCCGTGCAGGGCCTCGTATATCCGTGGGTGCGGGCTCTCGATATGCGTGCCGGACGGAAACTCGGTGTGCCGGAGCCCGGCGCGCTCGATCACATTCTCGGTCACGTACTTCTCGGCCGGGCTACCAGTCGCCTGCTCCAGGAGTTGGCCCAGGAGCACGTAATTGGTGTTGGAGTACACCCCTTTAGGGCCTCCGGGCTCGCATACGGGCGGCGCCGCGAGCCCCATCTCGATCAGCTCGGCCGGGTCGAACTGCCGGAAGCGGTTGTCGTCCACCTTCTCGGGCGAGATGTCCGACAGAGAGGGGACACCACGGAGGGACGAAAACGCGGAGGGGATGTAGTCACAGATGCCGCTGGTGTGGTTGAGCAGCATCCGCACCGTGATCTCGCTGCCGCGCTCTCCCGGTACCAGCCGCGGCAGATAGCCGCCGATCGGCGCGTCGAGTTCGATCCGACCCCGCTCGACCTGCTGCATGATGGCGGCGGCGGTGAAGGTCTTGGTGATGCTGCCGACGCGATGGCGCATCTCGGGGCTGACGGGACGGCCGGTTTCGACATCGGCGACCCCGGAAGCGCCGCGCCATGTCCGGCCGCCGTCGCGCACCTCGGCGAACACCCCCGGCATCCCCGCCCGATGGACACCGTCCAGGGCGGATTGAAGCTCCGCGGGATCGAGATCGGTCGACGAACTCGCGCCGTCGGCCATCACGTCGTATGCCTCGTTGGGTTCGGTTCTCAAGACATCCGTCCTTTCATGCTCCATGAGTGCATCGGGGAATTTCCCCGTTCAGGGCCCCGTTCAGGGCCCCGTTCAGGGCCCCGTTCAGGGCGCGGCGCAGGGCGGCGCCGAGCTCGGCGTTCTGCCGCTGGGAGACCTCGGCGGACAGAATCGCCTGCGATCCGTGGAAGGTGCCGGGCCACTGGTGCAGTTCGACCGACACGCCCGCCTGCAGCAGGCGCAGCGCGTACGCGATGTCCTCGTCGCGGTTGGGACACAGCTCCGCGGTGGCGATGTAGGCCGGTGGCAGGCCGGACAGATCGGCGGCCCGCGCGGGGGCGGCGTACGGTGTCGCGGCCTGGGAGCCCAGATACTGCCGCCACGCGGTGGTGGCCTTGTCGCGAGTGAACCAGGGCGTGTCCGTGAAGTTCCGCGCCGACCACGTCTCCTGCCGGTCGTCGAGCCCCGGTTGGTTGAGCAACTGGAAGCAGATCGCGGGCCCCCGCTCGTCACGCGCCCGCAACGCCAGCGCGGCCGCGAGCCCGCCGCCGGCACTGTGGCCTCCGACCGCGATCCGCGCCGGGTCGACGCCGAGTTCGGCCGCGTGCTCGGCCGTCCAGTTCAGCACGGCGTAGGCGTCGTCCAGGGCGGCCGGGAAGCGATGTTCGGGGGCCAGCCGGTAGGCCACCGAGATCACCACCGCGCCGGAGCCGGAGGCGATCCGGGCGGCCCACGGGTGCTCGGTGTCCAGGTTCCCCATGACGAATCCGCCGCCGTGCAGCCAGACGACGGCGCCCTGCGCCTGATGCGGCCGGTAGATCCGCACCGCCACGTCCGGATCGGCGGCCACCGTACGGTCCTCGACCTCCATGTCCGCGGTGTCCGGTACCGGCACCGCGGCGGCCAACCCGGCGAAGCTCGTGCGTGCGGTGGCCGGCTCGGTCAGATCGGTCCGGGGGAACAGCGGAATGAATGCTTCGAGTTCGGGATCCATGACGACCATCCTCACGGCCGTCCCGCGAGGGGTCATCCGCCATCCGTCGCGCATCCCGCCCCGATCACGCACCGACCGGCGCCCCTGCCCGTCTCCCCGCCCTTCTATCCTTCTGCCATGGAGGCACTGGCCGTACGGCTGTCGGGACTCGATCCGTACGTCGACGGCGCGATCCGCATCGTGGCGTTCTACGACACGCTGATGCGCCGACGGGTGGATCTGCCGGCGCTCGCCCGCGCCTCGGCGGGCCTGGCCGAATGCGTCGCCGGGATACGGCTGCACGGCACGGGACGGACGATCCGCGTCTCACCCCATGGCACGGAGGCGTCCACTCCGCAGCAGCCCGCGTCCACCACGGCGCCGATCACCCTCGACGACGAGGAGATCGGCACGGTGTGGCTGGAACGCCCCGGCTCGCCGGGCCCGCTCGACGAAGTCCTCCTCGACCGGCTCGCCATCGCCGCCGCGGCGGCCGTCGAGCGGTACGGCCCGGCCCGCACCACCATGGCCGACCCCGCCCTCGTCGAACTGGCGATCAGCGCAGGCAGCGACGAGGCGGCCAGAGCGCGGGCGCTGCGGCTCCTGGGGTTCGCCCCCGATCTGCCGGTCCATGTCGTCGCCGTACGCTCACGGCTCCCGCTCGACCGGATCGGCGGCCTGATCTGCCCGGCCCGCCCGGTGAAGGCGGCGCCGCTCGCCGACGTGGGTGTCATCCTGGCCACCACCGTGGACCCGGCCCGGTTTCCGGCGGACGTACACGCGGGCATCGGCGCCGCCGGAAGCCCCGACCGATCCTGGCGGCAGGCCCGCACCGCCCTCCGCTTCACCACCGCGCGCGAACCCGTCGTCCGCCACGCCGATCTGGGCGCGCTGGCGCTTCTGGCCGAGATACCCCGGGACGCCTCACTCGACAACGCCGACGTGGCCGCCATCGGCCGTATCGCCGGCAATGCGGATGACATGGAGGTGCTGGACGCCTACTGCGCCACCGGCTCCCTGCGCCGGGCCGCCGACCTGCTCCATCTGCACCACAGCAGCGTCGCCCGCCGGGTCGAACAGCTCGCCAGAACCTTGGACATCGAGCTCACCGGGCCCACCGGGCTGACCCGGGCCAGGCTCGCCCTCACCATATGGCGGCTGCACAACGACTGAGCCACTGGCGGGGGTTCATACGCGACCGCCGGGGCGAGCCGTGACCGACACATACGATGTCATTGCCCGGCCGGGAGCGTGTTCATGGTCTGGACTTGAGGTCGGGAGCCGTGCTCTTATGCCAACTACTCCTGATGACAACGTTGTACAGACTGAAGTACCGAGCCGCCACCCTTCCTCAGGCAAGGAGGATTCGTGCGCATCAGATCGCTCAGTCCGTTCCGTCCATCAAGACCGTTAAGGCGGTCCAGACCGCTGAGAAACCGAATCGCCCTGCTCATCGCGGTAGTGCTGGGTGTCGCGGGACTGACCGCCGCACCCGCCGCGACGGCGGCGGACGATCCCCCCGAGGTCCATGGCCTCAAGGGCGAGTACTACACCCAGTCCGCCCCCGGCGCCTTCGACTTCCATGAGCTCAAGGCCACCGGATTCGATCCGCGGCTCGACTTCGACTCCCTCGAGTCCCGGCTGAGTTCCGCCACCGGCCGGTCGGACGACGTCAGCGTCCGCTGGACCGGCCGGATCGTACCGGAGAAGACGGGGCCCACCACCTTCTCGATCAGCGGGGACAACGGCTTCCGCCTCTGGGTCGGCGGCAAACTCGTCATCGACCACTGGGTCGACGACTGGGACCGTGAACAGACCAGCGAGCCCGTGGAGTTGACCGCGGACACGGCGTACGACATCAAGGTCGAGTACTTCGAGCACTACGGAGGCTCCAACCTCCATGTGCGCTGGACACCGCCCGGCGGCACCAAGACGGCCATCCCGCAGTCCGTCTTTCTGCTGCCCGAGGGCTACGGCTACAACGGCGCCATCGCCACCACGGTCCTCAAGGACGGCCGGACGCTCAGGCTCGACTTCGCCCAGACGCTCCGGACACCCCCGGCCGAACTCGCCGACCACCTGACCGCCGTGATCGGTGGTGCCACCTGGCCGCTCGGCGAGGCCCGGCTGAACCAGGCCGACCCCACGTCGCTGCTGGTCGCGCTCAAAGAGCCCGTCGTCGGCAACAAGACCGGCACCGCACGCGGCACCGCCGATGTCCGCTACGACGGAACGGGCGGTCTGACCGGCATGGATGGCAACGTTGTCAGATCCTTCTGGAGCAGCGGGGCCAACCACTCGACGTACGAACTGCGCACCCGGTGGGCCGACGACGTCACCCCGGCCAACGCCCACCGCGAGTACCCCAGACCGCAGCTGACCCGTGGCGACTGGCAGAACCTCAACGGCACCTGGCAGTTCGCCGCGGCCAAGGCGGGCGAGCAGCCGCCGGTGGGCAGGAACCTCGCCGAGAAGATCCTCGTCCCCTACCCCGTCGAGTCCCAGCTGTCGGGCCTCGAACGGCACGAGGACCGCATGTGGTACCGGCGCACCTTCACCGTCCCTGCCGACTGGCACATCGGCTCCGGCAAGCGTCTGCGGCTGAACTTCGGCGCGGTCGACTGGCGGACGGAGGTCTATGTCAACGGCACCAAGGTCACCGATCACCAGGGCGGCTACGACAAGTTCGGCGCCGACATCACCGACGCCCTCGAACCGGGCCGTACCCAGGAGCTGATCGTCGGCGTCTACGACCCGACCGACGCCACGAGCGGCGAGAACCCGCCCCTCGGCAAACAGCGCCTCGACCCCAGTGGCATCTGGTACACGCCCTCCTCCGGCATCTGGCAGACGGTCTGGCTGGAGCCGGTGGCGTCCGACCACGTCGATTCCCTCAAGCTCACCCCGGACGTGAACGCGGGCACCCTGACGGTCGAGCCGCGGGGCATACGGGACGGCCTTCCGGTCACGGCGACGGCGTACGAGGGCGAACGGCCCGTGGCCACCGCCACCGGGCGCAGCGGCACCCCGCTCACCCTGACGATCCGCAACGCGCGCCTGTGGTCGCCGGACGATCCGTTCCTGTACGACCTCAAGGTGAGCGTCGGCTCCGACCGCGTCGGCAGCTACTTCGGTATGCGCTCCATCGCGGTCGAGAAAGTGAACGGCACCCCGCGCACCGTTCTCAACGGCAAGCCGGTGTTCATGATGGCCACCCTCGACCAGGGCTTCTGGCCGGACGGTCTGCACACCGCGCCGAGCGACGCGGCCCTGGCCTACGACCTGCGGATGCACAAGGCGATGGGCTTCAACGCGGTCCGCAAGCACATCAAGGTCGAACCGGACCGCTGGTTCTACTGGGCGGACCGGCTGGGCCTGCTCGTCTGGCAGGACATGCCCGCGATGACCGCGGGGGTGAATCCGGACGCGGCGTCCCGCGCCGAGTACGAACGCGAGATGAAGCAGATGATCGACGAGCACATCAGCAGCCCGTCGATCGTCATGTGGGTCACCTTCAACGAGGGCTGGGGCCAGTACGACATGGCGCGCATCGCCGACCAGGCCAAGGCATGGGACCCGACCCGGCTGATCAACAGCATGTCGGGCCTCAACCTCGGTGCGGACGGCGGCACCGGCGACATCATGGACGAACACGGCTATCCGAGCCCCGCGCTGCCCCCGCACCCGGACGGCGAACGCGCCCTGGTCAGCGGCGAGTACGGCGGCCTCGGCCTGGCCGTGCCCGGACACGCCTGGTCGGTCCAGCAGTCCTATGTCGACGTCGACCCGGCCACCTACACCGACGACTACCTCACCAAACTGGCCGAGGTGCACGCCCTGGCCTGCCGGGGCGGCAACGGCGCGGTGTACACGCAGATCACGGATGTCGAGGGCGAGCTCAACGGGCTGCTCACCTATGACCGCAAGGTCACCAAGCCCGATATACGGCGGCTCAAGGCGGCCCACGAGGCGTTGATCGACGACGTGTCGCGGGCGACCCCCGCCAACTGCGCCTGACCCGAAGCCGCCCGGCGGACGTCTCCCGTCCCGCCGGGCGGCTTCGTCCGTGCCCTCGCGCGGCCTGTCCCTGGAACGTGTTCCCCGGTCGGCCCACCGGGAACACTCCGACCACCACGCCGCCCCGAGGAGGTTCCGCCACATGACCACCACTCCCGCAACGTCGGACCAACAACACGGGGTCGAGGACGAGTTGGTCCGTACGGTGCTCGCATCGTTCCGGAACACACCGGATCCCCGTCTCAAGGAGGTGATGCAGGCCCTGGTGCTCCATCTGCACGCCTTCATCCGCGAGGTCCGCCCGACCGAGGCCGAATGGCAGCAGGCCATCGACTTCCTCACCGCGGCCGGACACATCACCACCGACCGCCGCCAGGAGTTCGTGCTGCTGTCGGACGTCCTCGGCGCGTCCATGCAGACGATCAATGTCAACCACGAAGCCACCGCCGACGCCACCGAAGCCACGGTGGTCGGCCCCTTCTTCGTCGAGGGCTCCCCCGAGATCCTCCTGGGTGGCGACATGGCCGCGGGCGCCCCGGGAGAACCCTGCTGGGTCGAGGGCACCGTCACCGACACCGACGGCAACCCCGTCCCCGGCGCACGCCTGGAGGTGTGGGAAGCCGACGAGGACGGCCTCTACGACGTGCAGTACGACGACGGCCACCTCGCCGGCCGGGCCCACCTGTACACCGATGCCAAGGGCGGTTACGCCTTCTGGGGGCTCACCCCCACGCCGTATCCCATCCCCCATGACGGGCCCGTCGGAGCCCTGCTCGACAAGACCGCGCGCTCGCCGCTGCGCGCTGCCCATCTGCACATCATGGCCACCGCACCGGGCCTGCGCACCCTCGTCACCCACATCTTCGTCGAGGGCGACAGCCTGCTGGACTCCGACGCCGTGTTCGGCGTCAAGGAATCCCTCGTCAAGCGATTCGCACGGCAGCCGGCCGGCACACCGGCTCCCGACGGACGGGACCTTTCCGGGAAGAGCTGGTCCCGCGTGCGGTTCGACATCGTGCTGCCTCCGCAGAGCACGTGACGGGCCGACGGCCGACGGGCCCCTTCCCGGCCCGGGCTCACGTTCCGGGCTCACTTTCCCTCGGCCGGGTCGGCCAGGTGGACGCACGGAGGCAAGGACGCCCGGGTGGGCGAGGGTGAGCGATACGACCCCCTCGGCGATGTCTTCCTTCCCGGAGACCGTCAAGGTCGCTCCCGCTTTGCGATCCGCTCCTCGGGGGTCAATCCTGGTGGAGACGCATGCCGACCGATCGTGTGGACCGAGCGCAGGAGCCGCGTAGCCTGCGGCGACCGCTGCCCGAGCAGGGAGCGGGTTCCGGATGAGACCTGTCGTCGACCTCAATCGGTGCCAGGGATTCGCGCAGTGCGTGTTCCTCGCCCCGGATGAGGACTGAGCGCCGGCCCGACTCCCCTCGAAGCTCCTGTCCGCGCTGCGGCACCTGTGGCAGAGTTGGGCAGGGCTGTGCTCCGGGGGCCCGCGGAGCCGACTCCGACCAGGGCCTTCGTCGGGGTGAGGGGGATGTGTGGCACGGGTGATCGACGGCCGTTTCGAGTTGCTGGGGCGGCTCGGCGGTGGCGGCATGGGACTGGTGTGGCGAGCGCATGACCTGGCGCTGCACCGTGAGGTCGCGCTCAAGGAGGTCCGCCCGCCCGACCCGGGACTCGCCGAGTACGACCCCGAGGCCGCCCGCGCGCTGCGCGCCCGTGTCCTGCGGGAGGCCAGGGCGCTCGCGCGTATCGGCCACCCCAACGTGGTGACCATCCATCACATCGTGGACGGCGACGAACACACGTACCCGTGGCTCGTCATGGAACTAATCGCCGGTGGTTCGCTGCAGGGCCGGCTCGACCGCGGTCTCCTCTCCCCCGCCGAGGCGGCCCGGCTCGGGCGGGGGATGCTGGCCGGACTGGAGGCGGCACACGCCGCGGGCATCCAGCACCGGGACATCAAGCCCGCCAACATCCTGCTGCGGCCCGACGGCAGCCCGGTCCTCACCGACTTCGGCATCGCGGCCGTCCAAGGGTCCACCGCCCTGACGGCCGCAGGCTCCGTCATCGGCACACCCGACTACATGGCGCCCGAGCGCGTGTCCGGCGAGGACGGCGGGCCGGAGGCCGACCTGTGGTCGCTGGCCATGACGCTCTACGTCACCGTCGAGGGGCGCAACCCAATGCGCCGCGGCAATACGCTCGCTACGCTCGCGGCCGTCCTCGGTGAGGACGTGCCGCCGCCGGAGCATGCCGGAGCGCTGACCGCCGTACTGATGTCCGTACTGGTCCGCGACCCGCAGGAGCGACCGGACGCCCGGACGCTGGACCGGTTGCTGACCGAGGCGGAGGCGGAAGCCGAGGCGGAGGCGGCAGCCGAGGCGGAGGCGGAGGAAGCCGAGGCGGAGGCGGAGGCCGAATCCGCGCCGACGGCCGGGCCCGCGGCGGGGGCCGAATCCGCGCCGACCGCCGGGCCCGCGCCGACGGCCGGCTCCGCACCGACGGCCGGGCCAGCGCCCGCGGCGGCCAAGGCTCCCGCCGACGGTCCCACCTCCTACCCGCTCGCCCCGCCCCACACGGCCGCACCGCAGCCGTCGCCGTCCGTGCCGCGGCAGGGCGAGCCGCCCGTGTACGTGTCCCCGCCGCCCCCGCCGATGCCGCAGGCACCACCGGTGCACCCGCCGGCGCCGCCGCCGGTGGCCCGGTCACGGCGCGGCTGGGTGTACGGGTCGGCCCTCGGCGCAGTCGTACTCGCGGGCGCCCTCCTCTGGGCGCTGCTGCCCTCGGACGACGGCTCCGACGGCGACAACACCTCCCAGAAGCCCGACACCGCCGGCACCCCCGGCAAGGCATCGGCCGACACCCCGAGCGGCGGACCGAGCGGCGGCAAGAAAATCACCATCGGCGTCAAGTTCGACCAGCCCGGCCTGGGCCTCAAGACGCCGGACGGCCACTACACGGGCTTCGACGTGGACGTGGCCACGTACATCGCCAAAGCGCTCGGCCACGATCCCGCCGACATCGAGTGGAAGCAGACCCTCGCCAGCGACCGCGAGGCCATGCTGGAGCGCGGAGACGTCGACTTCGTCGTCGCCTCGTACGCCATGACCGACGCGCGGGAGAAGAGGATCGACTTCGCGGGCCCCTATCTGGAGGCCCACCAGGACGTCCTGATTCGCAGGGACAACACATCAGTCGGCACGGCCCAGGACCTCAACGGTCGGAAGGTCTGCGCGGTCACAGGGTCCGTCTCCGCGCTCAACGTCCGGACGAAGTTCGCACCGCAGGCACAGGTCCGCGAACGCGCCACCTACGCGCTCTGCCTCTCCGATCTGACGGACGGAGCCGTGGATGCCATCACCGGCGATGACGCCATTCTCGCCGGCTACGCAGCCGCGCAACCGAACGGGTTCAAGCTGGGCGGCCTCGCGATGACCGAGGAGCGCTACGGCATCGGCGTCCCCAAGGGCAGCCCGCTCAAGGACAAAATCCAGCGGGCTTTGGACAAGATGACGGATGACGGGTCCTGGAACAGGGCGCTGAGCAAGAACCTCCCCCTTCTGCAAACGGACGCGCCGACCCGGTGATGTGGCTTGCCGCGCCCCCGCGCTTCCCTGTCACTCGGCCGTTTCGTGCTCGCCTTCGACCAACTCGGCCAGCCGGTCCCGCAGGGCTGCCTTGACCGGTTCCGGCAGTCAGCCGCCGCTGGTGGCCTCCAGCAGCCACAGACCGCCGACGGCGAGCCGCGCGAGAAACAGGTGCTGAATCCTTTCGCGCGGCCCGCGCCTCTTATTCCTGCACCGACAAACGTCGGGCCAGGATGTGGAGGTTGTCGTGGTCGTTGGTATCGGTATAGCCGTTGGTGTGGTGCTGCTCTGCACCTGCATGTTCGTCATGAAGCGCAAGCGAGGTGGGCGTGGCTGACTCGGCTTGGCCCAGCGAACAGCTGGTCGTCGCCGCGCAGCGCGGTGATGTCGACTCAATCACCGCGCTGGTGTCGGGCTCACACCCGAATGTGCAGCGCTTCGCCCACTCCCTGTGCGCGACCCCGGAGGACGCCGAGGACGCGGCGCAGGAAGCCTTGATCATCCTGTATCGCAAGATTGGGATGCTACGAGCCTCCGGCGCGCTGGCGTCGTGGATGTTCCGCATCGTCCGCAACGAGTGTCTACGGCGCGCACGGACGATGATGCGGGGCCACCCGCCGTTGCCGGACACTGCCGTGGACTCGGCCGAGGACGAGGCGCTGCGGCGCCTGGACGCGAGCAGGGTGGCGGCGGCGGTCGCCGCGCTGCCGGCCGATCAGCGCCGGGTGCTGATCATGCGAGACGTGCAGGGCCACAGCGGACGGATGGTGGCCGATGCGCTGGGCCTCAGTACGGCGGCGATGAAATCGCGTCTGCACCGGGCCCGCGCGGCCGTTCGGCACACGCTCCGTGACGCCACACCCGACTCACCTCCCGGAGGGACACCATGACCGGAACGAAGGCCGACGATCCCGGCTTCGCAAGCGCCTCCCTGCCCCGCCACCTGGTGCGCGGCGCGGTAGGATTCGGCGCGCTGATCGGCTCGGTCGCGCTCATACCGGCCGTCGGGCCGGTCAGTCTGGTGCTGCTGCCAGCCGGTCTGTTCGCATTGCGCGGGTGTCCGATGTGCTGGGCGGTCGGGCTGATGCAGACCATTTCCCGGGGCCGTTGGGAGCGCTCCTGCGAGGACGGCCGGTGCACACTGACCGTCGCGGACCGCGGGAAGCGCCACAGCGAATCGGTCGCCGCCCCCTAGCCAGGCGGTCCTCGCCAACCGGCCTGTCGCACGCGCCAATTATCCTGCCGGGATGTCTGACGAACGTTTGATTCTGAGCAGCGTGGCGCCCGGCGGCCCGGTCCACGGCCTTGCCGTCGTCGATGTGGACGGGGAGCCATTGGTGGTGTGCACCGGCTTCTACAAGCTGTGGACGTGGGCTCCGCTGCGGGACGAATGGCTGGAGCGGCCATTGACGTCCGCCTTCGCCGCCGAGCACCCGGATGCCGAGAACGATATCGACTCGGTTGCCGTGGCCGTTTCCGACGGGCGCGTGGTGCTGGCCGCCGGCGGTGATGAGCAGGGAGTGTCCGTCTGGGACCTGTTCAGCGGCGAGTTGCTGCGCGGGAATACCTACAACGGGCCCTATATCGCGTCGATCGCCACGGTGAAGGACGAGGAACCACCGCTGTTCGCGGCAAGTAGTGGGATCCACTGGGACGGAGTCCAGCTGTGGGGACTCGGCGAGGAGCCGCCGATCGAGCTGGAGGCCGGCTCCGTCTGGGGTCTCGCCACCGCACGGATCGACGGCCGCTCGCTGGTCGCCGGGGGCGGGGAAGAGGGGGTGACGGTATGGGATGCCGCGAATGGTGAGGAGGTCGCGTCGTTCTACGTGGACGACGAGCAGCGGTCATACGCTGTCAGTTTTTCCGAGGTCGACGGCCGTCCTGTCGTCGTGGCGGGCACGGACGCGGGGAAGGTGTACGTGTTCGACCTGGCCGCGAGCGAGGACGACGATCCGATCCACGAACCGGCCACCGGCCATGAGGGCGGGATCAATGCCTTGGACACCGCCATGGTCGGCGACCGGCCGGTCGCGGTGACCGGTGGCGAGGACGGGACGGTACGGATCTGGTACCTCGCCGGCGGTCGCCCCGTCGGGCCGCCGCTGACCGGCCACGATGCGCGCGTCGAAGCCGTGGCGGTCACCACGTTGCGGGATCGCCCGGTCGCCCTGACCGCCGGCCGGGACGGCACCGTACGCGTCTGGGACCTGGCTCTCTGACGATCCCGCCCGTACGGCGGCATGGCCTCGGACCCTCGCCGGGTATCGAGCCGACAGCCACTTAACCGCCGAGGTCGGCAGCGGCCTCGGCGTCGGGGCCCGAGCACACGGGTCCGGTGGTCATGCGGCGGCTCGCCTCGCCGAGGCCGTCGGCGAGGGCCCGTACCTGGTCGGGGGTGAGCACGTCGATGAGCAGTTCCCTGACCATGGCGACGTGGCCGGGCGCGGCCCGTTCCAGCAGGCCCACGCCGTCGTCGGTGAGCACGGCATAGACCGCGCGTTCATCACTCGGACAGGACCGCCGACGCACCAGCCCGGCCTTCTCCAGCTGCCCGATCTGATAGGTCAGCCCGCTCTTGGAGTTCACCAGGGCGCAGGCCAGCTCGGCCATCCGCAGCTCCCGGTCCGGGGCGTCGCTGAGCCGGGCGAGGATCTCGTACTGCAGCCCGGACAGGCCGAAATCCCGCTTGAGCCGCTGCTCCAGCCGTCGGTAGAGCAGCGCGTGGGTGTTGGTGAACGCCTTCCAGGCGTGCATCTCGTCCTCATTCAGCCATCGCGTATGACCCATGTCACCACTCCCCCTGTTGTTCAAATTGGAACAGCAGCATATCTTCAGTGTCGCGTTCAAATTTAAACCACCCAGACGCCACCGGAGACACCATGACCACCAGCACCCCCGCCGCCACCGTGCGCACCCGGGTCCGCATCCCACTGCGCTTCTCCGACGGCTACCAGGTGACCGCCGAAGCGATCACCTTCAACGGGCTGACCGACGGCGCCGAGCACGTCGCCCTGATCCTGGGCAACCCCGACACCGCCGCCACCCCGCTGGTGCGTCTGCACTCCGAATGCCTCACCGGTGATGTCTTCGGCTCCGCCCGCTGCGACTGCGGCCCCCAGCTGCGCGAGGCCACTGAACGCATCGCCACGGCTGGAGGCGTTCTGCTCTATCTGCGCCAGGAGGGCCGGGGCATCGGCCTCTACAACAAGCTCGACGCCTACGCCCTCCAGGACCAGGGCCTGGACACCTACGAGGCCAACCTCGCCCTCGGCCTGCCCGAGGACGCCCGCGACTACACGGCCGCCGCCCAGATGCTCACCGCCCTCGGCATCACCGAGCTGGACCTGCTCACCAACAACCCCGACAAGGCACAACAGCTGACCGACCTCGGCGTCACGGTCGCCCGGACCGTCCCCACCGGCGTACACACCACACCCAGCAACCTTCGCTATCTGCACGCCAAGGTCCAGCACACCCACCACACCATCGCCCTCGCCCCCGTACCGTGCCTGGCCGGCTGAGCCCCTCGGCGCTGACGGCTAGCTCGGAGTTCTGACCACGAGCGCGCGCAGCGCCTTCACCAGTCGCGCCGCTTCCTCCTCGCCCAGCGGGGCAAGAAACTCGCGCTCCGCCGCCTCGCGGGCCTCCTCCGCATCGGCCCGCACCCGTATGCCCCGCTCCGTCAGCTCGACCACGTTGCGGCGGCGGTCCTCCTCGCTGCGGCGCCGCTCCACCAGGCCCTTGTTCTCCAGCGCGTCGATGAGCGCGACCATCGTCGTACGGTCCACACCCAGCCGCCGTGCGGCCTCCAGCTGTGACAGCGGACGGCCCGCCGCCAGCACGGCGAGCACCGCCAACTCCCGGGCGTCCAGCTCGAACCGGGCCAGCGCGGGTCCGGCGTGCTCGGACAGCCGTAGTTGCGCGTGCTTGAGCAGGTAGCCGAGCCGAGCGCCGAGCAGTTCCTCGACCGCGGCACCGTCCTCGTTGTTCTCCGCCATTCCGACATCGTACCCATCACCTGATAGTCAGCAGCGCTGACGATCGTCTATGGTGACGGTCATGGCGATTGACGCACCTCAGTGTGGACTCCGTTTCGGCGTCAAAACGACGCCCATGCACCTCGGCTACGACGAGATCCTTCGCGTCTGGGAGGAGGCCGACCAACTGCCCGAACTCGACGACGCCTGGCTGTGGGACCATCTGATGCCGCTGGCCGGACCGCCCGGCGGCGCCGTTCTGGAGGGCTGGACGCTGCTGGCCGCACTGGCCGCCCGTACCAGCCGACTCCGCCTCGGCCTGCTCGTCACCAGCAACAGGCTGCGCGCCCCCGCCCACCTCGGAAAGATCGCCACCACCGTGGATGTGATCTCCCAAGGGCGCCTGATCATGGGCCTGGGCGTCGGCGGCACCCGACAGCCCGTCGGCCCCAACCCGGCCGTCGCCGAGTACGCCGCCTACGGCCTCCCGCTCCCGACTCCCGGCGAGGGCCTGGCCCGCCTCACCGAGACGATCACCATCCTGCGCCGTATGTGGAGCGAGGAGGTCTTCGACCACGACGGCCCCTTCACCACCCTGCGCGCCACCCGCAACGGCCCCGGCCCGGTGCAGCCCGGCGGCCCGCCGCTGCTGCTCGGCGGCTGGGGCGATCGCATGCTGCGCATCATCGCCGAGCACGCCGACATCTGGAACGTCCCCGGCCCGCCGCACAACGCCACCGACTGGATCGCCGAGCGCGCCCGCGTCCTGGACGCGCACTGCGAAGCGATCGGCCGCGACCCCGCCGAGATCACCCGCTCCGCGCAGATCATCGTGGACTACACCGACCCCGCCGCCACCCGCGGCCACGTCCACGCCCTCGCCGCCGCCGGCATCCGGCACATCGTGCTGGCACTGCCCCGCCCCTATCCGGACAAGGCCGCCCGCTGGCTCGTGGACGAGATCATCACCCCCGTGCGGGAGAAAGGCGCCTGAGAGTGACGCTCGTCGGCGCCGGCGAGGGCGTATGTGCCGTCGGCGCACATGCCGGGCCCGACCGGCTTCAGGGGCGGGCACCCTGCCATTCCGCACCCTGCCATTCCAGGGCGATGATCACGGCGGCGGCGTCGTAGGGCCGCTGTACGTCGAGGCCGGTGTACTTCTCGAACGTGTTCAGCCGGTTCAGCACGGTGTTGCGGTGGCACTCCAGCAACCGTCCCGTATCGCCCAGGCTTCCGGTGTCCAGGTAGGTGGCGACGGTTTCCAGGATCTTCCGCCGTTCCAGATCCGTGCACTTCTCCAGGTACGGGAAGACGATCTGCCCCAGATCGCATCCGACCCCGGCCAGGAGGTGCCGGGTCACCGAGCGCCAGCGGTCCGACAGCATGGCAACGCCCGAACTGTCGGCTGTCGTAGCCGCCCGCCATCCGTGACCATCCCTGAACCCTCATAGGTCACACACGTCACAGCCATCGGCGTTTCGGCCAAGCCCGACCGCACCGGAACCCGTACGCCACTGCGACCAGGCGTTCGACGCCCCCGAAATTCCGGGCTCCGCGCTTCGTCCAAAATCGAGCGCGTTCGATTCGCTCCCTCGCTCGTTGAGCCTGGCACCGCCGGACCACCCAGGTGCGGTGCCGACCTTCGAGGAGGACGCAGGTGACCGTGACCAACGCCTCGGCCGCAAGCTCCACCGCACCGCCCCCTCCACCGCCCGCCGCCATCAGCTTCGAGGGGAAGCACGGCAAGAACCCGCTGGAAGAGGCCAGTTTCACAAAGATGTGCGCGCGGCTCCCCTCCGTGCTCTCGCACACCGCGCGCATCGCCTGGACCGTCGACCGCCCCGCCCTCGTGCTCCTCCTCGCCTGCCAGATCCTCACCGGTGCCGCGGCCGCCTTCACCCTCGGGTTCACCGCGAAGGCCATGACGCACATCCTCGGCACCGGCGCGGTCTCCGAACGTCTGCACGCCGCCCTGCCCGCCCTCGTCGTCGTGGCGGCGGCCTCCGCTGTCGGCCGAATCGGCAGTGCCCTGTCCACGTACGCCGACGGCCGGATCACCCCCCGTCTGATGACCGAGGCGGATGTCGCCCTCGTCTCCGCCGTGTGCCGGGTCGAGGCCTCGGCGTACTCGGAGCCGGGGTTCGCCGACCGCCAGGAGGCCGCCGAGATCGGCGTCACCCGCACCAGGCTGATGGTCCAGGACGCCCAGCGCTTCATGGCCGCCCTGGTCCGTATCGCCGCCGCCGGTGGCGTCATCACCGTCCTCCACTGGCTCATGCTCCCCCTGTTGCTCCTCGCCGTGCTCCCCGCCGGTCTGGGCGCCGTCCTGTCGGCGCGCGTCGACTACGAAACCCACTACGCCAACGTCGGCGACCGCAACGTACGCGGCATGATGCGCTGGTGGGCCACCTACTCCCGGTACGGCGACGAGGTGCGCGCCAACGGCATGACCGGCTATCTCGTCTACTGGTACCGCGCCTTGTCCGAGCGCATCGACCAGCGCACCGTGACCGCCGCACCCCGCACCCTCCGTATCGTCCTGGCGACCTCCGCCCTCGGCGGCCTGTTCCTCCTGGGCACCTGGGGTGCGCTCGCCTGGCTGGCCACCACCGGCCGGGTCGCCCTGCCCGTCGCGGCCACCGCGGTCGTCGCCGTCCAGACCGCGCTCGCCGCGCTCTCCCAGCTCGTCATCCACGGCGCCGCGATGTTCCACACCTCGCTCTACCTCGCCGACATGAGGTCGTTCCTCGACATGGCGGCCGACCGCGCCCCCAGGCGCGGGGAGCTGACCATCCCGGACCACGTGGCGGAGATCCGTCTCGACGAGGTCGTCTACCAGTTCCCCGGCAAGGACGAACCCGCCGTCGACGGCGTCTCCCTCACCCTGCGCCGCGGCGAGATCCTGGCGATCGTGGGTGAGAACGGCTCGGGCAAGTCCACACTGACCAAGCTCATCACCGGAATTCTCCTCCCCGACAAGGGCCGCGTCCTGTGGGACGGAACCGACCTGGCCCAGGCCCAGCCCGACGCGGTCTGGGCACGGACATCGCTCGTCCCCCAGAACTTCGCCTGCTGGCCCCTGCGCACCCGCGAGAACATCACCCTCGGCCAGCCCAAGACCTACGACGACGCCCCGGTGTGGGCGGCCGTCGACGCCGTCGGCATGCGCGGGGCGATCGAGAAGCTGCCCAGGCAGCTGGACACCCTGCTCGCCCGCGAACTCTACGGCGGCGCCGAGTTGTCCGGGGGACAGTGGCAGCGGCTCGCCTGCGGTCGAGCTCTGTACCGCCAAACCCCGCTGCTGATCCTGGACGAACCGACATCGCAGATGGACCCGCGTGGCGAGCATCAGATCTTTCTGGAAGTCAAACGCATCGCCGCTGAGCGCATGACCATCGTGGTGACGCATCAGCTTGAGAACACCCGGCTCGCCGACAGGATCGTCGTGATGCGGAACGGCCGGATCATCGAGCAGGGCCGGTACGACGATCTCGTGACCGCCGACGGCCTCTTCGCCGAGCTCGTCGCCCTGGCCAAGGACCGGTAGACCGATGCGCCGCGCCGGGAGGACTCGTATGAACGCCCTGATCATCCGCTGGAAGCGGATCACTCCTGTGGGTGACCACATTATGACGATTCAGGCGATACGGTCTTGCGGGAAGATCCGGACCAGCTGCCGGACCCCGCGGCCCGCCGCCGTTCCCTCGTCGTCACTCGGGCCCGCCCGGCGCCCGGCACTACGTCAAGGGGGCCTCGTTGCTGCCTGAGGCATCACCATGCGCTCCGAACAGCGTCGCTCTCGATCGGCGGGACACGGCCGTCGCGCAGGCGGAAGCCGATGCGGCCAGAGTGACATTCCTCCGGGAGACGATCAGCCGTATCGGCACCACCCTGGACCTCGGCCACACGGCCCGCGTACTGGTCACCTCGGCCGTACCGCGGTTCGCCGACTTCGCCTCCGTCCATCTGCACGACCACGTAACCGCCCAGGACGACGCCTCCGTTCCGCAGCAGCCGCCGGGCTCCGTCGTGATGCACCGCGTGGCGAGCGCGCACACCGACGACCCCGGCGCCGAAGAACTCCACGAGGAGCGGACCTTCGTCTACCAGGCCGACACGGCCATGGCCCGGTTTCTCGCGCTCGTCGAACCCATCCTCATCCCCCGGGTCGACCAGGACACCCTGCGCCAGCTGCCGCAGGAGCTCGACAGCCCGGCCGCCCGGTCGGTGCTCTCCGGCTCGTCCGTCATGCTGGTGCCGCTGACCGTACGGGGCCTGATCCTCGGCTTCATGGTGTTCGGGCGGAAACCGGAGCGGCTCGCCTTCAGCCCGGTGGACCTGGGCGCCTGCCAGGAGATGGCCGAGCAGGCGGCCCTGTCTCTGGACAACGCCCGCCTCTACAGCCATGAGGCCAGAACGTCCGCCGTGCTGCAGCGCAGCCTTCTGCCCACGCGGCCACCCCGTCTGCCCAGCGTGGAGATCGCCTACCGCTACCACCCGTGCAGCCGCACCACACAGGTCGGTGGCGACTGGCTGGACGTGATCCCGCTGCCCCGCCACCGGGTCGGCCTCGTCATCGGCGATGTGGCGGGCCACGGACTGCACGCCGCCGTGGCGATGGGCCAACTGCGCACCGCCGTCAGGACCCTCGCCACCATGGACCTTCCGCCCGCACAGCTGTTGGCCCACCTCGATCAGCTGGCGCAACACCTCGGCCACGTCCCCCTGACCACCTGCCTGTACGCCATCTACGACCCCATCGCGGGCCGAGCCGCCTTCGCCAGCGCCGGCCATCTGCCGCCCGTCCTGCTGCGCCCCGACGGCACGGACGAACTTCTCGAGATTCCCGTCGGCGCGCCGATCGGTGTGGGGAGCACCGCCTTCGACACGCTGGATGTGTCCATCGACTCCGGCAGCCTTCTCGTCCTTTACACCGACGGCCTGGTGGAGGCGCGCGGACACGACATCGAGGAAGGGCTCCTCGCCGTGCGCTGCGGCCTCACCGCGACCCACCCGTCGCTGGACGAGGCGTGCGAGTCCCTGCTCCGGCAGCAGCACCCCATCGGCGATCACGACGACATCGCCGTCCTCATGGCCCGCCTGCAGAGCATCCCCGACGACAAGGTGGTCACCTGGCGCTTTCCGCCGCAGCCCCAACAGGTGAGCCTCGCCCGGCGCCGGGTGCGCGACACCCTCGCCGCATGGGGTCTGGGCCCGCTCTGTGACACCACCGAACTCCTCGCCGGTGAACTACTCACCAACGCCATCCGCCACACCACCCATCCGGTCGGCCTGCGCCTGGTCCACACCGACACACTCCTGTGTGAAGTCACCGGCGACCAGCAGATCACGCCCATGCTCCCGCACACCCCCGGCACTCAGGCGTCCCACTGCGCCATCACCCTGCTCCAGAAGCTCGCCACGCGATGGGGCTGCTCCGACACCTCCACCGGCAGAGCCGTCTGGTTCGAAAGCAACCTGCCCGCCCCGGCGTCCCGCGCGACCGCGCGTCGGCTCTGACGCCCGAGCCTGACGCCGCTACGGAACGGGCGGCGTCAGGCTCGGGCGGAAGGGGCGGGTTCGATGACGGCCTTGATGAACCCATCGGGCCTGCGGACCGCGTCCCGGAACGCGGCGGAAATCTCGTGCAGCGGGTAGCGATGTGTCAGGAGGCCCGAGGGATCCAGTTGGCCCGAGTCGACCAGGGCGATCGCGGTGCACATGCCGCCCAGGATCGTGGGGAGATCGCGGAAGTGTGCGTTGGCGATCCGGAACGCCCGCTCGTTCCAGTGCGCGAGGTCGACCGTCCGGGGCTCCCCTTGGTGGTATCCGACGATCGCGATCGTGCCACTGGTGCGGGTGACCTGGCCCGCGAGGGTGAGGGCGTCCTGGGCGCCGGTGGCCTCGTACGTCACGTCCGCGCCACCGGCCTCGGTGTCCGCCGCGACGACAGCGGCGAGCGATTCGGTGCGCAGATCCACCACCCGTGTCGCGCCCTGCTCGGCGCAGCGGGCCAGGGCGGTGGGACGGCGGCCCGCCACGATGACCGATCGCGCGCCCTTGAGGACCGAGAGACGTTGGATGAGCAGGGCCATGAAGCCGGTTCCGATGATCACCACATCGGCCCCCACCCTCGGAGCGGCGAGTTCGACGGCGTTGACGCAGCACGACAGCGGCTCCGCCACGGCCGGAAAGACGCGGCCGGGGCGGACGGGTAGGGCGTGACGCTTCTCGATGACCATGAATTCGGTGAATCCGCCGCCGGGCACCCACGCCACCACGTGATCGCCGACGCTCAGCGGACCTCCCTCATCGCCCGGCGCGATCTCCTCGACCACACCGGCGACTTCATGACCTATCTCGACCGGATAGCGGCCTGATCTGCCGAGCCACTGATCGGCCTCCGACGCACACAGACCGCACTGGGTGACCCGGATCAGGGCCTGGCCGGTACGGACCGGCTCAAGCCGCCTGCGAATGAGGTCGACCCGGCCGGGACCGGTCAACAGGGCCTGGGTGGTTGAGATGGTCGACGCCTTCACGGGACCACCTGCCGCTCCTGTGCACGTACGGGCGCCACCGAGCAGGTGACCGGGGCCAGCCCGGCGATGATCGCCGCCGCGACCACCAGCAGGCCGAGGGCGGTCGGCAGCCCGACGAGGGTCGACAGACCGCCGATGATCGGGGAGACCAGCAGCCAGCCGAGGTTTCCGGCGAAGCCGACATGGCCCATCACCCGGGCCGAGTCGGGCAGCGCGCCCGCGGCGGTGAACGCGCCGGGGAAGACCGCGCTGATCCCGGCACCCGCGACGACGAGCGCCGCCAAGGTGACCCCGGGCTGTCCGAGCAGCAGGGCGACGGTCAGCGCGGCCGCACAGCACAAGGTGCCGATCCGGATGAGGCGTACCCACCCGAGGCGATCGACCAGCCAGTCGTTGAACAGCCGGGTGACGACCGATCCCGCCGAGAAGGCCGCGTACCCGGCCGCGGCCATCGCGGCGTCCGCCCCCACATGGCGCAGATACACACCGCTCCACGACGCGGGGGCGTCCTCCACCAGAGCGGCGAGGAAGGTCATCAGCGCGAGCAGCGGCACGGTCAGCCGCCCCTTCGGACCCTGGCCGGCCGGTTCCGCCGATCCGTCCGCCGCCGTGGCCTGGTCGCTCGGCGGTGTCCGCGTCGCATGTTCCACATCCGGCTGGAGCCCGCAGGCCGCCACCCCCGACACGACGGCGAGCAGGACGGCCATGGACACGAACTGCGCCGTCAGCGGCATGTTGAGGGACGCCGTGGCGACTCCGGCCAGGCCGCCCGCGACGGCGCCGATGCTGCGGATGGCGTGCATGGAGTTGAGCACCGCGCGTCCGTACTGCTGCTGCACGGAGACCGCCTGGGCGTTCATCGCCACCGACGTACATCCGTCGGCGGCGCCGAGCAGCAGCAGCACGGCCATCAGCGACCACGCGGACTGCGCGGTCGGGACGAGGCCGAGCGGCAGGCACAGCACCACGGGGGCCAGCGCGCTCACCGTACGGCTGCCGCAGCGCCGCACCAGCAGCCCGCCCGCCTGGCTGCCGGCCAGCGCGCCCAGCCCCGGGCCTGCCAGCACCAGGCCCAACACGCCTGCGGACAACATGAGTTCATCCTGTACGGCGGGTACTCGGGCGGCCCAGGAGGCGAAGATCGCACCATGGACGAAGAAGATCGCCGACACCGCTGTCCGTGCCCGCCGCAGCGGCGTGGGCATGCGACCGCCTCCCTCACGCACCGGACCGCTCCGTTTCCCGCCTCGGCTCCGGCACCGCCCGTCCTCGGGGGACGGTGTGCCGCAGATGATCGGCGAGGCGGAGCGTCAGCGCGACTCCCGGCAGCACCGGGCCGGCCGAGTCGAGTGCGGGGAAGACCGCCGGACCGGCGGCATACAGGTTCTGTGTGGCGTGGATCCGCCCGTCGGCGTCGGTGTGCGCATCGCGGGGATCATCACCCATGCGTAGGGTGCCCATCTCATGGTGGCCGCAGCCAAGGGGTTCCCGCCGCTCCGCCGGTTCCAGCAGGGCCGTCGACCGACCGTCGGCGACGGATACGAACCGCCCCGAGCGCAACACCTCGACGGGGCCGTCACCGACCAGAGTTCGCACGGCGGCATCGGCCGAACGATCCATGGCATCCCAGGTCCGCCGATCCGCCGACCCGGGCGACAGCCGCGCATACGCGAGGCGGGCGCCGTACCGATCCCGTTCGTCGAGCAGACTCACCTCGCCGGTGCCGTCCGCTGCCATCTCCCCCACGCTGGCGAGGGTGACGACGAGATGCCTCGGCGGGATACGGAGCATCCGATCCAACGCCTCCACGTCGTATCTGGGCGTTTCAGTGTAGAGCCGCCGGGCGGCCTCCTCGGGCAACGACCCGACTCCATACGCGGTGATCTGGTGGTGAAAACGCGTATCGGGCCCCGACGGACGCCGACACGCGCCACGCATATGCAACGCGGCGGCGCCCCACTCCTGCCCGGGTCCCGGGTGGGGGTCGAAGGGGAAGGGAATGCGCACCGTGAGGTTGGAGCGCAGATGGGTGGTCAGGTGGTGCGCGCGGTGTGCGGTGTGCGGCAGGCCGTCGGCGCCGAGTACGAGCCGGGCGTTCTCGATGGTGCCCACCGCGAGGACGACCCGGGCGTGATCGGGCACCCGCAGCCTCCCGCGGCTGGTGTCGATCGCCGTGATCCTGCCACCACTCGCCTGGAGCCCGACGACATGGCAGTCGGTGAGCAGTTCCACGTCGCCGGTGCCGTCGCCGAGCCGTTCGGCCAGCAGCGGCGCCGCACTGAACCGCACCAGCCGCGGCGATCCCCCGTCCCCGTCCTCGACAGCGTCGATCGCCAAGGGCATGTTCAGCCGTGACACACAGCTGTACTGGTGGCTGCTACCGACGTCAGGTGCGTACGGCGGATCGGGGAGTTCGTGCGGCCGGAGCAGTCCCGGCAGATGGTTCCCGGCCAGCGCACCGAGCAGCCGCCCCCGCAGTCGGCGGTTGAGCTCGCCGTCGAAGTGCGGTGCCGTGCGCGGCAGGCCCAGCAGGTTCGCCGCGGCGGGCAGGTACCGGTCGGTGAGTTCGGCCCTCACGCGGGCCGGCCAGTGGTCCCTGATGCCGTCCTGGTCGAGCACCGGCCATACGCAGTAGGCGCCCCAGAACAAGGACCGTCCGCCGACCCCGTAGGCCAGGCCGTGGTACGGCAGAGGGGAACGCCACGGCACTCGCCATCGGCCGTTCCCCGCGGGCGGGGCATCGGCCACCGCTTCGGGCAGGGACGGCGGCGGCACGGTCTCCGTGGCCAACGGGGCGTTCTGCACATGCTCGGTCCGCTCCAGTCGGCCGGACTCCAGGAGCAGCGTGGGCACGCTGCCACCACCCCGGCCGAGCTGCCAGGCGAGAACCGAGCCGAATGTGCCCGCCCCGATGATGATGACTTCTGGTTCCTGACTAGGTGTCAGCCGGGCGCGAGCGCCGGGCGCGGTCACCGCCCCACCGCCGTGGGGGCGCCGCACAGGTCGAGATAGAGCGACGCGTGGTCGCGGAACTCGCGTTCCGCGAGATATCGCGGCGCGCAGTGGTCCTGTGCGGCCCGTCCCAGCCTGTCGCGCAGCGCCTCGTCGCCGAGCAGCCGCCCGACCTGCCGGCCGAACGCCGCGAGATCGGTGGGGTCGTCCACCAGAAGGCCGGTCACACCGTGGGTCACCTGGGCACGGATGCCTCCGACCGCGCTCGCCACCAGCGGGCGCCCCTTCCACATCGCCTCGGCCACCGCCAGCCCGAACCCTTCTTCCAGACTCTTTTGGACGACGACCGTCGCGTACCGCTGCAATGCGTTGACGATCAGGGCATTGGCCCGTAGTTCGGCGGTGTCGTCGGCGAGCCCCAGGCCGACGAGATGAACACGTCGGCGTACATCGGCCGGGAGCGCCGCGCGGTCCCTCAGGACCGCGTCGAACACGGCCATGTTCTCCGGGTCGTCTGCGACATCGGCCGGGTCGGGACCGGCCAGGATCAGATGCGCGCGGGTGGCGGGATCGATGTGGCGTATGAAGGAGGTCAGAGTGCCCGCCATGTCCTTCAGCGGGTCCCAGCGGGCCAGTTGCAGTACGGTCGGAGCGCCGGGCGGCACCGGCTCGTCCTGCCACACCGTGACGCGTCGGCCCGCGTATGCCGCGACCCCTTCCCCCAGGTTGGTGGGGCCGGGCGAGCCGAGCAGCCCGACGGTTGCCAGCACGCCGCGCGCCTCCGCGTCCTCCATGGGCCGGCACTTGTCCGACACGTCGTCGATGGCCGGTGCGATGATCGCCACCCGCTGCGGCTCGAGGCCCGGCGGAACGTAGTCCGGCAGGGAGAAGACGCAGCGCAGCGGCTCCTTCAGGAACGGCCCCAGGAAGGTCCAGGCGGCGGTCACCTCAGGGCCCGGGAACGAGGTGCCGATATGGCTCCGCCAGGCCACCCGCATGCCCGCCCGCCGCAGCGCCGGCGCCATCCCGAGAGTCTGCGGATCGTGCAGCAGTACGAGGTCGCCGGGGTTCATATGGGTAAGCGCCGTGGCGGCGGCTTCCCGTGTCGTGCGCTCGTACGCCGCGAACTCACCCTCGCCCAGCGGCCGTCCATGGCCGGGGCTGCCATGGAAGAGGTGATGCAACTGCTTGGTGATGCCGAAGAACTCCTGGTCCCCGTTCATGACCAGCCAGCGGGCGCGCATCCCCGCCTCCGCGTGCCGGGACATCGCGGAGCGCAGCAGCTCGGCGACCCCGCCACCGACCGCAGTGGTGTTGATGTGCCAGATGGTGCGGCCGTCGAGGGCGTCCAGCGCCGCCCCGACCACCCCGTCCCGGGTGGCCCGTGTGTCTCGTGGAGTCGGCACCTCTACGGTGGTGATCTCAGCCATCGATACACACCGCCGATCCGGCGAAGTCGAGGTCCACGGCGACGGCCCCGCGTCGATAGCGCCAGTGGTCGTCCTCGGCGGGCAGTGGTCTGTACGGTCCGGTGAGCCGCTTCTTGAGCGCGATGAGCCTGCGGGTCTCGTTCAGCACCGAGTCGGGGTCCGCCATCTGATCGGCGACGTTGCGCTCCGTGTCGCCGAGCGGCAGCCAGGGCTCCCCGGTGGTGAATCCGCCCAGGTGTCCCCGTTGCCACGGCATGGGCGTACGGCTGGCGTCGCGCGGCCACGGCGCCGAGTCACGCAGCCGCGCGACCGGGACGACGGTGTCCTCCATCCCGATCTCGTCGCCCTGGAACAGCACACATGCGCCCGGCAGGGTCAGCAGCATCGCCAGGGCGAGGCGGGTCTTACGGTCATCGCCGTCACACCATCTGGTGGGAAAGCGCGACAGGTCGTGGTTCGAGGCGAGCCACACGGGAGTGTCGCCGGGGCCCAGTGTCTCCAGCCAGGTCTCCGCGCACGAGCGCAGGGCGTCGGCGTCGAAGTCCGAGAAGAGAAACTGGAAGTACTGCGGCAGTTGCAGCTCGTCGCCCTTGCCGTAGTAGGCCACCAGGTCGACTGGTTCGGGCACCCAGGTGGCTCCCATCAGCAGCCGCGGGGGGTCATATCGGTCGGCTACGGCCCGCCATCGCCGTAAGACATCGTGGACTTCGGGCTGATGGGCGCTGTGGACCGGCCGCTGTCCGCGGTTGAGGTCCCACATGTGGTCGCCTTTGCGCGCGACGGGATTGTCACGCAGCTGACGGTCCTTCAATATCACATAGCAGGCGTCTATCCGGAAGCCTGCGACACCCTTGTCGAACCAGAAGGCGAGAATGTCATCAAACTCGGCCCGCACATCGTCGTTCCACCAATTCAGATCGGGCTGCTGCGGCAGATAGCTGTGCAGGTAGTAGGAGCCTTCGGCCTCGTCGTACGACCACGCCGGGATATGAAGTGAACTGACCCAGTTGTTGGGGCGATCGGCCCAGACATAGTAGGAACGCCTGGTGCGCGGGGATGTGAACCATGGGTGGTCGATGCTGGTGTGGTTGGGCACCAGGTCGAGCAGCACCCGGATGCCTCGGCTTTCGGCCTCCGCGATGAGCCGGTCGAAATCCTCCATGGTGCCGAGCGATGGCTCGATGGCCCGGTAGTGGGTGACGTCATAACCGTGGTCATGGTTGGAAGAAGCGGTCACCGGGGTGCACCAGATGGCGTCCACCCCGAGCCAGGAAAGGTAGTCCAGACGAGACACGATACCGGAAATGTCGCCCACGCCATCGCCGTCGGAGTCCGCGAATGAGCGTACGTACAACTGGTAGATCACCGCGTTCTGCCACCATTCCGGATCCCCCAACGTTCGACCTCCCGGGCGCGTGTCATGCTCCTGTCAGCTACCGCTTACCCCATGACACACACCCGCCGAACACCGGTTTCGGCCAGATCTCCGGAGTCAGGACGTGGTGAATTGGGCGCGAATGGCGGCGGCGCCGGATTCGGTGAGCCAGTCGGTGAGGGTGCGCAGTCCGGGGTGAATGACGCGTAGTGCGTCGATATCGGCGTGCCAGCGGTGACCGGCCTCCCAGCGCTTTTTGGTCTCGGCGATTTCCGGGCCGAGCGCGGCGGCCTCGCCGTCGGTGAGCTGTTCGTACCGGATCGGAGCGCCGGTGGCCTCGGCGATCGCGGCAGCGGCCTCGACCGGCGTCGGCTCGTCGCCGGCCAGTTCCAGGGTTCGGCCGGCGAATCGGGCCGGGTCCGCGAACGCGAGGGCGGCGAACTCGGCGATGTCCTCCAGCGCGATGATCTGCATGGGCTCGTGCGGCGGGAAGAGATGCCGGTGCACGCCGTGGGAAATGCCGTCGATGCCGATCGCCCCGACGGAGAGATAGTTGGTCATAAACCGGACCGGGCGCAGTACGGTGGGCAGCGCGATGTGGTCGCGCAGATACTCCTCGATCAGCGTTTTCCCCTCCCAACTCCACGATGCGGCCGGTGACGAGGCGACGGTGCTGAACACGATCTGCTCGATCCCCGCCGCGGCCGCCGCGTCGATCAGTGTCCGGCCGCGGGCCGCTTCGAGCTCCGTTTCGGGTCCGGTCGGTCCGTAGGACACGGGCGGTATGCCGAACACGGCGGAGGCGCCGTCGAGCGCGGGCCGCAGACTGGCCGGATCGTCGAAGTCGCCGCGCACCAGCTGGGCGCCCGCGGCAGCCAACTCGGCAGCGGCGGGGGCAGTCAGATCGCGCACCAGGGCTCGTACCGGCCGCCCTCCGGCGAGCAACCTCCGGGCGGTGGCGCCGCCTTGCTTACCTGTGGCGCCGGTGACGAGGATCGGGGAGTCGGGGTTGGCCGGTGTCTCGGTGGTCATGGTGGCCTTTCCGGAGAAGGTGGAGGATGCTGAACGTCATCCGGGATGCTCCACCCGTTTCAACCCCGCGGACAAGGATTTCGTGACATGACAGCAGCACCGGACACGAAAGCAGCACCGGGTGCGGCGCCCGCCGGGCGCGCCGATGCCCGCCGCAACCGAGCGCTCGTGCTGAGCACGGCGATGCGCGTATTCGCCGAGGAGGGTCTCGAGGTGTCACTCGGCCGGATCGCGCAGCGCGCCGGGGTCGGCGCCGGGACCGTCTACCGGCACTTCCCGACGAAGGAGATCCTGATCGAGGCGGTACTCGCCGAACACGTCGAGCGTTTGGTGACCGCCGCCGACCGGTGGGCCGCCCGCGCCGCGCCCGGTGACGCGTTGTTCGGGTTTCTGCTCGAAGTGGCCGAGAAGTCGATGGGCCGCCGCCACTTCTGCGATGCGCTCGCCGCCGACCAGGGCTGGCCGCGCGCCGTACTGGCCGCCGCGGGACAGCGGTTCCGCCAGGCACTGGGGCGCTTGCTATACGACGCGAAAGAGGCTGGCGCGGTACGCGCCGACGTACAGGCCGACGATCTGTCCGCGCTGGTCGCCGGCGGTGTCGCACTGCGTTCGGCACACCGGGACCCAGCACGTGGCACCTGGCTGGTGCGGACACTGCTCGACGGATTGCGTACCCAGCCCGTCACGAAAGCCGACCCCTTCCGTGACTCGTCCGCCCTCCCCCGTCACGAAACCACCGCCCTGAAGTACTGCGTGGAATGCGGTGCGACGCTGCGTGTCCACGCCACCGGACGGCCACCCCGCTACTGCGGCCCGACCTGCCGCCAGCGCGCCCATCGGCGCCGTCCCACCGTTTGACCCCGCCATCACTCTGTGAGTTTCTGTGAGTTGCCGCCGGGCCGGCCGCCGTGACCTGCTGGTTTCCGCCGGACGGGCCTCCCGGTTCCCATGGCGCACCCAGATTCGTGCACATCCGGCCCAGAAGCGCGGATCACTGTGAGGGGGTGCGCGCGGCGATCGCGCGCATCACGCACACCATCGGCTCCGGAGTCATGATGATCGAAGTCTGCGGACTCACCAAGCGCTACGGGGAGGTCCTGGCCGTCGACGATCTGACGTTCGACGTCCGCCCAGGGGAAGTGACCGGGTTCCTCGGTCCCAACGGTGCCGGGAAGTCGACCACACTGCGGATGATCCTGGGTCTGGACGCCGCCGGTTCGGGGACCGCCACGGTCGGCGGGCGCCCG
Organism: Streptomyces sp. NPDC020845; assembly: GCF_044334165.1. NCBI lineage: Bacteria > Bacillati > Actinomycetota > Actinomycetes > Kitasatosporales > Streptomycetaceae > Streptomyces > Streptomyces sp. NPDC020845. Next base: position 519,697 of record NZ_JBIRSJ010000004.1, on the reverse strand, counting down.
TATTCCGCGCAGCCGGCGCCGCTCAAGGCCGTCGGTGCGCTGTTGGACGCGGGCGCGGTGCTGCCCAGCCGTACGGCCTACCATCATCTGCTGGCGCTGGCGGCCGGCAACGGGATTCCGCGTAGCCGGGTTGCGGCGGTGCTGGCGGAGGTCGGGCTTGAGAGCGTGGCTCGCCGCAGGACCGGGACGTTCTCGCTCGGCATGCGGCAGAGACTCGGCATCGCCGCGGCGCTGCTGGGTGATCCTCCGGCGCTCGTGTTCGACGAACCGCTCAACGGTCTCGATCCGGAGGGGATCGTCTGGATCCGCGGGCTCATGCGGCGGATGGCCGCCGAGGGGCGCGCCGTGCTGATGTCCAGCCATCTGATGAGCGAGATGGAGCTCACCGCCGACCACCTCATCGTCATCGGCCGCGGTCGGCTGATCGCGGACACCCCCATGAAGACGTTCATCGACGCGTACTCCGGCCGTGAGGTCCTGGTCCGCAGCCCGCAGACGGAATCGCTGCGCGGGATGCTGGCACCGGCGGAGGAGGTGCGCGCGGACGGCGTGAACGGCCTGATGGTGACCGGTCTGGACGCGGCCGAGATCGGCGCGCTGGCCGCGGCCGGCGGAGTGGAGTTGCACGAGCTGACGCCCCGGCAGCCGTCGCTGGAGCAGGCCTTCATGGATCTGACCCGCGATGCCCTCGAATATCACGCGGAGAACGCGAAGAACTCAGAGAACTCAGAGATGGGGACGAGCCGATGAGCGGGAGTGCCGCGGACACCTGGACGGCCGGAGCGAACGAGTTGACGCCGGACGCGCCGCGCGGGCGCCGGAAGCCTCCGGCACCGACGGGCCGGGCGACGTTCCCGCACTGCCTGCGCGCCGAGTGGATCAAGATCCGTACCATGCGGTCGACCGGCTTCGTCATCCTCGGCACCCTGGCGTTCTGTGTGGGGCTGGCCTCCCTCAACGGCACATCCGCCGGGGGCGACTACGCGAGCATGACGGCCACCGACCGGGCCGCCTTCGACCCGCTGGCCACCAGCCTGCGCGGTTATCTGGTGGCGCAGATCGCCCTCGGCCTGCTGGGCGGTCTGGTGATCACCTCCGAGTACGGTGCCCGCACGATCGTCAGCACGCTGACCGCCGTACCGCACCGGGCCCGGGTGCTGGCCGCCAAGGCCGCGGTCCTGATCGTGGTCGCGCTGCCGGTCGGACTGCTGGTGTCCCTCAGCGGCTTTCTCGTCGGGCAGGCGGCGCTGGCGGGTGCGGACGCCCCGCACCTCGGTCCGTCCGATCCTCAGGCGCTGCGCGGGATTTGGGGCGGTGGGCTCTATCTGACACTTGCCGCCCTGTTCGGGCTCGCGATCGGCACGGTGATCCGTAGTACGACGGCGACGGTGACGACCCTGTTCGGCACGATGCTGATCGTGCAGGCGTTCGCGCCGGCCCTGCCCGGTGCGGTCGGCGACTGGGTGGAGAAGTACTGGCCGTCCATCGCGGGCGGACAGATCATCACCGGCTACCGTGATCCGGCGCTGCTGGCTCCCTGGTCCGGGCTCGCCGTCATGGCGGGGTGTGTCGCGGTCCTGCTGACGGTGGCGTTCATCGTCTTCCGCAAGCGCGACGCATAGCGGGCCGGGAGAATGAACCAGCGGAACGATCGGGTGGGGACGGGACGGATGACGGCTTCGGAACGGCTACTGGTGGTGGAGGACGAGCCGACGGTGCGCGAACTGCTGTCAGCGAGCCTGCGGCTGGCCGGATTCGCCGTGGCGCCGGTCGCGACCGGCACGCAGGCGCTGGCCGCGGTGCGCGAGCAGCGTCCCGACTTGATCGTGCTGGATGTGATGCTGCCCGACTTCGACGGCTTCGAGGTCGTCCGCCGACTGCGCGGGCAGCATCCCACCGCGGCGGCAGGGCATCCGCCGGTGCTGTTCCTCACCGCCCGCGATGCGCCCGAGGACAGGATCAGCGGGCTCAGGGCGGGCGGTGACGACTACGTCACCAAACCGTTCAACCTGGAGGAGCTGGTTCTGCGCATCCGGGCCATTCTGCGCCGCACCAGTGGCCGACAGGCCGACGGCCGGCTGGTCGTCGGCAGTCTGGAGCTTGACCCCGACAGCCATCAGGTGACCCGGGACGGGCGCCCCGTGCCGCTCTCCCCGACCGAGTTCAGCCTGCTGCGCGTGCTGATGGAGAACGCCGGGCAGGTGCTGTCGAAGTCCCAGCTCCTGGAGTTGGTCTGGCAGTACGACTTCGGGGGCGACGACAGCATCGTCGCCTCCTACGTCAGCTATCTGCGGCGCAAGGTGGACCTGGACGAGCCGAAGATGATCCATACGGTGCGCGGCACCGGCTATGTGCTCCGCAGGCCCCGGCAGTGAACAAGAGCCCCCTGCGCGACAGCCGCTTCTCGTTACGCGGCCGGTTCTCGCTGCGCGGCAGGTTCTCGCTGCGCGGCAGGTTCTCGCTGCGCGGCCGGCTGCTGGCGATCTCTCTGCTGCTGCTCGTGGTCGCCCTGCTCGGCAGCAATGCCCTGGTCGTCACCCTGCTCCAGCGGGATCTGGTGCATCAGCTGGACGACCGGCTCCGCGCCGCCGCCACGGTCACCGCGCGCCTGACCGATCCGTCCGGCGCGGCGGGCGATCAGGCACCACAGCTGCGCTCCACCGTGGAGCAGCGCCTGACCGGTGACGTCTATCTCGCCGATCTCGGCTCGAACGGCCGCGTACGGCGGGTCATCCGGCCGGCCGCGCACAGCGCTCCCGAGCTGCCCCCGCTCGGCGCCGCGGCCGTCCGCGAACGCGACCTCCGCCCCTTCGAGGCCCCGGCCGTCGACGGCGACGAGTCGTGGCGGGTGATCGCCGTACCGCTCGACGCGACGGGGGGAGCGCGCACGGGGCCGAAGGCGCGGGCCACGGACGCCCACAGCATCGTCGTCGCAAGCTCGCTGGCCGAGGCCGACTCGACGATCACGCAGCTCGGCGCCCGGATGTTGGTGATCGACTCCCTGGTGCTCGCCCTGCTCGGCGTGGTCGGGTGGTTCGCCGTGCGCGGCGGGCTGCGTCCGCTGCGCCGTATCGAGACCACCGCGGCGGCCATCGCGGACGGCGACCTGTCCAGCCGGGTCCCTGAGCTGGCCGCCTCCCGTACCGAACTCGGCCGTCTGGCCGCGGCGCTCAACGGGATGCTGGACCGGATCGAGGCGAGTGACGCCGCGCGGGCCGCCGCCGCCGAGCTCATGCGCCGCTTTATCGCGGACGCCAGCCATGAGCTGCGTACCCCCCTCTTCGGCATCAAGGGGTTCACCGAGCTGTACCGGATGGGCGGCATGCCCGAACGCACCGATGTCGACGCCGCGATGAACCGCATCGAGCGGGAAGCGGCACGGCTGGTCCGGCTGGTCGAAGACCTGCTGCTGCTCGCCCGCCTCGACGAGCACGCCGCCGCCGCGGACCTCCCGCTCCGGCTCACCCCCATGGATCTGCGCACCCTGGCCGCCGACGCCCTGCACGACCTCCGCGCGCTCGATCCGCTCCGCCCCGTCACCCTCACCGGCCCCGGCGGCGGCCCGCCGGGTGGCGCGCCGGTGCTCGGCGACGAGGCGCGACTGCGGCAGGTGACCTCCAACCTCGTCGGCAACGCGGTGGCCCACACCCCACCCGGCACCCAGGTCCGGATCGGTGTCGGCGCCGAGGACGGCCTCGCGGTTCTGGAACTGCGGGACGAGGGTCCGGGGATGTCCCAGGAGCAGGCCGCCCGTGTCTTCGACCGCTTCTACCGCGCGGACGGCGCCCGCGGCCGCACCGAGAGCGGAGGCGCGGGTCTCGGCCTCGCGATCGTCGACTCCCTGGTGACGGCCCACCACGGCCGGGTGGAGGTCCGCACGGCCCCGGGCGAGGGCGCCACCTTCCGCGTTCTCCTTCCCCTGCACGGCTGAGCGCCCGAAGCAGCGGCCCGTAGTACGAGTCACCGTCGCCGGGCGAACCGGCCGACGGCGGCCGATCCGAACTCTCCGGCAACGTTTGGCGGCGCGCCGGAGTCCAGCCGGAGCTCCCGGCCCTGCCAGCGCTTTCTCAGCCACCGGTCGTGACTGGCCACGACGATCGCGCCGGGCCCGGACCCCAGGGCCTCCTCCAACTCGTCGCACAGCCGCGGCGAGAGATGGTTCGTGGGCTCGTCGAGCAGCAGCAGCGCGGGCGGGCGTGCGACCAGCAGTGCCAGCGCGAGGCGGCGCCGCTGACCGACCGACAGATGGCCGACCGCCTTGTCCAGGTCCGCCGTGTGCATCAGGCCCAGTGAGTCCAGCGGGACGACCTGCGCCCGTTCGGCGCCGAGGACAAGTTCATAGGTGTCCCGGACCGTACGCTCCGGCCGGTCGAATACGGTGTCCTGGGCCAGCAGCCCCACCGTCAGCCCGCGCCGCCGCCGCACCTCGCCCTGTACGGCGAGCCGCCCGGCGAGCACACCCAACAGCGTGGACTTCCCCGCCCCGTTACCGCCCGTGACGAGCAGCCGGTCCGTCGCCGCCACATCGAGACGCCCGACAGCCAGACGGCCCGGGACCCACGCGTCGCGCAGCGCCACCAGAGTGCCGTCCGCCGACTCCTTCGCGAGCGCGGTGTGCTGGAACCGCAGCGGCCGCGGCGGCGCGCCGACCTGTGTGCGCTCCAGTTCCTCCAGTCTGCGGGTGGCGTTGCGCACCCGGCGCGAGATCTGGTTCTGCACCCGGCCGGCGCGGTGGCCGTAGCCCATCTTCTCGTTGTCCCTGCGCCCGCGGTTCGGGGCGAGGGCGTGCGCGGTGACACCGGCCGTGTGCCGCAGCGCCTCGAGTTCCTGCTGCTCCTCGGCGTGGCGCCGCTCCCAGCGTTCCCGCTCGGCGTGCTTCTCCGACAGGTAGGCGCTGTAGTTGCCGCCGTAGCGGACCGGGCCGGCCACGGCCGGGTCGAGGTCGATCAGGTCGGTGCAGACGGCATCGAGAAAGGCCCGGTCATGGCTGGCCAGCAGCACAACGCCGGTCAGACCGCGTACCTCCTCCTCCAGGAAGGTGGCGGCGCCGTCGTCGAGGTGGTTGGTCGGCTCGTCCAGCAGTAGCGCTGAGGGCCGCTGGACCAGCAGGGCGGCCAGCGCGAGCCGGCCGCGCTGACCGCCGGAGAGCGACCCGAGGGCGCGGTCCTGTCCGACCGCGCCGAGGCCGAGCCCGTCGAGGACGAACGCGGCCCGCCGGTCGGCGTCCCACGCCTCACGCTCCTCGGCCCGCTCCAGCCGCCCGCCGTACGACTCCAGCAACGCCGCATAGCCGGGGGCATCCTGCGGCGTTCGGGCGAGCTCGTCGGAGAGGCGTTCCAGCGCTACGAGGTCTTCGCGCGCCTCGCGCAGGGCGTCGTCCATGACGTCGGCGATGGTCGCCACGGCGTCGAACGGCATCTCCTGCTGGAGGAAGCCCAGGTCGGCCGGGCGCTCGACCCGCCCGGCATCGGGTTCGTCCACCCCGGCGAGCAGGCGCAGCAAAGTCGACTTGCCGACGCCGTTTTCCCCGATCAGCCCGATGCGGTGTCCGGGGGAGGCGACGAGGGAGACGCCGTCGAGCACCCGTCTGCTGCCGAGGGTGCGGACGAGGTCATTGGCGAGCAGGGGTGATTGCAGCATGGTGGTTCCGTCCCAGGTGATGGTTGTTCGGCCCGCGGGGTGACACACCTCGACGCGGGCCCGGTCGGCGCGGGCCGACCCGCTACCGCTGGGGCGCTCCCGTCTCGGTGAGCTCGCCGTCGGCCAGCCGGAGCCACCGGTCGACGCCGATCTCCGCGAGGAACCGCTCGTCATGGCTGACCACCACGAAAGCCCCCTGGTAGGAGCCGAGGGCGCTCTCCAGCTGCGCCGCGCTCACCAGGTCCAAGTTGTTCGTCGGCTCGTCCAGGAGCAGCAGCTGGGGGGCCGGTTCGGCGCACAGGACACAGGCCAGGGTGGCGCGGAGCAGTTCGCCGCCGGAGAGGACAGCGACCGGCAGATGTGCCCGGGCGCCGCGGAAGAGGAAGCGGGCGAGCAGGTTCATCCGCTCGGCCTGTGGCCGCTGAGGGGCGAAGGCCGCGAAGTTCTCCGCGACCGTACGGCCGCGGTCCAGCACGTCCAGCCGCTGCGAGAGATAGGCGATCCGCCCGTCGGCGCGCTTGATCTCGCCGCTGTCCATCGTCAGGTCGCCGTTGATCAGCCGCAGCAGCGTGCTCTTGCCCGCTCCGTTGGTCCCGGTGAGCGCGATGCGTTCCGGCCCACGGATCGTCAGATCCACGCCCTTGCCGGCGAACACGGGCCGCTCGCCGTGGCGGACCTGCATGGCCTCGCCGAGGAAGAGGGTGCGCCCGGCGGGCACATCGGTGTCCGGCAGGTCCAGGGTGATGCGCTGTTCGTCGCGCAGCGCACGCCCCGCCTCGTCCACCCGGGACTTGGCCTCGCTGACCCGGGAGGCGTGCATCTGCCCCGCCCGCCCCGCGGACTCCTGGGCTCCGCGTTTCATGTTGCCGGCGAAGATACGTGGCAGTCCGGCGCTCTTGAGGTTGCGGGCGGCGTTACTGGCGCGGCGCTCGGCGCGTTCACGGGCCTGCTGCATCTCCCGCTTCTCCCGCTTGAGCTCCTGTTCGGCGTTGCGCAGGTTCTTCTCGGCGACGTCCTGCTCGGCCCGCACCGCCTCCTCGTACTCGGTGAAGTTGCCGCCGTAGAAACGCAGTTCATCGCTGCCGAGTTCGGCGATGCGCTCCATACGGTCGAGCAGGGCCCGGTCGTGGCTGACGAGCAGCAGACAGCCGTTGAAGTCCTCCAGCACGTCGTAGAGCTTGTGGCGCGCGTCGAGGTCGAGGTTGTTGGTGGGCTCGTCGAGCAGCAGCACATCGGGCCGCTTGAGCAGCTGGGCCGCGAGCCCGAGGGAGACCACCTGACCGCCGCTGAGCGTGCCGAGCCGCCGGTCCAGGGTGAGGTCGGTCAGGCCCAGGCGGTCGAGCTGGGCGCGGGTGCGCTCCTCGATGTCCCAGTCGTCGCCGATGGTCGTGAAGTGTTTCTCGTCGACGTCGCCGGACTCGACGGCGTCGATGGCCCGGATCACCGCGGCCACGCCCAGCACCTCGGCCACCGTGAGTTCGCCGGTGAGGGGGAGGCTCTGGGGCAGATAGCCGAGGGTGCCTTGCACCGAGACGGAGCCGGCGCCGGGCCGCAGCTCGCCGGCGATCAGCTTGACCAGGGTGCTCTTGCCGGAGCCGTTCGGAGCGACCAGCCCCGTACGGCCGGTGCCCACGGTCAGGGACAGGTCCTGGAAGACGGGTGTGTCGTCAGGCCAGGTGAAGGAGACGTTCGAGCAGACGATGGCAGCATCGGACATGGGGTGACCTCGTGCGATGTGAGAGGGGGAGGAAAGAGACCTCTGCCCCGGGCAGACAGGCAGACAGAAAAAGGGAACGACTGCGAGACCACATCAGCGGTGCTCCTGTGCACCAGCCGGTGGCCGCTCACATCCGGGGATCACCCGCAGATGTCGTCGTCACCCACCATGTCGACCGCTCCTCGATACACGAATACGTCCACGCCAGCATAACAGCAGGCTCGCGGCGGTCCGAATCCATTATCGGATCACCGGGTGCTGGTCCATCCGATGCGCAATCTTCTGCAAGAGCCGCCATAAGCCTCCGCCATAAGGAAGTTGTCCTTACCCTGACGTGGGCCTCGCCTGGTCGGCAGGTCCGTGGGTGACCCGGGGGCGGCTGATCGCCACCGGTCGATCAGCGAGGGGGATATGGAAATGAACCTGCGGCAATCGCGTCTCAGACGCTCGGCGCACTCCGCGGCGCTGGTCGCGGCCACATTCACGCTCGCCTCGGGCGTGGCCGTAACACTTCCGTCGGCCACCGCCCACGCGGCCGACGCCACCGAGGTGGTCATCCCGTCGCCCGATGCCTACGCGGATCGGGCCGAGACGCTGCTGTCCACCGGCGACACCGGTGTGCTGCACCAGGAGCAGGGCTCCACGAGCTATCTGTGGACCAACACCTACAACCGCCAAACGGTCCCCGTGAAGGCGCTGGACGGTGTGCCACGGGAGTCGATCTTCTCCAACCACGATCAGTCCAACCGGGTCGCCTACGCCACCACCGACGCGGACGGCGCGACCACGATCACTCTGCTCAACGTCGACCAGAACACCAAGTCCACCCTGCGGCTGCCGGACGGCTACGCGCACCCCCAGGCGTACGGCGGGTTCGTCCTCGCCACCCGGACTCTGGAGGACGGCACATACGAACTGCGGGTGCTACGGGCCCGCGCCGGGGACACGCCCTTCGACGTGCAGGTGCAACTGCCCGCGGAGGCCACCGCCGAGTCCGAGCCGGTGGTGCTCGGCGGCGAGAGCACCTCGCTCCTCATCCGCTACCGCACCGGCTCCACCCACGGCTACGGCATCCTCAACGGCATCACCGGCGCTGTCGCGCCGCTGCCGGTCACCGGTGAGGCGAGCAGCTTCCGCCTCACGCGCGACACGGTGACATGGTTCAGCCGCCAGGACGAGCAGGGGGTGCGGGTGCTGCCGCGCGACGGCAGCACGACGACACCGCGGGTCGTCCCGCTCACACCGCGGTCCTCCGACAGCGAGATCACCGCCTACACGGTGGGCCGGAACGTGCTGTGGCACGAAGGTGACCGCGGACCGCTGCGGCTGACGCCGATCGACGGGGCGGAGACCTCACGCGTCCTGCTCACCGATGTCGAACAAGGTCTGCAGGGGTCCAACAGCACACTCACCGCCCTGGGCCGCGACGCGGACGGCACCCGGGCCATCCACCGGTTCACCGTGGACGGCAGCGGGCTCGTATTCGATCTGCAGTTGCGCGTGGTGGCGCCGGTCACGGTGGCGTACGGCTCGATCCAGGCGCTCGGCCTGGACCGGGGCACCGTCCGCTACGTCAACGCGCTGCAGCAGACACAGCGGCTGCACGGCAAGGACATCGGCGCCTCGCTGGACCCCTCCGCCGGGGACGATCTGCCCGTCCACGGCGACTCCGCACCGGGGCGGTTCGCCGACGGCGGCGACGAGGGCCTGGCCCGGCTGGTGGCGGACCCGGACAACGGTGGCAAGGACGTACTGGTGACGGGTGACGACCCGGACCAGCCGGTCGACCGGCTCCCGCTGCCCGCCACGGACGGCCGCATCCTGGACGTCTCCCCCGAGTACGTCCTCTACGAGTCGCAGGGCCCGTACAAGCGGCAGTACGTCATCGACATCGTCCGCGACCGGATCGTCAAGGAACAGGCTCCGCAGGCCGCGGCCCTGGACTACGCCACCCTCTGGACGCCGTCCCCGGACCGGCCCGGCACCGTGATCGCCACCGATCTGCGTACCGGGAAGCAGACCGACAGCGTGACGCTCGACGCCTCGTGCACACCCGAGGAGCTGCAGAGCAACGGCACACTTCTCTACTGGAGTTGCCCGGAACAGAGCAAGGCAGGTGTCCAGGACCCGGCCTCCGGGCTCACCTACTCCGCCCCGGTCGACGAAGTCCTCCTCGGCGACGGTTTCCTCGCCGGCCACAACGCTGTCGACGGCGCACTCACCCTGACCGGCCTCAACGAGGACGGCACCACCACCGATCTGGGCTCCGTCCTCGCGCTGAAGCCCACTTCCGCCGCCGACAGCCGAGGCATCACCTGGGCGGTGGACCGCCGCGCGGGCAAGCTCGCCTATGTCGACTGGGCGGAAACCGTGCACGTCTTCGCGCCCCAGCACGGCGTCTCCGCGCTTTCCGTCCCGGACCGCAGCGTCCCCGCCACCTGGGACCGCGGCGAGGAGACCGCCGCCTGGAACGCCCAGTGGTGGCTGTCCAAGCCGGCCGCGTCCTGGAAGCTGACGCTGCACAACGACGACACCGACACCGAGGTGCGCACCTGGAGCGGCGAGTCGACCGCGAGCACCGTCAAAGCCTCCTGGGACGGCACCACCACCGACGGCGCCACCGCACCCGAGGGCGCCTACACCTGGACCCTCACCGCCGCTCCGGCGGACGGTCAGGGTGACCCCGTCAGCGTGTCCGGGACGCTCACGGTCACCGGTTCATGAGGCCGGGCGACTGGCCCGGCATGAAGTCCTGACGCCACGTCACCGAAATTTCGGTCGGCGGAGCGCGGTAAGCGCCGCGCTCCGCCCCGCCGCGCTCGGTGGCGGGGTCAGCCGGTGGCGTCCGACAGTTCCTCGTACAGCCCTTCCAGCGCGATGCGATCGTCGTCCGTACCTGTGTGTGGCGCGCTGAACCAGCGTGCGTAGTCGACGATCTCGGCAAGCCGCCAGTCGAGCGCGAACAGTTCGACCATCGCGGGGTCGGCGGCCAAACCGCCGCCCTCATCCGTATCGAGCAGATCGGCGTAGTCCCGCTCGCGCGGCGCGAGAGCCAGCGACTCCCAGTCGACCAGCTTGAGTCCGCCGGCAACCACGACCTGATTGTCGTTGTGCGGCTCGCCATGGGTCGGCACCCAGACCTCCCGGCGGGCGTCCGCGATGCCCGCCAGCTCAAGATATCGGCTGGTCCAGCGCTTGATCGCGGTATGGTGTGCGGCCAGCGCGCCCCGGGCCCGCTCCGCCAGCGGACCGGACGTCCAGGGCCGGGCGGTACGAGCCCGCAACTCATCCGCGAACTCGGGGCCGACCCGTGGGGTCCAGAGCGGTATGCCGTCCGGTGGCGCGGCGCGATGCAAGGTGGCCAGCGCCGCGATCACCTCGCGGACGTGCCGGGGCGCGCTAGCCTCCGCCTCGGTCGGAGACCGGCCGTCCAGCCACGGCGTCACACTGAGCACACCGGGCCCGACATCGATGGTGAACCGCCCGGACGGCGCGGGCAACGGCGCACACACCATGTCCAAGCCACCGGCCGCCAGCGTGGCCGCGCCCGCGTAGGCGGCCTCCAGCGAGGCCGCGGTGTGCCGGGGCGCCAGCTGATCCAACGTCACGAACAGTGTCTTACTCAGCGTCTCACCACGGGCGGCCACCCGCCAGTGGTGCGCGCCGAAACCCCAGGGCAGGTAGTCGACTTCCGCGACCTCGGGCAGCCAGTGGCCGGCGACCGCGCTCGCGATCGCCTCATCATCGATAAAGGACGGACGGGTACGCACAAGGCCGCATCCTAGGAAACAGGTGGACCACCGTCACACGAGTTTCCGCCGCCCACGCGGCGCGTCAGCGTCAGGTCACCAGGCCTTGGCGGTAGGCATAGACAACCGCTTGGACGCGGTCGCGGAGATCGAGTTTGGTGAGGATGCGCGACACGAAGGTTTTCACGGTCTCGTGGCTTATCTGGAGGGCCGCGGCGATTTCACTGTTGGAGAAGCCGTCCGCGATGAGGCGCAGGACCTCCAGTTCGCGCGGGGTCAGCGGGATATCGCGCGAAGTGTCCTCGGCGGGCCGGATCCGGGCGGCGTACGTGCCCACGAGCCGGCGCGTCACCTCGGGGTCCAGCAGCGCCGCGCCGGTGGCCACGGTCCGGATCCCGTGCAGCAGTTGGGACGGCGGGGCTTCCTTGAGCAGGAATCCGCTCGCCCCCGCGCGCAGCGCCTCGTACACGTACTTGTCCAGGTTGAACGTCGTCACCACGAGCACCTTGACGGGATGCGGCACCCCGGCGCCGGCCAGCAGTCGGGTGGCCTCGATACCGTCGAGCACCGGCATGCGTACGTCCATCACCACGACCTCCGGGCGCAGCCGGCCGGCGAGGTCGACCGCGGCTTGCCCGTCCGCGCATTCGCCCACCACCTCGAGGTCGGGCTGGGCGTCGATGATCGTCACCAGCCCGGTGCGGACCAGCACCTGGTCATCGCAGACCAGGACCCGGATCGGCGCGGTCACGACGGGCTCCCCGCGGGGATCCGGGCCCGGACGACGAAGCCGCCACCCGTCCGGGCGTCCGCGCTGAAGTCGCCGCCCAGGACGTCGACCCGTTCGCGGAGACCGGCCAGGCCCCGGCCACTCCCGCCGAGGGAGCCGGTCCGCGAGCCGGCCGGCGAGCCGGGGCCGTCCGTGCTGACCTCCACGGTGATGTCGTTGTCGCCGTGGTGCACCTGGACCGAGGTACGGATGCCGTGGGCGTACTTGAGGGCGTTCGTCAGGGCCTCCTGAACGACCCGGTATGCCACGAGGTCGGCGCTGCCGGACGACTCCGCGGGCGTGCCCTCCTCGGTGAACTCCACCGGCTGCCCGGCCCGGCGCGTCTGCTCCACGAGCGTGAGCAGCCTGCCGACGGGCGGTGTCCTGGCCGGTCCGGAGCCGTGGTCGGGGTTGATCAGGTCGAGCAGATGCCGCAGATCGGCGGTGGCCCGCCGGCCGGCATCGGTGACCGCGGTCAGGGCCTGGTCGAGGCGATCGGGCGCGGCGGTCAGGTAGCGTGCCGCCTCGGCCTGTACGACCATCGCCGTCACATGGTGGGTCACGACGTCGTGCAGCTCGCGGGCGATACGGGCGCGCTCGGCGGCGCGGGTGTCCTCGGCGACGCGGCGGCGGCGTTCGGCCTCCGCGGCCCGGGTGGAGCGCAGCCACCCTCCGACGCCCCACGCGAGGGCCAGGGCCACGTAGTACATCACGAACTCGCTCGGCGGCTCGCCCGATCCGAGCTGGTAGAGAGCGACCGCCAGTGGCACATACGCCACGGAGAAGAGGAACACGGTGGCGCGCCGGTGCCGCTCCAGATGGGACCCCGCGGTCAGCAGCGCGATGGGCATCGCGGTCCCCGCGAGCGAGTGGTAGCCACGGAGCTGGTCGACGGCGAAGCCGAGCGACACCAGGGAGAGACAGACGACCGGCCACCGACGGCGCATGGCGAGCGGCAGGCACTGGAGGGCGACTGCCACGATGGCCAGCGCGTCGAAGGGGCGGGCCGCAAGGCCGCCGAGCTGCGTTCCATGGTTCTGGGACGCCGGCAGGAGCGACGCCGCGAGGATCAGCAGACCGAGCGGGAGATCCCGGACCGTGACATCCAACCGGTGCCACATCTCCGGGATCCGCCGAGAACTGATCACCGGGCGAGTGTAGCGGTGGCGCCAACCTCGACGGCGCGCCGACGGCGGGGCATCAGATGGCCGCGGCGTCGGGCCAGCCACATGAACACGATCGTCACCAGCACGCCGAACAGCAGCGTGTACAGACTTCCCTCCGGACCGAAGTCGCCACCGGTGATCGGCGCCGGGCCCGATGTCGCGGAGTCCAGCAGTCCCTTCGGGGTGCCGTTGCCCGACACCTCGGTGCTGAAGATGCCGGAGATGGCGAAGTTCCAGCCGAAGTGCAGTCCTATCGGCACCCACAGGTTGCGGGTGGCGGCGTACGCGGCGCCGAGCATGCCACCGGCCTCGATCGCGATGGCGATGGCGCCCCACAGGCTGGCGTGCGGGTTGAGCAGATGCGACAGCCCGAACAGCACACCGGTCAGCGCCAGCGCGATCCATGTGCCGATGCGCTCCTCGACGATCCTGAACAGGACACCACGGAACATCAGTTCCTCCGTCACCGCGGCGGCGGCCATGAAGCCGAACAGGCCCACCGCGCCCGTCGGCGAGCCCAGGCCGTTGACCTTGTAGTACCCGAGGAAGGCGATATTCGCGATGACGAACCCGGACATCACGAAGCCGATCAGCACCCCCCAGCCGATCGCGGCCCCGGCACCCTCCCGGGCCACTTCCGTGGACGGGCGGCGCTCGGTCCGCCGCACCACCCACCCGTAGACGAACACCGCGAGCACGGCGGTCGGGACGCCGATGGCCAGCTTGAGCCACGGGTTCCCCTCCACCGCGGCAAGGCCCTGGCCGCCGAGGAAGGCGACCGCCGCGACGGCCACCAGTTGCCAAACCAGCCTCATGAAGACTCCTTCGCCAGATCCGCGGCCGGAGCGCCGCGGCGGCACCGAACGCTACGGATCGGCCGGCCCGGAATCGTCACCACACGGTGGACACTTGCGCGTAGCTCGCACGGGGGACAGACCGGCGCTCTGCCCGCGTGACGACGGACGCGGACCCAGTACGCGTCCGCCACCGCTCACCAGGCATACGCCTCGGGCGCGGGCTTCGCCCCGTTCGGTGCGGGCGGCGGGAAGGTCTCGTCCAGCTTGGCGAGGGTGTCGAGGTCGAGGGTGATCTCCAGTGCGCGCAGGGTGCCGTCGAGCTGTTCGACGGTCCGCGGTCCGACGATCGGCCCGGTCACTCCGTCCTGGGCGAGCAGCCACGCCAGGCCGACGTGGGCCGGGTCCTCGCCGAGCTCGGCGCACAACTTCTCGTATGCCTCGACCGCTTCCCGCTGCTCGGCGAACGCGGCGGCCCACAGCCCCGAGCCGCTGCGGCCGGTCAGCCCCTCACGCTGCTTGCGCAGGACACCGCTGAGCACTCCGCCGTGCAGCGGCGACCACGGGATCACGCCCAGCCCGTAGTGGCGCGCGGCGGGCAGCACCTCCAGCTCGGCCCAGCGGCTCATGAGGTTGTAGATGGACTGCTCGCTGACCAGCCCGAGGAAGTGACGCGACCGGGCGGCCTCCTGCGCCTGCGCGATATGCCAGCCGGCGAAATTGGACGAGCCGAAGTAGAGCACCTTTCCCTGCTGGCGAAGGACGCTGAACGCCTCCCAGATCTCTTCCCACGGGGTGTCCCGGTCGATGTGGTGCATCTGGTACAGGTCGATGTAGTCGGTCTGCAGCCGCTTCAGTGACGCGTCGACCGCGCGCCGGATGTGCAGTGCGGACAGCCCTCTTTCGTTGGGCCAGTCCCCCATCGGCAGGTAGACCTTGGTGGCGAGGACGGTCTTCTCGCGCCGGCCGCCGCCCTGGGCGAACCACCGGCCGAGGATCTGCTCGGTGAGGCCTTCACCTTGCTGCGCGCCGTACGAGTTGGCCGTGTCGAAGAAGTTGATGCCGTGCTCATGCGCATGATCCATGATCGCGCCGCTGTCCTCTTCGGACGTTCGCGACCCGAAGTTCATGGTGCCGAGGACGAGCCGGGACACCGAGAGGCCACTGCGGCCCAGGCGGGTGTACTCCACGTGCTCCAACCTTTCAGGAGATGTCACTAGTCGCGCCGTATTCGCGTCAAGCAGGACGCGATGAAGGTACGACTTGCAACACCAATGACGCAAGTACCCAGTGAACCGTGACGTTGCCGTATGCTTCCTCCATGAAGACGCAGAGGGAGTCGCCCCCCGCCCGCAGCCGGCCGCTGCGCGCGGACGCCGAGCGGACTGTGACGGCGATCCTGGAGGCGGCCGAGCGCACCCTCAGCCGCGACCCCGCGGCCACCATGGAGCAGATCGCCGAAGCCGCCGGTGTCGCCCGCACCACCGTGCACCGGCGCTTCGCCACCCGGGAGGCACTGATCGACGCCCTGGCCGGGTGGGCCACCGAGCGGTTCGCCGCGGCGGTGGACGCCGCCCACCCGGACACGGCTCCGCCGCTGGTCGCTCTCTACCAGACGACCGCGAACGTCCTTGGCGTCAAGGTCAGTTGGGGATTCGCGATGAGCCAGGCATCCTCGGTCAACCCGGAGGTGGCGCGCGTCCACAGCGATGTACGGGACACCTGCGAGCGGTTGTTCCGCCGGGCCCAGGAGGCGGGTGTCCTGCGCGCCGACATCGACATCCCGTGGACCCGCCGCGTCTACTACGCCCTCATCCACGAGGCCGCGCAGAACAGGGCCGAGGAAGACACCGCCACCGTCGCGACGCTCGTCGTGGACACCCTGCTCCGCGGCGCGGGCACCCCCCACCCCGACCGGCTGTGAGGACGGCTGCACCGTCACCCTCCTGCCACCGTCCGGCAGGACATGAGCCTCACCGCTTCGGATCGGCCGGTTCGGACGAGTCGAGGCTGGTCCGCAGCATCACCGGCGTCAGCAGGACGGCCGCGACGATGCCAAGGGCCGCCACTGCGGCGCCGATGAGGAAGACGAGCCCGGTCGCGTCGCCGTAGGCGACACGGGCGGATTCCCCACCCTGCGCGGTCCGTTCGGCGACCTGCCGAGCCAGTACGCGCCCAGAACCGTGACGCCGAACGTACCGCCCAGGGAGCGGAAGAAGGTGACCGTGGTGTTGGCCGTGCCGATGTCCTTCAGCGGGACGGAGTTCTGCACGACCAGCACGAAGTTCCGCATGGTCATACCGACACCCAGGCCGATGCACAGCATCGCCGCGCTCATGAACACCAGGGACGTTCTGTGGTCGATGGTGCCCAGCCCGGCGAACCCGGCCGTGAGCAGGCCGGAGCCCACGATGACGAAGGGCTTGAGGTTCCCGGTCCTGCTGAGCAGCCGGCCCGCGAGGATGGAGGAGACCAGGATGCCGCCCGAAGGCCACCAGAGGTGGCGGCGGCACATGGGCAAGTACTTCACCGCCAAGCGGGTCACCGCGCTGCGCCCCGGCATGGAGGAGATGGCCGAGGCCCTGATCGACGCCATGGTCAAAAGCGGTTCGCCCGCCGACCTCAAGGCGGCGCTCGGCTTTCCGCTGCCGGTCTATGTGATCTGCGACCTGCTCGGCGCGCCCGCCGAGGACCGGGACCGCTTCTCCTACTGGTCCGACGCGTTTCTGAACGTCAGCCGCTACTCGGGGGCGGAGACCAGGGCTGCCCACGAGGACTTCGTGACGTATATGTCCGAGCTGATCGCGGCCAAGCGCGCCGAACCTGGCGAAGACCTGATCAGCACGCTGATCGAGGAGAGCCGGGCGGAGGGCGAGGGGCTGACCGACCCCGAGCTCCGCGACACCGGTATGGCTCTGCTGGTCGCCGGACACGAGACCACCGCGAACATGATCGGCAAGATGGTCGCCATGCTGCGCGCCGACCGCACCCGGTGGGACCGCCTGCTCGCCGACCCCTCCCTGATACGCACCGCGGTCGACGAGGTGCTGCGCTCGGACGCCAACCTGGGCGGCTACGGCGTCCGGCGCTATCTGACCGAGGACTAGGAGGTGGACAGGGCGGTGCTGCCGGGAGGCACCACCGTCTTCTGCGGTCTGTCCGCCGCCAACCGCGACGAGCGGGCCTTCGCCGACCCGGACGAGATGGACCTCACCCGCAGCCCCAACCCCCATCTCACCTTCGGCGCCGGAGCCCACTCCTGCCTGGGCCAGTCGCTGGCCCGCACCGAGCTCCAGGTCGTCCTGAAGGCGCTGCTGCACAAGCTGCCGCGGGGCTGCGGCAGATCGAAGGACTCACCGTCGGTGGCCTGCGCGAGGTGCCGGTGCGATGGTGACCCGCCCCGCCGAAGCCTCCGTACCGACGGTGCCGACCGACAACGCAGCCGACAACGCAGCCGAGGACACGGCCGAAAGGCCGACCCGGAAGAAGGGAGCGACCGTGAAGGTCACCGTGGACGAGGACAAGTGCTGCGCCGCCGGGAGTTGCGTACTCGCCGCACCGGACGTCTTCGACCAGCGCGACGAGGACGGCATCGTCGTCCTCCTCGACGCCGAGCCCGCCGAGGACCAGCATGCGGCCGTACGGGACGCGGCCGCCGTGTGTCCCGCCGCCATCGCTCTGAGCGACGTATGACGCGCTGAACGCCTCCGGGGCAGGGCATCTTCGGACGACTTCCGCGGGTGCCTTGCCCCCTCTTGTTTCAAGCCGCCTGTTTCAGGCCGCCGGGGTGACCGGCACCGTGGCCATCTCGGCCGCCTGGCGCAGCGCCTCGACCATGCTGCCGGCCTCCGCCGTGCCCGTGCCGGCGATGTCGAACGCGGTGCCGTGGTCGACCGACGTACGGATGACGGGCAGGCCCACGGTGAGGTTGACGCCCGCCTCGATGCCCAGGACCTTGACCGGGCCGTGGCCCTGGTCGTGGTACATGGCCACGATCAGGTCATAGTCGCCGCGGCCGGCCAGGAAGAAGGCGGTGTCGGCGGGGAGCGGACCCCGGGCGTCGACGCCCTCGGCGCGCAGCTTCTCCAGGGCCGGGACGATCTTCTCCTCTTCCTCGCCGTAGCCGAACAGTCCGTTCTCGCCCGCGTGCGGGTTGATGCCGCAGACGCCGATGACGGGGTTCGGGGTGCCGGCGCGGACCATCGCCTCGTGGCCGCGGCGCACGGTGCGCTCGACGAGGCCCGGCTCGATCCGGTTGACCGCGTCGATCAGACCGATATGCGTGGTGACATGGATGACCTTCACCTTCTCGGTGGAGAGCATCATCGAGACCTCTGCGGTCCCGGTCAGGTGGGCGAGGAGTTCGGTGTGGCCGGGGTAGATGTGGCCCGCGGCGTGCAGGGCCTCCTTATTGAGCGGCGCGGTGCAGATGGCGTGCACCTCGCCCGCCACGGCGAGTGCGGCGGCCCGCTCGATGTACGCGTACGCGGCGCCGCCCGCGACCGGCGACAGCTCGCCCCAGGGAAGGTCGGCGGGGAGCAGGCCGAGGTCGACGACGTCGACGCGGCCGGGGGTGAACTCGGCGTCGCGCGGGTGATCGATGGCGGCGATCTCGCAGTCCAGGCCCAGGATGCGGGCGGCCTCGCGCAGCCGCTGTGCGTCGCCGATGACAACGGGGCGGCAGTGGGTCAGAACGGCGTCGTCGAGGAGGGCCGCGACAACGACCTCGGGGCCGATACCGGCACCGTCGCCCATGGTCACGGCGATGAGAGGCAGGGGGGTGGGCATAAGAGCAACTCCTAGGCGAGGCGGGCGGTGACAGGTGCGCTATGTACGCAACCGCGCCGGGCTCGGCGGCGCCCACGGGATCGAACCTCCTTGGGCACGTCCGGCGTGGGCGGCCCGGTTAGGATCATGACACAATTTGCGTGAAGCGCGCGAGACCTCTTGCGCGAATTACGCAGTCGTGCGAGCGTTCCCGTGGCGCCGACGGCCGTCACCCGCGGCCCTCGTCGCCCTCGTGGACGCGGCGCGTACCGGCCTACACAGCTCATCGCGCCGCACTGGGCCGCAGCAGCGCATGGCCGGGAACCAGCGCGGCGACCGGTCGAGGCCGCGTAGCCGCACGGCACCATCCGCGATGCGCACATCACGCATGAAATCGCGCATGAATTCGCGCATGGAATCCCGCATGGGATCGCGCATCAGCAGCACGAGACCGCACCACCCGCTTCGGAAGGACCCGCCGTGACCGCCGGCCTTGAACTCCCGCACGTCCCCGTCCCGCTGTCCCGTCTCGTGCTCGGCACGATGACGTTCGGCGACACCGCCGACCGCGCGACGGCGACCGCGATGGTGGACGCCGCGCTCGACGCGGGCATCACCGGTGTGGACACCGCCAACGGCTACGCGGGCGGCGAGAGCGAGCGCATCCTCGCCGAGCTGCTGCCCGGCCGCCGCGACCGGGTGGTTCTCGCCACCAAGGCCGGCATCCCGCACCCCGACCAGGGCGAACACACACCGCTCTCCCCGGAGGGCCTGCGCGCCGCGCTCGACGGGAGCCTCAAGCGCCTGGGCACCGACCACGTCGACCTCTTCTATCTGCACCAGCCGGACCGCAGGACGCCCATCGCCGACACCCTGGCGACCGTCGCCGAGTTCGTACGGGCGGGCAAGGTCCTCGCCCTCGGCGTCTCCAACTTCGCCGCCTGGCAGATCGCCGAGCTGAACCGCGTGGCCGACGTGGTCGGCTCCCCCCGCCCCGTCGTCGCCCAGCAACTCCACAATCTCCTCGCCCGCCGTATCGAGGAGGAGTACACGGAGTTCGCCGCCGTCACCGGGCTGCACACGATGGTCTACAACCCGCTCGGTGGCGGCCTGCTCACCGGCCGCCACAGTTTCGAGCAGGCCCCGGCGGGAGGGCGCTTCGGCGACTCCAAGCTGGCCGCGATGTACCGCGAGCGGTACTGGAACGAGGATCTGTTCCGCGCCGTCACCGACCTCACCCGTATCGCCTCCGACGCGGGCCTGCCGCTGACCGACCTGGCCCTGCGCTGGCTGCTGTCGCGGCCCTCCACCGACGCGCTGCTGCTCGGCGGCTCCAAGGTCGAGCACCTGAAGGCCAATATCGCCGCCGCGGCCGCGGGGCCGCTGCCCGCGGACGTCCTGGCCGCCTGCGACGAGGTCGGCGCCCGCCTGCGCGGCCCGATGCCCGCCTACAACCGCTGACCTCGCAGCCCACTGCTGCACCTCGCCGCCCAGCACTGCACCTCGCAGCCCACTGCTGCACCTCGCCGCCCACCTCGCAATGGAGACACACATGGCCACCGGCCGCACGTCCGCCGAGTTCACCGCCGCGCTGCGCAATCGCGAGCAGCTGATCGGCTACTGGTCGCTGCTCGACTCGCCGATCGCCGCCGAGCGCCTTGCCCGCGTCGGCTACGACTACCTGGCCTTCGACGCCCAGCACGGCCTCTTCGGCTACCAGGGCATGCTGAACAACCTCCTCGCCACCGACACCAAGGGCAGCACCGCCGTCGGCATGGTGCGCGTCGAGGCCAACGACCTCACGTACATCGGCAAGGCGCTCGACGCGGGGGCGAGCGCCGTGATCGTCCCGCTGATCGACAACGCCCAGGACGCCGCCGACGCCGTCGCCGCCGTCCGCTATCCGCCGCTGGGCCGCCGCTCGTACGGCCCGATGCGCGCGCAGCTGCGTATCGGCCCGAACCCGGCCGATACGCACGATCAGACCGCCGTCCTCGCGATGATCGAGACGGCCGACGGCCTGGCCAACGTCGAGGAGATCTGCGCGACCCCCGGCCTGGACGGCATCTACGTCGGCCCGTCCGATCTGCGTCTGGCCATCGGCGGCGCGACCTCCACCGACCCTGCCGTACAGGACGAGTTCGAGCAGGCCCTCACCCGCGTCCGCAAGGCGGCCGAGGCGGCGGGCATCGCGGCCGGGATCCACAACGCCGACGGCGCCGGCGCCGCCCGCCGCCTCGCCGAGGGGTTCACGTTCGCGACGGTCGCGGCCGATGTCGTGCATCTGCAGCAGATCGCGACGTCCCACCTTCAGGCGGCACGGGGCGGGGCGCGCTGATGCCGACCACGCTCATCACGACGCCCACTTTCGCCCGGCATTCGGCGCGCCCCTGGCAGATCCTGGAGGACGCCGGGGCGGGTCCCCTGCGCCCGTACGAGGACGTGGCGCTGCCCACCGCCGAACTCCTCGAGTACGCGGCCGGTGCGGACGCGTTGATCGTCGGCATGGACCCGATCACCGCCGAGGTGATGGACGCCGCGCCCCGCCTCAAGGTGATCGCCAAGCACGGCGTCGGCGTCGACACCATCGACGTGGCCGCCGCTCGCGCGCGTGCGATACCGGTGGTGTGCGCGCCGGGCAGCAACTCGCGCGCGGTGGCGGAGTACACCTTCGGCCTGCTGCTGTCCGCGACCCGCTCCCTCGCCGCCTCGCACACCGCGGTGGCGGCGGGCGGCTGGCCGAAGCTGTTCGGCCCCGAGCTGCACGGCAAGACGCTGGGCATCGTCGGCTTCGGCCGCATCGGCCGCCTGCTGGCCGGCTACGCCCGCGCCTTCGGGATGGAGTTGCTGGCCCACGACCCGTACGTCGCCGAGGTCGACGTCCGCGCGCACGGCGCCGAACCGGTCGCGCTCGACGCCCTGTTGGCGCGCGCCGATGCCGTCAGCCTGCACACCCCGCCCGACCCGTCCGGCACCCCGCTGCTCGACCGCGACCGCCTGGCGGCGATGAAGCCGGGCGCGATCCTGGTCAACGCCGCACGCGGCGGGCTCGTCGACGAACGCGCGCTCGCCGACCTGCTCGGCTCCGGGCACCTCGGGGCCGCGGCCCTCGACGCGTTCAGCACCGAACCACTGCCCGCCGACCATCCGCTGCGCGCCGCCCCGCGCACCCTCCTCACCTCCCATATGGCCGCCTGCACACCCGAGGCCAACCAGGCCATGGGCGCGATGGTGGCCGAGGACGTCATCCGCGTACTGGCGGGCGAGGAGCCGCACCACCAGGCGCGCTGAGACACCACAGCAGGCAGCCGCCGCGCGCTCGACACCGCGACACGCGCGCACAAGCCCCACACCACCCCCCGCTGTCCCCATTCCGGATACCGGCGACGGCGCCGGCAGATCCCCTAAGGACCTGATATGGCCACCACGACCGACGGCACCACCGCGGCGCCACCGCCCGCGCAGGCCGACCCGTACGCGCTGCGCGCCGAAGACGCCCGCCCGGCCCCCGTGACCTTCGGTGGCCGAGTACGCCACCTCGGCCCCGGTCTCGTGCTGTCCGCCGCCGTCGTCGGCTCCGGTGAACTGATCACCACCACCTCGCTCGGCGCGAAGGCGGGGTTCGCGCTGCTGTGGCTGGTGATCGTCTCCACCGCGGTCAAGGTCTGGGTGCAGATGGAGCTGGCCCGCTGGACCATCCTCAACGGCCGCCCGGCGCTCGACGGCTTCCGTGACGTCGGCCCCCGGATCGGCCGACTGAGCTGGATCAACTGGCTCTGGATCGGCATGGACTTCGCCAAGATGTTCCAGCGCGGCGGCATCATCGGCGGCACCGCGGCGGCCTGTTCGATCCTGCTGCCGATCCACGGGGCGGCGCTGAGCACGTCCTCCCTGACCATCTGGGCCATCATCGTCACCGGTGCGGCCATCCTCATCCTGCAGACGGGCAAGTACCCCGTCGTCGAGCGGGTCGAGGTCATCGGCATCACGCTCAAGACCATCATCACCTTCGGCCTCGCGCTCGCCCTGCCGTTCACCGCCTTCGGATACGGGCCCGAGCAGTTCGCCGACGGACTGAGCTTCCAGATCCCCGCGGGCACGGTCGGCATCGCACTCGCCATGTTCGGCATCACCGGCGTCGGCGCCGACGAGATGACGACGTACACGTACTGGTGCCTGGAGAAGGGCTACGCCCGCTGGACCGGCCCCGACGACGGCACCGAGGAGCGCGCCCAGCGGGCCGAGGGCTGGCTCAAGGTCATGCGGCTCGACGTGGCCGTCTCCTGGGTCATCTGCACCATCTGCACCCTGTCCTTCTATGTGATCGGCGCCTCGGTGCTCCACCCACAGGGCCTGGTGCCCGAGGGCAACGGCATGATCACCACGCTGTCGCATATCTACACCGACACGCTCGGACCCTGGGCCGAGTATCTGTTCCTGGCCGGCGCGATCGCCGTCCTCTTCTCGGTCACCGTCGCATCGTCGGCCAGTGTCCCGCGCCTGTGGACCAACACCCTCGGTCTGCTCGGAGTGATCAACTGGAAGGACATGCGCGTACGCACACGCACCATCCGCATCCTCACCTGCTGTCTGCCCCCGGTGTGGATGTGCATCTTCCTGTGGGTCCAGTCCCCGGTCCTGATGGTGCAGATCGGCGGCATCGGCGGTGGCATCTTCCTGCTCGCGGTCGTGGTCGCGGTCTGGCGTCTGCGCTACACCGGCGTCCCGCCCCGCTTCCGCGCCAACCCCTGGCTGACCGCCGCCCTCGTCGTGAGCAGCGCGGCGATCCTGTTCCTCGGGGTGTACGGGGTGCTCGACACGCTCGAGCTCACGCCCGGCAGCTGATTCCGGCGCCCCTGACACCGCACACCACCCCGCCGCCCGCCCCGGCCCGGCCCCGACTTACGGGTCCGGCTCCGCCGGGGCGGGCGGCGGGGTTTGAGTGCCTGCCGCCGGTGGGGCGATTACTCCAGACCGACGCGGCCGGGTACGGCGGGTGAGGGTGCGTCCGTCCTGGCGGACCGTCACCTTGGGAAAACGGACGAACTCGTCGGTCCACAGCAGGAGACGGCCGCGTGGCGGCGCACTGGGTCGTCGTCCGCGTATGAGCGGCTTTGCAAGGCGATGAGCTGAGAACGTCGGGCTCCGTACGTGGCACGTGCCATCCGTAAGACGCCGACGACATAGGCGACGGCCCCGCACCACGGGCCCCAGGCGGGCATTCGCGAGCCGCCCCCCTTCATTTATGTGGTTGTCCCCCGGCACCCGTGAAAAGCACGAGGAAACAGGGGCAGAGCGGACAGTGGCGGGGAAAGGTCCGGTCGGACGCGCCGTTGGAGCCGGGGTTCAAGGGAGCCGGGGAGCTCAGGCGAGCAGGGCTCCCAAGAGGGCGACGCCCACCAGGAACCACGCGACGTAGTCGCCCACATGGCCGGAGTGCAGCCGTCTCAGCGGGGTGAACCAGCGGGCCGGTTGGCCCGCCGAACGCCGTGTGGCCAGCAGTCGCCGGCGCCGCCGCCAGGGCGGTGGTCAGCAGACCCCACAGCAGGCCGGCCGCCGTCCAGTGCGGCGCGGAGGCGGGCGTGGGCTGTGCCGGCCGGCCGTACAGTACGGAGGCTAGGTAGCCGTGGTGATCGGTGAAGGTGTCCGCGGCGTGACCAACACCGGTGCGCAGGCCGGGGACCAGTCCCACCGCCGGCGCCCCGGCGAGCAGTACGGCCGGTGCGGCGAGCATCGAGTCCGGGATCCGGGACAGCGGCCCGCCCCACGTCTCCGGCTCCTCCGCTTCGCCGGTGGTCTCTTCCGGGGCGTCCGGAGGGCGGGTGCCGAGCCCGAGGAACACCCCGGGCACCGGCGCGCAGCACCGCGCCGCCGGTGAGCGCCGAGACCAGCACGAACAGTGCGGTCCCCCAGCCCCCCACAGCCCCCTCGGTGACCGACTTGCCCAGCGCGGTGCCGAACGGTGGCAGCCCGGCAAGGGCCAGGCCACCGAGCCCGAACATCGCCCCGACCCCGAGCAGTTCCCGTCCCCTGCCGTGCAGTTGGTGTTCGTCGACGCTCCCGTGACGGTCCAGCAGGATCCCCACGCAGGCGAACAGCGCGGCCTTGGTCCCGGCGTGTGACAGGACGTACAGGGCGACTCCGCCGAGCCCCTCGGGAGTGAGCTGCGTGGCCGGGCCCTGGGCCCGGCCCGGCGTCGGCTCGGCGCCCTGCGCGGCTCATGACGGTTCGGCCAGAAGTCCTCAGCGGCTCGGCGTGGCGGCGTTGATCGCGTCACGTGTGCGGTCCACCAGGGACGCGAACGGGCCCACGCTCCATTGGGCCGCGGGGGACCCCGCCGCCAAGGGATGCGGGTGGGTCGGTGCGATCTTCTCGGCCGCGCGCAGCATGGTTCCCATGCGCCGGAGCTGGTCCTCCGTACGCCCTTCGTGCACCGCGGGGAACTCCTCGTTCTCCTCGTGTTCGGCGTGGTCCACCACGGCTCGTTCGAACTCCGCCAGGCGGGTGTCGAACTCGGCGCTCGTCACATCCATCTTCTCCAGTGCGGCGAGCACCTTGTTCGCCTCTTGCTCCTCATGGTTGCGGGCATCGGCCTCCTGCTTCCCGGCGGTCTCCCGCGCGACCGGCCGTACGATCATTTCCTCGGCCGTCTCGTGCACCGCCAGCAGGGCCCTCAACTCATCGAACGCCTGCTGCTTGTGGTCGCCCTCCGCGCCCTTCACGTCCGCGAAGAGATCCCGTATCCGGGCGTGCTGTTCCAACAAGATCCCGACCACGTCCCCCTCCGGCATCTGGGCTGCGAGCCTGCGTTCCATCTTCGCGTCGCTCATGGCGGCTTCCCTCCTCGTGGTGCTTCTGTCTCAGCCCGGCGAGTCACCCGACCGCCAGGGTCGGAAACAGATCAACATCGTCTTCCTCCCACGTGGATTTCTCAGCAGTCCACGACGGAATCGTCATACACACGAGCGCCGGGGAGCTGGTACCGGGCGGCGACCAGAGCAGTGTCCACATCCTGAGTCCCGGTCGAGATGCACAGGGTGTAAGCCACGTCGTCCATGCGCTGCCGAATTTCGGGGCCACCCGCTTCCGCATGCAGTGCTTGGAGGGTTTCGTACTGGTGGACGAGATTGCGCAACACCACAGGGTGTGCCATCAGCATGGCGGTCCGACCTTTCAGAAGTGAGTCTGATCTGCGATCACTGCGGCCTGCTGTTCGCGGGGAGCCACCGGTCCGGTGCGGGCTGAGTGCGCGATGGCCCTGGGCGGTCAGCGGCCCAGTTACGGGAGCCTCCGTTTGGTCCATGGGCCACGGGTGGCCCCGCCGGCCGGGGGAAAACGGCCCACCGGGCGACCGAAGAGGGGCGACGGGAAGGGTTCCGCCGTGTGAAGAACCGAGCAGCGCCGGCGGATTCCTCAGGAATCACCATGGCGATCGTCGCGGAACTGTTCCGCAAGGCCAAGGCCAAGGCCGACAGCCGCAAGGCCGCTGAGCTGGGCAAACAGCTGCTGAGGAGTCGGCTCGGCAGCTGACCCGCTACCAGAGGGCACCGGGCCCGGGCCTTGGCCGGCCCGAGGACCTGGTCCGTGGTCTCGCACGGTCGGCCGCGGCGATGGTCTCACTCCGTGCCTTCCCCGTCGCCCTCGGCCTGGCGCGCCGGGCCGTGCTCGTGCTCCTCGATCCGCTTCAGCGGGTGTACCGCCGGGCCCTGCAGCACATGGCCGTCGACGGCGAACCGCGAGCCGTGACAGGGGCACTCCCAGGTCCGCTCGGCGTCGTTGAACCGCACCAGACAGCCCAGGTGGGTGCAGCGGGCGGACAGCGCGTGCAACTCGCCCCGCTCATCGCGGTGGACGGCCCGTTGCCGCCCGCCGAGGCGGACGACCGCCCCGCCACCGGGCGGGATGTCCCGTACCGCGCCGGTGCCGTCGGCAGACAGCCGGTCGCCGATGAAGTGGCGCGCGGCGGTGGCCTGGAACCTCAGCAGCGCAGGCGCCTCTCGTACCGGATGCAGCCGCCGCGGATCGTACAGGCCCTCCCACGGCAAGGGCCGTCCCGCCAGCCGCGCGGCCAGCAGCCGACCGGTCAGTACGCCGCCGGTCAGGCCCCACCCGGCGAAACCCGTGGCCACGAAGGCATGACGGGAGGCGGGGTGCAGCGGGCCCACGTAGGGCACATGATCGGTGGTCCAGTTGTCCTGCGCCGCCCAGCGGAAGGCGGGTTCGGCGCCGGGGAAACGATCCTGCGTCCAGTCGATCAGCCGCGCGTAGCGTCGTTCGACGTCACCGGCGCCGGGGGTGGACTTCTCCCCGGTGACAATGAGCAACCGCCGGCCCGGCCGGTACGGCGCGGTGCGCACCGAGCGAGTGCCGTCCTCGGGGGTGAGATACATGCCGTGCGGGGCGCGGTCGGAGGGGAGCACCGCGGCGACGACCAGTTCCCGTTTCACTTCCAGACGGGGGAAGAGCAGGGCTCGGTCGAAGATGGGATAGGCCGTGGCCACCACCACGTCGCGGGCCCG
This sequence comes from Streptomyces sp. NPDC020845, assembly GCF_044334165.1. Classification (NCBI taxonomy): domain Bacteria; kingdom Bacillati; phylum Actinomycetota; class Actinomycetes; order Kitasatosporales; family Streptomycetaceae; genus Streptomyces; species Streptomyces sp. NPDC020845. The sequence goes on along the minus strand of NZ_JBIRSJ010000004.1, from coordinate 492,576 downwards.
CAACCGCGCTCCGCGATCGGTGGTCAGACGGCACGGATGGCCCTCGCTGAGACCCGTCACACGTGAGTGCTCGAAGACCAGACCGCCTCGCGCGACCAGATCCTCCACCAGTGCCAGCAGGTACTTGCGCGGGTGGAACTGCGCCTGCCCCACGACCTCCACCGCCCCCGCGACCGGGAAGGGCAGATCGGTCCCGGTCGTGAACGAGGCGGCCAGTCCGGCTGCCGAGGCAGCCTCAGCCTCGGCCCGCACCTTCTCCACGGTCTCCTCGCCCTCGGCGTAGGTGACGGCGGGGCGCTCCTCAAGATCGCAGTCGATTCCGAGCTCGGCGGCCACCTGCCGCACCCGGTCCACGGCGTCGGTCTGCGACGTGGCATAGCGCCGGGCCGCTTCCTCCCCTCGTGCGGTGCGGATGTCCTGGTACGCCAGCCCCTGGAGGGCGGAGAGCTTGGCCGTGGTGTGGCCCGTGGCCCCGGCGGCCAGCCGGCCCGCCTCCACCAGCGCCACTCGGCGTCCGGCGCGCGCCAGCTCCCAGGCCGTGCAGATACCCGCGATACCGCCGCCGATCACGGCGACCTCGACATCCGGAGCGGCGCCCTCCCAGCCGGGCTCAAGCACCGGGAAGGACGGTCCCGGCGCCGACGACATCCAGTACGACGAGGGCGCGTACGCGGTGGGAAGAATCGTCATCGCCGGCTCCTCTCCCGTCCTCTCCCGGGCTGTTGCCAGTCTTGATTCGGTCCCGAGTGCCCACACACGGGCTGATTACCGCTCCGGAGGGGAGTGTGTGGTGGATGTCCTGGCCCGCAGACCGCCGGTTCCTCGAAAAACCTGATCAGAGGTCGATGGAGTTGTAGCCACAGGTGAGGTAACGGCCGTACCCGAACCGTTCCTCGAGGTCGTCATCCGGGTCGACATCGTCGTCGACCGTAATGGCCTCTCGCCATGTCGATTTGTTCCCCTGGATCTGCCGGACATAGACGCCTTTCCCGTCAGGAAGTACCGGCTGCTTCAACTCGGGGAGCGCAAGGCGTGCCCAGTCGATCGTCACCTCGATGTCGTCGGCTTCCTCTTCCGCGATCGCCTGGAAGACGTTATGGAGGTAAAATTCGATCCATTCACCGGGCTCGTAATCGTCCATCTCCTCTTCGTACTCGCTTCCGGGTTCGGGCTCTCCCCCGTGCGGCTGCCCGCCGCTCCCGAAGCTGATCACGGTGAGTTCGGGGACCTTGACCTGGAGGAATGGGTAGAGGTCCACCTCCATCGCCAACTGCCCTGCCTGGTAAACCCTGACGAGGAAGTTGTCCCTCGCCCCGGCCCAGTTACCGAGCCGGATGTACTCGACCGCGGCCTGCTGGATCGCGGGAAGGCTGTGGCTGACCTCGATGTCCTCCCATCCACCGCCGCCCTGGTGAAATGATCCTTCGAACACGTAGAAGCTGTACACGCCGTCTCCCCGTATCGTTGCAGCCCGCCCCCGGGCCGACGCCCCGGCCTCCGATGAGGCGGATTGGGGCGTGGCACGTGTCTACCAGATCGAACTGACAACGGCGGCTCAGCGGCCGTGGCGGAAGTGGCGGTCCGCGTCGGTCAGGGCCTGGCCCAGCAGATCGACGATGTGGTCGAGTTCATCCTGGGTGGCGATCAGGGGCGGAGCGATCTGTACGACCGGGTCGCCGCGGTCGTCCGCGCGGGCCAGGAGTCCGAGGCCGCGCATGCGGGCGGGGAGGAACTGCTTGATCAGTTCGTCCTTGCGCTCGGCGTCGAAGCGCTCGCCGTCCGGTCCGGCGACGAGTTCGAGGGCCCAGAAGAAGCCGTCACCGCGGACGTCGCCGACGATGCTCAGCTCGGTCAGTTCGATGAGCCGCTTGTGGAGGTGCCCGGTGAGGGACCGGACGTTGTTCAGGACGCCGTCTCGTTCGAAGATGTCGAGGTTGGTCAGGGCGGTGGCGGCGGCGACCGGATGGCCGGCGAAGGTCAGCCCGTGCAGGAGTGTCACGCCGTCGTCGTAGAAGGGCTCGGACACCTTGTCGGACACCAGGACGGCGCCGAGCGTGGCGTAGGACGAGGTGAGCCCCTTGGCCGTGGTGATCATGTCGGGGACGGCGCCGTACTTGGACACCGCGAAGTACTCGCCGATACGGCCGAAGCCGGTGATGACCTCGTCGGCGACCAGGAGGAATCCGTACCGGTCCGCCATCGCCCGCAGCCCTGCCCAGTAGCCCGCCGGGGGTGTGAAGCAGCCACCGGCGTTCTGCACGGGTTCGGCGATCAGCATGGCCACGTTCTCCGGGCCGGCCTCCAGCACCGCCGCCTCGGTTTCGGCCAGCAGCCGCTGGGTGAAGGCGTCCTCGTCGGCGTCGGTGGTGCGGTATCGGTTGGTGTTGGGCACATGGGTGACTTCGAAGGCCGGTGCGCCGAAGGGTTCCTTGAGCGCCGGAATGCCCGTCAGCGCGAGAGCACCCATGGTCTGGCCGTGGTAGGCGGTGCGACGGGCGATGGCCTTGGTGCGCTGCGGTTGGCCCTGCGCCACGTGGTACATGCGGGCGAGCTTCCACGCGGACTCCACGGACTCCGAACCGCCGGAGGTGAAGAACACGCGGTTGATGCCATCGGGGGCCAGCGCGGCGAGTCGTTCGGACAGCTCGATGGCGGCGGGGTGCGCGATGTTCCACAGGGTGCTGAACGGCAGGCGGTTCAGCTGCTCTTCGGCCGCCTTGGCGAACTCGGGTCCGTAGGAGTAGCCGAGCTGGGCGCAGAACAGGGCGGACAGCCCGTCGATATAGCGTTTCCCGGCCGCGTCGTGGACGTAGACGCCTTCGGCCCGGTCGGGCAGGAACACTCCCTGCCCGTTGCGCAGGCTCGCGTGCCGGCCGAAGTGCAGGAGCAGATGGTCGCGGGCGGCTGCCTGCAACTGGGCGGCCCTGAGGGCGGTGGCGGACTGATCGGGCATGCGGCTCTCCCAAGAGGTAGGCGGGCGCGCCGTGGACGGCGCACCGTGGACGCGGGGCCGAGGCGGTGGCAAGCGCCGCCTCGGCCCCGCATCCACGGCGTGGGACGAGAAAAGGCGGTGTCTTCAGGTCTCGTCGGCACGTGTCAGGTCACGCACCGCCGAGTCCAGATGCGCGTTGACGGCGTCCAGCAGGGCCTGTTCGTCCTCGCCCTGGAGCAGGACCACCAGCTGCTGGTGTTCGGCGACGAGCAGGTCCTGCTCCGGGTAGAAGTCCATCAGGCTGCCCAGGCAGATCCGGGTCTCGGCGAGGAGGGTGGTGAACATCCTGCTGAGTCTCGGGCTCTCGGCGGCGTCGACGAGAGCGCTGTGGAAGGCCAGGTCCTGCTCGGCGACGAGGCGGCTGTCACCCTGTCCGGCCAGGGAGCGCATCTCGTCGACGACGGCCGCGAGCCGGTCCAGGTGGGCCTGGGACTTGCTCCGGTGCAGCTGGGTGGCCGCTTCGCGCTCAATGGCACGCCGGGCGGTGTAGATGTCCCTGATGTCGGCGGCGTCCAGCTCGACGACGAACACGCCCCGGTTGGGGATGTTGGTCAGCAGTCCCTCCTGCACCAGGCGCTGGAGCGCTTCCCGTACAGGCCCGCGGCTGACGCCCAGCCGGGTCGCCAGCTGCGGCTCGATCATCCTGCTGCCCGGCGCGAACGCGCCGGAGACGATCTGCCCCCGCAGCCGGTCGGCGATGATCTCGGAAGTGGTCCGCGGGTTGACGGGGGTGAGCTCCTCGAGTCCCGGCTGCGACACGTTCCCTGATCCCTTTCGCGGCTGTGCTGGCTGCGGCGTCCCGCCACGTCTGACCGGCATGACGGTACTCATGACACGGACCGGTCCCGCACGGGTGTGGCGATGTACTTGTACTCCAAGAACTCCTCGATGCCCACACGCCCGCCTTCCCGGCCCAGGCCCGACTGCTTGACCCCGCCGAAGGGCGCGGCCGGGTTGGAGACCAGGCCCGTGTTGAGGCCGACCATACCCACCTCCAGCCGCTCGCTGATGTCCAGGGCACGGTCGACGTCCTGAGTGAAGATATAGCCGACGAGCCCCCACTCGGTGTCGTTGGCCAGGCGTACGGCCTCGTCCTCGTCGTCGAAGGCGATGACCGGGGCCACGGGTCCGAAGATCTCGGTGGTCAGCATGGCGCTGTCCGTGCTGACCTGGGCCAGTACGGTCGGCGGGTAGAAGTGGCCGGCGTCCTGCGGCGCGTCACCGGCGGCGACGACCTTGGCGCCCTTGGCGACCGCGTCCTCAACGAGCGAGGTGACCTTCTGCTTGCTGGCGGCGTCGATGAGGGGGCCGACCTGGACTCCCTCACGGGTGCCCGGGCCCACCCTGAGGGCGGCCATACGCGTGGCGAGGCGCTTGGCGAACTCGTCCGCGACGCTACGGTGGACGAACAGGCGGTTGGCCGCCGTACACGCCTCACCCATGTTGCGCATCTTCGCCACCATGGCGCCTTCGACGGCCACGTCGATATCGGCGTCCTCGAAGACGATGAAGGGGGCGTTGCCGCCCAGCTCCATGGAGGTCCGGATCACCGTGTCCGCGCACTGGGCGAGCAGCAGCCGGCCCACGGCGGTGGAGCCGGTGAAGGACAGCTTGCGGATGCGGCCGCCGCGCAGGGCCGGTTCGACCACGTCCTGGGCGCGGGTGGTGGTGACGACGTTGAGCACACCGTCGGGCAGCCCGGCTTCCTGGAGGATCCCGGCCAGCGCGAGGCTGGACAGCGGGGTCTGGGGCGCCGGCTTGAGGACCATCGTGCAGCCGGCGGCCACCGCGGGCCCGATCTTGCGGGTGCCCATCGCCAGCGGGAAGTTCCACGGCGTGATCAGCATGCAGGGGCCGACCGGCTGCCGCATGACCAGGACGCGGTTACGGCCGTCGGGCGTGGCCGTCATGCCACCGTCGATACGGACGGCCTCTTCGGAGAACCAGCGGAAGAACTCGGCGGCGTACGCCACCTCACCGCGCGCCTCCGCGAGCGGCTTGCCCATCTCCAGGGTCATCAGCATCGCCAGCTCGTCGGTGCGCTCCATGAGCAGCTCGTAGGCGCGGCGCAGGATCTCGCTGCGCGCCCGTGGCGCGGTCCGGGCCCAGGATTCCTGGGCGGCCACCGCGGCCTCGACGGCACGGGCGCTGTCGGCGGCGCCACCGTCGGCGACCTCGCACAGCTGTGTCTCGGTGGCGGGGTTCTCCACACCGAAGGTACGGCCATCGGCCGCCGGTACCCACTGGCCCGCGATGAACAGCTGCCGCGGAACGTTCGCGATGACGTCCGTCTTGATGTCGGCCATGTCGTGTCTCCAAACCTCAGGTACGCCAAGGGGATTGGGCGTCGTCCAGGAGTTGCGCCAGATGTGTGGCGCCGGGGCGGTCGTCTCCGACCAGGTGCTCGATCTGCATCTGGCAGCTGAATCCGTCGGCCAGGACCGGTGTGCCGGGGTCGGCGGCTTCCAGCCGTGGGCGCAGGGCCTGGTCGGCCACGGCGAGCGACACATCGTAGTGATCGTGTTCAAAGCCGAAGTTGCCGGCCACTCCGCAGCAGCCCGTGGCCTCGGTGATCTTCTCGATGCCCAGGTCGCGCAGCAGATCGCGCTGTTGTCCGGCGCCGAACACCGCGTACTGGTGGCAATGGGTCTGCAGAACCACCTCGTCGGGTACGCGCTCGGGGCGCCACCCCTCGGCCACGCGCTCGGCGAGCGCCCCGGTGAAGGTGCGCACCCGGGCGGCGACACGGCGTGCCGCGTCGCTGTCCACCAGCTCCGGCAGGTCCTTGGCGAGGGTGGCGGCGCAGCTGGGTTCGGTGACCACGATGGGTCCACCTTCTGGCGTGTCGACTGCGGCGGCGGTGCGTGCCAGTACGCGGCGGGCGATGCCGAGCTGGCCGGTCGTGATCCAGGTCAGGCCGCAGCAGATGTCGCCGCGTGCCCGGGTGGGCAGCCCGGCCTCGGCGAGGACCCGGGACGCGGCTCCCGCCAGCTCGGGGCGGAATGCCCGGGTGAAGGAGTCGACCACGAGCACCGCGGACGTGGCGTCGGCCGGCCCGGCGGCCAGACCGCGCCGCCATGCGCGCCGCCCGTGGAACGCGGGCAGGCTCCGCTTGGTGGTGACCCCGCCCAGACGGGCGATCCAGGCGCCGAGGCGGCTGCCCATCACCGCGTTGACCGGCTTGGGCATACGTCCGGCGAGCGCCGTCCACAGCGGCAGCCAGCCGAGCGAGTAGTGCGAGAGGGGGCGCGGGCGCCACCGGTAGTGGTGGTGCAGAAACTCCGACTTGTAGGTCGCCATGTCGACGCCGACCGGGCAGTCACTGGAGCATGCCTTGCACGACAGACACAGATCGAGCGCTTCGCGCGTCTCGCGGGAGCGCCACCCGCCGGGCAGTGCGCCGCGCAGCATCTCCTGGAGGGTCCGCGCCCGGCCGCGGGTGGAGTGCTGTTCGTCGCCGGTGGCCCGGTAGCTGGGGCACATGACACCGCCGCTGTGGCTGCGGCAGCGGCCCACTCCGACACAGCGGCCCACGGCTCCCGCGATGCCGTCCGGGTCTTCGAGCAGGGCGAACACCGACTGGGGGGTGGTGGTGCGGCCCGTGTCGAGGGCGAGGTCCGCGTCCAGTGGGCGGGGGTCGACGAGGATGCCCGGGTTGAGCAGTCCCTGGGGGTCCCAGGCGTGTTTGAACGCCGCGAAGGCGTCCAGCATCGGCCGTTCGTACATCACCGACAGCAGTTCGCCGCGGGCCCGGCCGTCGCCGTGTTCACCCGAGAGCGTTCCTCCGTGCCGTACGACGAGCCGGGCGGCGTCGGTGAGGAAGGCGCGCATGGCGGCCCGGCCGTCGTCGGTGTCGGGGCGGAAGTCGATCCGTACGTGGACGCAGCCCGCGCCGAAGTGTCCGTACAGCACACCGGTGAGCCGGTGGTCGGCCATGAGGGCGCGGAAGTCGCGCAGATAGCCCGCCAGCCGGTCGGGGGCGACCGCCGCGTCCTCCCAGCCGGGCCACGACGCACTGCCGTCGGTCAGCCGGGCGGCCAGCCCCGCGCCGTCCTCACGGACCCGCCACAGGGAGGCCCGCTCAAAGCGGTCGGCGATCAGACGGCCGGAGACCATCCGGCCCGCCGCCTTCAGCTCGTCCAGGAGGCGTTCGGCCTCCGCGGCGACCTGCTGTGGCTCCTCCCCGTCGAGGTCGACGTACAGCCATGCCCGGCCTTCGGGCAGTCCGGTCACCGAGGCGGCGCCACGACGGTGGCGCATCGTGGCCACGATCGCCTCGTCAAGACCCTCGACGGCGGCCGGGGAGAACTTCAGGATGAGCGGCACATCCTCGGCCGCGTCGACGACATCGTCGTAGCCGAGCGCCACCAGCAGCGCGGCCGGTGGCTTCGGCATCAGCCGTACGGTGGCGGACACCACCGTGGCGCAGGTCCCCTCGGTGCCGGCGAGGACACGTACGGCGTCGAAACCGTGCTCCGGCAGCAGATGCTGCAGCTGATAGCCGGAGACCTGGCGCGGAATACGGCCGAGCGTCAGCCGGATCGCCGCCAGGTTTGCCTCGACGATGCCGCGAAGGCGGGCCGTCAGCTGCGCCACCCGCTCCCGGCCCGCCTCGTCCACGGCGCGCAGTCCGTCCCGGTCGGCGATGGCGCGGGTGCCGTCGGCCAGGACCAGGTCGAGGGCGACCAGGTGCTCGCCGGTGCGGCCGTAACGCACGGAGTGGTTGCCGCACGCGTCATTGCCGATCATCCCGCCGATGGTGCAGCGGCTGTGCGAGGACGGATCGGGGCCGAAGGCCAGCCCGTACGGGGCGGCGGCGTCCTGGAGGTCGTCGAGGACGATCCCGGCCTCGACACGCGCAGTCCGCCCGTCCGCGTCGATCTCCAGGACGCGCCGCAGGTGGCGGGACAGGTCCAGGACGAGGCCGGTGCCGACGGCGTTGCCGGCCATGCTGGTGCCCGCGCCGCGGGAGGTGACCGGCACACCGAGCCGGTGGCAGACCTTGTGCGCGCCGACGACCTCGTCGGCGTCGGCGGGGAACGCCACGGCCAGGGGCGGCACCCGGTAGTTCGACGCGTCGTACGCGTACTGTGCGCGCCTGCCGCCGGAGGTGTCGACCCGCAGGGACGGCACCTCCCGGCGCAGGGCCTCCGTCAGGTCCGCAGTGGTGGCCGAGGCGGCCGGAGAGGGGGTGGTGCCGGTCATGACGTGGCGGCCGTACCCGCCTCGACGGCGGCCCGCCAGGCGCGCAGTCCCTCGTCGACGGCTGTCTCGTCGATGACCAGTGCCGGGATCATGCGTACGACGCTGTTCCAGGGGCCGCACAGCAACAGCAGCAGCCCCTCGGCTGCGGCGGCCTGCTGTACCCGGGCGGCGGTGTCCGGGTCGGGGGATCCGTCGGCGGTGACGAACTCGCTGCCGAGCATCAGGCCCAGTCCGCGGACGTCGGCGATGCCCGGCGTGGTGCGGGCGACCTCTTCCAGGCCGGCGCGCAGCCGCCGCCCCATGGCGTCGGCGTTCTCCACCAGCTTCTCGTCCCGGATCACGTCGAGGGTGGCGACCGCGGCCGCGCACGCCACGGCGTTGCCACCGTAGGTGCCGCCCTGCGAGCCGGGGTACGCCTTGCTCATCAGCTCCTGCGAGGCGGCGATGCCGGACAGCGGGAATCCGCTGGCCAGCCCCTTGGCGATGGTGATGATGTCCGGGCGGACGCCGTCGGCGTGGTCGTGGCCCCAGTAGCGGCCGGTGCGGCCGAAGCCGGTCTGGATCTCGTCCACCACGAGCACGATGCCGTGGCGGTCGGCGCGCTCGCGCAGCCCGCGCAGGAAGGCCGGGTCGGCGGGGATGTAGCCGCCTTCGCCGAGCACGGGCTCGACGACGAAGGCCGCGGTGTCCTGGGGCGCGGTGACGGTCTGCAGCAGGTAGTCGAGCTCGGTGAGCGCGAAGCGGGTCGCGGTCTCCTGGTCCCATCCGTAGCGGAAGGCGGTGGGGAACGGGGCGACGGCGACGCCCGACATCAGCGGGGAGAACCCGGTGCGGAAGCGGGTGCCGGACGTGGTCATGGTGGCGGCCGCGACGGTGCGTCCGTGGAAACCGCCGTGGAAGACCACGATGTTGGGGCGGCCGGTGGCCTGGCGGGCCAGCCGCAGCGCCGCTTCGACGGCCTCACTGCCGGAGTTGGAGAAGAACAGGCTGTCCAGGCCGGCGGGCAGCACATCCCCGAGCCGTTCGACCAGCCGCTGCAGCGGCTGGTGCATCACGGTCGTGTACTGGCCGTGGATGAGCTTGCCCACCTGCTCCTGGGCCGCGGCGACGACGCGCGGGTGGCAGTGCCCCGTGCTGGTGACGCCGATACCGGCGGTGAAGTCGAGGTAGCGGCGGCCGTCGGTGCCGTAGAGATAGACGCCTTCGCCGCGTTCGGCGGTGACGGGGGTGGCTTGGCGCAGCTGCGGGGACAGGCTGGTCATGGCGAGGCGACTCCTTGTGCGGGTGTGGGGACTCCAGGTTTCCGGGGGTAGTCGCAGCATGGCCACTTCGCCGGGCAACTGTCAACAGTAGGATTGTCGACGATTTTTCCCGATGGGGTAATAGACGACCGGTCGTAAACTGACTCCATGGGACGGACCAGTGATGCTCGCGAGAGAATTCTGAGCGCCGCTCGGTCGCTCATCGAGACGCACGGTTATTCGGCGCTGGGGGTGGCCGAGATCTGCCGGACGGCCGGTGTGCCCAAGGGGAGCTTCTACTACTTCTTCGACTCGAAGGAGTCCCTGGCACTGGCCGTCATCGATGAGCACTGGGCCGGTCAGAAGCGCACCTGGGCAACCGCACTCGGCAGCGACGCCCAACGCGGTGACGCCCAACCGCTGCTGCGGCTGCGCCGGCTGTTCGAGGAGACGGAGGTCGGCCTCCGTACCGCCCAGCAGAGTTGTGGCGCCGTCTCGGGGTGTCTCTTCGGGAACCTCACCCTGGAGATGAGCAACCAGACCGAGGCCATCCGCACCCGGCTGCAGGAGATCTTCGAGGCGCAGGTCGAGATGGTCGACTCGGTCATCGCCGAGGCTCTTGAGCGGCAGGAGGTCGAGGTGGCCGACACCCGGGAAGCGGCGCGGGCGGTGGTTGCCCAGCTCGAGGGTCAGGTGCTGTTCGCCAAGCTCTACAACAGCACCCAGCAGCTGGGCCCCTTGTGGGCGAACTGCCTTGCCCTGCTCGGCGCTCATGCGCCGCGCGAGACCGTGGCCGGTGTCTAACGCTCGCCGACGCGGTTCGGGAAGCCGATCCGCAGCACGGCGGCGGCCGCGGCGGCGGCCAGGACCACGACGGCGGCCAGGATCAGCGCCTGGTGATAGCCGTGGCGGAGCAGTGGCGCGACGACCAGCGGGCCGAGGATCTGACCGACGGAGTAGCCGGCGGTCAGCAGCGCGACCGAGCGGGGAAACCGCAGATGGGCCCCCGTGGCCAGGGCGAGGTTGCTGACGCCGATGAACGTGGCGCCGAACAGGACCGCGGAGCCGAGAGCCGCCGCCACACCGCCGACAAGTGCCGGCAGCGCGATGCCGACGGCCTGGACGACGAGAGCGACGAGCAACAGATCAGGGCGGGACCAGCGGCGTCCGAGCCATGCCCACAGCGCCGACGACGGTACGGCCGCCAGACCGACCAGCACCCAGGCGCCGCCGCCGACCCACCCCGGAGAGCTCTGCTCGATCGCGGCGACGAGGAAGGTCCCGGCGACGATGTAGCCGATGCCTTCCAGGCCGTAGGAGGCGAACAGCACACCGAACCAGCGGTGCGTACGGATCCTTGGCCGATCGACCGCCGCCCTGCCCCGTTCCCCGGTGGCCGCGGGGGCCGGCTCGGGGCGCAGGTTCCATGAGGCGAGGGTGAGGACGGCGGCGAGGGCCGCCGAGGCCCACCAGGCGGCCCGCCAGTCGGCGACGGAACGCAAGGCGAGGACGAGGAGGCCGGACAGGGCGATGCCGGCGCCCACGCCGCCGAAGGCCCATCCGGGCAGGTGGGCGGGGTGCTCGCGTAGGTGGCTATGGAGGGAGCTGACGGCGATGACAAAGATCAGGGCGCTGGCGACACCGGCCGGCAGCCGCAGCACGATCCACACCGCCGTGTTGTGGGTGGCGGGCATCGCGGCCAGGCTGCCGGTCAGCGCGATCAGGGAAGCGCGCAGGAGGACGGGCGAGCGGACCAGTGCGGGGGCCAGGATGCCGGTGAGCGCGCCGACGAGGTAGCCGATGTAGTTGGCGGTGGCCAGGTCGGCTCCCGAGCCCGCGGACAGTCCCGCCTGGGCGTGCATCAGGGGGAGGATCGGGGTGTAGACGAACCGGCCGACCCCCATGCCCGCGGCGAGCGCCGCGGCGGCTTGGGCGACGTGGCCCCAGGGCGAGAAGCGCGGAGCGCTTTCTCGGGCCGAGGGAGCGCGCGGCGGTCGTACGCTCTTGCCGGTCGCGGCCAGTTCCCTCGCGCGGACCACCTCGGCGGCCCGCGACCCGCCGGGCTCGGCCACGGCCGCCGCGGTCATTTCACCTCGGGTCTCCATGCCGCCATCATCCGTATGCCATCAGGCGCGACGCCACGACCAGCCGGCTCCCTCCTGGGAGGCATGGCCTCTCACCGACGTACCATGGCGGACGTGGAGCTGCGCCAACTTCGCTACTTCGTCGCCGTGGCCGAGGAGCTGAACTTCGGCCGGGCCGCCCAGCGGCTCCTGATCGCCGGACCGTCCCTGTCCCAGCAGATCAAGGCGCTCGAACGCGACCTGGGGGTGCGCCTGTTCGACCGCGACCGCCGTTCGGTGTCCCTCACCCCGGCCGGCTCGGCCCTGCTCCCGCACACCCGCGCCCTGCTGGAACGCGCCGACGACCTGCAGCGACGTGCGCGTCGGCTATCGGGCTCCGAACCGGTTCGGCTCGGCTACGTCAACTGGCTCCCCGCGGACCTGATCGCCCGCACATCCGCCGTGGCCCAGGTCCACATCGACGCGTGGGTCGCCCCCTCGCACAGCCAGGCCGCCCGGGTCGCCGACGGGAGCCTGGACCTCGCCGTGTGCTGGGTACGCACCGAGGACCTGGAGAAGCGCAACCTGCGCGCCCGGCTCATCGGCGCGGACCGGCTCCATGCCGTCGCCACCGGCACTGACACCAGCGAGGTGACCGCCGAGGACACCGTCGTCCTCCTGGACGACGACATCACCTCCTGGTCGTCCTGGAACGTCTACGCCGAACAGCTGGCCAAGGACACCGGGGCCCGCGGTCTGCACATCTCCGACGGCGGCGTCACCGGCCCCGCCTTCTTCGACCACGTCCGCCGCAGCGGCCGCCCGGTCATCAACTCGCCCAAGGGGCAGACCACCCCGCTCCCGCCCGACCTCGTCCGACGCCCCGTCGTCACGCCGCGGATCCACTGGACCTGGTCCCTGGTGTGGCGCCGCGACGAAGTCCGCACCGCGGTCCTCGCCGTCGTCGACGCCCTCTGTGACGGTGTCGGCGACCTAGGGATCCACGGCCCGGATGTGTGGCTGCCCGACGGCGACCCGTATCGGCGCCAGTAACCTCCACCGCTCCCCCGCACCCGGCCCGCGACCGCACCGCACCGCACCGCACCGCTCGGCACCGCCAGGGGCCACCGTCGCACCGACCTGCACTGGGAGCCTGTGCCTATCAGGTGAGAGGAAGCAGGTCCCGGCCCAACCCCTCTTGATCTTTGACTTCTCCTGCTCAGCCGCCTACGTTCGCAAATAGTCGACCGGTCGGCTAGTCAATTCGGCTCCATCCCAGAGAAGGTCATCATGAGCATTCAGAAGGTCGCCGTCATCACCGGCGCCTCGCAGGGCATAGGCGCCGCCCTCGCCGACGCGTACCGCAAGCTCGGCTACGCCGTCGTCGCCACGTCCCGCACCATCGCCCCGTCCCACGACGCGTCCGTCGTGACCGTTCCCGGCGACATCGCCGACCCCGCCACCGCCGAACGTGTCGTCGCCGCCGCCATCGAGCGGTTCGGCCGCGTCGACACCCTGGTCAACAACGCGGGCATATTCGTCGCCAAGCCCTTCACCGAGTACACCCAGGACGACTACGCCGCCGTGACTGCCGTCAACCTCACCGGTTTCTTCCGCATCACCCAACTGGCCATCGAGCAGATGCTCACCCAGGGCGGCGGGCACATCGTCAACATCACCACCAGCCTGGTCGACAACGCCGACGCCCGCGTCCCCTCCGTACTGGCCTCACTGACCAAGGGCGGCCTCCAGTCCGCCACCAAGTCCCTCGCCATCGAATACGCCACCCGCGGCATCCGCACCAACGCCGTCTCACCCGGCACCATCAAGACGCCCATGCACCCCGAGGAGGCCCATGAGGTCCTTGCCGGCCTGCACCCGGTCGGCCGGATGGGTGAGCAGAGCGACATCGTGGACGCGGTGGTCTATTTGGAGAACGCCCCGTTCGTCACCGGTGAAATCCTCCATGTCGACGGCGGTATGAGCGCGGGTCACTGAAGGAGAACACCGATGCCCGACACGACAGACACCGAAGCGATCCTGCATGACGTCCTCGACCGGTGGAAGGCAGGTGTCGACAACCACGAGCCGGAGCGGATCGCATCCCTCTTCACCGAGGACGCGATCTTCCAGGGGCTGCGTCCGTACAGCGTGGGAAGGCGGGGCGTCGCCGACTACTACGCATCCCAGCCCCCGGGCTTGTCAGCCGCCTACCGCATCCTGGAGAGCAGGCGCCTCTCCGAGGACACCGCGCTCGGCTACCTGACCGTCGACTTCTCGTTCACCGACCGGCCCACGGTCAGCAGCAACCTGCTCGTACTGCTGAAGCGCTCGGACGCCGATTGGCTCATCAGCCACTATCAGGTCTCCCGCCTCGGCTAGCACCGCGGTTGCCGATCTCTGCTCCGGGCCACTTCATGCACCAACGCTCCTTGGGAACGGTGCCGTTGGGTTTGGGCAAGGTCGAGATCCGGTTCCGGGTGCGGCGATGCGTCCACCCGGACCCGGCACCCCCTTTCCCGTTCACGGGCTGTGCCCCAGCAGCACTCTGATCCGGTACGAAGGCAGAACACGGCCGCCCCACGCGACGAAGCAACATCCATCTCCGTCATACACCAAGCCCTGGTTCTGGGCGTGACTTTGATCGACACCGCTGACGTCTACGGTCCCTACACCAACGAGGAACTCGTCGGCCCGGTCGAGTTCTCCGTCTACGGCCCCGTCACCGCCGTTCGGAACGTGCTGCCGGGCATGCGCGCCCTGGGGCGCGGCACCGTCCTGTTCGTCAACGGCGGTACCGCCGTCGTGCCCCACCCCGACCGAGCGGGCACGTCGATCGCGTTCGCCGCGGAAAGCGCGTACGGCCGACTGCTGCACGACACGCTCGCGGCCGAGGGCATCCACGTGGCGCAGCTGATCATCCCGGGCGCGATCATCCCCGGTCACGCCAAGAAGGACCCGGCAGCTCTGGCGAACACCCTGTGGAACCTGCACCAGGAGCGGAACGGTTTCCGGCACTTCGCCGACGACCTGGACTCCTGAGCCTCAGACCAGGTTCGTCCAGGGAGCCGGCGGAGTCGAGGCGAAGAAGCGCAGGAGTCCCAGGAGTCGACTGGTCGGCGGTGCGGTCCAGTGGCGCTCGCCGGGCTTGGGGACGGGATGCAGCAGCCGGCCGAGGGCCCAGGTGAGGTGGAACCAGAGCACACGCGCCTCCCACGAGCCGACTTCCGCCGGAGTTCCCTCGCCGCTTCCTTGCCGATATCCCTCGAGCATGGCGGGAATGCCGGTCAACGGGGTCTTGGCGAACTCGATCGCCGGGTCGGCCCACTGGGCGTCCCCCCAGTCCACGATGCCGGTGAGAGCCGGCGCGCTCCGGGAGACGAGCAGGTTCTGCGGGGCGATGTCGCCGTGCACCAGGACCCGGGGCTCGTCCGTGGGCAGGTACGCCGAGAGCCGGTCGAACCAGTCAGCCAGCCAGCGCGAAGCCTCGATGTCGATCCAGCCTTGTGCGAAGAGGCGGTCCACCAGGGCTCGGGGGTCTCCGCCGCCATCGTCTTCGGGGACGGCCGACAGACCGGGTTCCGCCCTCGCGGACAGCCGATGGAGCGTGGCCAGTTCCCGCCCCGCCTGCCGGAAGACGGTATCCACCTCCGCGCGGAGTGGTTGGGCCTGCGCGAGATCGGCCCCCGGTGCCCGGACAAGGACCATGTAGGGCATATCGGCCACGGACCGGGTGTCATCGAATGTGACGACATCGGGAGTGCGCACGCCGGCTCGCCGTACGACAGGGATGACCATGGCTTCCTTGACCAGGTCGGCCACAAAACGCTCGGCCCGCGGGATGCGCAGCACCAGATCGTCCCCGAGATGGAAAACATGGTTCGCCCCACCCGGAGGGGCCGCCCGCACCTCCCCGATATCGACACCATGCCGGGTGGCGATGGCGGCCAGTGTCTCGCGACTCGGCTCGTAGTCATCCATGGTCGAGCATGCTGACATGACCGGGCGGATGCGCTCCGCCCCTTTTCCGGAGCCGGAGCCGGAGCCGGACCCCGGAACGTGATGTCCGAATGCCGCCAGCATCCGGCCGGGACGGACACGATGCTCGGATACGAACCAGGGGTGGCCCGCAGCGAGGCGATTGCCGGGTTCGACATCCACCCGCGCCGTCCCAGGAAAGACCCTTCATGAACCAGCTCACCCCCGCCACCGACACCCTGTTCTCCCCTGCCGAGGCGGACGGTGCGGCACCGAGCATCCTTCCCACCGCGGGGCTTGCGGCGCTCGCCAAGCTCAACTGGGAAGAGCTGTATGCACAGCTGAACGAGGAGGGCGTGGCCGTCACCGCGCCGCTCCTCTCGCCCGCTCAGTGTCGGGAGATCATCGACACGTTCGACAAACCCGGCCTGTTCCGCTCCACCGTCGTCATGCAGCGGTACCAGTTCGGCCGCGGCGTCTACAAGTACTACACCGACCCGGCCACCGTCCCGCTGATCCAGACCCTGCGCGAGCGGCTGTATCCGCCGATGGCGTGGATGGCCAACCGGTGGGCGCCGCAGTTGAACGAACGTACCTTCCCCACCGCGCTGGAAGAGCTGCTGGCCGAGTGCGCGGACAACGGGCAGCACCGCTCGACCCCGCTGCTCCTGCGGTACGGCCCCGGCGACTACGCCTGCCTCCACCAGGACATCTACGGCGACATCGTCTTCCCGCTGCAGATCGCCATCATGCTCAACCAGCCCGGCGAGGACTTCACCGGCGGCGAGAACGTCTTCGTCGAACAACGCCCCCGGTTCCAGTCCCGGGCGATCGTCGTCAAGCCCCGGCTCGGCCAGGGAATGATCTTCCCCGTACGGCACCGCCCGGTCCGCGGCAAGAACGGCTTCCGCCGCCACCCGATGCGCCACGGCACCAACGCCGTCGAGACCGGACACCGCAACACCCTCGGCATCATCTTCCACAACGCCCGCTGATCCCCCGCCCGCATCGGAACGCCAGAACGCCACGCGCTCGCAGCAAGGACCTCACCATGAGCCAGACCATCCAACCCGCGGGCCCGGTCGTCGACAGGATCGCCCAGTGCGACTGGGCAGCCCTGACCGACGAGTTGGGCGAGTACGGCAGCGCCCTGACGGACCGGCTGCTCACTGCCGCCGAGTGCCGAGAGATCGCCGCGCTGTACCACGAGCCCGGCCACTTCCGTACGACCGTCGACATGGCGCGTCACCGCTTCGGCTCCGGCCAGTACCGCTATTTCACCCACGACCTGCCCAAGGTCGTACGGGAGCTGCGCGAGGCGTTCTACCCCCATCTCCTCCCCATCGCCCGCGACTGGACGGCCAAGCTCGGCCGTCCCGCCCCGTGGCCGGACACGCTTCAGGAGTGGGTGGCCATGTGCCACGAGGCCGGGCAGTCCAAGTCCGCACAGATCCTGCTGCGGTACGGCCCCGGTGACTGGAACGCGCTGCACCGGGACGTGTTCGGCGAGATGGTCTTCCCGCTTCAGGTGGTCATCGGCCTGGACGCGCCCGGAGCGGATTTCACCGGCGGGGAGTTCCTGATGACCGAGCAGCGGCCCCGCGCCCAGTCGAGAGGTTCGTCCACCGCCCTGCTCCAGGGACACGGACTGGTGTTCACCACCCGCGACCGGCCGGTCGCCACCAAGCGGGGCTGGGCCAACGGACCGATGCGACACGGTGTGAGCACCGTCCGCTCCGGCCATCGGCACACCCTCGGCCTCGTCTTCCACGACGCGGCATGAGACCACGGCGAGCGCAAGCGGGTTTACCGAAAACGAAAGCAATCTTCCAGTGGATTACGCGGCCGCACAGCGAAGAGCGCCTGCACTCCGCACTCAATTACCTACCGGCTGTCGAGCACAAACGCGACTTCTGGCGAAGCCAGGAACAAGTCCCGCAGTCCACCTAAATCGAGATCACTGGGTTCTGCTGAACTCCGCGCGGCATAAGATGGTTTGAGGAAGTAAAAGAGACGAAAGATTTGCGCGGCCCTTCGCCTATCTTTGGCCCATGGAGATCATGCCGCGCGACCTCGTTGCCCCTCGTGTTGCCAATCCGCTGTGTCAGCTCTCTTTGGAGCAGCTACGGAGGCGTACGAGCCTGAAATGGCGGACGTACCCGGAGGACGTGCTGCCGCTGTGGGTCGCCGAAATGGATGTTCCCCTGGCCGAGCCCGTCGCCCAGGCGATCCTGGACGCGGTGGCGCTGGGCGATACCGGCTACCCGACCGGGCGGGGGTACGCCGAGGCGCTGGCCAAGTTCGCCGGCGAGCGGTGGGACTGGGACGGGCTCGCGCTGGAGCGTACGGCCATCGTTCCGGACGTGATGCTGGGCATCGTCGAGATGCTGAAACTGGTCTCCGGACCGGGTGATCCGGTGATCGTCAACTCTCCGGTGTACCCGCCGTTCTACCAGCTCCTCGAGAACCTGGGCCGGCCGATCATCGAGGCTCCGCTCGGTGCGGACGACCGGCTCGACCCAGCCGTACTGGAGGGCGCCTTCGACCATGCCCGCGAGGGCGGGGGCCGACCCGTGTATCTGCTCTGCAGCCCGCACAATCCGACCGGCACCGTGCACACCGCCGACGAGTTGGCGCGCGTGGCGGCGCTGGCGCGGACGGGTGGTACGCGGGTCGTCGTCGACGAGATACACGCCCCGATCGTGGCGGCGGGCACGACATTCGTCCCGTACCTGAGCGTGCCCGGCTCGGCGAGCGGGCTGTCGCTGATGTCGGCGTCCAAGGCGTGGAACCTGGCCGGGCTCAAGGCCGCCCTGGCCATCGCCGGCCCCGATGCGGCCGACGATCTCGACCGCCTTCCAGAAGCGATCGGGCATCCCAGCCATGTCGGGATCATCGCCCACACCGCCGCGTTGCGGGACGGTGGCGACTGGCTCGACTCCCTGCTCGCCGGCGTCGACGACAACCGCCGGCTGCTGGCCGACCTGCTGGCCGAACATCTGCCCGCCGTGCGCTACGCCCCGGGCCAGGCCACCTACCTGGCCTGGCTGGACTGCCGTGGCCTGGGCCTGCGCGACGACCCGGCCGCCGTGTTCCTGGAGCGCGGCCGCGTCGCCCTGAGCTCCGGCATCCCCTTCGGTACCGGCGGCGCCGGCTTCGTCCGGCTGAACCTGGCCACCTCACCCGAACTGCTCAACGAGGCGGTGCGGCGGATGGCCGCCGCGCTCGACTGACCGGGAGCCTCAGGCGGTGATGGCCGTGCCGAGGACGGTCATCACGGCCACCGACCGGGTCTCGCACAGGTGCTTGATGGCCGCGGCGAAGGAATAGCAGTCGAAAAGCGCTGAATGCTCCTTCCCTTCGGCGGGCCTGGGGAGGTCGAGCACCTGCCACAGGCGGCCGACGTTGGCTTTTTCCGTCTGCGGTGCGACGGTGTTCAGCCAGGGGCGGATATTCAGGAAATGCGCACCGAGGAACCCGTTCTTGACCTCTTCCCCTCGGGCTCGCGCCCAGCCCACGTTCTCACCGAGAACGACCATGTCGTTACCGTAGGAAAGCACCGACTGCCCCCGGCAGAATCCGAGGAAGTCACCAAGTGCTTCCGCCGCGGATCCACCTTCCCGGTCCACCGTCTCCTGGTCGATTCCGGTCAACTCGGTGAAGTAGGACGACAGCCGCGGATTGACCACAGGTCGTACCAGTGCCTCGTACTCCTCGACGACGGAAAAGTCCTCACGCAGCCGCAACGCACCGATCTGCACAATCTCACGAAGCTGTCCCGGCGCCCCCCAGTCCTGCTCAAGCGCCCCCTGCCATGTCGTGAATTCAAGGTCGAACACAACAAACGTGGACACAACGGGTCTCCCTCTCGCGCAAGTCGATGCAAGGCTATCGCCGCTCCGGCCTCGGCTCACCGCGTCGTGAGATCCGGCCGTGGTGCCCGCCCCGAGGCCGAGCCGGCCGCCGTGCGGCCTGCCCGCGGGTCCACGCCGGGGTACGACGCCGTCTGGTCAGGTTGTGGCGGCGGGCCCGGGCGGCAGGTGGACCGTCATGATCAGGTGGCAGGTTTCGGCACCTGAGCCGCGGTACGTATGAGGCGCGTCGCCGTCGAAGGTGGCGGTCTGTCCGGCTTCGACGGTGTGCTCGGTGTCGTCGATGACCAGCGCCATCCGGCCGGAGGTGACGCTGATGGTTTCCACGACCCCGGCCTGGTGGGGATGGCTGGGGTATTCCTCGCCCGGCTCCAGCTGCCACCGCCACACCTCGACCGGGGCCGGGCCCGAGGTCGTCAGCATGAGCCGGGCCTCGCTCCCCCGCGGTCCGGTCCACAGCGGTGCGACGGCGTCGGCGGCCACGACGCGGACACGGTCTTCGGCCGGCCCTTGCATCAGGGCGGACACCGAAATGCCGAGCGTGTCGGCGAGTCTGACCAGGGTGGCCAGGTCGGGGTTGCCCTGGGCCTTCTCCAACCCGACCAGGGCTCCCTTGCTGACCTGGGCGCGCCGGCTGAGTTCGTCCAGGGACAGGCCCGCACGGGCGCGGGCCGCCCGCACGTTGTTCGCGACCGTCCGCAGGGCCGCGGCCGTCTCGACCATCCCTCTGGTCTCCGTCCTCGCACATGGATCGATCCGATGCACCGTACTGTCGCCGGACACGGCGCGGGCTCGGCGCGCCCCTCACGTACGGCGCTGCTGCTGGCCTTGGGCGCGGGTGCCGCCATCGCCCTTCAGCTGATCTTTTTGCACCAGGCGCCGTCCGACAGCGGGGGCCCCGCTGATCGTGGGCCGGGCGGTGTCATCCGCTGTCACCCTGGTGGCGGCAGGGATGATGCACCGCAGGCTGGGCCCCGAGCGGCCCGCGTACGCGATGTCGGCCGCCGCGGGTGTGCTGGACTCCGTGGCGAATCTGCTGTTCCTGTCGGCCGCCCGCAGCGGGGACCTCACCGTCGTCGCCATGATCACCGCCCTCTACCCGGCCGGTACGGTCCTGCTGGCCCGCGGTGTGCTCGCCGAGCGCATCCACCGCGGCCAGGTCATCGTCCTGGGCACCGCCGCCGTCGCCGTCAGCCTCCTCGCCGTGGCCTGAGCAGGTCCGCGTAAGTACGTACGAGCTTCCCGTGTTCTCCTCAGACGTCCAGCGCGCATGAGGCCGACGGTGGCGTGGCGGTGTCGCTCAGCAGGCCCTCGACCTCGCTGTGGGCGGTGTCCACGATGGACCGTACGCAGGCCGCGGCATCCGCCGGGCGCCCCTCGGCGACGGCCTGCGCGACTTCCTGGTGGCGCCGGACCGCCGCCTCGTCGACCCGCTCCGGCATCAGGCTCAGCTCGCGGCGGGCGGTCAGCAACTCCTCCGTGACCTCGGCGAGCTGGGCGAACATCCCGTTGCCCGACGCGGTGAGCAGCGCCCGGTGGAACGCGGCGTCCGCCGCGACGAACCCGGCCGTGTCCGCCTCGGCCGCCGCGGTCGCCATCGCCCGGGCATGCGCCAAGAGCGCCTTGCAGGTTTCGTCGTCGCCCGAGGCCGCGGCAAGCGCGGCCGCGGACGGCTCGACGGCGGCGCGCAGTTCCGCCAGTTCGCGCAGCTGGGCCCCGCGGTGCGGTGAGTTCAGCCGCCAGCGGATGACCTGGGGGTCGTACAGGTTCCACTCGGTCATCGGCCGTACGGTGATGCCGATACGGGGGCGGGAGGTGACGACGCGCTTGGACTCCAGCACTCGGACCGCTTCCCGGGCGACGGTCCGTGAGACGCCATAGCGCTCCTGGACGTCCTCCAGGCGCAGCACCTCGCCGGCGCGGGTCTCCTCCGCGGCGAGGGACAGGCCGATCTGGTCCACCACCTGTCCGTGCAGCCCTTGCAGTTCCACGCGCTCCCCGTTTCCGTCCTGCTCTACCGCCCTCGACCGACCCGGGGTTTCAGCGGGCCTGTGCGAGGCGGCCGAGGAGCGTGGTCACCCGCTCGCCCGCCGCTTGGGCGCCGCCCGAGGTGAGCGCCGAGCCCATGCCGCAGGCGATGGCCCCGGCCGCGATCCACTCCGGTGCGTTGTCCATTGTCACACCACCGGTGGGGATCACGGGGGCCTGGGGTAGTGCGGCCCGTACGTCGCGCAGCCAGGTCGGCGATGCGCCGGAGGCCGGGAAGAGCTTGAGCGCGTCCGCGCCCTCCTCCAGGGCACGGACCATTTCGGTCGGGGTGGCGACGCCGGGGAAGACCGGCACGCCGTAGCGGTGTCCGGTGCGGATCACCTCCGGGTGCAGGCTCGGCGACACCAGGAACCGGGCGCCCGCCTCCACCGCGGCCCGCGCGGCGGGGGCGTCGATGACCGTGCCGGCGCCGACCAGGGCATCCGGCCGTTCCGCGGTCAACTCGGCGACGGCGCTCAGCGCGCGCGGCGTGGTCAGCGCCACCTCCACGGCGTTCAGCCCGGCGTCGAGCACGGCCACGGCCGCGGCCAGGGCCTCCCGCGGCCCAGCCGCCCGGACGATCCCGAACACCCGCTGAGCGGTGACGGCCCGGACGATGTCCCATCGATACATGAGTGCTCCTGGTGTGGTGCGGTGGTGAAGTGAGTGCTGGGCGTCAGCGGTGGACGGTCTCCGCGCCGCCCGTGAACGACGACAGCGCGCGATCCAGGCCCCGGCGATCGGGAAGGCCGTCGGTGTCGGTGGTGCACTGCACCACGAGCGCGGCGACCGCGGCCGCCGCCGCCAGACAGCGGTCGTACGGTGCGCCACTCAGGACCCCGGAGAGAAACCCGGCGGCGAACGCGTCGCCCGCCCCCACCGGGTCGGCGGCCGGTACCCGGAACGCGTCCTGTCGCCATGTGCCGTCCGCCGTACTGCAGGTGGCCGACTTGTCGCGGTGCTTCACCACGGCCGTGGTGACACCCGCGGCGAGCAGCCCGTGGGCCGTCGCGCCCAGCAGCTCCAGCTCGTCCTCGCCGGCCAGAGTTACGTCCGCCTGTTCCAACAGCGGCCCCACGACCGTGCGCCAGCGCTCGGGGGTGCCCAGTTTCAGCCGTACGTTCGGGTCGAAGGAAACCGTCGCGCCGACCGCGCGGGCCAGCTCCAGCAGCCGCAGCGTCGCCGTGTGGGCGGAGTCCGAGAGCATGGGGGTGATGCCCGTGATGTGCACGAGCCGGGCGCCCTCCACCATCTCGGCGGTCAGCTCGTCGGCGGTGAGCCGGGACGCCGCCGAGCCCGCCCGGTGGTACTGCACATCGATCGCCCGCGCCGCATGGCTGTCCCGCAGCAGCAGCCCGGTGGGCGCCGATGGGTCCACGACGGCGTACGACGTGTCGATGGCGTCCGCGCGCAGCTGAGCCAGTACGGACCGGCCGGAGGGGTCGTCGCCGACGCGGCCGAGCCAGCGCGTGTGGTGTCCGAGCCTG
The DNA here is from genome assembly GCF_044334165.1 of Streptomyces sp. NPDC020845. NCBI lineage: Bacteria > Bacillati > Actinomycetota > Actinomycetes > Kitasatosporales > Streptomycetaceae > Streptomyces > Streptomyces sp. NPDC020845. Next base: position 469,710 of record NZ_JBIRSJ010000004.1, on the reverse strand, counting down.
GCGAGCCCGGTCGCCACGTTGGACTCCGCGCCCGCCACGGAGCGCCGGAACACCGTCGCCCGCTCCAGCGGCACCCCGGGCTCCGCCACCATCAGGAGCATCGCCTCGCCGCATGTCACGACCTCAGGCGCCACCGGCCGCCCGGGGGCAGCGCTCATCGGAGAGGTTTCCGGCTCCGGGGGTGGGCAGCGTTCCGGCGGGACACGCTCGCTCATGCGTGACTGTTCCTCGTAGGACATGCGTACTCCTCTGAATGCCTCAGAACACCTGTGGTGAATGCCTCAGAACGCCTGCCGCGGCGGGGCGGAATCGGTGGAGCCGACCAGGAAGTCGAGATCGGCGCCGGTGTCGGCCTGGGTGACATGCCGGGTGTAGAGGTATGTCCAGCCGCGGTCGGCGGGCGGCTTCGGCGGTTGCCACTCGGCCCGCCGCTCGTCCAGTTCGGCGTCCTCGACCAGCATGTCCAGGCGCCGCCCCGGTACGTCGAGCCGGACCTGATCCCCCGTACGTATCAGCGCCAGCGGTCCGCCGACCGCCGCCTCCGGGGCGACGTGCAGCACACAGGCGCCGAAGGCCGTACCGGACATGCGCGCGTCGGAGATCCGCACCATGTCCCGGACCCCGGCGTCGAGGAGTTTCTTGGGCAGCGGCAAGTTGCCCACCTCCGGCATCCCGGGGTAGCCGCGCGGGCCGAGGTTGCGTACGACGAGGACGGTGTCGGCGGTGACATCGAGGTCGTCGTCCTCGGCGACGGCCAGATACTCCTCCACGGAGTCGAAGACCAGGGCGGGGCCGGTGTGCCGGAGCAGTGCCGGGTCGGCCGCGGACTGCTTGACGACCGCGCCGTCGGGCGCGAGGTTACCGCGGACGACGGCGGTGCCGGTGCCGGCGGGCTGCACCGGATTGTCGAGCGGGCGGATCACCTCACGGTCGTACACCTCGGCGCCCGCGCAGTTGTCGACGAGGCTCCGGCCGGTCACGGTGACGGTGTCGTGGTGCAGCCGGTCCCGCAGATCGTTGATGAGCGCGGGCAGCCCGCCGGCATACGCGAACTCCTCCATCAGGAAGCGGCCGGACGGCATCAGGTCCACCAGCAGCGGCAGTTCGGCGCCGAGCCGGTCGAAGTCGTCGAGCGCGAGCGGTACGCCGAGCCGGCCGGCCACGGCGAGGAGGTGTACGACGGCGTTGGTGGAGCCGCCGATCGCCGCGTTGACCCGAATGGCGTTCTCGAACGCCTCGCGGGTCATGATCCGGCCCGGGGTGAGGGCGCTGCCCGCGAGTTCGACGGCGCGGGCGCCGGTGGCCTCGGCGAGTGTGCCGCGGCGGGCGTCCACAGCGGGCAGACCGGAGGCGCCCGGCAGCATCATGCCCAGCGCCTCGGCGAGACAGGCCATCGTCGAAGCGGTGCCCATGGTCATGCAGTGGCCCGCCGAGCGGTTCAGCGAGGACTCGAACTCGGTGAACTCCTCCTGGGTGATCGTGCCCGCCCGCAACTCCTCGGTCATCCGCCAGATGTCCGTACCCGAGCCGACGTTGCGGCCGCGGAAGCGCCCGTTGAGCATCGGGCCACCGGTGAAGACGATCGCCGGCACCCCGGCGCTGGCGGCGCCCATCAGCGCGGCGGGGGTGGTCTTGTCGCAGCCGGTCAGGAGGACGACGGCGTCCAGCGGGTTGGCCCGGATCTGCTCCTCGATCTCCATGGCGGCGAGATTGCGGTAGAGCATCGAGGTCGGGCGGAGGAACGGCTCGCCCAGCGACATCGCGGGAAACTCCAGCGGGAAGCCACCCGCCTGCAGCACACCGCGTTTCACGGCATCGGCGAGGATCTGCAAGTGGCCGTTGCACGGCGTCAGTTCGGAGTAGGTGTTGCAGATGCCGATGACGGGGCGGCCGTCGAAGTTATGACCGCCCCGGCCCATGGCGCGCAGATGGTGCCGTGAGATGAAGCCGTTCTTCCCTCCGTCGCCGAACCAGGCGCGGCTGCGGAGGGGGGCGGCGCTGCCGGCGTTGGCGACGACGGTGGCGGCGGTGGCTGCTGTGGCGCTGCCGGTGCTGTCGGCGGTGGCGGTGGGCGAGGGGTCGAGCGCGGCCATGCGCGATGTCCTTTCCGTGCGCTGAGGTGGCCGTGACCAAGCTGTGTCCCATCCACCTCTTCAATGGTGCTATCAAATCACGATACCTTCCGTCACCGTCCAGAGGATCAATGCCGAAACTCCTGGGAGAGAGCCGCATGGAAGCGAAAGTGATGAAAACGGTCACCTGGCGGCTGATGCCGTTCCTGGTGCTGCTCTATTTGGTCGCCTATGTCGACCGGTCGAACGTCGGGTTCGCCAAGCTGACACTCCAAGACGAACTGGGGCTGTCCAGCGCCGCGTTCACCCTCGGCCAAGTCGCGTTCTTCGTCGCGTACGCGATCTTCGAAGTGCCCAGCAACATCCTTCTCGAGCGGTTCGGAGCGCGCCGCTGGTTCACCAGGATCATGGTCAGCTGGGGCCTGGTCACCGTCCTCACGGCCCTGGTCTCCACCGCCTGGCAGTTCTACGCCGCCCGTTTTCTGCTCGGCGTGGCCGAGGCGGGGTTCTACCCCGGCGTCCTCTACTACCTGACCAAGTGGTACCCGTACCGCTACCGGGCGCGGATGACCGGCTGGTTCATGATGGCGTCCCCGCTCGCCTTCATCATCGGCAATCCGCTCATGGGCGCGCTCGGTGACCTGGACGGCACCCTCGGCCTGGAAGGCTGGCAGTGGATCTTCGTTGCCACCGGGCTGCCCGCCATACTGCTCGCCGTCGTCACTCTCCGTATCCTCCCGGACGGACCGGACGGGGTGCGCTGGCTGACCGCCGACGAGAAGGGCTGGATCGCCGATGAACTCGCCCGAGAGACGGACGCGCTGGGCGCGGCCCACGAGAACCCGCTGAGCGCACTGCGCGACAAGCGCGTCGTGTGGATGGCGCTGTACTTCCTGTGCTTCCCCCTCGGCGCCTACGGCCTCAGCTTCTGGCTGCCGACCATCGTCGACGGCTTCGGCGGCCTGTCCTCCACGGCCACCGGGTTCATCACCGCCATTCCCTATGTCTTCGTCGCCCTCGGCCTGTACGTCGTGCCAAAGCTCGCCGACCGCAGCGGCTCCCGCTACCCGTGGATCGCCGCCACCACGGCCGTGGGCGCCCTGGGCCTGGCCGCCACCGCGCTGGTGGACAACCACGTGCTGCAGATGGCGCTCATCAGCGTGGCCGCGGTGGGCATCTTCGCCGGACAGCCGGTGCTCTGGTCGCTGCCGTCCCGGTTCCTCACGGGCGTTCAGGCCGCCTCGGGCATCGCCATGATCAACGCCGTGGGCAACCTGGGCGGCGGATTCGGTCCCATGGGGATCGGTGTGATCGTGGACCGCACCTCGTCCCCCGTCACCGGTCTGTGGTTCCTGGTCGCCGCGATGGCCGTGGCCACCGTCGCCACCTTCGGCATCAAGCGGCTGATCGAGGGCCGACCCGTCATCGCGAACACGCAGCAACGGGACACCGAACTCGGGCGCTCCACGGTCTGAGCCACCCCGGCCGCCCGGCCACCAACTGAACCGACCGCCGACACGGCGGTCGGTTCACCCTGTCGGCCAGGAGCGGGTACGCCTTTTATCTGCTTGTACAAGCAGATACCGTGCCCCTGTGACGACTCCAAGTCAGAGATCCCACGAGACACGGCAGCCCGCCGACGACGCGCAGGACGACCGCTGGTGCATGGCCGTACGACTGCTGGGCCGCGTGGAGAAGCAGTTGGACGACGCTCTGCAGTACGGGCACGGCCTGCCGCTGTCGGAGTACCGCGCACTGTGCGCGCTCGGCCGCCCCGACAGCGGCCCCGCCCTGCGTATGGGTGAGTTGGCCGACCGGATCGGGCTCAAGGACAGCACCGTGACGCGCCTGGTCGGCCGGCTGGAAGCGCGGGGGCTGGCGGAGCGGACATCCGCGGCTGGTGACGGTCGGGCGGTCAGCGCGAGCATCACCACGACCGGCCGGGAACGCTACGCGGAGGCGACACCCACGTATCGGGCCGCCCTCGGGGACGCCCTGGAGGCCGCTCTGGCAAACGTGTACCTCGCCGATCTCGCCGCCTGGGTGCGTACGGGTGAGTCGGCCGTGAGCGACGCCACCACACTCGGCCCGCTCCCCGGCTCCGGGGAATAGCCACCGCCAGCTGCTCGCGAAAGGAACCCGTATGACCACCGCTGCCGAGCACTACGACGATCTGCTCGCCGAGCACTACACATGGATGCTCGGCGGTGACATAGAGACGGTGGCGGCGGCACAGGCCGAACTCCTCCGCGGTCTCGGCCTGGTCGCCCCTCCGGAAGAGAACACCACCGCCGTCGACCTCGGCTGCGGCCCCGGCCCCCAGGCCCTGGCCCTCGCCCGCCTCGGCTTCACCGCGGTGACCGCCGTCGACACCAGCACCACGCTCCTGGACGAACTCCGGGAACACGCCAAGCGCTCCGGGACCGCGGAGGCCATCCGTCCCGTCCACGGAGACATCCACGGCGCCCTGCCCCGACTCACCACCCCGGGCTCGGTCGCTGCCGTGGTATGCATGGGCGACACCCTGCCGCACCTGTCCAGCCGTACGCACGTACAGGAACTGATCACGGACATCGCCAAGGCGCTGCGCCCGGGCGGAAGTTTCGTCGCCACCTACCGCGATCTGACACACGAACTCATCGGCCCGGACCGCTTCATCCCCGTCCGCAGCACCGCGGACCGGATCCTCACCTGCTTCCTCGACTATCCCGACGAGAACACGGTCCAGGTCCACGATCTGCTGCACACCCGCCATGACGACGGCTGGCAGCTCAAGGCCAGCAGCTATCCCAAACTCCGGCTGGCTCCGCAGTGGGTGACCGACCAGTGCCGCATGGCCGGCCTCGACATCCGCCACGACGAGGTGGGCCCCCGCGGTCTGCGCGTCCTGCACGCCATCAAGCCCTGACATCGACGCCTACAGTGGCTGCGTCAGACGAGGTCCAGCGAGCCACCAATGCAACCCGCGGTGGCATGCACGGCCGTCAGGAGTCGGCAGTGGACACATGGCGAGCCAACTCGTCGGCCAGGCGTTGCATGACCGTGCGGTTGGCGCGCCGCATCGTGGGCCGTACGACCGGGGACAGTAGCCGGTCGGCGAGAGGGGCGCGTTCCCAGGCGTAGGTGAACGAGATGCGGCTGCCGCCGGTTGGCAGCGGTTCGATGGTGTAGGTGCCGTGGGCCACGCGTCGGCCGGCCGCGCTGACGTTGCGTTCGACGATGCGCCGCGGCGCTTCGGCATCGACGACCTCGATGGCGACGTCGGTCTTCGTACCGCCCAGCGCCGCGGTGACCGTTGCGCACGATCCGATGCCGCGGTCGGGGCCGCTGTAGCGGTAGTCGGTCAGGTAGTGGTTGGTGAATCGCTCGTGGTGAGCCATGACATCGAGGAAGTCGAAGACCTGCTCGGGCGTCTGCGGTACGTCGATCGACACGGTGACGGGGATCATGTACCAGACGGTACACGCCCCATGTACCGATTGGTACACTCGCGACGTGGTGAATACGGACGACGCGCATTCCGAGGGCGAGGCCGGGCAGGGCACGGACGGGGACCGGCGTACACAACTGGTGGAGGCGGCGGTCGACCACGTCGCGGCGCACGGCATCGCGGATCTGAGCCTGCGCCGCCTGGGCGCCGCGATCGGCGTCAGCCACCGCATGCTGATCCACTACTTCGGCTCCAAGGAACAGCTGCTCATCGAGATCGTCCGGACGTCGGAGCGGCGCCAGCGCGATCTGCTGTCCCAGCTGCGCCTGGAGCCCGGTCTCTCGCCCGCCGATGTCGCGCGGCGGCTGTGGCGGCAGCTGACCGATCCTCGGCTGGCCGGTCAGGAACGGCTCTTCTTCGAGGTCTGCGGGCACGCCCTGCGGGGCCGCCCCGAGGCGGCCCCGGTCCTCGAAGGGCTCGTGACGGACTGGCTGGAACCGCTTGTGGCAGCCGAGACCGGCGCAGGGGCGGACCCCGCCGTGGCCCGGAACCGCGCCAGGCTGGGGCTCGCCACCGTCCGCGGTCTGCTGCTCGATCTGCTCGCCACCGGTGACCGCGCCGGTGTCGACGCGGCGATGGAGGAGTTCCTGCGGCTGTTCTACGGCTCGAAGTGAAAGCCGCTGATCACGCGGAGCAGCCGACCGGGCCAATGGAGCACCGGAGGTCACACCGGCCGCGTGTCCTCCTGAAGTCGGGAGAACAGCGGCTGTGCTGCGGGCAGACGCCCCTCGACCGGTGTCAGCTGTGCGGTGATCCGCGTGGCGGCATCGGGAATGAAGGGGCGTAGTTCATCCGCCAGTACGCGGCATGCGGTGACCAGTGTGACGAGGACGGTGTCGAGCCGCTTCGCAGCTTCGCTGTCGCCCTGCCGCTCCGCCCGAGCCAGTTCCCATGGCCGAGTGGCATCGATACATCGGTTGGCTTCCTCCACGATGTTCCAGACAGCGCGGGTGGCGCGCCGGAAGTCGAAGTCGGCCAAGGCGGCGTCGACGAGACCGGGCACCTTCCGGCAGACGTCCGCCAGCGCCAACCCACTGGAGGGGGCGGAGCCGGGGACGGTTCCGCCGCGAAAGCGGTGGACCATGGTCACGATGCGATGGACGAGGTTGCCCAGTCCCCCGGCGAAATCCCCATCCGCGCGGGCGGTCAGACGGTCGGGAGTGAAGTCGGCGTCCCCGACCCGGGGCACATCGCGCAGAAGCCACCAGCGCACCGCGTCGGTGCCATAGGTCGCGGCCAGTGCGGCCGGATCGACGGTGGTTCCGGCGGACTTGCTGATCTTGCGGCCGTCGACGGTGAGGTAGTCGTGGACCAGGATGTCGGTGGGCAGCGGAAGTCCGGCCGACAGCAGCATGGCCGGCCAGTACACGGCGTGGAAGCGCACCACTCCCTTGCCGACCAGGTGGACACGGCGCTCGCTGGTGGCCCACCACTGGTCGTAGGCGGTGTCATCGGTGCCGTATCCAAGGCTGGTGACGTAGTTGCCCAGGGCGTCCCACCACACATAGACGACCTGGCTCGGGTCTTCGGGCACGGGGATGCCCCAGCCCCGGGCGCGGCTGTGGGAGCGGGAGACGGAGAAGTCGTGCAGGCCGCCTTCGATCAGGGCCAGGACCTCGTTGCGGCGGGCGACGGGCTCGATGCGCAGGTCGCCGCTGGAGAGCAGCTGATGGAGGCGGTCGGCGTAACGGGACAGCCGGAAGAACCAGTTCTCCTCCGCGACGAGCTGAGGTTCGGTGCCGTGTTCGCCACACCGTCCATCGACCAGTTCGTCAGGGGTGTAGAACTGCTCGCAGCCCACGCAGTACAGGCCCTCGTACGCTCTGCGATAGAGGTCGCCCGACGCGGCGCACCTGCGCCACAGCCGTTCGACTCCGACGCGGTGGCGCGGGTCGCTGCTGGTGCGGATGAAGTCGTCGAACGAGAGCGCCAGTGGGCCGCGCAGTGCGGCGAACGCGTCGGCGTTACGGTCGACGAACGACTGCACATCGACGCCGGCCGCTTCGGCGGCCAGGACGTTCTTCAGAGAGTTGTCGTCGGTTCCGCTGAGCAGCCGGACCTGCTCACCTCGCCGGCGGTGGTGACGCGCCAACGTGTCCGCTTGGACGAGTTCCAGGGCGAAACCCAGGTGCGGACGCGCGTTGACGTACGGAATGGTCGTGGTGATGTAGCGGCGTGGTGCGGTCATCGGTCCTCCTACCGGGTAGCGAGGCCTGGTCGCACAACAGTCGAGGCCCCGTCCCGGGGCCTCGGATTCGGTACGCGTCCGTGCTCAGCAGCCCCGTCGAAGGGGCATCATCCGGCGCTGAGGCGAAAGCGTGATCATGCGCCCGAGGATAGCAACGGAGCGTCGTCGCAGCACGCCGTTTACGCCCCTCAGTGACGCAGCGCTGAACGTCAGGCGCTGTCGGAGCCGGTTGCTAGCGTCGTCTCCCGTGAACGGACGTGACGGAGGGCCCGCGTGAGCCCCGAGCGGCGCGCGGCACACCGCGCGGCCCTGGACCACGTGCTCGCCCTCATCGCAGAGGCACCGTGGAGCACATCCCTCGTGCTGCGCGGAAGCATGGTCATGTCGGCCTGGGCAGGGCAGGCGGCCCGTGAACCGGCCGACCTCGACTGGGTGGTGCTGGAGGACGAGGTCCGCGTGGACCCGCTGGACCCGTATCCGTACGTGGCGGGAGTCGAGGTCGTCCAGCAGTGGCCGGAAGCCGCGGACGGCGCGGCCCGCTACGAGATATGGCGGGACGAGGAGTTCGACACCGGCGGACAGCGCGCCGTTCTGCCGCCGGAGGGCCTGCACTGGATCGTCGCCGACGCGGAGACGGTGGAGCCGAGCCCCCCGTATATGGACCTGCTGGACCGTGTGCGCAGGCAGCCGGAGGCGGCCCCCGGGGTGCTGCTCGATGCGGACGCCGCGAAGGACGACGGCACGTGGACGTATGCGGAGTACGACACCCCCGGCGTACGTCTGGTGATCCCCTGGCGGGCGGAAGGGCTGCCGCCGGGCGAGGTGCGGCTGGACTTCGCCCGCGACGAACTGCTGCCGCAGACCCCGGTCTGGACACCGATCCCGAGGGGCGACGGCGGCACCCCCATCGCCGTACGGACCGCGAGCCCGGAGCTCTCGCTGGCGTGGAAAGTGCTGTGGCTGCACGCGGACTGCGAGACCGAGGGCCGGGCGCAGGGCAAGGACCTGTACGACGCGGTGCTGCTCGCCGAGGCGCACGGGACCAGGCTGTCACCGCGGCTGCTGCGGAAGGTGTTGCGCCGCACCCTGGGCAGCGGAGCCGACGGCTTCGGCCCGGGTGCCGTGGCCCGGTGGCGGGTCGACTGGAGCGGCTTCCGCGCGGAGCACCCGTGGGTACGCGGCACGGCGGAGGACTGGCTCGGCCGACTGGCCCGGGCCCTGGAACCGGTTTTCGCCGCCACCTCCCCCTAGGGCCTGTCGCTCGCACGCCGAGTGGCGGCGCCGACCGGTGCCGCCGCGGGCGCGTCAGGGCGTGAGCACGATCCGGCCGAAGACTTCGCCCGCGTCCATCTTGTGGTGTGCCAGGACGGCTTGGTCCAGCGAGAGCACATCGTGCACCACCGCGGTGAGTTCGCCCCGCGCCGCGGCCGTGAAGTGTTCGCGGCGTACGGCCTGCAGATCCGCCGCGCCGACCGTGTCCGCGCTGAAGGTGGCGAACGAGATCGACTTCTGGAACCGCGCCATCAGCGCCGTTCCGAAGTCCGCGGGCGGCTGCCCTCCCACGACCCCGACGGCCACCATGCGCCCGTGCGGATTGAGCCGGTCGAAGAACGACGGAAGGTCGTCGCCGGCCACGACATCGAGGATCACGTCATAGCCCGCGGGGGCGTCGGCGCCACCGTGGCCGGAGCGGTCCAGCACATCCGTCGCGCCCAGTCGGCGCAGGCGCTCTCCGCGCTCGGCCGACGACGTGGTCACCGCCACCGCGGAGGCGCCTTTACGGGCCGCCAGTTGCACCGCCATGATGCCGATGCTGCCTGCCGCGCCGCGCACGAGCACCGCGTCGCCAGGGGCGAAGTGGGCGTGTGCCAGGCCGAAGTGCGCAACGGCTCCGGGGCTGCCAACAGCGACCGCATGGGCCGGCGACAGCCCTGGGGGCAATGGCAGAACCTGCTCGAGCGGCGCGCACGCCTGCTCCACGTAGCCTCCTCCCGTGCCGGTGAAGGCCCACACCCGGCGGCCGACCCAGGACGCGTCAACCCCCTGTCCGACGGCCGTGACCGTGCCCGCCACCTCACTGCCGGGGACAAAGCCTTCCTCGAAGCCGTAAGCGGCCAGTGCTCCCCTGCGGATCAAGACGTCCACACCGGCGACCCCCACCGCCTCGACAGCGATGACGACCTCCCCCTCGGTGGGGACGGGCGTCGGCAGGTCGACAAGGGCCAGTCCCTCAGGACCTCCGAAGGTCCGGATCTGCACGGCCTTCACGGGTACCTCCACACACGCGATGTCTCGTTCGGACACTTACGCCCCCTGAACCGCCCCACATCGCACCCCGAGGGGTTTGACCTGGCCGGTTCTGCCTCGGACGTTAACGGACGCCCCCGTCCGGTTAACCTAAAGTGAGAGCGTGACCCACGATTTGCCTCACTCTCTGCGATCCGACGCGCGGGACAACCATGAACGGCTCCTCGAGGCCGCCCGGGCGCTGTTCTCGCGGGAGGGCCTGAGCGTTCCGATGCGGGAGATCGCGCGGCGCGCCGACGTCGGACCCGCCACCTTGTACCGGCACTTCCCGACCAAGGAGTCTCTGGTCGCCGCGGCCTTTGCCGACCAACTGCGTGCCTGCCAGGACATCGTCGACCAGGCGAGCGCCGACCCTGATCCATGGCACGGCCTGTGCCAAATGATCGAGAACGTCTGTGAACTGCACGCACGCGATCGAGGCTTCACCGAGGCGTTCCTGTCGGCCTACCCCCGAGCCGCCGGCCTGACCACCAGCCGCGAACACATGCTCAAGGCCATCGCCGACATGGCCGGCCGAGCCAAGCGAACGGGACATCTGCGCCCCGACTTCGTCCTGGACGACCTCGTCCTCATGCTGATGGCCAACAAGGGCATCCAAACGGCATCCCCCACCACCCAGGTAGCAGCTTCCCGACGCTTCGCAGCCTTCGTGATCCAGGCGCTCACCAACGGCCCGCACAACGCACCGCTGCCTCCGCCGGCACGTCTCACCTCAACGGGGGTGGACAACGGACAAAGATGAACGCATTTCCGCGAGCAGAAAGGGCCGCGGCTGACGCTGGTGTACGAACCGGTGCGGGTCCGGGGGCCCGCGCCACGGGGGCCGCTCTCTGTGAGTTTCTGTGAACTACCGGCTGACCAACTCCCGCGACCTGCCGCGTTCCATCGGACGGGACTACCGGTTCGCATGACGCACCCAGACTCGTGCAGATCTGTCCCAGAACAGCGCATCACCGTGAAGGCTCAGGCGATCTCGACCACATAAGGGTCCAGAGAGAAGGCAGAGCGCTTCATGCATGACAGCAGCGTGGGCAGCGTCGACACCAGCAGCGAACAGCCCAGCACCAGAGTGCCCGGCAGCGAACAACACACGAGTTGGAACGGGCGGCTCGTCGGCCAGGTGGCCATCCTGATTTTGGTGAACGCCATGGTGGACACGGTGGTCACGGCGCCGCTCCTCGTCCTTCCGGAGATGCTCGACCACTTCGGCACCGATCAGTCGGCGTGGATCGACGCCAGTTCGCTGCTCGCGGGAGCGATGTGGGCGCCACTGCTCGGAAAGAGTGCCGATATCCACGGCAAGCGCAAAGTGCTGGTCATGACGTTGCTCACCGCCTTGGCGGGCGCCCTGGTGTGCCTTGTCGCGCCCAGCCTCTGGGTGCTCGTCCTCGGGCGCCTGCTGCAGGGAGCGGCCGTGGGGGCCGTCTTCCTCACGGTCGCCCTCATCCGGGACATATGCGCACCGGACATGGCGATGATCGCCACCGGCATCGTGACCTCGGGCTCCGCGCTTCTCAGCATCGGGATGCCCGTTCTCTTCGAGATAACGGCCGCGGAGTTCGGCTGGCGGAGTGTGTTCGTCGCGTCGGCGGTGTTCGCGGCCGTCGCGGCCGTTCTCGTGCACAGGCTCCTTCCCGCGTCCACGCTCAGGACACCGGGCAAGGTCGACATCGCCGGGGCCCTGCTTCTCGGCGGAGGTCTGGCGGCGGTGCTCAGCTATATCAGTCTCGGGTCGGACTTCGGCTGGTTCGCCGTGGGGCCGCTCGCCCTGCTCGTGGCCGGCGCCGCGGCACTGGCCAGGTGGTTCCTGGTGGCGAGCCGGGTTCCCGAGCCTGTGATCGACATCAGGAACCTCGGCAGGCCACTGGTGCTCACGCTTCTCGTGGTCGTCTTCGGTACCGGCGCGTACCAGAGCATGCTCACGCTCTTCGGCCTCATCGCCAAGGTCCCGGCGGATCAGCACCTCGGGTACGGACTCGCCGCCCCGGGAGCGCTGGGCCTGCTGTACGGCGTACCGGCGATCGGAATCGTGCTCGGCGGCACCCTGGCCGGGGCGCTGGGAACACGCTTCGGGCCGGCCGTGACCCTCGCCGGCGGCGTAGCGCTCGGGACGGCGGGCACCGTCGGGATGTTCCTCGGGGACTCCCTGCTGCCTCTCGCGGTGGTGTGCTCCTTCCTGCTGAGCCTCACCGCGGGAACGCTCGTGACATCCGGCTTCAACATGGCGGCGACGCTCGCGCCCCCGGAGCGACAGGGCGTCGTGTCCAGCATGGTGATGGTCATGGTCGCGACCGGGGCGGTGATCCTGAAGTTCGTGGGTTCGGCCGTGCTCAAGTCCACCAACATGGTCATCGACGGCGAAACGGTGAACTCGGCCGCGGGGGTCCACGGTTACATCGCGATGGCGACCGGCGCGTTCGTGGCCGCCGCCGTGCTGACCGTCATCCTGCTGCGAACCCGCCACAGCGCGGCAGAAGATAAGATTCACGCAATTACGGCCATGAACGAGAGTTGAACAATGACGTCGATGGACGACATCCTGAGGGAAATCACCGACCTTCGGGAGGTTATGACGAACCGTTTCAGGCAGGTTGAGGCGCTGACGAATCTCTACGCGATCGTTCCCGTCAAGCACGCGATGCCACAACCCACAAAGTGGACGGCCTCGCCCGACCTCCTGCTGTTCCTGATCTCGCAGATCCAGAAGCAGCGTCCGGTCTCCATCCTGGATATAGGAAGCGGCGCCACAACGGTCTGGATGGCAAACGCGCTTCGCCATTTCGAAATCCCCGGGAAGATCGTCTCGATCGACCACGATGAAAACTTCGGCGCCGAGACAGCCGCCACGTTGCAGCAGCAGGGGCTGGACGCGTATGCACAGGTGCGTATCGCCCCACTGGTCGAGGTGGACATCAAGGGAGAGCGTCGGCACTGGTACGACCCGAAGCGGCTGGACGATGTCGAGAGCTGCGACATGGTGGTGGTCGACGGACCTCCGGGGTTCATGTATCCACTTTCCAGGTACCCGGCACTTCCCCTGCTGGAATCGAAAGTGAGCAGCGAGGCAAGGATAATCATGGACGATGCGAGTCGTCCCGACGAGCGGGAGATAGTCGAGCGCTGGTGCCGCGAGTATCCGGATTGGTCCTCCGAATTCATCGAGCATGAGAAGGGGACGGCTGTTCTCACGCGGCACTGAAGTGCTCGGTCCCGGCGGGGCGGAATACCGGCGATCGGTATCCCGCCCCAGCCTGATCAGAGGAAGCTGACGCCCTGGGCGAGGGCGAGTTCGCTGGAGTAGTTGATGGTGTTGGTGGCCGCGCGCATATAGGACTTCCAGGCGTCGGACCCGGACTCCCGGCCGCCGCCGGTGTCCTTTTCGCCGCCGAAGGCGCCGCCGATTTCGGCTCCTGAGGTGCCGATGTTGACGTTGGCGATGCCGCAGTCGGAGCCGGCGGCGGAGAGGAAGATCTCGGCTTCCTGCTGGTCGCGGGTGAAGATGCTGGACGACAGGCCCTGGGGGACGTCGTTGTGCAGCGCGATCGCCTCGCCGAGGGTGTCGTAGGTGAGTACGTACAGGATCGGTGCGAAGGTCTCCTCCCGTACGACATCGGTCTGTTCGTCGACGCGGACGAGGACCGGCTCGGTGTAGGCCGCCGAGGGCGCGGCCTCCGTCAGGCGCCGGTTTCCGCCGGCCAGGATCTTGCCGCCCTGGGCCTGGACGCGGGTGAGGGCGCCCAGCATGGCATCGAGGGCCGCGGTGGAGATGAGCGGGCCGACGAGCGTGGTGTCGTTGAACGGATTGCCAATGGGGAGCCTGTGGTAGGCGGCGGTCAGCCGCTCGATGAGGGTGCCGGCGATATCGCGGTGGACGATGAGGCGGCGCAGCGTCGTACAGCGCTGGCCTGCGGTGCCGACCGCGGCGAAGACGATGCCCTGGATGGCGAGGTCCAGGTCGGCGGAGGGGGCCACGATCGCCGCGTTGTTGCCGCCGAGTTCCAGCAGGCTGCGGCCGAAGCGGGCCGCGACGCGGGGGCCGACCTCGCGGCCCATGCGGGTGGAGCCGGTGGCGCTGACGAGCGCCACGCGCGGGTCGTCGACCAGCTTCTCACCGATGGCGCGGTCGCCGAGCACGAGGCGGTGTACGTCGCGGGGCGCGCCCACCTCCTCGGCGGCTCGGACGAGCAGGTGGTCGCAGGCCAGGGAGATCAGTGGGGTGAGTTCCGAGGGCTTCCAGATCACGGTGTCGCCGCAGACGAGGGCGATGGCGGTGTTCCAGGACCATACGGCGGCGGGGAAGTTGAAGGCGGAGATGACACCGACCACGCCGAGGGGGTGCCAGGTCTCGGCCAGGCGGTGGCCGGGGCGTTCGGAGGCGATCGTGCGGCCGTAGAGCTGGCGGGACAGGCCGACGGCGAAGTCGCAGATGTCGATCATTTCCTGGATCTCGCCAAGCGCCTCGGAGCGGATCTTGCCTGCCTCGATGGTGACGAGGTCGCCCAGGTCGCTCTTGTGCTCGCGCAGCAACTCGCCGAGTCGGCGGACAAGTTCACCGCGGCGCGGAGCGGGCGTGGTGCGCCAGGTGAGGAAGGCCGTACGGGCGGCGGCGATGGCCTCTTCGGTGTCGGCGTCGGTGGCGGCCGTCAGCCCGAAAAGGCTCTCGCCGGTGATGGGGGTGCGGGCGTGGAAGTCGTTGCCCTCGGGCACGTCGACGCCGATGTTCTGGAGGCTGCTACGGGCGCGGGCGCGCAGGTCGTCCGTGGTGGGCAGGGCTGTGCTGGTCATGGCGGTCCTTGGGGGTGTGAGGGGTCGGGGGTCAGCCGAGGACGCCCGTGAGGTCCAGCTCGCGGGCGACCTGTGCGAGGGAGCGGTTCTGCTGCTGCTCGTAGAGGGCGAACGGATCCAGCACGTCGTGGCCGATCGCGCCGGAGAGCCAGGCGGCGTCGTAGGCGGTGCCTTCGTGCTCGTTGTTGCGGGTGCCCTCGCCGCTGAGGTTGGACTGGAAGATGCCGGCGGCGGAGCGGGGCAGGAAGTCCTCGTAGACGATGGGCTCGGCGCACACCCAGCCCTGTTGCACCAGTTCGCTGACGCTGGTGGGGGGCCGACTGCCGTCGCGTGGCCGGTCCGGGTTGAGCCGGTAGGTGAAGTAGGCGAGTCCCGCTGCGGCGAGTTCCCGTTCGCTGCCGGGCAGGTGCCGCTCCCATACGGCGCGCGCGATATCACTGCGCGCTGCCGAGGGGTTCTGGGACACCTGCTCGTCGATGTGGCCCAGGAGTTCGTCGTGGAGGGCGCGGCCCTTGCGGGTGAGGGCGATGCCGCGGGCCTCGACCTCACCGAAGCGGACTCGTAGGGCGCCGCTGACGACGCTGCCGTCCGGGGTGCGCATCGCGCGGGGTTCGGCCAGCGCCCGGAAGGAGGTCTGCCGCAGCAGGACGTCGGGGCCCTGCCACTTCGGCGGGCCCTGGATGGTGTCGATCATCTCGATGCCGCGCTCGGTCATCCGCCGGTACAACTCGTCGATGTCCAGGACGCGCGGGGTGAGGTGGTTGATGTGGGTGCTGCGGACCCCGCCGATGTCCGCGGCGACGGCGGAGATCCGCTCCAGGGTCTCGTACCACGCCTGGTCTACGGGCTCGGGCGACAGCTCGAAGGCGTGCACGGCGAGTCGCAGCAAGCGCTCGGCCTCCGCCTCGGGCAGCTCCCGCTCCGCCGTGGCACGGTCGGCCAGTGCGAGCAGTTCGGCGGGGAAGAGTTCGCGGTCCGCGAGGAAGGCTTCCACGCGTGAGCGCAGGTCGGCGTCGAAGAAGCGGGGGTCGGCCGGGGTGAGCATGGAGGTGAACACCCGGAAGGGGTTGCGGGCCAGTTCCTCGCCGTCGACCGGCCGGAAGGCGGTGGAGATGACGGGGACGGCGCTGGCGGCGGCCTCCCGCAGATCGTAGAAGCCGACCGGGTGCATGCCCAGGGCGGAGAAGATACGGGCGACCTGCCGCAGTTCCTTCGGCGTGCCGACGCGGATGGCTCCGTGCCGCTCGGCGGTCACCCGGCTGATGGACCCCAGGCGTTCGGCATCGGCTCCCCGCGCGCGCAGGACGTCCTCGTTGACCTCGCGCGAGACGTCCACGAGCGTGGTGTAGGCGGGAACCTCCTGCCCGTACATCTCCGACAGCCGCGCCGCGAATGCGGCCCGCAGCTGCCACTGAGTGATCGTTGACATGGTTCGGCCTTTCGGTCGGGTTCACACCACGTGGGCTTCGGGGCGGATATCGGCGCCGTCGCGGAACCGGTCGGCGCTGAGCGGGGAGATGTCGGTGAACGGCTCGCGCTCCAGGTACAGGTCGCGCATGACCTCGCCGGTCGCGGGCGCCTGAAGGAAGCCGTGGCCGGAGAACCCGGCGGCGTAGAGGAAGTTGGGCAGTTCGCCGGAACGGCCGATCAGCGCGTTGTGGTCCGGCGTGTTCTCGTACAGGCCGGCCCAACCGCTGACGGTCTCCATATCGGCCAGGGCCGGGGCGCGGTGGCGGGCGACGGTACGGAACAGCTCCAGCCACTCCGGGGTCCAGGTGGTGTCGAAGCCGTCTTCCTGGTCGGGGTCGGCCAGTCCGAACAGCAGCCCGTCGTCGCTGTTGTGGAAGTAGCCGGACGAGGCGAAGTCGATGGTGAACGGGATGCGCGGGGCGGGCGGCGCGAGTGGCGCGGTGAACGCCAACTGCCGCCTCACGGGCCGGATCGGGAGGTTGATCCCGACCATGTCGCCGATCTGCGCCGACCAGGCTCCCGCCGTGCAGATGACGGTGGAGCAGGCGATGCTGCCGTGGCTGGTGTGCACCCCGGTGACGCGGTCCTCCGCCGTGTGGATACCGGAGACGGCGGTGTGGGTGGCGAAGACAACGCCGGCCCGGGCCGCGGCCCGCGCGTACCCCTGGACGACCAGTCCGGGGCGGGCATGCCCGTCGGCCGGGGAGTACGCGGCGGCCAGGAGGCCGTCGGTACGGATGTAAGGACACAGGCGCCGGGCCTCGGAGGGGCTGATCATACGGCTCGGCACGCCGAGGCTGTTCTGGAGTTCGGCGCCGGTCTCGAAGTCGCTCACCTGCTGTTCGCTGTCGAGCAGGAAGAGGTAGCCGACGGTGTCGAGCCCGATGTCGGCGCCGGGGCGGTGGGGAAACTCCTGGTAGGCACGCAGGCTGCGGCTGCCGAGCTCGATATTGAGCGGATCGGAGAACTGGGCGCGTACGCCTCCGATCGGCTTGCCCGAGCTGCCGCAGCAGAGGTCGCCGCGCTCGACGACGACGATGTTCTTCACCCCGGCCTCGGCGAGGTGAAACGCGGTGCTCACACCCATGACGCCGCCACCGATGATCACAACATCGGCGGAGGTCGGAACGGTGCGGAAGGCGGAGAAGGACAACGGGCCACTCCCTTCCAGAGGCCACCCCGCCGGACGGACACGGATCGGACGAAGACGAGTCGGATGAAGACGGGTCGGAGAAGGCGGGTCCGTTTCCAGGGGGCGGCGGGGCCGTCAGTACAGAGCGATGCCGAGCACAACCTCCGCGTCATCGTGCAGCAATCCGACCGTTGACGTCCATCTCCTGCGGTGGGTGGGACACCGCACCGCGCGCTCCCCCGCCCCTCGCCTGATGGGGGAGGCATGGGCTCGTTCTAGGATCTTCGGCATGGCGAAGCGCGCGGTACATCGGCGGGCCCGGAAGATCCTGGGCGAGGACCCCGTGGCTCTGGTCTGGTGTGAGATCCACAAGCCCATCCCCACACCGCCCAAAGACGTGCACCGCGCCGCCGGCAGGAATCGACTCAAGCCGGGCCATCACTGGCTGCTGTACGTCGGGGCTGTGGTGTTCTTCTTCGTCGTCATCCCGATCATGCTGATCGACAAGCTGGGCGACCGACTCGACCGGCTGCTCCAGGGGCGACGGCGCCGCGGACCGCGGGCCGGGGGGCCGCAAACTCCGCCGGAGGACCGCTCCTCTGCCTCCAGCCGCGACCGTGCCCGCGATCGTGGGCAGGATCCCACCAACGGTATCTTCGACGGCGACTGGAGCCTGACCGCAGGCCAGTTGCTGTTGCGCTGGTACGGGCACTCCCCCAACCCGAAACGCCTGGTCATGCTGGCCCGCGAGCGTGTCTGCATCGCCACGTCCCCTCGCCGTCGGCTGTCGCCCACGAAGGCCGATGACTTCCGGACCGTCGTGGAGTTTCCCCTCGATCAGGTCCGTGTCGAAGGCGAGGCGGGCCAGCCGCGCGGATTCGCCACTTTCCAGCTCCGCTTCACCGACGGGTCCTGGCTGGAAGTAGGACGGCTGGGCGAACCTGAGGACGCCGACCATTTCCTCCGCACCATCAGCGGCTGAGCACCCCGTCCAGGAGCACCGCTTCCGGGAGCAGCCTGGCGGGTGCCACATTGGACACACCGCATGTCTCTGTACCATTATGTGCATATGAACGCACGCATGCATCAATCAGATGCGGAAGGTTCACACCCGCATGGTTCGTACCCCGCACCGTTCACCCGCGCCGCCCGGGTCGGCGGATGCCGGTGAATGACGAGCAGGCGACCCCGACCAGGTCGCATACGCATCCCAGCGGCGCGGCGCAGTTCTCCACGGCCGCCCATGTCTTCTCGCTGCTCTCCGACCCGACCCGGCTGCATCTGGTGTGGTCCCTCGCCCGGGGCGAGGCCGATGTCAACACCCTCACCGAGGCCAGCGGGGCGGCCCGCCCCGCGGTGAGCCAGCACCTGGCCAAGCTGCGGCTTGCCGGGCTGGTCCAGGTGCGCAAGGAGGGGCGCCGCTCGGTGTACTCGCTGCACGACGGCCATCTGCGACGTCTGGTCATCGAGGCCGTCAACCACGCCGATCACATGGTCACCGGGGCCCCGCCGCACGACTGAGACCCGCCGGGGGGCGGTGGACGGTCATGCGCCACGGCGTACGGCGACGACCTTGGGCTCGGTCATGGCCTCCACGGCGTACCGCACACCCTCACGGCCGACGCCCGACCGTTTGGGCCCGCCGAAGGGCATGGCGTCGATCCGGAAGTCACTGCTGTCGTTGATCATCACCGCGCCCACCCGGAGCCGTTCCGCGATGTCCAGGGCGGTGTCCAGCGCGGTGGTGAAGATACCGGCCTGGAGGCCGTAGCGGGTGTCGTTGGCGCGGGCGACGGCTTCGTCCACCGTGTTGATCGGCTCGACCACCAGCACCGGGCCGAAGATCTCCTCGGTCATCACCTTCGCGTCCGCCGGGACGTCCGTGAGCACGGTCGGCCAGTGGAATGCGCCGTCCCGGCGGCCTCCGGTGTGCGCCACGGCGCCGCGCTCGCACGCCTCCCGTACCCACTCCTCCACGCGCCGCGCCTCGCGTTCGCTGATGAGCGGGCCGATGTCCGTACGGGGATCGGCCTTGCGGCCCACCCGCAACTTCTCGGTGGCCGCGGTCACGTCCCGGAGGAAGGGGGCGGCGATGCGCGCGGAGACGAAGACGCGCTGCACCGACAGGCAGTTCTGCCCCGCCACGCCGAAGGCGCCCGCCACCACGGACTGCGCGGCCGCCCGGGTGTCCGCGTCGTCGAGGACGAGGACGGCGTTGTTTCCGCCCAGCTCCATGAGGGTTTTCCTGGCTCCGGCGGCGCTCGCCACCGCGTTTCCGGTCCGGTGGCCGCCGGTGAAGGACACCAGGTCCACCAGTGGGTGGCTGACCAGGGCGTGGCCCGCGCCGCTGCCCGTGCCGGGGACGACCGCGAGCCGTCCGGCGGGCACCCCGGCGTTCAGCAGGATCTCGGCCAACGCGAGCGCGGTGAGCGGTGTGGCCTCGGCCGGTTTGAGGACGACGCCGTTCCCGCCGGCCAGGGCCGGGCCCACCTTGTGCGCGACCAGGTTGAGCGGGTCGTTGAAGGGGGTGATGGCGGCGACCACCCCGACCGGTTCCCGGGTGTACCAGCCCAGTCGGCCCTCGCCGCGGGAGGTGTCGGAGAACGGCAGGGTCTCCCCGGTGAGGCGGTCGGTCTGCCGGGCCGAGAGCCTCAGGGTCTCCGCGGCGCGGCACACCTCGCCGTTGGCCTCCCGTAGTGTTTTGCAGCCCTCCCGGGAGATCACTTCGGCCAGCCGCTCCCGGTGGCGCAGGACCAGTGCGGCGGCCTCCTCCAGCGCCTCGCGCCGTTTCCAGGCGGGCCAGCTCGCCCCGGAGGCGACGGCGGTGGCCACGTCGGTGACGGCTTGGTGGACCTCGGTGGGGCTGGTGTCCGTGACATGGCCGAGGAGGCGGCCGTCTTCCGGATCGTGTACGGGCATGGTGGACGCGCCGTCCACCCATCTCCCGGACCACAGCGCCCCGGCGGGCGGCCGCCAGGTCAGCGGGGTGGCGGGCGCGGTCTCGACTGTCGTCATCGGCTCGCTCTCTTCGGTCGGGCGGCGCGTCACGCGCTCGGGTAGTGGCAGGAGACGGAGCGGCCGGTGGGGCCCGTGTTCGGTGTGGGCGCCTGGGTGCCACATCGCTCGGCGGCCAGCGGGCAGCGGGGGTGGAAGCGGCACCCGGAGGGCGGGCTGAGCGGGCTGGGCGGCTCACCGCGCAGGGCGCCGAACTCGCCCTCCCCGTCGGATGCCTCCGGCAGCGAGGCGGTCAGCAGCGCCCGGGTGTAGGGGTGGGCGGGATGTTCGAACAGCTCCTCCCGGGAGGCCACTTCGACGATCTCGCCGAGGTACATGACCGCCACCCGGTCGCAGATGTGCCGTACGACGCGCAGATCGTGGGAGATCATCAGCAGGGTCAGATCCAGCTCGTCCTTGAGCTCGACGAGGAGGTTGAGGATCTGGGCGCGGACCGAGGCGTCGAGCGCGGAGGTCGGCTCGTCACAGATCAGCAGGCGCGGCCGGAGCAGCAGGGCGCGGGCCACCACGAGCCGCTGGAGCTGGCCGCCGGAGCATTCGCCGGGGCGCCGGCCGAGGAACGAGGCGTCGAGCCCCACCTGGTCGAGGACCTGGAGAATGCGCTGATGGCGCTCTTCCCTGGTACCCAGGCCGTGCTGGGCGAGCGGTGCGTCGAGGCTGGTGCCCAGTCGCATCCGCGGGTCCAGTGCGGCGAACGGGTCCTGGAAGACCAGTTGCATCGAGCGGCGCAGGGCCTTGCGGTCGCGCCCCCTGGTCCGGGCGACATGGACACCGTCGAAGAGCACGCGCCCGGAGTCGACCGGGGTCAGCCCGAGCATGGCCCTGGCCAGAGTGCTCTTGCCGCAGCCCGACTCACCCACCAGGCCCAGGACCTCTCCGGGGGCGATGGTGAACGACACATGGTCGACCGAGTGGACGGAGCTCTTGCCGCTGAACACCCCGCCCCGCACCGGGAAGTGCTTGACCAGGTCCTCCACGGTGACGAGCGGCTGTCGCGCCGTGGGGTCGGGGGCGCGGTCCGCTTTCGCGAGCGTGGTCATACGCCCACCGCCTCGCCGCGGAGCTCGGTGCCGGGCTGGGAGGCCCAGCAGCGGCAGCGGTGCTCACCACCGCAGGTGTGCAGTGGCGGCTCCGCGCCCGAACACCGGCCGGCGATGCCCAGGTCCTGGGAGAGCGGACATCGGGGCTGGAACCGGCATCCGTGGTCCAAGGCGCGGGACTGGGTCGCGCTGCCCGGGATGGCGAAGAGTTTGCCCTCCTCGGACTGGAGCAGTGATGCCTTCAACAGGGCGCGGGTGTAGGGGTGTTGGGGTGCGTCGAAGACTTCCCGTACCGATCCCTCCTCCACCACGCGCCCCGCGTACATGACGGCCACCCGGTCGGCGATCGAGGTGACGCTGGTGAGATCGTGAGTGATGAGCAGCACGGCCATACCGGACTCGCGCTGCTTACGGCGGAGCAGCCGCAGGATCTGGGCCTGGACGGTGGCGTCGAGGGCGGTGGTCGGCTCGTCGGCGATCATCATGGCGGGGTCGGCGGCGAGGGCCGCCGCGATCATCACACGCTGGGCCATGCCGCCGGAGAGCTGGTGTGCGTACGCCGAGGCTCTGCGCTCGGGTTCCGGGATGCCGACGTCGCGCAGGAGCTCCACAACCCGTGCCCTGGCCTGGCGGCGGCTGAGCCCTCGGTGCAGTCGCAGCGGTTCGGCGACCTGGCTCCCCACCGTGCAGGTGGGGTCGAGCATGGCCTTGGGCTGCTGGAAGAGCATGGCCAGCCGGTGGCCGCGGACGCGGTTCATCCGCTTCGGCGGCAGGGTGGCCAGGTCCTCCTCACCGAGGGTGATCCGGCCGCCGGTGACCCGGGCGCCGGGCGGCAGCAGTCCGATGGCGCTCAGCGCCGTCATGGTCTTGCCGGAGCCCGACTCGCCGACCAGCGCGACGATCTGGCCGCGCCGGACGGTGAGGTCGAGGCCGTCGACCGCGGGGGTGGCGGAAGCGTGGCCGGGCTCTGAGAACTCCACCCGCAGGCCCCGGATCTCCAGCGCGGTGTCGCCGGTGGCCACGGGGGTCGGCGGGGGACGGTATGGCAGGCGCATGTCCGGGGTCCTTTCAGCGGCGTACCGCGCGAAGGCGGTTGCGCACGGTCACGACGGCTTCTTCGAAGTGCTGGGCGAGGGCGGCCAGTGCGGCGTCGACATCGTCGCCCGCGATGAGCCGTGCCAGTTCCCGGTGTTCGTCGAGGAGGTCGAGCCGTGCGGGGTCGGCGTCGGCCTGGAGGTTCAGGCACAGCCGGGTCTCGGCGATCACGGTGTCGAACATGCGGGTCAGGCGGGGGCTGCCGGCCGCCTCGATCACCAGGGAGTGGAACCGCGCATCGAAGTCGGCCACCTTCGACCAGTCGCCCTTACGTGTGGCGCGGGCGAGTTCGTCCACCGTCTCGTCGAGGGCGGCGAGCAGGCCGGGCGGTCTGGGCGAGGTGATGACCCGGCGGAAGGCGGCGGCCTCGAGGGCTTCCCTTGCGTAGTAGATGTCGAGGACGTCGGCCTCGCCGAGCAGCGGTACGAAAACACCGCGATGGGGCTGGCTCAGCAGCAGTCCCTCGTGGACGAGGCGGGCGAGGGCTTCGCGTACCGGGCCGCGGCTGACTCCCAGGGATTCTGCGAGTTCGGCCTCGCCCAGCTGGGAGCCGGGCGGGAAGGTGCCGGTGAGCAGCCGGGACCGGATCTGCTCCACGACCTGTGAGGCGAGCGTCGTACGGTGGACCGAGGTCGCGCGGCGGACCGAGGGAGCCGAGGCTGCCGACGGCGTGGTGTCATGTGGCATCCGTCCTCCTCTTGCGCTTCAGTTCCATGCCATGGCCGATCAGGGTGACGCTCAGCGCCGTCACGAAGATCGCGGCGCCGGGAGCGATCACCAGCAGCGGGAAGCGTTGCATATACGGCTGGGCGTCCAGCAGCATGGCGCCCCAGTCGGAGTCGGGGGGCTGTACGCCCAGCCCCAGGTACGACAGTCCGCCGACGGTGATCAGCTTGTGGCCGAACCGCAGAAAGCCCAGGGAGAGCACGGGCCGCAGCGCGTTGGGGATGACATGGCGGAAGACGATGAACACCTTGGAGCAGCCCAGCGCCTCGGCGGCCTCGATGTACTCGCGGCTGTTGATCTCCAGGGCGAGGCCGCGCATCAGCCGGGCGAAGGGGGTCCACCCGACGATGGTCAGGGCCGCGATCAGCATGCCGTATCCGGTGCCGAAGGCGGCGATCAGGAACAGGGCGACGATCACATCGGGGATGGAGATCAGCAGATCGGTGGTGCGCATGACCACCTCGTCCAGCATCCCGCCGCGCCGCGCGCTGAAGGCTCCGATCACCGTGCCGATCACCGCGGAGAGCAGCAGGGTGACCGCCGCGATGGACACCGAGAAGCGCCCGCCGTACATCAGTCGGCTGAGGATGTCCCGGCCCAACTGGTCGGTGCCGAGCAGATGGTGGGCGCCGGGCCCGGCCAGTCGCTGTCCGAGGTCCTGGTGGGCCGGGTCGTACGGTGCGATCCACGGGGTGAGCAGCAGGACGGTCAGCACCAGGGCCAGGACGACGGCGCCGACGCGCAGCGTCCAGTGCCGGCCGGTGACCGCGCGCAGACCGGTGGCGGTCAGGTGTGCCAGGCGCCGGGGTGCGGTGGAGGGCACGGGGTCGTGGGAAAGAGAGCTAGACAGCGCCATCGCGTACCCTCACGGCCGGGTTGATCAGTGCGTACAGCAAGTCGGTCACGGTGGTGATCAGGACCGCCAGCGCCACGGTGCACAGGATTCCGCCCTGGATCAGCGGGACATCGTGGTTGACCACGGCGCCGTAGACGAGCCGGCCCATGCCGGGGATGGCGAAGATGACCTCCACGACCACCGATCCGCCCAGCAGCCCCGCGAACCACAGGGAGAACAGCGTCATCACCGGCAGCAGGGCATTGCGCAGCCCGTGCCGCATCAGGGCCTGGCCTCCGCTCAGTCCCCGGCTGCGGGCGGCGGTCATATATGGCGATGCGAGGACATCGCTCATCGCCGCTCTGGTGACCTGGGTGAAGTAGGCCATGGGCCGCAGTGCGAGAGTGAGGGCGGGCAGGATGATGGAGGTCGGGTCGCGCCATCCGGCCGACGGCAGCCAGCCGAGGTAGCGGGAGAAGACCAGCACCAGGATGGGGGCCAGCCAGTATTCGGGGACGGCGACGAAGCTCTGCGTCAGCAGGGTCACTCCGTTGTCGACCCGTTTCCCCGGCCGCATCGCGGCGAGCGTGCCCAGGGGCAGGGCCGCGAGGAAGGCCAGCCCGATGGCGATGACGGCCAGGGTGCCGGACACGCCGATGGCGGTGCCCAGCAGTTGGTCGACCGGGGTGCGGCTGGTGAAGGACATCCCGAAGTCCCCACGCACCGCCCGGCCGAGCCAGCTCAGATACTGCACGAGGATCGGCCGGTCGAGCCCGAGCTCGGAGCGCAGGGCCGCGATCGCCGAGGGGTCGAGGGCCTGATCGGAGACTCTGGACCGCAGGATCGTCCGGACGGGGTCGCCGCCCGAGGCGTACGGGATGGCAAAGGTGGCGGCTGATACGGCGAGCAGGGTGATCAGCAGCACCATAAGCCGCCGCACGACGAATCTGACCATCGTTCACTCCTCCTTTCCGGGCTCTTCCGGCAGGTGCGTGGCGGGCTACTTGATGATGTCGAGGGCCCGGTAGTAGGCCCCGGCGAACGGCAGGAACCAGGGCGGACCGAAGTGTCCGGGGACACGCGGGAACTTCATGCCGCGCCAGATGTTCGCCTCGGGCCTGCCGTCCATGACATCGGCCATCTGCCGGCCCATATGGGTGGCCATCTGCACCCCGTGGCCCGAGTAGCCGACGGAGTAGAACAGGCCGTCCCGCTCCCCGGAGTGCACCATCTGGTCGAGGCTGATGTCGACGAGACCGCCCCACAGATAGTCGATGCGCACGCCGTCGAGCTGCGGGAACACCGAGAGCATCCCCTTGCGCAGAATCTGTCCGCTCTTCCGGTCGGACTGGGGATTGGACATGGCGAACCGCGCCCGGCCGCCGAAGAGCAGCCGGTTGTCGGGGGTGATGCGGAAGTAGTAGAGGATGTTCTTGGAGTCGGAGGCCATCCGGCGGGTGGGCATCAGCTCGTCGACCACCTCCTGCCGAAGCGGTTCGGTGACGATGATGAAACTGCCGACGGGGATGATCCGGTTGCGCAGCCAGCGGAACGGTGACCCGGTGTAGCCGCTCGTGGCGACCAGCACCTGATCGGCGCGGAGGGTGCCGACCGGGGTGGTCAGATCGTGTGCCGTACCGCTGACCCGGCGGGCCCTGGTGACCGGGGCCTTCTCCAGGATCCGCACCCCCTGGGCGGCGGCGGCCTCGGCCAGACCGCGGACGAACTTGCCCACGTGCAGACCGGCGCCCTGAGGGTCCGCCATCGCGCCGTGGTAGTGGTCGGATCCGACCTCGGACCTGATGTCCTTCTTGGGGATCAGCTGTGTGTGGTAGCCGATCAGGTCGGCGAGTGCGTCATGGGTGCGGGCCAGCCGCTCGTAGTGCGCCGGCTTGGCGGCCAGGTTGAGCTTTCCGGTGCGGGAGAAGTCGCAGTCGATCTCCTCCTCCACCACCAGCTTCTCGACCGTATCGATGGCCTCGTTGTAGGCCAGGTAGGCCGCCTTGGCGGTCGGGATGCCATAGCGCTCCACGGCGGTGAGGAAGCCGATGGCCAGCCCCGTGGTGCACATGCCGCCATTGCGTCCCGACGCGCCCCAGCCCACGGTCTCCTGCTCCAGCACGGTGACCTGGGCGCCCTTGCGGGCCAGGTGCAGCGCGGCGGACAGACCGGTCAGCCCGGCGCCCACGATCGCCACATCGGTGCGGCCACCGATCTCCACCGCACTGCGGTCGGGGCCGGCCGGGGACGTGTCCAGCCAGTACGGGACGGTCTTCACGGCACTCACAGCCCGAGCAGTGCGGGCAGTTCGGACAGGGCCGACACCTCGTGGTAGCCGTAGTACGGCACGCTGGGCTCATAGCGCCGGTTGACGTACACCTTGTTGGCGATCCGCAGATCGTGGGCCGGGATGAGGTCGTAGCGCAGGCTCGAGGAGACGTGCAGGATCTCATCGGGCGCGCAGCCCAACTGCTCCAGCATGTACTCGAACGCCTGGAAGCGCGGCTTGTACGCACGGGCCTGCTCGGCCGTGTACACGGCGTGGAACGGGGCGCCCAGCTTCTCGACGTTGCCGCCGATCTGGTCGTTCGCGGCGTTGGAGAGGATGACCAGCGGATAGCTCTCGGCGAGGGTGCGCAGCGCGTCCGGCACATCGGGGTGCGGACCCCAGGTGGGCACGGCGGCGACGATGGCCGCGCCGTCCGTGTCGCGGTATTCGATGTTCCACAGGGCGCAGGCTCGCTGAAGCGCGTGCCTGATGACGTCAGGGTAGAGCTGGTAGGCGCCCAGCACCTCGTCGATCCGGTACGCCTCGAAGTCGTCGAGGAAGTCCTCCATCCGGTCGGCCGCGACGCGGTCTGCGAACAGCTCACGGGTGAGGGCGGACATCCCGAAGGCGGTGAGGGTGCCGTAGCAGTCGAAGGTGATGTACTTGGGCCGGAAGTCGATCACAACGAGCTCCTTGGGGTGAGGCGGGGTCACTTCGAGGTGAGGCGGGGTCACTTCGGGCCGAGTCGACTTCGTGCCGAGTACCGCGGGCCCAGTCACTTCGGGCCGAGTACTTCAGGCCGAGTCACTTCGTGGCGAGGGAGAGGTTCGCGGTGAGGGTGTAGTACGGGTGGACGGCGAAGCCCTTGAGGCCGGAGGCGACGGCGACGGACTCGGTCTCGTGGACGAGGAAGACATCCACGGCGCGGGACTGGAGCTCCGCGGCGACCTTGGCGTAGTCGGCGTAGCGGGCTTCGGGGTCCTTCGCGGAAGCGGCCTTCTTGATGAGGGCGTCGGTCTTCGGATCGCAGTAGTGCGAGAGGTTGTAGCTGCCCTTGCAGGTGTAGTCCGCGGTCAGATAGCCCAGCGGGTCGGGCATGTCGCCGAGGTGGTTGCGGGAGAGCAGTGCCGCATCGAAGTCGCCGGAGAGCAGGTCGGGTTCCACCGAGGCGTAGTCGCCGGTGCGGATGCTCGCCTTCACGCCGATGGCCTTGAGTTCTTGCTGGATGATGGCGGCGAGGTCGGAGAAGCCCGATCCCTCGTTGTAGGCGATCAGGGACACCTTGATCGACTCGGGTTTCACCCCGGCCGCGGAGAGCAGGGCCTTGGCCTTGGCCGGATCGGCCTGCACGGGGGCGGCTCCGTCAGGTGTCCAGGGCTCTTTGGGACCGAACGGGCCGACGGCCTGTTGCCCCGCTCCCTGGTAGACGGCTTTGGTGATCGCCTTGGTGTCGATCGCCGCCTGGAACGCCTGCCGCACCTTCTCATTGTCGAAGGGTGCTTTTTTGTTGTTGAGAACGAGTTCCGTGGTTCGCGGAAGCTGTTCGGTCAGCACCTCGACGGAGTTTTTCCCCTTGAGGTCCTGGACACTCGGGACGGAGAGCTTTCTGGCGATCTGGGCTTCCCCGGTCTGTATCTGGGTGGCCCGCTTGGCGCCGTCCGCGATGAACCGCACCTCGGCGGAGGACAGTTTCACCGGACCGTTCCAGTACTTCGGGTTGCGCTTGAGCTGGATTGCCTGTTGGGGGATTTCCTTGGTGATACGGAATGGGCCGGTGCACGTTCCTTGCGGATCGGTCGACGATCCGGTGTACGCCTTCGGGGCGAGGATTCCGGTGTTGGGGGCCGCGAGGCGGTAGGGCAGCAGGGCGTCGGGGGCGGGGGTGGTGATCCGTACGGTCGAACCGTCCACCGCCGTGACGCCGGCGATCGTCTCGGGCGAGAAGCCGGGGGCCGGTGTCTTCGCGGCGAGCGCGTGTTTCAGGGCTCCTGCCACCGCTTTGGCGTCGAGCGGGGTGCCGTCCTGGAACGTCACTCCCTGGCGGAGTGTGAAGTCCCAGGTGGCGGGGCGGGTTTGGTTCCAGGAGGTGGCGAGCATCGGCTTGATCGCGCCGCCTGTCTGGTACTTCACCAGGGTCTCCAGGCAGCCCGCCTTGCTGAGGACGAAGGAGTCGTCGGTCTCCAGGGCCCAGTTGGCTGCCGGTGCGAACGGTTCGTCGACGACGATGGACTGAGCGCCTGTGGCGCCACTGCCGCTGGGGGTCTGGCCGCCCATTCCGCAGGACGTGAGCGTCAGGGTCGTTGCTGTCAGTACAAGTGCCAAGCGCGGTTTGTTCATGGGTCTCACTGATCCGATCGGGGCAACTGAGACTTCCCAGCGTTCGGGGAGTCGGCGCGGCCGAGGATGGCCGGAATCGGGGAGGTGGCGCTTGGTTGACGAAGGTAAGCGCCGATGACGGCGCTGTCGATAGGTTGTCGATGATATTTTGTAAACAACCCATTGCCGTCATGTCACCTGCTCGCCGAAGCCGGAATGGGCGGAAGGCAGCCGATTTTCCGGAAAAGGGCATGCTGCATGAATCCAGGACCGTGACGCCAATTGGTCTGGATGAATACCTGATGTGGTGGCCCCGGCCCTGTCAGCCGGGGCCTGATGTCATGTCATGTGGTGGGCGAGCGCCAGATGAGGGTCGTCCGTATCCGGCCCGAGAGCCGGGTCGGTGTGCACCAGGGCGGCGGTCAGCCGGGGCACCGCGTGAATCAGCGCATGTTCGACGTCGACCGCCACGGCATGCGACTCCCGTACGCTCAGCCCTCCGTCCACCTCGACCGTGGCCTCGGCGCGCAACTTGTGCCCGATCCAGCGCATCCGGAGCTCCTTCACATCGCGCACCCCAGCGACCTCGCGCACCGCGGCCTCGCCCTTGTCGACGAGGGTCGGGTCGACGGAGTCCATCAGACGGCGGAAGACCTCGCGTGCCGCGTCCTTGAGGACGAGCAGGATCGCGGCCGTGATGAGCAGCCCGACGATCGGGTCGGCGAGCCGCCAGCCGAGCGCTGCCCCGCCGGCGCCCAGCAACACGGCAAGGGAGGTGAAACCGTCGGTACGGGCATGCAGTCCATCGGCCACCAACGCCGCCGAGCCGATCTTCCGCCCGACCCGGATCCGGTAGCGGGCCACCCATTCGTTGCCGATGAAGCCGACGACCGCCGCGATCGAGACGATGCCCAGATGGGAGATGTCGCGCGGATTCATCAGCCGGTCGATGGCCTCATAGGCGGCCAGGGCCGCCGAGGCGGCGATGGTCAGGACGATGAAGATCCCGGCCAGATCCTCGGCCCGCCCGTAGCCGTAGGTGAACGTACGGTTCGCCACGCGCCGCCCGAGGACGAAGGCCACGCCCAGCGGAAGCGCGGTCATGGCATCCGCGAAGTTGTGGATGGTGTCGCCCAGCAGCGCCACCGAACCGGAGATGAGGACGACCACCGTCTGGAACACCGCGGTGGCGCCCAGGATCGCCAGGGACAGCCAGAGGGCGCGCATACCCTCGGCGGACGACTCCATCGCGGAGTCGACCTTGTCCGCCGCCTCGTGCGAATGCGGCTTCACCATGTGGGCGACCTGGTGCTTCCAGCGGGACCAGCGGCTCTTGCCGTGCGCATGGCCGTGTCCGGCGTCGTGGTCGTGGTCGTGGCTGTGTCCGTGGTCGTGGTCATGCCCATGGTCATGAGCTGATGTGTGGCCCTTGGGGTGGGCATGCGCCGGGGCCGGGGGATGAGGGTGTTCGTGGGCCTTCATACGTGGCTCACCTCTCAGGAATGTCGCCGCGGAAGAGTGGTGTCAGGGCGCCCTCCTTCTATTATGTGCATACGCGTGCACCAATGCACTTGTGGGATCGCACAGAATGATTTCACGACTACCCGGTGACAGTGGGTGGGCAGTGCGAGTCGGCGGGGACGAGCGAGAGCCGATAGGCGTCCCCATGGGTGACGACGCGGCCGGCGGTGGGGGGTGCGAAGTGGGTGCCCAGGACGAGGGTGTCCGTATCGGCAAGTGAGCGGAGCAGCTTGCGGCGCGAGGCCTCGGACCGTTGGGGGTCGATGTCGACGCAGGCGCCGATGGCGGGGTGGGCGAGCTGTACGGGGTGGTGGATGCAGTCGCCGGTGATCAGCGCCGCCCGGCCACGGCTGGTCAGCTCAAGGGCGACATGGCCGGGGGTGTGGCCGGGCGTGGGGAGCAGGCGCAGGCCCGGGACGATATCGACGCCCTCGGCGGGGACGTCGATGAGGTCGAGCAGTCCTGCCCGCTCAACCGGGATGACGGAGTCGCGGAACATCTGCCGGCGCGCCTCCTCCATGTCGTACGCGGCCCAGAACTCCCTCTCGGTGCGGGAGGTCAGGTAGCGGGCGTGGGGGAAGGTGGGAACCCACTCGCCGTCCACCTCCCGCGTGTTCCAGCCGACATGGTCGGCGTGCAGGTGGGTGAGGATCACCAGGTCGACCGAGTCCGGCGGGAATCCGGCGGCGGCCAGGTGCCGAAGGTAGTCGGTGTTCAGGTTGTGCCAGGCGGGGTTGGCCCGCTCCTTTCCGTTGCCGATGCCGGTGTCCACCAGGATGCGCAGCCCGTCGGCGGTGAACGCGAAGCTGTGGCTGTCGATGCGCAGGATGCCCTGGTCGTCGGCGAAGTGGGGACGCAGCCAGTCCTGCCCGGCAACGACGTCCGGGGTGGCGCCGGGCAGCAACCACGGTCCGGTGGCGGGCGGCAGGGCGACCTCGTCGATGCGGTGGACGGTGATGTCACCCACGGCCCAGGAGGGGATGGCGGCCGGGCCGGTGGCGGGTGAAGCGTTCATGATCGGTCGCTCCCTTGCCTGGAAAGACTAAACGCAATGAATTTGCTTTAGGCGCACCGTAGGCCCTACGGTGCGCCTAAAGCAAACTCTTAGCTTTTGGCGTCAGGGGTTTGCTCCGTCGCTCCAGCCCCGAGGAGAGAACACCCATGTCCGCCGCAGAACTCACCACGCCGGAAGCGGCCCGCTGGGCCGCCCGCGCCGGGTTCCCACTGCCCGCCGATCGCCACGCCGCGGTCGCGGCCGTCGCCGATCACATCCACTCCGTCGTCGCGGTCCTGCGGGAGCTGGACTTCGGGGACACCCCGCCCGCCGCCACCTACCACGCGGGAGAGGAGCAGCCCGGTGCGGCCGTATGAACTGTCCCTGACCGCGGCCGCCGACGCGATCCGGACACGGCAGCTGTCCCCCGTCGAGCTGGCGGACTCCGTCCTGGAGCGCATCGCGCAGGTGGAGCCGCGCCTCCAGGCGTACGTCACCGTCACCGCCGAGCACACCCGCCAGGCCGCGCGTAAAGCCGAACACGACATCGCGGCCGGCCGCCATCGCGGTCCGCTGCACGGCATCCCGATGGGCCTGAAGGACCTGATCGACGTCGCCGGTACGGCGACATCGGCCAGTTCCCGGGTCAGGGCCGACCACCGCGCACAGGCCGACAGCACCGTCGCCGCACGCCTGTCGGCGGCCGGAGCCGTGCTGGTCGGCAAGACGCACACCCATGAGTTCGCCTACGGGCTGACCACCCCGCAGACCCACAACGCCTGGGACCCGGACCGGGTCGCCGGCGGCTCCAGCGGCGGATCCGCCGTCGCCGTCGCCGCGGGCACCGCCACCTTCGCCCTGGGCACCGACACCGGCGGATCCATCAGGGTGCCCGCCGCGCTCAACGGTGTGGTCGGCCTCAAGCCGACCTACGGCCTCGTCCCCCGCCACGGCGTCACGTCCCTGTCCTGGTCCCTGGACCACGTCGGCCCGATCACCCGCACCGTCGAGGACGCGGCCCTGGTCCTGACCGCCCTGGCCGGGCACGACCCCCGCGACCCCGCCTCCCTGACCACACCACCCGCCACGGACTACCGGCCGGCCGCGGGCGCGGACTTGAGGGGGCTGCGGGTCGGCGTGCCGCGCACCTACTACTTCGACCACATCGACCCCGAGGTCGAAGCCGCCGTCCGGCGCGCCATCGACCAGCTTCAGGCCCTCGGCGCACGCCTCGTCGAGGTCGAGATCCCCATGACCAGCTATATCCAGGCCACCCAGTGGGGGCTGATGGTCCCCGAGGCCACCGCCTACCACGAGGGCACCCTGCGTACGGTCCCCGAGCTCTACCAGGCCGACGTCCGCATCCTGCTCGAGGCCGGCGCACTGATGCCCGCCGGGGACTATCTGCGCGCCCAGCGCGCTCGCGCCCTCATGCGGCAGGAATGGGCCCGCATGCTGCGGGACGTCGATGTGATCGCCGCCCCCACCGTCCCGGCGACCGCGGTGAAGGCCGACCAGGAGACGATCACTTGGGCCGACGGCACGGTCGAGGGCGTGTCCGACGCCTACGTACGCCTGTCGTCCCCCGCCAACATCACCGGCGTGCCGTCCCTGTCCGTTCCGGTCGGCCACGACACGGCGGGCCTGCCGATCGGTAT
This sequence comes from Streptomyces sp. NPDC020845, assembly GCF_044334165.1. Taxonomy (NCBI): domain Bacteria; kingdom Bacillati; phylum Actinomycetota; class Actinomycetes; order Kitasatosporales; family Streptomycetaceae; genus Streptomyces; species Streptomyces sp. NPDC020845. Next base: position 436,797 of record NZ_JBIRSJ010000004.1, on the reverse strand, counting down.
GCAGCTCCTCGGACACCCCCTCGGCGAGAGCGCACTCCTGGAGGTCGGCCACGCCTACGAGCAGACCCAGCCGGCCCGCGAGCTCGCGTACGCGGCGTAAACCAGGCCACCAGGCCGTCGAACGGTGGCCCGTTGTTCTCGTGGAGCGGATCACTAGACGCAATGATTTTGCTTTAAGGTGCCTTCTATGAGCAGGCAGATGGTGCGCCCCGGCGGGCGCAGCGCCCGGGTCCAGGCATCGGTGCACGCCGCCGTACGCGAACTCGCCTCCGAGGTGGGCCGGGACGCCCTGACCGTACCGATGGTCGCCCAACGTGCGGGCGTCACTCCGTCGACGATCTACCGCCGCTGGGGAGACCTGCAGGAGCTGTTGTCGGACGTAGCGGTCGAGCGCCTACGGCCCGAAACCGCGCCCGGGGACCACGGCGCCCTGCCATCCGACCTGACGGCCTGGGCCGAACAGTTCCTCGACGAGATGGCCTCCCCCACCGGCCGCGCCTACATCCGCGACGCCCTGCTCGGCGACCCGGACGGCGGCAACGCCGGCCAGTGCTCCGCCTATGCCGCCGAACAGATCGACGTCATCCTCGCCCGCGCGAGCGAACGCGGGGAGAAGACACCCGACGTCGAGACGGTCATCGACCGCGTCGTCGGCCCCCTGATGTACCGCATCCTCTTCCGCCCGGACGGACTCGACGCCGCGTACGCCCGCCGGCTCGTGACAGGAGTCCTCGGCCCGACGACCGGCCGATGACCGGGAGTTCCCGGCTCCGACAGAAGTGGGGTTGGCTCATCGGCTGCTCGCGGTCGCGGCGATGGCAGGCAGGATCGCGAGGGCGAGGACGCCACCCGTGAGGGCGAGGATGGGGTAGCTGGTGGTGGCGACGACGACGCCGGAGGACAAGCCGCCGGTGGCGCCGGCGATGGCGATGGAGACGTCGACCATTCCCTGGGTCTTGGCGCGGGTGGCCAGTGGCGCGGTGTCGGTGATGATCGCCGTGCCGGAGACGAGGCCGAAGTTCCAGCCGAGGCCGAGCAGGGCCAGGGCGAGCGCGAGGAGGGCGACGGAGTCGCCGGGGGCGGTGGCGGCGAGGATGCCGGCGGCCAGGAGGGTGAGGCCCGACGCGGCGGCGATCTTCGGCGGGCCGTAGCGGTCGACGAGCCAGCCCGTGATCGGTGAGGGCAGGTACATGGCGCCGATGTGGATGGCGATGACGAGTCCCGAGGCGGCGGTGCCGTGGCCGTGGTCGTGCATATGGACCGGGGTCATCGTCATGATCGCGACCATGACGAGCTGGGTGAGGATCATGACGACCGCGCCGAGGAGCACGCCTCCCCGGCCTTCGTGTGCGGGGTCGGTGGCTGGGGACGTATCGGTGGCGGAGTTGCCGCTCTGTTCGGCGGCGGCGAAGGTGCGGGCTGTGAGCAGCGGGTCGGGGCGCAGCCAGATGGCGAGGACGAGCGCGGCCAGAGCGTAGGCGGCACCGCCCAGCATGAACGGGCCGGCCAGGTGCGGGATGCCGAGGGTTTCGGCGAGGTCGCCGGTGGGCGCGGCGAGGTTGGGGCCCGCGACGCCGCCGAGGGTGGTGGCGACCAGGACGGTGGACACGGCCCGGGCACGGTGGTTCGGCTGGGCGAGGTCGGCTCCGGCGTAGCGGGCCTGGAGATTGGTGGCGGTGCCGGCGCCGTAGACGAACAGGGCGAGGAACAACAGGACCGGCGTGTCCAGGACGGCGGCGGTGATGACTCCGGCGCTGCCGATGGCTCCGGTGAGATAGCCGGTGGCCAGGCCGGGGCGGCGTCCGCGGGCTTGGGAGATGCGACCGACGGCGACGGCGGCGAGCGCGGATCCGGCGGTGAACAGACCGCTGGGCAGCCCGGCGAGACTGGTGGTGCCGAGCATGTCCTGGGCGAGCAGCGCGCCGACGGTGACACCGGCGGCGAGTCCGGCCCCGCTGAGGATCTGGGAGGCGACCAGGACGCGCAGGACGCGGCGCTGTGCCTGGGCGGTTTCGGTGGGATCGGTGGTATCGGCGGTGTCGGGTTCATCGGGTACGGCGGATATGGAGCCCGAGGTGTCGGCGTCCGGTGCGGGTCTGGTCATGTCTCTTCCGTTGGCGGTGGGTGGGGCGGTGGTGTCTCGGGGCGGCGGCCTAGGGCCTGTCGTCAAAGGGGGCGTCCGGCCGCGAGCGGCGTCTGGCGCGGTGGATCGCAAGGCGGAGCATCGTCCTCGTACTGGGCGTACTCGGGCGGTGCGACAACGCGGCGAGGCGCCGTGCCAGGCGTCGGGAGCAGGGCGCCCCCTTTGACGACAGGTCCTAGTCCCCGGCGTCGACCGGCAGTTCGGCCAGCCGCCACTCCAACATGCTGTCGTTGAGGCGGATGGCCCGCCGCCCGAGGTCGGTCAGCAGCCGTACCGCGTCGTAGGCGAGCACGCAGTACTCGCCCCGGCAGTAGACGACGATCTCCGTCTCCTCGGCAACTCGCCGATCCGGTGGCCAGTTCGTCGATCGGGATGGACACCGCACCCGGGATGTGCCCGGCCTGGTACCCCTCCGCCGGTCGTACGTCCAGCACCACCACGTCCCCGGCCGCCACGCGGGCGCGCAGCTCCTCGTGGCTGACCGCCGCCGCGCCGTCCTGCGACACTCTCTGCGGCACCGCGGTGTCATCGCCCGGAGGCGCGCAGGGCAAAGGGTTCGACGGTTTTCAGCAGCGCCAGTGGGAGAAAGGGGGCGGCGAGCGTGGTGAACGCGTACCGCGAGGCGAAGCCGCGGTCCAGGATCGCGCCGTCGAGCTGTTCGGTGCCCCAGCGCTCCGTGAAGTAGGTGTGCAGCCGGAGGGAGGAGACCCGGGAGACGGGATAGCCGAGCCGGCTCAGCTCACGGTTGAGCCGCAGAGCCCGGACCACGATCCCCTGGGCGCACTCCCAGGCCGGGGTCGCGCGCAGCAGTTCCAGCATCAGGTCGTCGGGCGGTACGCCGGGGGCCCAGCAGAAGCCGCGGACCAGGGCCGCCGCCGACTCGGGCGTCGCCCGCAGGCCGGCCGGGACGCCCGCGCGTTGCAGCGTCGCCGGATCGAGGGCATTGAGCACGTGTTCGCGGTGGAAGTCGGCGTAATCGGTGGCGAAGAGCTTGCAGCAGGTCAGGACGGCTTCGTCCGTCACATGCTCCCCGTCGACCAACTCGCCGCGGAACGAGCGGAGCCATTCGGCCAGGAACACGGTGGGGGGATCGGCCGGGTCGGCGCCTGAGGTCGCCCGGCCGACGCCTGCGGTGATCGGGCCGCTCTCCCGGGCGATGATGCGCAGAAGGAGCTCGGCATCCGCCCGCTTGATGTCGGCGGTGCGGGCCGCGTGTTCCAGATAGGCGTCTTCGTGAGCCGCGATCAGGCCCAGCCGCCGCGCGGCCCGCGCGGCGGTCGCGTGCCGCCGCTGCGGGAACGGCATGGCCGCGGCCGCTTCGACGATGAGCCGTTCGGCCGCCCGGTCCAAGGCCCCGGCGACCCGGGCACGGCGCGCCGCGAAGCGGATGCTGACCAGGGCGTCGCTGAGTGCCACGAACCCGTCGTCGCCGGTGGCGTGCGCGACCGCCACCTCGTCGTCGCGTTCGAGCACCCCGAGGGCGTAGAGCCGGTAGACCACGCCCGCCCCGCGCATCCCGAGCGGCGCGAGCTCCGCGGCGCGCAGCGCGCCCATGCTCGACGCTCCATGAACCGTCACCCCGCGGTCGATGAGATGCAGCAACTCCTTGTGGCGGACGGACGGGCTCTGGAAGAAGGTGCCGTCGACGACGGCGACGGTGTCCCCGGGCCGCGGCGCCAGGCGGAGCAGGTCCCCGTGTTGTACGGGCGGATGGACGTGGGCCGCCGGAAGGAGCCGGCGAATACGGTCGGACGGGATCGTCGGTCCCGCGAAGACGTGCACGGCGGGTTCCGGGGCGGGTTCCGACGCGGGCTCAGGGGCATGTTCCGGCATGGGCTCAGGCATGCGAGAGCTCACGGGCTACGGCGTCGCGGGCGTAGAAGCCGAGGCCGGGTGCGAGAACCTTGACGACGGCCGGCCCGGCCGCGGGCCGCCCGAGCTCGACCAGCACCGGCTCGGTGCCGGTGAGGGCGGTGACGCCCGCCGCGACGGTGCGCAGCTCATCGGCGAGATCGTGGCCCGTCTCCCGGCGCCGGAAGGGCACGGTCCGCAGGGACGGTGCCGGCCGGGGGGCGCCCTTCGCCGGGTCCGCCTGGAGCGCGTAGAGCCGGTCGCTGAGATCGTCCCTGGAACCGCTGATCACGGTGAGCCGTCCTTGGGCGGCCTCGGTGAGCGCCCGGGCGAGCGCCACCTCGGGCGCGCCGTGGCAGCCGGATCCGGGCACGACGACCGGCAGATCGGGCGACCAGACGCTCACGTGGTAGCACGGAACGCCGGTGCCGCCCTCGCCGTGCGGCCAGGTCGCGTCGAACGCGGTGACCGAGACACCCGCCGCACCGAAGCGGTCGAGTAGTTCCGCGCAGTCGGGGTCGTCCACGGAGGACAGCTCGAGACGGGGGCGTTCGGCCCTGGGCAGCGTGGTCAGCCGCGCCACGGCGTCCCGTTCGATCACCTCGTACAGTGCGTGCAGGGCCGCCTCCGCCGTTGAATTCCCGCTGGCCAGGCCGTTGGTGGAGGTCGCGAAGGGGTGGTGCGTCCACTCCCGGCGCACCCGGCCGTCGAGGCGGGCCCAGTCGGCGGGCACCATGGTCGGCCGACCGGTGACCAGAGTGCGCCCGGGCAGCCATTCGAAGACCAGGTCCGGACCGGCCAGGGACAGCAGCGAGCGCCGGGTGGCCTGCAGGTCCTCCGGGCGGTAGGTGAGCAGACCGCGCTCCCGCACCTCTCGCCAGGTTTGCCGCCGGCCGGCCGGGACCTGCTCGGCATGGTGGAGCTCGATGGCCTCCATCACCGCGGAGACCCTGGCCAGGATCGGTGTGACACCCTTCCCCTGCGAGACCGACAAGCTGCGGGACCGGGGGCGGATCGCCTGGAACACCGGTATGCCGATCACATCGAGTCCCGTCACGTCCGCGACTCGGGTGATCCCGTAGGCCCGCAGGAGCGGGGCGACCAACTGCCAGGTCTCCTCCGGCGGAACGGAGCGATGTGTGCCGCGCCGATAGCGCTTGGCGATCTGTCCAGCCATCGACGTCCCTTCTGATCCACCAGATTTCCAAACGCTACAGTGCGGGCCAATCTCGCCGATCCTGCGTTGGCTGTCGCAGGTGTGGCAGGCGTACGGGGCACGGGGTCCCGCAGGGCCGGGTGAACGCCTCGCCCGCACCCCGGCGATGATGGCGAGACCGCTCGGCACCGTGGCATGCCGAGACCGAGAGGATGATCACCATGCGGCCGATTGGCCAGGAAGCCGTCGCAAGCCTGGCGGCAGAGCTCGACGCCCGGGCACTGCCCTGGCCCGTGCCGGCCGCCTCCGGGGCGAACCGCGAAGAGACGGCGACGACGCATGTGCTGTCCGCCCTCGACCGCCGGATCACCGCGGCGTGCCTGACACCGCGTCACCTGAGGCTGCACTCTGCGCACACTGCTGCGGAAGGGACCGGCCTGGACGGCCTGCTGCGCGTCCCCGAGGCCGCCGGCCTGCCCGCGGGAGACCTGGTCAGCCCCCGGTTGCTCGCCACCCGGCTGGCCGCGGGCGACCGGCTCCGGATCACCGATATGTGTCTGCTGTGGCCCGCCCTGCGCGACTGGTGCGCCCGGCAGGAGCATCCAGCGCTGATTGTGGCACGAACACACGGGGCGGGCGCAGCCCTGAAGTTGGAGGCGGCCGGAGAGCGGCGGCCGGCCGGTCCGCCGGCCGCCGCCCGCTCCGGGTTCGCGGCCCTGATGCGGCAGCACTCCGGGCGGGCGGAGGCGCCCGTGCACGACGGCGAGGGCTTCGGCCACCCCGACCCGCTCGCCGCGCTCGTCGGTGACGCCGACGCCTTTCTGAGCGACATCTGGGGCCGGACCACCCGGCTGGTCCGCTCGGCCGAACGTCCCGTCCCCACTGTCCCCTTCGGCCTCGACGACATCGAGTTCCTCATCGACCACGGGCTCCATCCCGCCCTGGTCCGCCCCCTCCTGGGCGGCGTGCCCCGCGACGTCCCACTCTCGGCCACGGACGGCACGGCCGACCCCGCGGAGCTGGCGAAGGCCCTCGCGGCCGGGACCACCATCGCGCTGAACCACATGCACTGGCTGCTTCCGCAGGCGGCGGAGCTCTGCGCGGCCCTCCAGCGCCGACTGCGCCAGCAGACCCAGGCGAACGTCTACATCACGCCGCCCAACGCCCAGGGGCTGCCGGTACACAGCGATCCCCACGACGCGCTCATCCTGCAACTGGTAGGAGCCAAACAGTGGTTCATCGAGGATCCGGAGTCCGGTCCGGCCGCCTTCACGATGTTCCCGGGCGACTTCCTCTATCTCCCGGCGGGCACGCCCCACGAGGCCCGGTGCGACGACTCCGCCGCCATGCATCTGACCGTCGGCATCCGACGGCGCAACACGGCGGACCTTCAGGTGGCGGCCATGAAGCGGATGGCCAGGCACACCCTGGCAGCGGCCCACCCGGGACCCGAGGTGCCCTTCCTCACCGATCCGCGGGAAGTACTGCGCCACGAGGCGGACCTCATTCCCGCCGCCGCCCGGCTGCGCGCCGCGCTGCTCGAGGTACTGGCGGAACAGGACCGGGCCTTTCCGGCCACCGTGCCGGTATCGGCACGCGGTTGCGTCAGCGAGGTTCTGGATGGCCGGAACGGTACGCCCGTTCGCACCCCGCTCGCCGCCGAGATCGACGGCGGCCGGCTGTCGGTGGACGGCCGCCAGCTGGGGCTAGGAGCGGAAGCGCTGCGGATACTGGAATCGGGCCCCGGCGAGACGGCCGAAACGACCCCAGGCACTGCGCTGCTGACCGCGCTGCGTGTGCTTCGCCGCACTCTCCTTGTGGCTGGAATCGACCCGCCATACGCTTCGGCAGACAGGACATGATCGCTTCGGGAGGTCCCCATGGAGCTCAACCAGGACGAGCTGTACGAAATCTTCGCCGGCCCGGAGGAGATCGAGGAGGCTCCGGCAGACATCCACGCCACCCGCATCGCCGACAGCGACTTCGCGGACTGAGTCCTTACGCTGCCCGCTCCGGCGGGCGGCCGGGCAACTCCGGCCGGTCAACTCCGGGTGGGCAAGGCCTGGGCTGCCTCATCCGGTCACGATGTCACGAAGGTCGTCACGCTTCGCGCGGGAAGCTGGCCCGTGAAGGAGCCGTTCGACACGCTCATCGCACCCAGAGACGCGAGGCTCCTGCTCGCGTCCGTCAGCCAGGACGACACGCTGGACGAGGTGTTGTTCACCAGGGTGAACGGCTGACTCACCGGCGAGGTCCCCTTGTTGATGGCGATGATGACCACCTTGGAGTTACCACCCTTGTACGCCGAGACGTAGAGGTTCGACTGGGGATTCGAGGTCGCGTCGATCCGCACATATCCCGGGCGGACGAACTTCGAGAAATGCGCCATGGTGGCGCCGCGCTTGCTGATTCGCCCGTCTTCCCTCATGGGGCCGTAGCTACGCCGGATGTACCACCACACGTACGCCTGGAACTCGGCATCCACCAGGGCATGGTGGATGTGTTCCCCCACGTCGAGCGCTTGGGGCCAGAGGTCTGCCGAATCGCTGCTGTTGGGATAGTAGACCTCGGTCATCCAGAGCTCTTTACCCCTGCCCTTGTCCTTGAAGAGCGGGTAGGGGAAGTTCTGGTACGGCGTGCCGTAGAGGTGAGCCCCGAGAATATCCAGATTGGCGAGCGCTGTCGGGTCGTTGAGAATCGGATCCGAGAAGCTCTTCACATACTGGAAGGACTCCGGCGCGATCACCTTGGTCTCGATCGAGCCGGCGTTCTCGCGCAGGAAGCGGATCATCTCGGCCGGAGTCCACCACGTCCAGTCATGCGCGTAATCGGGCTCGTTCTGCACCGAGATGGCGTACAGGTTCACGCCGTTGTCCTTCATAAACTTGCAGAAGTCGTTCAGGTGCTGCGCATAAGCGCCGTACATGTCGTACCGGAGCCGCTTCGCGTTGGACTGATCGCCATGGACGAAGGTCTCGACCATCTGAGCGGGGGGATTCCACGGGGACGCGATGACGGTCGCCCCGTACTCGATCGCACGCTTCGCCGTCGCCACCTCGCGGCTCCAGTCCGCCCGGTTCTCGTGGACGGGGATTCTCAGCACGGAAAACCCGAGCTGCCCCTCTCCGTTGCCGAATGCCGTGTCCCTCTGGGCAGGTGTCAGATCACTGATCCAGACCGTGTGGTTCATGCCGCCGAAGCCCCGGATCGTCTGCCGTACCGCCGACGGGTCGACGATCACATTGGCAGCCGCCGCTGCGGATGCCCCCACGGCCGGCGTCGCGGCCACGAGGACCGGTAGGGCACTTATCGTCGCCAGAACAGACCTCCGACTCGGGAATTCCGGGCCCCTGGCTGCGGATTCATTCTGATGCAACATCATTGGATGCCGTTTCTTCTTCCGCGTCGAGATTTCTCTGAGTTTGGGAGCGCTCCCATGCAGCGACTATTGGCACGGTAACGGCGTGACTGGCCACCGTCAACCCGCCAGTGAGGGGTTTCCCGGCTGTCCGGCGGACGACGGGTGGTGGCTGAGAAAAACGCTTGGACGCCGCGGGTGTGGTCACGGGACACTGCGCTTTCGGGCCTGTCCGCCACACGACAACCCAGGGGTGGGATGAAATCGCCTGAACCTCGCGAGGTCCCGCCGGGCAAGGGCTCGGTGATCCTCGCGCTTCGTTACTACGGCCGGGAGTTGTCCCGGCTCCGGCGGGTGTCGGTGCCCGCGATGCTCCTGCCGGCGCTGGGCAATATCGGCATCAACTACATCGCGCCACTGATCGTCGCGAAGCTCGTTGCCCGAATCGCCGGCGACGATGGTGTCTCGATCGGCTCGACGCTGCCCTACGTTCTCGGCTTCGTCGGCGTCCTGCTGCTGGCGGAGTTGCTGTGGCGCATCGGCATACATTGTCTGAACCGCGTGGACGCGCATGGCATCGAGCATCTGTACGTGGTCGGCATGGATGAGTTGTTCGCCAAGGACGCGGCGTTCTTCCATGACAACTTCGCCGGGTCGCTGACCAAGCGGGTCCTGAGCTTCGCCACCCGTTTCGAGGAGTTCATCGACACGCTGGCGTTCTCGGTCGTGGGCAGTTGCGTACCGCTGGTGTTCGCATCGGTGGTGCTCTGGAATTACGACCCGCTGCTCGTTGTCGGGCTCTTGGCGATGATCGCGGTGACGGCGCTGTGTGTGGCGCCCCTCATCCGCCGCCGCCAGAAGCTCGTTGATCAGCGCGAGGAGGCGATCGCCCGGGTGGCGGGGCACGTCGCCGACAGCCTGATGAACATGGACACGGTCCGGGCGTTCGCCGCCGAGGAGCGGGAGGCCGCCGAGCATCGGTCCCGCGTCGCGGAGTCGCGGCGGCTCTCGCTGAAGTCGTGGGACTACGGCAATCTGCGCATCGACACGCTGGTCGCGCCGATGTCCGTGCTGACCAACACGCTGGGCCTGCTGCTCGCGGTCGCGCTCGGCGGAGGCAGCCACGGTGTGGAAGCAGTCGTGGTCGCCTTCACGTACTACTCCAACGCGACGCGGATCATGTTCGAGTTCAACCAGATCTACCGCCGTCTGGAGAGCTCGATGACGGAGGCCGCGCAGTTCACCGAACTGCTGCTGACGTCGCCGACCGTACTCGACCCGGAGTCGCCGGAGCCGCTGCTGTCCCAGTCCGCCGACGTGCGCTTCGAGAAGGTGACCTTCGCCCACACGGGCGCTGAGACACTTTTCGACGGCCTCGACCTGGTTGTGCCCAGCGGGACGAAGATCGGTCTCGTCGGCCGGTCCGGCGGGGGCAAGACCACGCTCACCCAACTGCTGCTGCGGATGACGGACGTCGACGCCGGCCGGATCGTGATCGGGGGGCAGGACATCAGCAGGCTGCGCCAGGCCGACCTGCGCAGCCTGATCGCGTACGTGCCTCAGGACCCGGCGATGTTCCACCGCACACTGCGGGACAACATCGCGTTCGCCCGGCCGGACGCCACCGACTCCGATATCCGCCGCGCGGCCGAGGCGGCGCATGTCACGGAGTTCGCCGATGCGCTGCCGGACGGTTTCGACACCATGGTCGGCGAGCGGGGCGTCAAGCTGTCCGGCGGGCAGCGCCAGCGGGTCGCTCTTGCCAGGGCGATCCTGCGCGACGCGCCGATCCTGCTGCTCGACGAGGCGACCAGCGCCCTGGACTCCGAGAGCGAGGTCCTCGTCCAGGAGGCGCTGTGGCGGCTCATGGAGAAGCGTACGGCGCTTGTGGTGGCCCACCGGCTGAGCACGGTCGCCGCCATGGACCAGGTCGTCGTCCTCGACCGCGGTCGGATCGTCGAACAGGGCACACACCAGGAACTGCTCGCGTCGGACGGCACCTACGCGAAGCTGTGGCAGCACCAGGTGGGCGGCTTCCTCGACGACAGCCCCGCATCGGCCGACCTGCACTGAGCCTCGCGTCGGAAGGGCGCCCGGGCCTGTTGGGGGCCGGAGACAGCCGGCCTGCGAAGACGACTTCCGGGCCGCTGCCGCGCCGTGTCATCTGGCCTGATGCGTACGCCACTCGCCGAGGTCCCGTGAACCGGTCAATAAAGTACGTCGACAGGCGGACCGCGGGGAGTGAGGAGGAACACTGCTGTGGAGGCACGGGCGGCGCACGCCGGGTGGCTGGACGAGTTGCTGCACGAGGTGCGGCGGCAGATGGCCCGGAGGACCGGGGCGGATCCGCGGGCGGTTCTCGACTGGCTGAGTCGGCAGATCGACGCCGATGTCGCACTGGTCGGGAGTGCGGGCGCGGTGGAGACGGCCACCGCGCGTTTCCCACGGCAGATCCTGCCCTCGCTCGAACCCACGCTCGCGCGGCTGGCAGGCGGGCAGATGGCCGCGGCAGCCACCGAGGCCGGCGCCCTCCAGGTGCGTCTGGAAGCGCTCGGTCCCCGCGCGCCACGCCCGGTCCTGGTGGTGGCCGGCACCTCGGCGCCCACCCCCGACGCGGCGTCGCTGGTCTCGCACGCCGGGAGCGTCATCGCGCTCCTGGACCGGGCACAGGACGCCGACACCACCTTCCGCGGCTATCAGCACAAGGCGCGGCAACTGCGGTTCGCCGTGTTCAGCGCCCTGCTGGCGGGGGATCTCACGCTGGCCCGCCGGATGACCACCGGCGCCGTCCCCGCGCTGCTGGACGCCGAACGGCTGCGCGTCTATCTGCTGCAATGCACCCCCGAGGACCGTGACCGGCTGGCGCAGATCCACCAGGACGGATCGGGCTATCACGGCACGGGGCTGATGGTGCACTGCCCGGCCTTCAAGGAACACCTCATCTGCCTCGTCGCCGAGGATGCCGACGGGGCCGACGGGGCCGACGCCGGCCCCGAGACGGCCCACGGTCAGGGCACGGTGCTGCGCCGCCTGGTCCGGGAAAACCCGCATTACGCGCTGGGCATCAGCAGCCCGTACCCGCTGGGCGCCACCGCCGAGGCGTACGGGCAGGCCCTCCACGCCCTCGCCGCGGCGCGCCAAACGCCCGAGCGGGTGGGCGCCTACCTCGGCCGGACACCGCTGGTGCCACTGCTGCCCCACGAAGACGCGGGCATCTGGGCCCGCGCCTTCCTCCGACCGCTGGCGTCCACTCCGAGGTCCACCCTCGACATCACCCGGCTCGCCGTCACCTTCCCCAGGTCCGCCGTGGCCCGGCTGCTGGACATCAGCCGCAACACCGTCTCCCACCACCTCAGACGGGTGGAGACGACCCTCGGTCTCGACCTGAGCGACGTCCGCACCCGGGCCGCCCTCGACCTGGCCTTCTGTCTGTCCCCCGGGCCGCAATCAGACAACGGCTCAGGCGGCTCCGTCAGCTCCGGCGGTGCGTACGGACGGCCGACACCCACCCTGGACGAACTGCTGCGCACCGAGCCCGCTCACGCCTGGGCACGGGAATTCCTCCGCCCGCTCCAGGACACCCGTGGCCGCGATCTGCACACCACCCTGTGTGCCTGGATCGACGCGAACACGGACGCCCAGCGGACCGCTCGCCACCTGGGCCTCAGCCGGAACACCGTCAGGGCCCATCTGCGCGCCGCCGAACACCTGCTCAGCCGCGATCTGCTCACCACCGGTTCCGGAATCCACGACCTGGTGCACGCCCTGCACATCACCGGCCTGCCCCCGGCGGGCTGACTGCGCACCGTGCACATCTCGTGGCCACATGGTGCGCACCGTGCACCGTTGTCCGCCCCGCTGATCCGCTTTAGCGTCACTTCTGCCGCACAGCGCGGGAACGAGGCCCCGGCTCCCACCGTGACGACGGCCTGCATCACCACGTGGGGAGTGATCCAGGCCGTCGCCATACGCTGTCTCACAGCCCCGAGGGCTTCTTTCCCTCGCTGGGCGCGTGACGTAGGGAGACGGTTCAGGAACACGGGGGTGACGGTCTCGTCACGCCCGTACTGCCACCCTTCATCGGGGGTGTCGACAGGACACCGAGTTCCTGTCGGCACCGACATGCCGTGGGAGGGTTCCGTCCGATGCCACCGCCAAAGGCTCTCGCGCTGCGGCCAAGGGCGGCGAAGACGACACCTGTCCGCACGCAGGACCGGCCGGACGTACACGGCCCCGCGGGACCCCACTTCCCGCCGTCCAACGCGGCGGTGACGGCCTCATTGGCCGGCGGCCCCGGGCCGGGCGGCCGACACGGACCCACGCCGCTTCCGCCTTTATCGGCTCTCTCAGCCCCGTTGCCGCCCGCTGGGCAGGACATGGTCGGCAACGGCGCGATCGCGGCGGCTCGATCCGCACCTGTGGACACGCCGGAGGCGGCGTCGGCCGCCGCGACCGCCGGCGCCGCGCCCGAGGTACAGGCACGGCCCGGCCCGAGCGCGGATCCGAAGTTCGCGACGCTGAAGAAGGACGTACAGCGCAAGAAGCGATCGGTGGCGAGCTCCCACCCGCCTCCGAAGGCGGAAGCCGGGGCCGCGCAGGATGCCGCCCGGCCGCCCAAGGACGATGAAGAGGCGCAGGGCAAGGCCGCCAACGCCGAGAAGATGAACGAGGCCCAGCCGAAGGACTTCGACAAGGACGGGTTCATCAGGGCGGTCGAGAAGGCGATCGCCGAGAAGGCGCCGAAGAACCTCGACGAGGCGGACAAGTTCGCCGACTCCGGCAAGGCCGATGAGGTGCGGGCCGAGGTGCGCGGCAAGGTCGGCGAGGGCAGGGCGGAGTCGGCCGAGCAGATCGCGACGACGACCGCGGCGCCACCGGACACCTCGGCGGCGGTGCCCAAGAAGGTCGTCCCGATGGCCCCGGACCGGCCCCCCGGGACCCCGGGCACGCCGAATCCAGCGAACGCCGTACCGGACAAACTGCCCCCGTCGGCCACCGACTTGTCCGCCGGCCCCGCAAGGGTCGACCGGCAGATGGAAGACGCGCAGGTCACCGAGACGCAGTTGAAGAAGTCCAACGAGCCGACGTTCAAGAACGCCCTGGGCGAGAAGAAGGCCGCCGAGCGGCACTCCGCGGTGGCCCCCGGCCGGATGCGGGGGCACGAGAAGAAGGAGCTGCGCGCCGCCACCGCCCAGGCCCAGCGGCTCGGCGCCGCCGCCATGGGCGCGATGGGCGCCCAGCGGGTGCGGACCGGGCAGCAGGTCGGTACGGGCAAGACCGGCGCCAAGGGCCGGGACGAGGAGAAGCGGGCCCAGGTCACGGCGGTCCTGCAAGGGGTCTTCGACACGATGAAGAAGGACGTCGAGGCCATTCTCGACGGCCTCGACAAGCTGGTCGACGACCAGTTCGGCAGAGAAGAGAAGGCGGCGCGGGAGGCGTTCACCGCCGAGCACAGGCGGAAGATGGAGGAGTACAAGGACCGGCGGTACTCGGGCGTGATCGGCAAGGGGCGCTGGGTCAAGGACTTGTTCGCCGGGCTGCCCGCCGAGGCCGACAAGATCTTCGAGGAGGCCCGCGACCACTACGTCCGCCGGATGCGGCAGGTGATCTCCGATGTCGCCGACACCATCGGTACGGAGCTGAACCGGGCGAAGCGCCGTATCGCGCAGGGCCGGACCGAGTTGCAGGCCGCGGTACGGGCGCTCCCGGCCGAGCTGCGGTCCATCGGGCAGCAGGCGGCGGCCGAGTTCAGCGACAAGTTCGACGAGCTCACGCAGTCCGTGGACGACAAGGGCACGCAACTCGTCGACACGCTCGCCACCAAGTACACCGATGCGCTCAAGTCCGTGGACGACGAGATCGCCGCGGAGAAGGAGAAGAACAAGGGCCTGGTGGCAAAGGCCGTGGACGCGGTCAAGTCCGTGATCAACACCATCCTGGAGCTGAAGCGGCTGCTGCTGTCGGTCCTCGCCAAGGCCGCGCAGGCGGTCATGCTGATCCTCCAGGATCCGATCGGCTTCCTGCGCAACCTGGTCTCGGCGGTCGGCGCCGGTCTGCGGCAGTTCCTGCAGAACATCGGCCGACATCTGCAACAGGGCATTCTGTCGTGGCTGTTGGGCAAGACGGCCGAGGCGGGTATCGAGCTGCCGTCGAAGTTCGACGCCCAGGGTGTGCTGCGGATGCTCGCCAGTCTGCTCGGGCTGACCTGGCAGAACATCCGCGCCCGGATCGTCCGCAAGGTCCCGAAGATGGAACCGGCGGTCGCGGCGGCCGAGACCGCGGTGCCGCTGGTCGCGGAGGTCCGCAAACGGGGCGTCGCGGGGATGTGGGACGACCTCAAGACGCGCGTGGGCGACCTGAAGAAGGACCTGTTGGACAAGGTCATCGCCTACGTCACGCCGACCATCGTCGTCGCCGGGATCATGTGGGTGATCTCGCTGCTCAACCCCGCGTCCGCGTTTGTCCGGGCGGTGAAACTGATCATCGACATCGTGCGCTTCATCGTCACCCAGGCACGCCAGATCGTCGAGTTCGTGGGCGCCGTGCTCGACGCCGTCATCGCGATTGCCCGGGGCGGCAGCGGCGGCGTACCCGGCCTCATCGAAAGCGCGCTGGCCCGCTCCATCCCGGTGCTGCTGGGCGTCCTCGCCGCGATTCTGGGGGTGGGCGGGATCGCCGCCCGCGTCAAACAGATCGTCCAGGCCATGTCCAAACCGGTGGACCGGGCGGTGGACTGGGTGATCGACAAGATCGTGGGCCTGGTGAAGAAGCTCTGGTCCAAGATCAAGTCCGCCTTCGACCGGAAGAAGCCCAAGCCGAAGCCTAAGCGCCGGCCGGACCGGAAGCGGCCGGGCAGCCCCCGTCGCCGCAGGCGCCCGGCCCAGCGGCGCAGGCCCGACCGGCGGAGGCCGAAGCGGAAGCCCGACCCGAAGAAGAAGCGTCCCGACAAACGGTCCGACGCCGACAAGAAGCGCGCCCTCGACGCCGCTGTACGCGACGCGACAAGCCTGCTCAACGAGGAAGCGGCCACGGTCAAGTCGGTACGGCGCGGCCTCGGCCCGATCAAGCGGCGGCACGGGCTCACCCGGATCCAGCTCAAGAAGATCGCCGAGGGCAAGTACCGCATCAGAGTGACCATCAACCCGAGCGAAGACACGCCGGTCGAGACCCTGTCGGAGGACGAGTTCCCGTACCGGATCGCCAGAGCGCAGGGCCGCATGGACGTCAACAGGTACGGACCGACGGTCGCGCAGTTGCACGAGGTCAGGCCCGCCGGGCAGAGCGACGACCCCTTCATCGGCTTCGTCGTCAACATGGCGGCCATCCCCTCCGAGATCCAGGGCAACCCCGCGGTGGCCTCCCGGTATCTGAGTACGGCGTGGGACGTCCCCGGGGGTGGGTCCGAGGACATGGCGGCGGCCAGGACCGCCGTCGTCATCGGCGTCAACGCCTTCGAGGGCCTCAATCCCGAGAAGAACAAGAGCGAGCTGAGCGCGGCCATCGGCATGGTCAATCCGCCGAGGAAGCTCGTCGCGGCGGTCTTCGGCTTCGTCTGGACGCCCCGGTGGGTCCGCGTCCAGGGCGGGAAGGAGCAGGGCAACGCCTCCCTGGCCGAGGTGCGCGCGAAGTACCGGGGCCTCACCTCGGACGGCAAGCGGGCGCTGGCCGAGAAGAACGAGTCCGGTCTGCGCGACAAGAAGGCGCTTCCCTACGGTGTCTTCCGCCAGCAGGTGCTCGGCTCCTCGTACACGAAGAAGGCGGTGGACATCCTCAGCAAGGCCAACAAGCAGGTCCACATCGTCAGCCAGGACGCCGATACCAGTGTCTCGACCACCAAGGGGATGGGCGTCCTGGCCGCCTACACCAAGGTGCTGGGCGAGATGCGGAGCCACCCGCTGCTCACCATCGGGGGCTACACCTTCGAGAAATTCGACTGGAAGAAGGACGCCGACCCCCGCACCGTCCAGCTGACGACGCTCTCCAACCAGGTGGACCGGGCGATCCGGGAGGCCATCGACAAGCGGTATACGCAGATGCTCTACCCGACCGAGCCGAACATGCTCATCAAGGCGTGGGACAAGGAAGGCTCCCCGGGCATCTTCCAGGATCCCCGCACCCAGGGCCTGCTAGGGGCCCAGGGTGAGCTGTACCCCATCGGTGGTGCCGAGGGCCGGAAACTCAAGATCAAACTGATGGAGCTGTTCGGCGACGGCTTCTCCATCGTCTACGCGCCCCTGGCCAGCACCACGACAAGCCCGGCCCCGGGCGACGACAAGCGCGGTCTCTCCGTGACCCCGCGGAACGTCGTCGGCGCCGAGCGCGGCGAAGGCCTCGATCCGAAGCTGAGCGCGGAGGAGATCGCCCGCCGCAGCCACCGGGCCTACGCACTGGTACTGCAGTCGCAGTCCATGGCCAGCGCCACACGGCTCGCCCAGGAGTTCATCCTGTCCACCCCGAAGCCGCAGGGCGTGAGCAGGAAAGCGTGGGCGAAGCTCCAGGGCCAACTCCAGGACATCGTCTTCGTCCATGTCGAAGAAGTCGTCAAGCTGATGGCCGACGACCCTCGGCGGACCGTGCACAGCGTGGTGATCAGGGCACGCGCCAAGAAGCTCAGAGAGGACGCCAAGCGCCTGGCCCAGACTCTGGAGGAGGCGGGCACGCCGCAGGCCGGGCAGGTGGTCAAGCAGGCCCGGAAGGTGACGCGCCGGATCATCACCGCGCTGACCGCCGACGCGCTCAAGAATGTCTGGGGCGAGCTCGCCCCGCTGCTGAGGAGCATCATGGAGGCCGAGCGGACCGGAGAGGGGCCGGAGTGACCGAGGACGCGCTGCGGCGTCTGCGCGCCGAGTCGTCACGCGACGACTACGCGTCGATGGCACGCCTGGCCAGGGCCCTCTACGCGCAGGGACTCGGGTCCCACGAGGTGGTACGGGAGTGCTACGGCGTCGGCTTCCCCGAGGAGTTCTTCGTGCTCGCCGATGCGGGCCCCCACTCCCTGGACCTCATGGTGGACTTCCCCCTGCTGCCCTGGCGGCTGGCCGTACCCCCCGATCGCGGTGGCCCGTCGGAGCGGCCCGACCCGATGGCGGATATCACGCGCAAGGTCTTCGCCCGCAACCCGGACCTGGTCCCCCTGTTCCTCGGCGTCAACGTCAACCTCGAGCACGGCGGCCGGGTGCACTGCTACAGCCTCGCCGAGCTAGGGGCGGGCCGCACGACCGTCTTCGGGATCTGGAAGGACGTCGAGCCGCACAACGAAGTCGAACGCTGCGGCGATTCCCTGCTCGCCGTCCTGCGCGAGCATCACACGCAGTACGTCGACTGGCTGGAGAACGAGTCATGGGACCCCGCGAATGTGCGGACCGACCCGGTCGACGAGGAGACCGTGGCCGAGATCCGCGAACTGGTCCCGATGATCGAGGGGTTCCAGCGCCGGGCCGCCTCGCGCGGGGGCGGCTGAAGCGCCGGGGATGGTCGTGCGAATCTCTCCGCTCGCCGGGGACCGTACGTATCTCTCCGGTCCCCGGGGACCGGAGGACGGGGCTCACGGCCCGGGAGGGGTGGCCTGCGGCGCGGGCACCATGAGCGGCACCGCGCCCGGCATCGCCCGCAGCGCGGCATGGGCCACGGCCGCGTTCCCCGACTGGTCCTGACCTGCCAGGAGCGAGGACCTCACCGTGGCCGGAGGGTGCGTTGCGCGGGCCACCGTCGCATTGCTCACGGGCGCCGGAGCAGGACTCGGTGCCGGAGCAGGAGTCGGCGCCGGGCTCGGGGCCGGCGCGTGGCGGGTGGCCGTCGCCGTGTCCTGAGTACGGGCCGGGGGGACCGGGGCCAGGAGGCGGTGCAGGGAGAGTGGGGGTTCGGTGGGCAGCATCGGTGTCACCCCTGGGATGCGTCGTCGAGCAGATGGGCGTGTGGGCCGAGTTCCGCCGGGCGGAGCAGCCGGGCCTCGCGTTGGAACTGGCGGGCCACACCCCGTACGACATGGCGCATGGCAATCGTAGGGCCGCCCCCGTCCGCCGCCGCCAGGGCCGCCGCGCGGGCCGCCGCGGTGATGGCGGCGCCCGTCATGTCCAGGCGGGCCAGGGCGTCGAGGTCCACATCGGGGGCGAGCGGGGCCTGTTCGGGGAAGGCGAGGC
Source organism: Streptomyces sp. NPDC020845 (assembly GCF_044334165.1). Lineage (NCBI taxonomy): Bacteria > Bacillati > Actinomycetota > Actinomycetes > Kitasatosporales > Streptomycetaceae > Streptomyces > Streptomyces sp. NPDC020845. The sequence continues at coordinate 418,150 of NZ_JBIRSJ010000004.1, read as the reverse complement.
GCCACAGTCTGCGGCGTTCGGCGGCGGCCGGGCGGGGGAAGTGGACGACGAAGTGGAAGCGCCGGGTGAACGCCGGGTCGATGTTGTCCTTGAGGTTGCTGGTGAGGATCACCAGGCCGTCGCTGGCCTCCAGGCGTTGCAGCAGATAGCCGACTTCCAGGTTGGCGTACCGGTCGGTGCCGTGCTTCACCTCGCCGCGCTTGCCGAACAGGGCGTCGGCCTCGTCGAAGAGCAACACTGCATGGCTCTCCTCGGCCTGCCGGAACGCGGTCTCCATGTTCTTCTCCGTCTCCCCCACCCATTTGGACACGACCTGGGCGAGGTCCACCTTGAGCAGTTCCAGGCCCAGCATGCCGGCGACGATCTCGGCGGACATGGTCTTGCCGGTCCCGGGCTCCCCGGTGAAGAGCGCCTTGACCCCGCCGTGTCCCGCGCGGCGGGCGAAGCCCCAGCTCTCGGCGATCCGGGGCCAGGCGCGGAAGGCGGAGGCGATCTCCAGGATCTGGCGGAACTGGACATCGGGCAGGACCAGGTCGTCGGCGGTGCGCCGGGGGACGATCGAGTGGACGGCGCTACCGCTGCGGCCGCGGGTGACGGTGGCGATGGCGGGTTCGACGTGGTCGGCGACCGGCTGCGGGTGTCCGTTGCCTGCCAGGCGTGCTCCGGCATCGGCGACCGAGGCCACGGCGCGCAGTTCGCCGCCGCTCATCCGGTACCGGACGGCGAGGTCTTCGAGGAGAGTTGTGTCCAGGTCCGGGAGCGCGGCCGACCACATCGCCCGGCGGTCGGTGAAACCGGGGACGGGGACGGTGAGTTCGGCGTACGCGCGGGTGGCGAGCAGGCCCGCCGGGCGCCAGGGCTTCAGACCGGTCAGGCACACCGGCACCCGCGAGCGCGGCAGCGCGGCGGACACCGCGGCGGCGCGCTGCCGCTGTGGCTCGCCGTGCAGATCGTCGGTGGGGATCCACAGCACGGCACCCAGCGCGGCGGCCGTCCGCAGATCGGCCTGGGGGTCGGCCTCAGGATCGGCGGTCAGGGTCCGCAGCGGCGCTCCCGCGGCGCGGGCCAGCGCCTGTACGGCGTCGAGCTGGCCGTCGGGCGGGCAGCCCCACAGCCCGGCCAGGTCGATGTCACCGGAGCCCAGCGCACGGCCCAGCCGGGTGAGCCGGTCCGAGGACAGATACGGGGACAGTACGCGCGGCTCCGGCGGGGCGACCTCGCCGGGGTCGTGGCCCAGCAGGCCGACATCGCCGCCCCAGCCCAGCAGGAAGTCCAGCACCCCGGGGCCGAGGACCAGCTCCTGGGCGAGCCCGACCGCGGCCTCGCCGTGCGCGCGCAGCAGACCGTACCGGCGCAGCGGCCCGGCCGGGCCGAGGGCGCGGCGCAGGGCGAGGCGGGCCGCCGCGCCGTGCGCGCCCACGCTCACCAGCAGTTCCACGCTCGGCAGCCGCCGGTTCAGGTTGTCCACGATGTAGGCGTAGATCCGTTCGTAGCCGCGGTCCAGTTCGACCGCCGCGGCCAGCAGCAGCGCGTCCTGTTCGGCGCGGGTCAGGCCGAAGCGGGTGGCGAGCGCGTCCAGCGGCAGGGTCGTGCCCTCGGCGGACGCGCGCCGCCTCAGGTCCCGTTCGGCTTCCGGCTCCGTCGGCCGGGGCACGTACGGCTCGGCCATGGTGTCGGTGAAGGCGTGCACCTCGCCGAGCAGCACCTCGACCTGTTCGTCGGTCACGCAGTACGGCGTGAGGTCCGGCCGGGTGAGCCGGGCGGCGAGCCCGGCCTGGCGCTCGACGGCGGCCCTGAGGGCTTGGTGCAGGCCCGCCAGCCTGATCCGCAGATGCTCGACGGCCGGTTCGCCCATGGCGCTCACCCGGCCGAGAAGGTCAGGGTCCGGCCGCCCAGCCAGACCACGTCGGGCACATCGGCGAGCAGACCGCCGCGCAGGAGGTCCGCGTGGCGCCGGCCCATCGGGACGCGTACCCGGACGGCCGCGGGCTCGTAGCGCACCGTGGCCTCCAGGTCGGCGAAGCGGGTCAGGGCCAGCAGCGGATCCGGGGTCTCGCGGTCGCGCCACAGCGTCCAGGCGATGGTGGCCAGGCCGAGCGCCGCGGCCAGGGTGCCGGTGCGCTCCAGGCCGCCGTCGGGCGCCAGTGGTGCCGCCCGGCGCTCGATGACCAGCGCGGCGACCAGGTCCGCGAACCGCTGGGCGTGGACGGGGAGTTCCGCGGCGAGGCGTACGTCCGGTGCCGTGCCCGCGGCGGTCCACAGCGGTGTGCGCCAGGGCAGCCGCGCCACCGGATCGCCGCGCAGCGGCCGTACGCCGGTCAGGAACGGCACACCGGCCGCGGCCAGTTCGCGCAGCGTGCCGGGGGGCAGGGGGCCGTCGCAGAGCAGTACGGGCGGCCGCCCGCACATCTGCCAGTACGGCAGCAGCCCGGCGGCTTGCGCGGCCCAGGCGACCGGAAACATGCCGTGGGCATCGAAGAGGAGCAGCCCCTGGTCCGTCCCCGTGATCAGGAGCGGGTCGGCGGGGTCGTGGCCGCGGCACACCGACAGCGCCAGGACGCCGTCGAGGACCGGGAGCGCGGGGCGCACCTGGCGGGCGAAGTCGACCAACCGCTCCTCGGCGACGGGTGGGCTCAGGCCGGCGAAGGCGGCCGCGGCTTCGCTGTCCCGGTCGGCGCGGCGCCAGCCACGTGCGGTCACGCCCAGCGCCTTGTAGGCCAGGGCCGCCGCGAACAGCGGTGCCTGCTCGACCAGTTCGACCCCGGCCAGGGCGGGGCCGATGGCGTCGAGGTACCCGATGCGCGCCAGTGGCCCGGCGAGCAGGAAGGGCAGCGCGGACCACACCCGTACCTCGCCAGTGGTGCGAGCCGTGTTCGTACGGACCTCGCCGGTGGTACGCGGCTCCCCCGGCGGCTCCCCCGGCCGCTCATCCGCGGCGTGGTCGTACGGGGCGCCGGGGCCCAGGGACCGCGCCAGCCGTACCGCCTCCTCGCGGTCCGCCGACGCCAGGAAGTCGGCGAGCAGCCGGGGCAGGTCCGCCGCTTCGGCGCCCGCGACCGCGGCGCGCAGCCGCTGCGGCAGCGCCTCGCCGGACCAGGACAGGTCGGCGGCCAGGCCGTGCGGGTCGGCGGGCGGAGGGGCGGCCGCGAGGGCGCGCCCGACGAGTTCGGCGAGCAGCCGTGCGGCCGTCGCGAAATCGACGCCGAGCAGGGCGAGCAGATACGCCCGCACCGACTCGTCCGGCAACAGTGCCAGCAGCGCGTCCAGTTCCCCGCGCTCGGCGAGTTCGGCGAAGAGCGCGGCGGCGCCCGGGACGGTCCACAGGTCCGGCGCCACCGCGAAGGACTCCTCCAACGACATGGCGTCGGCGCCGGGCGCGTCGACCGGCAGCTCCACCATGGGCACCGGCGCGAAGTGCACCTCGACGGGCGGCCCGCCGCCCGCGGGTCGGCCGGGCCCTCCGGGCCGGCCCGGCCGGACGGTGACGGTCAGCGGCTCGGTGATCTCCACATCCGGTCCGTCTCCCGCCAGCCGCTCGGCGAAGTGGTCGGCCAGCAACTCGGGCAGGGCATCGACCACCTGGCGGACCAGGCCACGTGGATCGGGCCCCCAGCTCCACCCACCGCGCCGGACCACCGTCACGGTGCACCGGTGCACCGTGATGTCACCGGTCTCGCCGACGGACGGGCCGACGGGCGGCGCGGTGGGGGCGCTCATGTCACCGCCGCCTTCTCCAGGTGGCCCGCCCAGCCGGCCGCGAGCACCAGCACCCCGTGCACACTGCCCTTGACGAGGGTCACCGGCAGGTTCACCTGTGCCTGCTGGGCCGGGATCTCCCCGGCGAGCACATGGGTGTCCTGCTCGTCGGAGACCAGGGCGAGGACGGGGGTGGGACGGGCCACGGCGACCTTCACGGTGACGGTGAGCCCGTCCTCGGTCAACGCGATGCCGTCGGTCCACGACGCGAGGCGCACCAGCGCCGGTTTGGGTTTGCCGTCGGACGTCACCTCGACCCCGAAGTCCAACGGCGCGGTGAGGGCCGCCGGTTCGTCGTCCACGGACGCCACGGCGAGATCCCTGGCGCTCAGCGGAAGGGTCGCGATACGGCCTGCGCCCAGGGAGACGCGCAGCGGCAGCGCGCGTCCCACCAGTGCGGCCACATCGGGCGGGGCACCGGCGCCGGTCAGGGCCAGCGCGCCCACGACATGGCCGGTGTCGACCGCGTACACCACGGAAAGAGCCATCGTCAGCCACCGCCGTTCGTTGCCGCGACCGTCGCCAGGACGAGGAAGTCGACCGCCCCGGGCTGTTCGACGACCTTGGCCGGGGTCGCCAGGGGGTCGTAGAGCCGCATCCGGCAGCGGACCCGCCGGTCGCCGTCCACGGTGGCCTCCACCGGGCTGTACAGGGCCGTGTCCGCCAGGGGCGGGGTGCGCGGGGTCAGCTGGACATGGATCACCACGCGGCCGTCGGCGACCTGTTCCGGGGTGACGCCGGACGGCAGCGGCAGCAGCATCCCGTCGGTGGCCGTTCCGGAGGTCACCAGCGTGCTGCCGGCCGGCATCCGGCCGCTGAAGCTGCCCGCGATCGCCAGGTTGCCGTTGGCGGCCACGGTCATCAGCGGAGCGACCGCGCCACCGCCCTGGTAGAGGCCGAAGACCAGGCTCGGCTGGTCACCGCCGGACAGTACGAGCGCGGGCTTGCCCTCCTGGGCCGCCGGGGCCGTCCGCAGGGTCAGCGCGCCCGACCGGGCCACGACGGTGTCCGCGCGCACGCCCGCGAAGCGCACCGCGACCCCGCGCGCCGTGGTCTCGACGCCGCTGAAGTGGCCGTCGGTCCAGCGGATGTAGCCCAGCAGGATCAGCCAGCGGGCGGGCGGATCGGCCGGCGGATCGCCGATCGCGGGCGGCTGCTGCTCGTCGACCAGCCGCTCGTCGCCCAGGCGCCCGAAGAGGATCTGGTACGACTCCTCCACACGGGTCTTCGTCGCGCTCCCGGAGCAGGAGACCGGCCCGGGGCGCTGGGCCGGTTCCCGGTCGGCGGCGGTGAGGAAGACCGGGTAGGGCTCGTCGGTCGGCTGGTCCGCGCCGTTGACCTCCTCGAAGTCGCTCTCGCGCAGCACGGCCGGGTCGGTGACGACCACCTCGCGGCCGGTCCCGTCCAGGGCGACCCCCGCCGCGACGCTCACCTCGACATGGCGGACACCCGTCAGCGGGTCGGTGCGGTTCTCGGTGGCCAGGCCGAGCCCTTCCACGATGCCCCATTCGTGCAGATGGCGCGCGTGCCGGGCGGACTGGCCGCGGGCGTGCTCCACCGCGGCCGTCAGGTCCGCGGCGGCCAGCACCTGGCCCTCGTGGAAGGCGGGGCGCAGCGGGCCCGTCATGGCGTCTCACCGGACTTCCGGGTACGGGGCGACCGGGCGCGCTTGGCCGGGGGCTTGGCGGGCTCGTCCGCCTGGGCCCCTGTCTGGCCCGCTGCCTCGTCCGGTGCCTGGCCCGCTGACTGGGCGGCCTCGTCCGGTGCGCCTTCGAGGTCCGCGAGGCGGGGCCCGAGCCGTTCCGGCAGCTGCTCCGCCAGATGGGTCACCTGCGTCTGCGCGCTGCTCATCTGGGCTCGCAGCCCCTCCAAGGCGGCGGTGAGGTCGGAGACTTGCGTCCTGAGCCTGGCCAGTTCCTGCATGCTGTCGGTGACTTCGCTGGGGGTCGTATAGACCTGTTCGTGCAGCGCCTTGGGCGGCGTCTCGCCGGGTGCGGGGGTCAGCAGCAGGGACAGCATCTCCTCCAGGTCCCCGGTGCGCGGCCAGTCGCCGAGCAGCCCCTCGGCGTATGGGCGCGCCACCGGGCCCTCCGTCGGGAGCGTCGGCTTCTGGTACGCCGGGAGGGGCCCGCAGCACACGCGCTCGGCGAGCTCCCGCAGGCGGTAGAGCTTGGGCAGCCACTCGCCGTACGCCGAGCCGCCCGGCAGCACCTGTTCCCGGGTGGCGGAGCAGACCCGTACGACATCGCAGCCGTCCAGCTCCAGATGCGCGAGCAGGACGTCGGTGTCGGTGCTGTCGCCGCACGGCGGGTTCAGAGTGGCGCATGCGGCGTCGGTCAGGAACCGGCGCACCGCGGTGCCCAGCGCTGCGGCCGCCTCCGCGAGCTGCTGCACCTCGGCGACGGTCGCCTTCTCGGTGCTGTCCGGCGGCGGGGGCGGCAGCAGCGGCGGTACGTCGACGGCGGCGACCTCCGTGCGCAGCGCGCAGTCGGCGAGGTCGGCGGCCTGGTCGAGCCGGCCGAGCAGCCACTCCCGGATCAGGCCGATGTCGGCGCGGAACTCCACCCGCAGCGCGTGGCCGAGCGGTGTGCCCTGGGCCAGCATGCGCACTTCCAGCGGGGCGTCCGGGTCGCCGCCCTCCGGTACGACGCGGGCCGCGGTCTCGGTGACGGCGGCGCGGGCGATGGTGCGGCGCAGCGGGTCCGGCCACACCGCTTCCAGGTCGGCGCCCCTGAGCCGTTCGCACGCGGTGCCCAGGGCCCCGCGGGCCTCCCGCACGGTGGCGAGGTCCGGGTAGTCCCGTCCCAGCTGCTCCCGCCCGGACTGGTCATAGGTGTCGAACCGGGCGACGGCGGCGGCCAGTGCGCGTACGTGCTCGGTCATCTCGCGGGCCGTCGGCGGAGGCGGCGGGCCCTCCCCGCCCGCGTTCGCGCGCAGCCAGGCGAAGGCGGCGGCGTACCGCCGCGCGTCGGCGGCGTCGAAGCGGAAGGTCCGGCCGGTGCCGAGCGACGCGACGAGGAGGGCGTCGACGTACATGCCGAGCCGCCGGTCGCGGATGCGGGCCCGGTCGGCCCGCGCGAGGTCGCCGAGGCTCGCCAGGAGCCGGGTGCCGGGGTTGTGGCGGTGGTCCTCGACATCGTCGGGTCCGACGACGAAGCGGAACCCCTCCTGGATCCTGGAGGGCACGCATCCGGGCGAGGGGCAGGGCTCCTCCGTGGCGTACGGGGCCACGGGCTCGACGGGAAACTCCTGGTAGCGCACGTACAGCCCGTAACGCCGCCCGCCGTCGTCGGCGTCGTTGTCGCAGTTTTCCCCGCAGTCCACGCCGAGCGCGCTGATGCGCCGCTCCCGCACCAGTGCCCGTACGTCGACCCGTTCGGTGCAGGGCACCACGATGTCGTTTCCGGCGCAGTCCAGCGCGTGTCCGGGGTGGACCGCCACCGTTCCGCCGCCGCACGGGTCGCAGCTGACGGCGAGCCCGCAGATGACCCCCGGCCCGTACAGGGACCGGTTGTGCAGTCTGCTCTTCGCCGTCGTGTACTCGACCAGCAGGCTGAGGTCGTCCTCGGTCAGCAGTTGCCCTGCGAAGAAGCGAGGACGTACGAAGGCGGAGGTCGAAGTGGCGTCGCCACCGCAGCCGCATCCGCAGTCTGTTCGCATGATCAGCGCTCCTTCACAAAGAACCAGCTCTCGAACACGTCCCCGCCCGCCCCGGTGCCGGATGTCCAAGGGCCGATGCCCGAGGGCGGGAGGTGGCAGCCACCGTGCGCCGCCGCCGGGGTGGCCTCGGCGTCGATGGTCGGTACGCGTCCGCCGACATGGGTGCCGTCGACCGGGCGGCAGCAGCGGTCGAGGATGAACGCGGCACGGACGGTGATCAGTAAGCGGTCGCCGTCCTGCAGCGTCTCGCGCGTGGTCTGGCGATAGCGGAATCCCTGGGTGAACTCGCCGCACCCGTCGGATTCGGCGTCCGGTTCGGCGAACGCGCCGCCCATGTACCAGGTGGAGGCGTTGCGGCCGCTGCCGCCCTCGATCACCTGGAGCTCCACCACACCGGGCCGCAGCGTGTCGGACCGTACGTCGGCGGAGAACCGTACGACGAGCCCGCCGTCCTCGTCCTGGGTGCCGAGGAGGGCCTTGGCCTCGTCGATGGTGTAGGTGTGTCCGTGGATCCAGTTGATACCGGTGATCACCGTGGGCAGATGGCGGCCGAACGGACGGCGTACGTTCATATGGGTCTGGTCGCGGCGCACCGGTTCGTACCAGTCCACGCAGTCGATCCGGGCCAGCCACAGCACCTTGTGCTCACACGGCGAGCAGCAGGTGTCACAGCGCTCGTCCACCGGTGGCTCGCAGCCGGTGACCCGTACCTTGTGGCACTCCTCCGTCCAGCCGAACTCGCAGTCGGAGGTGTCCGCGCAGGCGTCGTTGTAGACGGCGCGGGTGGGCTCGACGGGCCGCTCGGCGTACTCGACGCCGACCCAGACGGTGTCGGTGTCCCGTTCGTCGGGGGGCAGCGCCTTCCACAGGTCGATCACGCAGCCGCCGCGCACCACGACCTCGTTGCCGTCACAGTCCACGGCGAGACCGGGAGTGATCTGCACCTTGGCCCTGCGCCGGGTGCGCTCCGGCTGGGCATCGCCCTCTGTCACGCTCTCCTCGGGCGGCGCGGTGGCGTCCGGCGGGCAGTCGTCCTCGTCCCGCGGCGCCGGTTCCACATGCAGACCGCACACCACGCCATAGCCGAGCAGACAGCGCATGCGCAGTCTCAACTTCTCGCGGTGGTAATCCTGTTCGCGCTGGAAGTCCCGGGCGCCCAGCATCTGGCCGTGGAAGTACCGCAGCCGGCGCAGCGGTGGCGCGTCGAACTCTTCGGTCCTCGATGTCTCTGTCTCCGTCATCGCCCGTCCTCTCACGACACTCGCGTATGCACACCGACGGCGGAGACCACTCCGACGCCCACCCCTCGCCGCACCCCCCTCGGCCCCGGCCTGAGCACCCCGTCGCGGTTCAGCCGCACGGGCTGCGCGCCGCCCAGTACGGGCGCGGGCAGCGGGACGAACGCGGTGTCCACGCCGACCGTGGACCGCGAACCGACCACGAATCCCGCGCCCCCGGTCCGCACCGACCCCACCGTGTGCGCGGGCGCCTGCCGCTCCACCAGCCGCAGCAGCGCCTCCCCGTCCGCCGATCCGGCGGGCAGAAGCACCCGGAACCGGTGTGCGTGCGCGGTGTACGGATCGCTGTCCGGCGCGCCGAACGCGCGCAGCGGCGCCGCGCCCAGCGCCGAGCCGCCGACCCGGAACCGGCTCGCCGACCGGCCGAACAGCCGTACCGAGCCGAGCCCTTGGTCCTGCTGCGGCTCCGGCCGCTGTCCCTGTCTGGCCTTGCGCAGCTGCGCCCAGCGGCGGTCGGCCGCCAGTTCGTCGATGACCGGGGCCACCCCGAACACGATCCGTACCGCCTCCCGCAGCGCCCACGGCGTGCCCCGGCGCCGGTACAGCTCCGGGGCCGCGGCCAGCAGCGCGCGCCGGGTGGCGGCGTCCCAGCCCGCCTCGTACGACAGACCCAGCAGCCCGGCCAGCCACGGCAGCACCCGGTCCGGGACGCCCGCCGGGTCCAGGAGCGCCGGATACCGCTCGATCACCCGGTCGAGCTGCGCGAGCGTCGCGTCGAACAGCGACAGGAAGCGCTCGGTGAAGTCGTCGGCCGCGGGGTCCTGGCGGAAGGCGGGTGGCAGCAGATCGGCGCTGGTGGCCCGGGGGAAGTCCAGCCGGATCCGGCGGACGGCCGGGGTCGTACCGCCGTCGCCCGACAGCCGTAGCCGCAGCCGCAGAAAGCGGCCGGGCGGCTGGTCGACGAGGAAGTCCGTGGCGCCCGGAGCCGACATCTGCCAGTCGCTCTCCTCGTACCGGCCGTCCTCGCTCACCACGATCTCGACGGCGACCGCCGTCCCGGCGGGCACAGCGGCGTCCACGCGTACGCGGTGCCAGCGGCACCGCGAAATGCCGCTGTCGATCAGGGTGGTGACATACGACCCGCTGGTCACATACGCGTCGGTGACCGGTGGCGCGGCGTCCCTGGGCCGGCCCTGCCAGGTGAAACAGGTGGTCTCGGGGCCGTCGGGGCCTTTTTCGCTCAGGCAGAACCCGTCCTCGTCGGCCGAGGTGAGCGCGGACGGTGGCAGGGCCGCCGCCAGTTCGTCCACGGTGACGGGTTGGAACGGGCGGCAGTGGCCGCCCCGGTAGATGCTGATCCGTCCGCCGTCGTCGGTGAGCAGCCACACGGTCCGCTCCGGTCCGGTGCGCAGGCCGATGACCTCGCCCCGCGCGCCGGTACGGAGCACACCGCGGAAGCCGCCCGTCGAGTCGTACCGCCGCAGGTCCGTACTGCCCTGACAGGCCACCAGAACCTCGTCGTCAGGGCCCAGGGCGGCCCACCGTGGCCGCTCGGCCCGGATCACCCCGGCGAGTTGTTCGCCCTCGCGGCGCCACACCAGGACCCGGTCGGACTCCACCACGGCCAGCCGGTGGCCGCGGGCGGCGACGGAGACCGGCTCACGCAGCGGGGCGGGGTCGCAGCCGGGCGGCCAGACGGGCGCGAAGGCGCCGCTGCAGACATCGCGGCGCAGCAGCCGCCGCTCGCCGGGGACGAGCAGGTACCAGGCGCACGGCCCGCACCCCGGCGCGAGCCGCGGGTCGGGGAACCACGGCAACAGGCTTCCCCTGGTGGGGCCTTCCGGCGCGTCGCCGCGGTAGGCGAGTCGGAGGCCGGCCGGGTCGTCGAAGCCGACGACGCCGATGGTGCCGCGGGCACCCGGCTCGGTCGACTCGTCCCACCCGACGTACGCGTCGAGGAGACGGAAGGTCGCGGGGTGCGGTGCGCATGTCATGACTGGTCACCTACCGGGATCAGCAGCGGGCGCTCCGGCCAGACGAGGGTGTGGGGTGGGAGGGCGTGGTCGGTGCAGGGCGGCCGGCGCACTCCGTCGACGGTGAGCGAGAGCCGGGTGACGGCCAGCACCCCGTCGACCGCCAGGAGCCGCCGGACCAGAGCCGTGTGCCGCAGCGCGCCGCCGAACGGCCAGCCCGCGCCGTCCTCCCCGCCGCGCAGCGGATCCAGATAGGTGCGCACCGCGTCGCCCGCCCGGGCCAGGACCGCGGCCCGGTCGAGGTCCGGGTCGAGCGTGATCCAGGACTCCACCGCGACGCGGTGGTACGGAGCGGGCGCGGCGACCACCGTGACCCCGGCGGGGGCGGCTTCGCGCGACAGGAAGTCGGCGACGGCCCGCAGGGTGGCGGCGGTGGGGACCGGCGGTTCGCCGGGGTCGTCGCCCGAGGATACGGGTGGTACGACGAGGACTCCCACGACGCCGGGGATCGGCGCCCCGGCGAAGTCCGGGTGCAGGCCCGGCACGCCCCGGGCGCGGGCCACCGACGCACCGGGCGCACGGGTGGCGAGCAGGCCGTAGTCGGCCGGGGTCACGGCCCGGCCGCGGGCCCGCAGTTCGCCGACGCCGCGGCGCATGGCGTCGGCGTCGGCCTCGGCGTCCGTTCCGCCGGAGGCCGGGAAGGGGTTGCCGACGCCGGTGACGAACGGCAGCGCGGTCACCACCGCGCCCACCGCACCCGCCCGTACGGCGCCGGCGCTGCCGCCGCCCACGCGGTAGCGCACGGCGCGGACGTTGCGGAAACCCGGGGGGACGGCCGCGCCGTTGACACCGTCCCCGAAGGTCACCTCGCCGCTGTCGTGGTCCACCGTGAACACCCGGTCGTCGGCGCCGTACCCGGCCAGGCTCTCCACCTCACGCCACCGGGACGAGGTGCCGGCGGAGCTTCCGGCCGAGGTGCCGGCCGTGGTACCGAACACGTCGCCGCCCGCGTCGTCGTCGACCTCGATGACCACCGATCCGGCGAGGATGGGCACCTGACTGAGTTTCATACGGCGCCGCCCGCTCGCCGCGGGGTCCTGGACGGGCTGCAGCGGCTCGTCCCGGATGGTGCGGGCGGCGGTGGCGGCGACCACGTTCAGCCGCAGCCCGGACAGCACCGGCCCCGGTCCGGCGAAGGCTCCGTGCGCGATCCGCACGCGCAGCCAGCGCAGCCGGGGCCGGGTGCCGGACGGGGTGCCCGGCTCCCAGGAGCGCTCCACCCGCAGCTCGACGGTCCCGCTGGCGCTGAGCCCGGCCGTGGAGTCCCGTATCAGCTCGGCGGGTACGAGCCGGGTGCCGTCCAGCACGTCCCAGCGCAGCAGCGGCGCGGGCGGCAGCGGGAGGGGCAGCGCCCCTCCCGAGGCCGTGGGCGCGGGGGGAGCGGCCACGACCACGATCCCCAGCGACAGCCGCGGGTAGGGGCCGGCAGGCCCGGCGAGACCGATCCACAGCCCGTTGCCGGGCTCCGGGTCCCGGCCGAAGGGCGCGAAGGGACGGCTGGGCCCGGAAGGACCCAGCGGCAGCGGCTCCAGCGTTCCGGCCTCCTGTACGGCGAGGTCGCCGAGGGTGGCCGGGGTGGCGTACAGGTCCTGGTCCGTCTCGTAGACGACCTGCCCCGCCGGGGTCGATGCCGCGCTCTGGAACCCGGCCGGGACGAGTACGGAGGAGCCGTCCGGCGGGTTCACGGTGAACTCCAGGAGCGCTGCCGCCGCCCCGGCCGGGCGCCGTCGCACGCCCGCGATCGCCAGGTGTTCGGCCAGCGCCTTCTCCGGCAGCCGGTTGACGCGGCCGAGTACGGGTTCGGCCTGGGTGCCGAAGAGGCGGACGAGCGCGACGCCGGCGTCCTGGCGGTCGGGGTCGGTCCAGTCCGGGGTGTAGCCCGCGATCCGGCCGCGTACCTCGGCGCGGACCGCCTCGCGGGTGGCGTCGACCAGTTCGGGCCCGCCGCCGGTCGGTCCGGGGCCGGGCACGATCCGCCCGTCGGCCCGCTCCTGTTCCCGAGCGTCCCGCTCCCACCACACGTCGCCGGTCATACCAGCCCCTCCCCCGGTTCGACGGCGGGCACGATCCGGGTGCGGACCGTCCGCAGGACGGGCAGTGCTCCGGCCTCGAGCGGCACCTCGTCGCACGCCTCGGACGCGTCGGCGCCATCCAGGCCGATCGCCACCGCGGCGATGTCCCCGAGGTCCCCCAGCGCCCGCTGCGCGGCCCGCAGCAGGGCCGAGGGCCGCAGCGGCTGTCCGAACGGCCAGCCGTCCTGGTCCTCACCGCCCACGAGCGGGTCGAGGAAGCGGCGCAGCGCCGCGGTGACCACGGTGGACACGCGGCTGCGGTCGGCCGGGTCGCCCGACAGGTCGACGCGCAGCGCCACTTCGCGATAGCGGGCCGGGCGGACGAAGACCTCGGAGGTGAGCAGCCGCGCCTGTGCCAGTCGGGCGGCGACCGCGCACACCATGCCCGGGTCGGGGAGCGGCGCGGCGACGAAGTCCTCGCGGTCGAGGTCGTCCCGGGGCGCCGCCGGGACGATATGGACGCTCACCGCGCCGGGCACCGTGGTACACGGGAAGCCGGGGTGTTCGCCGAGGGCCGGGTACGCGCGAGCGACGGCGACGCCCGGGGTGGTACGGGCCAGGGTGACGTAGTCGGCGGCGGTGACCGCGCGGGTCACCTCCCCCAGGGACGCGGCCGCGCGGCGGCGCGCCTCGGTGATCGTCTCCGGGTCCGCGCCGCCTTCGGCCCGTACGAGGTTGGCGGCCGAGACTGCTGCTGGCGGGGCCGGAAGGTCCGGGGCCACCGTCCAGTTGCCGGTCATACCGCCGTTGCCGCCCCGGCCGCCGCCGGTCACATACGCGATCTGCGCGTCCGGGTCGGGGCGGGGGATGCGCCCGGTGAGTCCGTCGCCGAAGACCACCGCGCCCTCGGTCCGGTCGAGTACGAAGATCCGGTCGGCCGGTGCGCCGAAGGTGAAGTCCGGCACCGGCTGCCACTGCTGACCCGCCAGCTGCACGGTCGCCTCCAGGAGGCGGTCGGCGGCGTCCGGGAGGACGAGATGCTGGCCGGGCAGCTTGAGCCATGCGTCGAGCTGCTCGTGGAGGTCGGTGCCGCGTGCGGTGCGGCGCCTGAGGTGGTGTGCTGCCGAGACGTTGACGGCGAGTTGGAGGAGTCGGGGCGGTGCCGCGTAGGTGGCGGCCGGGGTGGACACCAGGATCCCGGTGTCCCGTGTGGTCCAGCCGGCCGGGGGGTGCAGCCGGACGACACCGGACCGTCTGAGCCCGGCCGTGCCGTCCTCTACTTTCTCGAATTTCTCGAACTCGCCGGAGACGTCCGTGCCCGGCCGGAACCAGGACCAGGTCAGCTGCGCGGGAGGCGGCACATCGGCGACCGCCCCGGGCAGCCATGACGGCGCGGACGCGGCGGGCGCGTCCAGTTCGACGAGCAGGCAGAGCGGGCCGGGCGCGGGGTGCGCTCCGGTGAGCGGCAGGGTGAACCGGACCTGTGCCGGGGCGCCGTCGGCCGCCAGTAGCGCGACCCCGCGGCGGGCCCGCAGGTCCGCCGTACGGTCGCGGTCGGTCCACACGGTGACCTCGGCGTCCTCGGCGAGCGGGAAGACGGCCACGTCGTCCTCGAGGGTGAAGACGATCTGCCCGGTGGGGTCCCGGGTCAGCTCCGTACCGGCGGGGACGACCGGGACGGCGGTGTCCGCCTGCCGGGCGTCGATGCGCAGCACGGTGGCGGCGGGGCGGGCGGGGCGCGGCGGTTCGAGGCCGAGCAGCCGCAGTACGGCGACGACGAGCGCGTCCGGCACCTGGTCGAGCCAGTACAGCCGTTGCTCGAGGAGGTGGGCGAGAAGTTCGAGGAGGGTGATGCCGGGGTCGACGGGCGCGTGCAGGGTCCAGGTGCCGTCCGATTCGGCGGGGATCCGCCGGCGGATGGCGGCCATCATGTCGGCCCAGGTGAGGTCGTCCAGCTTCGGCGCGGGCAGTGTCATGACGTACCCCCGGTGAGGCCCGTAAGGCCCGTGATGCCGGTGTAGAACGGGAACACCAGGTTGGCCTTGGTGTTGCTGCGCCGGATGCGGTAGACGACCGAGACGGTGATCCGCGACTCGTCGGCGGGGTCGGCCTCGGCGCGCACCTCTTCCAGTTCCACCCGCGGCTCGTGGTCACGGACCGCGGTGGCGATCGACTGCTCCAGGTCGCGCAGGTTCTGCACACTGCCGGGCGCGAACACCAGCTCGTGGGCGCGGGTGCCGAGGTCGGGCCGCATGACCCGCTCGCCGACGCCGGTGAGCAGCAGGGCCCGCAGACAGTGCTCGATGCTCTCCTCGCCGACGGCGTACCCGAGCCGCCCGGACGCGTCGGGCAGGATCGGGAACCGCCAGCCGGTCCCCAGGAACTCCTCGCTCATGCCGTCCTCGCCTTCTTGGCCAGCACGGCGGGGGTCAGCGGCGGGGTCGGCGGGCCGGTCGGCCCGGCGGCGGAGGGGTGGGTGTGCGTATTGAAGGCCTGGAGCAGCGCGTTGCCGAGTACGAGCGGTTCGGTGGCGCCGCCGCCGAGGTCGATGGAGGGGGAATCGAGGGTCACCTTCGGCGCCTTGAGGGTGATGTCGCCCTGCGCGGTCACGGTGACGCTGCCGCCGTCGGCCGCGGTGATCCGGATCGCCTTGCCCTGGTCGTCCAGTTCCACCACATGCCCGGCGGCGGAGGTGATCTTCACGGCGGCCTTGGACTGGGTGTCGTCCAGCAGCACTTCGTGGCCGTGCCGGGTGCGGATGAGTTTCTGGTCGCGGCCTTCGGTGCGGGCGGTCGGCGGTTTGTCCTCGCCGTTGTAGAGGCCGCCCAGGACGATCGGGTACCGCATGTCCCCGTGGACGAACGCGACCAGCACCTCATCGCCCTTCTCGGGCACGAACACCGAGCCGTAGCCACCTCCGGCGTACAGCTGGCTGACCCGGACCCAGTCCGTGACCGTGGTGTCGTCGAACCACGGGAACTTCAGCTTGACCTGGCCTTCGTCATCGCCCTCGTTCTCCACGACGAGCGCTTCGACGACGCCGTAGTAGCGCTTGTCGGTGGAGCGGGCGCGTGGTGTGCCCTTCATCGTCACCGGCCCCCCTGGTGGATCCGCCGTGCGGTGAACTGGGTGAAGAAACCACTGGTGTTGAGGGTGTGCTCAACCCGTTTGACGAAGTACGTGCCCGAGAAGCGGCGGCCGAGGCCGTAGATCTCCAGGTTGTCGCCGGGCCGCAGCTCGGGCAGGCCCGCCACCTTGCCCGTAGCGGTGATGAACTCGTACGCGCGCTCGCGCAACAGGCTGATCGCCAGTTCACGGGCCTCCTGGTCGCTGCCGACCGGCGCGTCGACCACGACCTCCTGGCGGCCCTGCAGAGTGGACTCTGCGACCTGCGGCCCGCTCTGCCCGTCGGCCGTGTTCTGCCCGGCCGGCAGGTTCTCGGCGGTCGCGGTGAACGCGATGGCCTGTTTGGTGCGGGGGTCCCAGCCGCGTACGGTGACCTTGCTGACCTGCTGGGACACCGTCAGCGTCGGGGTGAACTCGATCAGGTTGGGGACCAGCCCCTCGGGCTGGTCGGTGGGGCCGGTGCTCAGCCCCGGTGCGTACGCCAGCCGGTACACCCGGATCGGGCGGCCGTCGCGGCCGTCGGTCGGCTTGATGAAGTACAGCGTGTCCTCGCCGTCCTTCGGGTCCGGCAGGATGTAGCAGTCAAAGTCGAGCCGCTTGGCCCGCTCCAGCAGGAACGTGGCGTCGTCCTGGTTCTTCTGCACCACCAGGTCGTGCGTGGGGCCTTCCCTGGTGACCTCGATGCGCAGATGGTTGCGCTGGGCGATCTGCTCGGCGATGCGCCAGTCGGGCAGATTGCGGTAGATCTTGGTCTCGCTCTCGGTGGGCTTGCGGTCCTTGAGCCGCAGCAGCCCGTCCACCCCGCTGACCTGGACGGTGGGCGACGCCGCGTCGGTGAACTTCGGGCTGAGCGTGGAGATGGTCCCGGTGGCCACGGTGAGCAGCCGGTCGGCGTAGCCGAGCCGGACCGAGACCCGGCCGCCGAGCCGGAAGCTCGGCGAATCGCTGTGCTTGAACCGCAGGCCCACGTCGTCCCAGTTGTTCAGGGTGAGGTCGAAGCCGGACATCTCGTCGATGTCCCGGTTCACCTTGATGTCGATGATGTCGTTCTTGGTGGACGGGTCCATCTCCAGGCCCTCGATGCGCACATCGAACTCGGGCGCGTACCGGTCGGGCGAGGCGACCTCGGGTGCGGGGGTGCTCATGGCGCGCTCCTCAGGCCAGCCGGGGCACGGTCAGCACCCGGCCGGGTCGCAGCTCCCGGGGATCGCTGATGCCGTTGGCCCGCGCCAGCTCCCGCCAGGCATCGGGCCGCCGGTACAGCGCGGCGGAGATGGAGCTGAGCGTGTCGCCGCGGCGCACCACATAGCTCTTCTCCACGGTGGGCGAGGAGCGCGGTGTCTCGGCGACCTGCGTGGCGGCCGGGCGGAACTCCTTGAGCGAGAGGTCCAGCATGGCCCGCAACGGCACCCCATCGGGGCGGAACAGCTGGTAGTTGACGTCCAGCTTCTCCACCACACCGGTGAAGACCTCCTCGTCCCAGACGAACCGGACGACCGGGGGTGCGTGTTCGCGGCTGTCGGGCCGCAGCAGGTTGCGCACCGCGTTGACGTATGACTTCCGTACGTTCTCCAGGGTGTCGGAGGTGTCCACCAGCGCCTGGACCGTCAGGGTCTCCGTGCCGCCGCGCACGTACTGCAGGGGCGGTGTCTCCAGGCCGGGGATGGTGATCTCGGCGAAGGTGTTGCTCTTGCTCAGCTTGTAGTCGGTGGGGTTGAAGCGCAGCGGGATCCGCCGCTGCCGCTCGTCGGCGATCACCGGCCGGACGATCTCCAGCCGGGCCCGGGCGGAGCCCTGACGGGCGAAGGACACCGGCGTCACACTCATGACGCCTCCTGGTCGCCGAAGCGCCGTTCGCTCTCGGTGTGTCTGGCGCGCGCGCACTGATCCTCGTACAACTTCGCCCATGCCTGAATGTGCTTGTTGAACAGGCGGGTGAACACGGCGCCGTCGTCGCCGTCCACCTGGAACCGGACCTCGAGGTGGTGAATGGTCACCTTCGGCACGCCGGTCACCTCCCTTGGCTCAGGCGCGACAAGGCGTTCGCCGCGGCGTCCTGTAGGACCTTCGTCAGCCCCTCGTGCGCGATCTCCAGCGACTCGATGGCGATCGCGTTCTGCTCCGCGTGCAGGTCCGGTCCGCTCCACTTGGCGGCGAGCCCGCCGTGGAAGGCCCACGCCGCGCCGGGCGCCCCGTCCGGGCCGAGCACGATCACCGCGCCGTCGCGGCGGGCGCCCAGCGAGTCGGCGAGCCCGGCCTGATACCAGGCCCACAGCCCCGGGTCGCGCACCACCCCGCGCTTGAGCGTGATCCGGTTCCACGAGTGGCGCAGCGGCAGTTGGTGGACCGAGTCATTGCGACCGCCCTCCGGGTAGCTCACCACCTCCAGCTGCGCGCCGAGCCCGGTGACCTCCTGGAACGCGCCGGAGGCGGCCAGTGGCAGCAGCAGCGCCTGCGCGGGCGGCAGATACGCGTCGCCGGGGTCGAGAGTGACCAGGAAGCGGTATTTGGGCAGCGGATCCAGGGTCATGCCTCGATCACCTCCAGACCTCGGTCCTGGCCGAGTACGAGACGCAGCCGGATGAACTCCATCGGGACGGCCGGGGCGACCTCGATCTCGCAGACCAACTGCCCCGGGTCCTGTTCGGGCGGGTTGTTCGTGTCGTCGCACACCACACGGAACGCCTGCTCGGGCCGGTCTCCGGCGAGCGCCCCGGCCCGGAAGGCCGACAGCAGTACGGAGGTCAGCGCCCGTACCAACGTCAGCCTCAGCTCGGGCGAGTTGACGTCGAACACCAGCGGGCTCGCCACCCGCCGGATGGCGCGCACCAGCAGATGCACCAGTCGGCGGTGCGCGATGTAGCGGGTGCCCGGGTCGGCGGACAGGGTGCGTCCGCCCCACACCATCAGCCCCCGCCCGCGGGTGCAGCGGATCAGGTCGAGCCCCGCGTCGAACAGCCGGATCTGCTGCGGCTCGGGGTACTCGGCCGCGAGGTCGACCGCCTCCAGGATCACGGCGCCCGCGGGCGTGTGGTGCGCCCCGCGCTCGCCGTCGAGGCGGGCGATGACGCCCAGGACGTGCCCGGACGCCGGGACGGTCCGCAGGGCCTGTCCGTCGGGGGTGCGCAGCGGCGGATGGTAGACGGCGGCGCAGCCGAGCAGCCCGCTGTCGCCGGTGGCCGCCAGCGAGCCCGCCCAGTCGACGGCCTCGTCCACGGAGGACAGCCGGGGCGGTACGTCCAGGACGGCGAGGCGGTCGTGCAGGGGCGCCACGCTCCGCAGCAGTTCCAGCACCGTCTCGGTGTGCTCGGTGCCGGACAGGTCCGCGCCCAGGTCCGGCAGCGCCACCAGCGCCGGTTCCGGCAGTTCGGCCTGGAGCGTCACGGCGTCCGCGTACTCGCCGCGGGTGGGCGGCGCGTCGGCGCCGCCCGTGAGCGTCAGGTCCCAGGACATCGAGATCGGGCCGGGCCGCCCCGGTGGCGGTGGCGGCCCGTCCGGGATCAGCCGGATGTAGCGGGATGCGGTCAGCCGGTCGGCCACGTCGGCGAGCGGCAGTCCGGCATACGTCTCGGGCACCTCGCCGGGCATCGTGACCCGTACGCCCACGCCGGCCGGCCCGGCCACCGTGCTGGCCTGGTAACGGATCGCGACGCGCCCGCCGTTGGCCCAGGCTCCGGGGCTGGTGGCGACCACCTGGTAGTCCGTGGCGGCCAGGCCGCCGAGCGGACCGGCCGGCCACCGGGTCCGGGCCGTGGTGGCCGGCCCGGACACCCGGAGCACCCAGGCGGTGCGGCCGCCGTTCTCGAAGAAGCCGCGCAGCGCGTACGGGGTGGCGAAGGCGCCGTCCGGCGGGCCGAAGGCGCCCACGACGTCGTTCCAGCTCTCCACGCGCACCGGAGTGGCGACCGGGCCCCGGCGGAGCCGGCCCAGAAACGCCGCCACGTCCGTACGCAGCGGCTCGGTGTCCGAACCGCGTGGCCGGTACGTCAGGGATACTCCGGGGAGCGCTTCGCCGACCATGTCAGACGTCGATCTCCAGCTTCTCGACCGCCAGGACCAGGGTCTCCATGGCGATCTCGTTCTTGGTGGCGCTGAGCGTCGGACCGGTGTACTTGGTCGGCCAGCCGCGGTCGAAGTTCCAGCGCATGGCTTCCTGGCGGTTCTCGTCCAGCAGCACGATCGAGCCGGAGGTGCGCCGCACCTTGCCGTTGAGCGCTTCGACGACCCAGTTCCAGAAACCGACGTGGCCGGTGATGCCGCGTTTGAAGGTGAGGTTGATGAACTTCTTCAGCCCCGGGATCTTGCGGACGGTGATGTCCTCGCTCCCGGTGCGGTACTCGATCGGCGGAACCTCCAGCTCAAGCCCGCTCACCTCGGTGAAGGACCCGCTCACCGCGACCCCGTCGTCGCTGACGTTGGTCACGATGATCTGGAAGTTATAGGACGCGTACGGATCGTCCCTGGTAACGGGCGGCATGGTGGCCTCTCCTCGGGCGCTCAGGCGAGTTGGGTCTCGCGGGTCTTCTGCTGGATCCGGAAGATCACGAACTCCGCCGGGAAGACCGGCGCGACGCCGATGACACAGATGAGCCGGCCGCCTGCGAGGTCGTCCTCGGTCATCGTGGTGCGGTCGCAGGCGACGAAGAACGCCTCGTCGGGGGTGGTGCCGGCGAGCGCGCCGCTGCGCCAGACCGTGGTGAGGAAGTTGGTGACCGTCTGGCGGACCAAGGCCCACAGCGCCTCGTCGTTCGGCTCGAACACCACCCACTGGGTGCCCTCGTCGATCGACTCCTCCAGATAGAGGAACAGCCGCCGGACATTGATGTACTTCCACGAGCTGTCCGAGGAGAGCGTGCGGGCGCCCCATACCCGGTGGCCCATCCCGGGGAAGAACCGCAGCGCGTTGATGCCCTTGGGGTTGAGCAGGTCCTGATGGCGCTTGGTGATGTCCTGGGCGATGCCGTCGGTGAGCCGGATGCCGCGGATGACCGCGTTGGCGGGCGCCTTGTGCACCCCGCGCTCCACATCCACGCGCGCGTAGATCCCGGCCATATGGCCCGAGGGCGGCACCTCGACGTCGCGGTTGGTCGACGGGTCGCGGGTGACCAGCCACGGGTGGTAGAGCGCCGCGTACTTGGTGTCGAACGGCTCACGGAACGCCTGGACGCCCTCGATGTCCAGACCGTCCTGCGGGTCGAGGATCGCGAACCGGTCCCGCAGCAGCTCGCAGTGGGTGACCAGGGCCGATTCGACCGTCCCCGACCACACGCCCGGCACCGCGCAGACGGCGACCTCGTCGATGTCCTCCAGCGCGGCGATCCCGGTCCGCTTGCCGCTGCCGCCGTCCTCGCCGACGAAGTCGGCCACGCTCAGACTCCCGTAGGCGTCGTCCCCGTCCGCCAGCGTCAGCCAGGATCCGACCGCGGGCACGGGGAACTTCGCCGGGTCGCTGGACAGCGCCCCCAGAGCCACCGCCCGCACCAGCTGCGAGCGGCCGGCCAGGGTGGTCACCAGGTTCGCAGGTGCGTCGCCGGTGAGCCGGAGGTTGGGGTGGCTCTCCGTCACCACGGCGCCGGACGGGTCGGCGAACCGGGCGTCGACCTGCGCCTCGATCAGGTGCAGCCGGTCGGTTTCGAACAGCGTCCCGGGCACGTCCGCGTCGAATGTGACGAGGTCCGCGGCGATCGCCCGGGCGGTGCGGATGGTCAGATGGGTGCCGTCGTCGAGCTGGACGACCGCGCCCTCGTACAGCCGACTCGCGCCGCCGACCCGCAGCGTCGGCCCCGCCGAGGTGGTGCCCCGGCGCACCCGGCGCACCACCAGCCCCCTGCGCCACGCCTCATGTGCCGTGCCGGACGGCAGGGTCAGCGTGACCTTCCCGTCCGCCGGCTGACCGACCTGGACCTTGAACCGCCCGGAGCCGATCTGCACCCAGACATCGGGCGGCAGATCGTCGGGGTCGAGCCCGGAGACCGCGGCGACCTCGACCGTCTCGCTGTCCGCGGCGGCGTCCGCGGCGAGCTGCGTGACGAAGAGCGCGCCCTCCTGCGGATCCGGCAGCACCGGCAGCGCGGCGGACGCCATCGGCTGGATCCGCACCTGGACCGCGCCGCCCCATGAGCCGGGGCTCACGGCGGTGAACTCCAGCGTCTCCTCCGCGCTGCGCGCCCCGATCTGCACATAGTCGCCGCGGCCCGCTCTGACCTCGGCGGTCAGCGCGGCGTCCAACTCGACACGGTGGGCGGTCACGTCGTAGGCGGCGACAGCGGCGGTGTGGATCACCTGCTGGTCGTCGCCGCGGAAGAGCTGGATCTGCTGTCCGACGCCGGAGAACCCGATCAGATGGCCGAGTTCCAGACGGGTCGCGCCCTTGGCGGCGTCACGGGCGACCGGGCTCACCAGGCCGTGGCCCAGCACCCCCGAGGCCGGTGTCGCCTGCCTGCTCGCGACCCGCTTGACGTACAGCCGCTGACCGCCGTTGTCGAAGAAGCCCTTGACCGCCAGCGGGAACAGCCACCAGCGGCCGCCTTCCTTGGGGTCGTTCGCCCAGGTGTCCCGGATCAGGGCGTCCGGCTCGGGGAGGAATCCGCCGAACGTGTTCTGGAACTCCAGAAAGTTGGTGACCAGCTTGGGCTTGCCGGTGTACGGACCGCGCACGGTGACCCCGGCCATCCCGGCCGTACTGGTGCTCACCCCCGCGATCGGCCGTGGGCCCGCATCGATCTCCTCGATGTAGACCCCGGGGCTCAGATACTCCGCCATGGACGGCTCCTCACTGCTCGCGGATCTCTATGACGTGCCGGCGCTCGATGTCCTGGGGCAGCCGCACGACCAGCGATCCGGACCGGCCCGGCCGTTCGGTGGCCTCCAGGCGGAACGTCTCCTCGACGGCGTGCTCGTCGGCCTTCTCGCCCTCCCACCGCAGGGCCAGCCGGAAGGCACCCGCGGCGTCGGACAGGGTGCGCTCATGCCATGGCGTCAGATCCCGGCTGGTCCGCCCCCGGGCCTCGACCAGCACATTGGCGATCGGTGTTCGGGTGGTCGCGTCGACCACGGCGCCATGCACCGTGCGCAGCCCCGGCGGGTAGGGGAAGGAGACGCTCGGCAGCAGCCGGACCAGACGCGGCTCGGTCACCACCGCCGGCGGGTGGGCGTCGTCATACGGGTACACCAGGAACTCGACGCCCACGACGTCGGCCGAGTACGGCTGCTCGTCGGCCGGGTACAGCGGCTGGTAGCCGGCGGCCGCGAAGCGGGCACGGTGGCGCCGCGGCCGGGCCGCCCACGGCTCACCGCATCTGCCGAGACCCGGATAGGCGAGGGCGGCGCTGGGCGTGCGCACCGGCACATCGTCCAGCGGCAGCCAGGCGCCGTCGCCGTCGCCCTCGTCGTCGAATCGGTCCAGCTGGACCGCCACCCCCGCGCTGCGCACCCGCCGCGCGTAGTCGTCGAACGGGATGAACCAGGCCGGGCTGTAGAGCGTCGAACCTGACAGCGGTATGAAGCGGCTCATGGCATCGCCGCCCCGCTGATGGCCCGGCTGTGCACCGGGCGGACCGCCGTCTCGGTGGCGGAGTCCAGGTTGACCACGCGCACCTCGTAGTTCAGCGACAGCCGGTACGGCTTCTGGATCGCGTACCAGACCCAGGACTTCTGGTCCAAGGTGAGCGGGGTCAGGCTGAGGTGCAGCGAGTCGGTGCTCGCCGCCAGGCTGCCGGACAGCTGGATGCCGTCCAGGATCGCGTCGTCGTAGAACGTCTGCAGGGCCCGCCCGAGCATCCGGTGCTGGGTCGCCTGGTCACCGCCCCAGGGTGTGACCAGGTACCGCAACAGCAGAGCCATCGGCGGCTTGCGGACGTGTCGCGGGTCGGGGGGCTGGGAGCGCACCGGCGGCCGATTGCGTGACGTCGGGTCCTCGGCGATCTCATAGAGGAACACGGTGAGTTTCGGCGGGGGTGTCTGTACCGTCTCGGAGAGATCGTTGAGTTCCGCGATCGGCGGTTCCACCTGGCTGAGCCCGCGCAGGGCCTGGGTCAAGGTCTCCACGATGACCGTCGAGACGTCGGCGATGACGCCGAAGTCACCCATTCGCATCCTCCCCCGGTTCCGGCTCGGCTCCGGATCCGGTTCCGGCTCCGGCTCCGCGCTCGAAAGCGTGCATCGGGAGCATGCCGGTCCCGCCGTGGCCGGATCGCGATTCGCGCATCACACGAGCGTCACCGACCCGTTTCGCGACCGGCTGAGACCGGCGATGACGTAACCGGACACGCGCCGACAACGCCGAGGTGACACCGACAAGGCATATTTCCATTTATGGAAATCCCCTCAGACCGGACCGGCGTTCTGATCCTCCGGGTGTGGGTGGAAGACGGCAGGCCGGACGGCTTCCGTGCCCGCATCGTCCGCACGGGCGGCCCGCACCATGCGCCCCCCACCGCGGTGAGCGCGGTCGACGACGTACTCAGCGCCGTGCAGACATGGCTCGACCAGTTACTCGAGCCGGACGGGTGACGATGCCGCGACGTTCCGGTGATGCCCGGCCATATAACGTCGTTTTACCGAAAGGCCGGATACACGATCATGTTTTGCTCGTAACATGGCTCCCGGGCATCCCGCTTGTCGGCAGGGGATGGGTCGCTGGAGCCGATATTGCCCCGGGGGGCCGATGAGCGCAGAAGGCCACGTCATCACGTTGAGACTGCTGAAAGGCTTCGCGCTATTGGTCGATCATAAGCGCGTTCCGATTTCCTCCAGCGCCCAACGCCTCCTCGCGTTCCTGGCCCTGCAGGACATGCCGCGGACCCGCACCTATGTGGCCGGCACGCTGTGGCCGGACGTCACGGCCTCCCGCGCCAACGCCAACCTCCGGTCCTCCTTGTGGCGCGCGACGCGCACGGGACATCAGGTCATCGACGCGTCCGCACAGGAATTGGCGATCTCCAAAAACATCGACGTGGACCTCCACACGGCGGCGCGGCACGCACACCAGCTGCTCGACATGTCGCGCCCCTGCGACGACATCCTCACCGCGCAGACGCGGGCGGACCTCTCGGCCGATCTGTTACCCGAGTGGTCGGAGAACGAGTGGGTGCTGATCGAGCAGGAGCAGTACCACGAACTCAGGCTGTACGCCCTGGAGGCGATGACCGAACGGCTGACCGCGGCAGGCCGCCACGGCGAAGCCGTCGCCGCCGGACTCGCCGCCGTCCGCGCGGAGCCCCTGCGGGAAAGCGCTCATCGCGTCCTCATGAACGCACATCTCGCCGCCGGCAACAGAGGCGCGGCACTGCTGCAATACGAACAATGCGGCCGCGTCCTGCGCGAGGAACTGGGCCTGGAGCCCTCCCAGACGCTCCGCAACCTGGTCTCGCCGCACACCGAGGCGGGCGCCCTCAAGGCCCCGGCGCGTCGGGTCGTCCGCCACCCGGCGAGCGATGTCCTGAGGGATGCCGCGGACGAAGCCGAGCGCGTCACCTTCTCCCAGGCCGAGCCGCGCCCCCTCCCAAGATCCAGACGCGCCGGCACCGTCCCGCCCATGCCGTCGCGTCCTCAATAGACAGCCACCTGGGCGGCAAAAAGCGACCCCTCCGGGCAACACCCATCAAATCGGGCGAAAAATTGATGCCTATAGTATTGCGGGTGTTGTCGCGAATAAACTGCAGAATTAAGTTCGCCGCGTGGCGTCGGCCACGGGCGATCCTGTGGGCCACGGCGGGCGTGGTGACCCTCGGATTCCTCATCGCGCTGGAGATCGCCGCGCGTCGCTACGCCGGCGAACCTGGGCCGATCACCAATCAGGCGCGAGAGGTCATATTCGCCCCCAAACCCGGGCCGCTGTACGGCGGTATGGCGTTGATGATGGTGGTGCTCACCTGGCGGCAACGGTTCATCGCGCTTGGTGCCGCGATCGGCATCGACATCGTCTTCGTACTGGTGCGGTGGGCGATCGGCGCCAACGTACCCGCTGACCATTTCTTCGGCAACGGCGCGTTGTGGGTGATGCTGGGCTGCGGGGTCATCGCTGTCACGCGCCGCACCGGCCGGGAACGTGTCCTGCTGCTGAAGGGCGTCGGGCTTGGGCTGCTGCTGGTGGCCGGCCGCAAGACCGGCGACACCTGGCTCCTGATCACGGCGAAGACCCGCCCGAAAGTGCTCGACGAGTACGTGGCAACCGCCGATCACGCGCTGGGCAACCCGTCGTGGCTGGCAGGCCGGATCCTCCGGGCCACCGAGCCGATCGGCACCCACCTTCTCGACTGGGTCTACGGTGAGCTCGCGGTGGCCGCGATCGTCGTCGCGCTCTACCAGCTGCGCAACGTGGCGGTCGAGCGCCGCTTCCCGACCCACCATCTGGTGCGCACCTTTCTGGTGATCGGCCTCGTCGGGCCGGCCTTCTACATGATCTTCCCGGTGGTCGGACCGATCTTCACCTACGGCCCGGGCACCTCCGGCACCGGCGGCCTGCAATGGGCGGTGGCCAACCTGTGGCCGAACACGCTGCCACCGATCAAACCCCCGCACCCGGTGCCGTACGACGGGATCACCCCCCGCAACTGCATGCCCAGCCTGCACACGGCGTGGGCCGTCGCGATCTTCATTCATTCCCGCAAGGGCCCGCGGCTTCTGCGATTCGCGGGCGCGTTCTGGCTCGTTGCCACGCTCGGCGCAACGCTGGGCTTCGGCTACCACTACGGCGTGGATCTCGTCGCCGGTGTGGTGTTCGCGCTCACGATCGAGGCGGCTCTGCGCACGTTCGACCGTGGCTGGGACCGGTCAGGAATCCAGCTGGTCGCATACGGCACAACGGTCTTCGCCGCGCTCCTGGTGTTGTACCGCTATCTGCCGATGGAGATGGCCACGCATCCATGGGTGTTCGGACCACTTCTCATTCTGGCGCTGGCCTCAGTGATCTACGGCTATGTACGGACCACCAAACGGTGGGAACCGACGGCCGCACCAGCGCGGCAACCGGAACCGCAACCCGAACTGGTCTGAGCCATGTGGCCGGGTACCGCAACATGCCCTCCCGGAGTTGTCCATCGTCGGTCCCGGGGTGCTGGGAGGTTTTGCCTCCCAGCAGGGAGCAAACCGGTCGTGGCCTCGGTTCTGGTCGAAGGCGCATGATGAGCGCGGGGAAATCCGACGAACGGAGGGTCCGGCGCCGGGTCCGGCGCCGGCTGTGACGGAGGCATCCGATGAACCACAAGCGCCCTGGAACGGGCCCGCTCACCGTGACAGTGTTCGTCTTCCCGGGGGTGCGGCTGCTCGATGTGGCCGGTCCCATCGAGGTGTTCGCTTCGGCGAACGAGTTCGGCGGGCGCTATCGGGTGCAGACCGCATCCGAGGACGGGGCGGCGGTGATCACCTCCGCCGGGACCCGCCTCAGCGCTGACCTGCGTGTCGATGATGTACGTGAGCCGTGCGATGTGCTGGTGATCCCAGGCGGTCCGGAATGGGAAACGCTGATCAAGGACGTCGCGATCTTGGATGTCGTCCGGCGACTGCACGAGAAGGCCCGCTGCACGACATCGGTGTGCACGGGAGCGTTTCTGCTGGCAGCGGCCGGGCTGCTGGATGGGCGTCGCGCCGCGACGCACTGGCGGCAGTCACAGCAACTGGCCCTGCGTTTCCCGTCCGTGCGGGTCGAACCGGACGCCATCTTCGTGCGGGACGGGCGGATGATGACCTCGGCGGGTGTCAGCGCCGGCATCGACCTGTCCTTGGCGCTCGTCGAAGATCACTACGGTGCGGAGGTTGCTCGAGCGGTTGCCAAGGACATGGTCGTCTTCATGCAACGGCCGGGGGGCCAGTCCCAGTTCAGCGTCCGCTCCCAGGTCCAGCACTCCCACCGGGAGACGATCCGCCGGGTGCTGGACGAGGTCGCCGAGAACCCCGGGGCCAACCACACGGTGTCGGCCATGGCACGCAGGGCAGGCATCAGCGTCCGCCATGTGACCCGGCTCTTCGACGAAGAGGTGGGAACCACTCCGGCCCGGTACGTGGAGCAGGTCCGGTTGGAAGCTGCCCGGGTGCTGCTGGAGACGGGTGATGACGCCATGGCGGTGGTGGCGCGGCGTACAGGGTTCGGCTCACCTGAGTCGATGCGCAGAGCATTTGTGCGGCACCTGGGTGTGACGCCCGGTGCGTACCGGGCCGGTTTCCGCACGACCGGTGTGGGCGCGAAGGATTCCGTGTCCGAAGCCGTCTCGCCGTAGTCGAGGCGCAACAGGCCGAGGCCGCACCAGCGGGTCGCGCGCTGTAGCGCGCGGAGCCCGCCTTGCGTGCCGTGGCAACCAGCGTGGTCAGCGGAATGCGGATGCCACGAGATCCTTCTGCTCGCCGGCATGCCGGCGGGCAGAGCCCACGGCCGGGGCCGGTGCCGGCGGTCGGCTGATGCATCCGATGGGACGGTTCGCCAGCCGCTGCACGTGTGGCCCCACAAAGGACCAGGCTCCTTGGTTCTCCGGCTCCTCTTGCACCCACCGCACCTCGGCGTCGGCGGGGAAGCGGGCGAGTTCCGCACTGAGTTCCTGGTCCGGGAACGGGTAGAGACGCTCCACGCGGACGATCGCAGTGTCCGACAGGCTTGAGCCTCGCCGGTAGGCGTCCAGGTCGTAGAAGACCTTGCCCGAGCACACCAGCACGCGCTCGGTCCGGGCGGCATCGGCCGTCTCGTCCGGCAGGACCGCTCGGAACGCACCGGTGGTGAGCTCCATCAGCGTGGAGATGGCTGCCTTCGACCGCAGCATCGACTTCGGAGTGAACACGACCAGTGGCCTTCTGTGCTCGCGCCCGTCGAGCGCTTGCTGCCTGAGCAGGTGGAAGTAGTTGCCGGGCAGGGAGGGCATGGCGACGCTCATGTTCCCCTGCGCGCACAGTTGGAGGAATCGCTCGATCCTGCCGGAGGAGTGGTCCGGCCCCTGCCCTTCCAAGCCGTGCGGCAGCAGCAGCGTCACCCCGGAGCGCTGCCCCCATTTCTGTTCGGATGACGCGATGTACTCGTCGACGACGGTCTGGGCACCATTGGCGAAGTCGCCGAACTGGGCCTCCCACAGCACCAGAGCGTCCGGCCGGGCCAGGGAGTAGCCGTACTCGAAGGCCAGTGCCGCCAGTTCGGACAGCATCGAGTCGTAGGGGGCGAAGTCCGCGGCCGGCCCGCCGAGGGAGCTCAGCGGTGTGTACTCCACGCCGGTGCGCCTGTCGGTGAGCACAGCGTGCCGTTGCCCGAACGTGCCGCGGCGGGAATCCTGCCCGGCCAGCCGTACCGGAACCCCGTCCAGCAGCAGCGAGCCGATGGCGAGAGTTTCCGCGGTGGCCCAGTCGATCGTTCCCGCATCCAGCATCGTGGCGCGTCTGCGCAGCTGCGGCAGAACGCGCGGGTGGACGGTGAAGTCCTGCGGCAGACTGGTCTGGGGCGCGATGACGTGCCGAGCGGTCGCCTCCGTGATCGCGGTGGTCACTTGAGAGGCGGCTGCGTCCTCGGCGTCCCCGGGGATGATGCGCTGGGGGGACTGGTCGGGCACCGGCAAGGCCTGGGTCTCGACGAAGGCACGCTCCAAGCGTTCCCGGTAGTCCCGCAGGGCGCCTTCCACCTGCCGTTCACCGATGTCTCCTCGGCGGACCAGCGCCTCCGCGTACTGCTTGCGCACCGAAGGTCTGGCGTCGATACGGTCGTACATCGCCGGCTGCGTGATGGATGGATCATCGACCTCGCTGTGGCCGTGGCGCCGGTAGCAGATCAGATCGATGACAACGTCCTTGTGGAACGCCTGACGGTAGTCGAAGGCCAATCGTGCGACGCGGACGGCGGCCTCGGGGTCGTCTCCGTTGACGTGGAAGATCGGGGCTTCGATGGTCCGTGCCACATCGGTGGCGTAGGTGCTCGAACGGCCGTGGGCGGGGGCGGTCGTGAAGCCGAGCTGGTTGTTGATGACGATGTGGACCGTCCCGCCGGTGTGGTAGCCGGGCAGCTGTGACATGTTCAGCGTCTCGCCGACCACGCCTTGACCGGCGAACGCGGCATCCCCGTGGACGAGGACGGGCAGGACGGGGAAGGAGTCGCCACCGTCCGCGGCCACCTCCTGCTTGGCGCGGACCACTCCCTCGGCCACCGGCCCCACGATCTCCAGATGCGAGGGGTTCGCCACGACGGAGACGGCGATGGTGCCGCCGCCCAGTGCGTGATAGGTCCCTTCCGCACCGAGGTGGTACTTCACATCCCCGGATCCCTGGACCGACCGGATGTCCACCGCGTCCTCGAACTCATGGAAGATCTCCGCGTAGGACTTGCCGACGATGTTGGCCAGAACATTGAGCCGGCCGCGGTGTGCCATACCGATGACGGCTTCCCTCGTCCCGTTCCTGACGGAGCGGTGCAGCAGGGCGCCCAGCAGTACGATCGCGGACTCGCCGCCCTCGAGTGAATACCGCTTCTGACCCACGTATTTGACGTGCAGGAACGTCTCGAAGGCCTCTGCCGCGCCCAGCCGGTAGAGGATCTGCAATTGTTCGGCGCGGTCCGGCCGGGGGTGGGGCGATTCGATCCGCTGCTGGACCCAGCGACGTTCTTCGGAGCTTTGGATGTGCATGTACTGGGTGCCGACGGTCCGGCAGTAGGACTCCCGCAGGACCTGCAGAACGTCGCGAAGAGTCATGGTGACCTGCCCGGCGAAGCCGTCGACGGCGAACGTCCTTCCCAGGTCCTCGTCGCCGAGCCCGAATGCCGTGATGTCGAGCTCCGGGTGTGCGCCTCCCTGCTCCGCTGCCGTGAGCGGGTCGGTGTCGGCCATCAGGTGTCCGCGCACGCGATACGCGTGGATGAGCGCTGCGACGCGGACCGCCTTGACCGCCGCCTCGCCCGCATTGTCACTCACGGTGGTCGCGTCGTTGCGCGAGGCGAAGAGGTCCCGCCATGTCCGGTCGACCGAGCCCGGGTCACGCAGGTACCGCTCGTATTGTTCGTCCACAAACCATTCGTTGAGGCCGAATTCCAGCCCGTACGGCACCGGCTGTCCGGCGCGGGATTGCGATGCCACGGTGTGGATCGCCTTCTTTCCTCATTGCATACGACCGATAACGGACGCGGTTGACCCGGCCGGTCATCTTTGTCCCGCCCAATGGCCTCGCTTCCGCGCCACACCATCGACGCTACGACAGTGAGGGAGATGAGAAAGACATGTGAATATGCCATAACGGCGGCATATAAGGACACGGCATGTTCAGTCCTCCTCGTACGCCGAGACCCACATGTTCCTGGCGGCATGGCGCAGGGAGTGGCCTGCCACCACCGCCCAGGCGATGACGAGCAGCCCATAGAACACCACGGCCATCCAGACGAACGCCTCCGAACCGGTCCGCTCCGCAAGGGCGCCGGTGGCCGTCACGCAGGCGCCGACCGGGAAGATAAAAGACCACCAGGTGGGCGCGAAAGGCAGCCCGGTCCTGATCGTCCGTACAGTGAGCCCCGTGGCCAGCGCCAGCCACAGCATGGCGAAGCCCCACACCACGATCCCGCCCAGCAGCGCGAACACCGCGGCGCCCCGTGCGTAGGGCGCGGGCAGCGCGCTGGGCGCCACCGCGGCCAGCGCGCCGAGCGCCGTCACCGACTGGCCCAACGCCCCCAGCCCGATCCACACCGTAGGAACCACCGGTCCAGTGGGGGCCTCATGGTGCACCAGGCGGCCGTAAATCATGGCCAGCACCAGCAGCGCCGCGACCAGGCCGAGCCCGAGCATCGCGTAGCAGCCCAGTAGCAGGGCGAGCCGCAACTGCCCCGCCGGCGCATGAGGGACAAGCAGCGCGCCCGTCGCCGCCGAGACCATCGGCGGCACCACGGGCATCAGCCAGCCCCCGAACGCCGCGTCCGGCGCGAAGCGGTGCCGGGTGACCATCAAATAGGGCACCGCGCAGGCCGTGCCAAGTCCGAGCACGGTACCGAGCGACCACAGCACCCAGTCCACGGCCAGCGCCGCCTCGAGCCCGATCAGCCGACGGCCGAGCAGCAGCGCCCCGGAGCCCACCGTGAGCAGCGCCATCGGCGGCGCGCCGAAGAACTGGGCTGTCACCGGATCACCGGCGTGCACCCGAAGCGCCCGCTGTTGGAGGTAACCGACAGCGAGCAGGACGAGCAGAAGCGCGGCGCCCAGCCAGACCACCATGGCGGCAGTCCGCAGCCCGTGGAAGGTCCATGGCAGGGTCACCGCCGCATTGGCGACGATGCCGGTGCCCATCACGGCCGCGAACCAACTGGGGCCGAGGAGCGGACGGCGCTTTCTGCCTGCCGTAGGCGCCACAGGGCCGGCGCACGGGGAACAATTCATTCCGCAAACGCTATGTTCGGTTGAAGCAGCACTGTCGATCATGTCCTGATGTGAGCGCCGCATGGCACACACCGAGCGACCGCCAACGACGGCGGCGGTGAACCGGCGCTGGGCGCCCGGCACAGTCGGTCGGGCCCGATCTATGCGTCGTGCACACAGCCGCCGGCTCCGGTGGTGTCTAAGGTGCCGCCACCCTCGATACGAGGGGAGCGCACAGCCGGTGGCGAGGCCCTGGAGGACAGTCGATGAGTGTGGTACAAGGAGCAGCTGGGCCGGGTGCCCAGGAAACCCCGGCAAGAGAGGCCATGCCGCCGCGCCCGGTGGGGTACTGGTTCGAGGACATGCCGTTCCGGCGGGCACACCTGCTCGCCGCGATCGCGCTCTTCATGGCGTTCGTCATCGAGTCGTGGGAGCAGCTCGCCCTGATCTATGTGTCCGGGGATCTGGGCAGCGCGTTCGGTATCGACGAGGGACGGATCGGGTGGGCGCTGTCCGCCGTCGCGCTGGGCATGATCCCCGGCAGTCTGGTGTGGGGGCCGCTCTCGGACCGCACCGGCCGCCGCAATGTGTGCCTGTGGTCCCTGGCCGCGTACGGTGTCATCGCCCTGATCAGTGCCTTCTCGCCGAACTTCACCATCTTGATGGTGACGAGATTCCTCTCGGGTCTGGCCCTCGCCGGCATCTATACGGTGACCTTCCCCTACTTCCTCGAGCTGTTGCCGTCGCGGCTGCGGGGCCGGGCCGCCGTCTACCTGTCGATCGGCTGGCCCATTGGTGTGCTGCTCGCCGTCGGGGTCACCCAGCTCGTCGGGGGGCTGGGCTGGCATGTGGTCGCCATGGCGAGCGCGCTGGCCGGGATCTGGGTCTTCGCGATCCGTGCCTGGGTGCCCGAGTCTCCGTACTGGCTCGCGGAACGCGGACGTCATGAGGAGGCCGCCGCGGTGCTGCGCAGGCTCGGCGCGGCTGTGCCCGAGGGTACGGTCTTCGCCGCGGCGGACGCCGCCGAAGGGGCGGACGCCGCCGATGGCGACGGGGCGGGTGAACGGGGGCGGCCGGGGCAGCCGCTCGATCTCTTCCGCGGGCGTCTGCTGCGCCTGACGGTGCTGATGCTCGTCGTGAACTTCACGTTCAACTGGGGCTACTGGGGCCTGCAGACCTGGTTGCCCACCCTGCTCCAGGACAAGGGGCTGAGCATGTCCGCGAGCCTGGGCTTCGTCGCCCTGAGCGCCGTGTGCATGATCCCCGGCTATGTCTCGGCGTCGCTGCTGACCGGCCGCTTCGGCCGCAAGAAGGTCTTCCTGCCGTATGTCGCGCTGGCCGCCGTCTCGGGCGTGGCCTTCGCCTACGCGGACAATCTCACCGAGATGTACATCGCCAACTTCGCCCTGTCGTTCTTCTGCCTCGGGGCGTGGGGCGTGTGGAACACCTGGAACGGCGAGTTCTACCCGACGTCGCTGCGGGCGACCGGATACGCGTGGGCCACGGCCGCGCAGCTGGGCGCGACCTCGCTCGCCCCCTCGGTCGTCGGCTATCTGCTGGCCCGGGCCACCGGCTACACGTCGACGATCCTGTTCATCATGGCGTTTCTCGCCGTGGCCCTGGTGGGCGCGGTGACCTTGCCGGAGACCGAGGGCAAGGAACTGGAATAGCGCAGGTCACGGGCGCGCCGCACGGGTCGGCGGGCACAGGGGGCCGATGCGAGGATGGTGGCGTGACCATGAAACTCGGTATCGACCTGGGGCGCGCCACCTGTGCGGCGGTGCTCGTCGCGGGGAGCGGGCGCGTGGCGGCCCAGGCCGTCGTGGACAGCGCCCCCGGGACGGCCGGGTCGCTGCGCCAGGTCCTGGCGGCTCTCGGCCCGCTCCCCGCACCGGTGGACTCAGTCGCTCTCGTCACCGATTTCGCCCGGCAACCCCCTCCGCACCCCTCTCGGCTACGCCGCGTCGCGGTCCTGCGGATCGCGCCCGCGAGTCATCCGGCACTCGCCCCGCTCGCCGACTGGCCGACGGCGGCCCGGACAGCCGTCGGCGCCCTGAGCGCCGTGGTCGCGGGGGGCAGCGCCGTGACGGGGCGGCCGCTGGCGCCGCTGGACCGGACCGCCGTCGCGGCCTTCGCCGGACGGGCCCGCGAGTCGGGCGTCTCGGCGTTCGCGCTGTGCGCGGCCGGTGCACCCGCCCGCCCCGCCCCCGAGCTCGACGCGGCGGCCGTCATCGCGGACGCGGTGCCCGGCGCGGCCATCAGCCTCTCCCATGAGATCGGCTCCGCCGGGCTGCGGGAGCGTGAGAACGCCACCGCTCTCAACGCCGCCCTCGGCGGCTGGGCGGCTGACCTGGCCGCCGAGTCCTCCCGTGCGCTGCGGGCCGCCGGGCTGACCTCACCGGTCTTCTTCGCCCGCGACGACGGCGGCCTGGTCTCGGCCGAGTACTTCCGCCGCCACCCGGTGATCGCCACCGCCCCCGCCACGGCGTGCGCCGCCCGGGGAGCCGCCGCCCGGACGGGCCTGGCGAGGGCCGTCGTGGTCGACGCGGGCGCCCGTTCCGTACGCTGCCTCGTCCTCGGCGACGGCGAGCCCGAGCGCTCGGCGCGGCCGGCGCCCGGCCCGCTGGGCGTCCTCACGCACCTCGGCTCGCCGGAGATCCACGAGGTGCTGCCGGGACCGCCCGGGGGTACACCGGCCGAGGCCGCGGAAGCGGCCCGGCTCATCGCCCGACAGCTCGCGCGCGTGCCCGACGCCGAGCTGCTGTACACGGGCGGCGGCGCCGAGAGTGTCGGCGCCCCGCCCGCCGACCCCACCCTGCGGGCGGCGCGGCTGACCGATGCCGCCCGGTTCGCCGCCACCGCGGACTGCCGGGTCGGGTTCGAGCAGATCGTGGCCGTGGCCGGCCGTTCGGAGCTCGACCGGCTGCTCGCCGCGGCCCGTGACCACACGCTGTCCCGGGCGGTGGCCGCGGGCGCGGCTCCCCTCACGGTCCGGATCGAGAGCATGGCCCACGCCCCGGTCGCCTATCTGCCCGCGGGGGTGCACCGGGTGACCGTGCGCGCGGTGGGGCGGCCACTCGTGGGAGGGCCCGTATGAGCGTTGCCCCGCACACCGCCGGACCCGCCGGCCGCGCCCGCCCGCGGTGGCTGACAGCGGTGGAGCTGGAACACCTGGCGGTCGGCGCGCGGGTGCTCGCGGTCGGCACGGAGGAGTCGGCCTACCGGGTTGCCCTCGACTGGGCGGGCGCCGAGCTCGCCGCGCACGGCCCGGTGCCGTTGCTCCCGCCTGACCGGCTCGACGGCGTCGGCCTGTGCGTCGCCGTCACCTTGGCCGGCGCCTCGGCCGCCCTCGCCGAGCAACTGCCCGCAGGCGACGAACCGATGAAGGCCGTACGAGCGGTGGAGCGGCTCGTCGGCCGGCCCGCGGAGGCCGTCGTGGCGCTCAACACCGCGGCCGAGAACGCCCTGATCGCCCTCGCCACCGCCGCCCGGTGCGGGCTCCCGCTGGTCGACGGGGACGGCTGCGGACGTGTGCTGCCGCTCCTGGAACAGACCGTGTTCACGCTGGCCGGAGCCGCCCCGGCGCCGCTCGCCCTCAGCACCCCCGGCGGAGACGTGGTCACAGTCGAGTCGGCCGGCAGCCGCGTCGAGGATCTGGTGCGCCCCTTGGTCCTGGCCGCCGGAGGCTGGTCGGTCGTCGCGGGCTACCCGATGAACGGCGCCGAACTGGCCCGCTGTCTGGTGCCCACCACCGTGAGCCGGGCCATCGCCGCGGGCGCGGCGACCGGGCCCGTGCGATTCGCCCCGTGGCGGCCCCGGCGGCTGTGCCGGGGCCGGATCGCCGCCGTGGAGCAGCCCACGGGCGCCGACGAGGAGGGCTTCGGCCCGTCCCACCCGTGGGCGGACGCCGTCGCGCTGCCGTCCCGGCCGACCAGCGTCCTGGTCGCCGAGGACGAGGGCCTGCGCCGACGCTTCCGCCTCGAAGCGCACAACGAGGTGCTGTTGGCCCTGGCCGACGGTGCCGTCGCGGCCGCGGCCCCCGACCAGATCCTCATCCTGTCCGCCACCGACAAGAGTGTCGTGGACGTCGAGCGCGCCGTACCCGGCACCGAGGTCGAGGTGGTCGTCATCGAGGCGGCGCCCGCGTGGCACACGCCGCAGGGCCGCGCCCTGGCCCGGCTCGGTGGACCGGCCCCCGCCGGGTTCGGGCCTGAGGCGGTGGCGTGGTGACGCCGTGCCGTCCCCGGGGCGGCCCGGCCGAGCGGGCCCGGGCCGGGGCACCGTCGCGAGGTGAGGCGCGGTGAACGGACCCGCCACCGGGCCACTCCCCCTGACCCTCGCGGAACTCCTCCAGCACGGGCCGCTCGGCGGTGTCACCGTGTACGGCCCGGCCGAGCGCACGACCGAGGTCAGGGCCGTGCGTATCGCCGACCGGCTCGACGCCCTCGACGGGCTGCAGCCGCACACCGCCGTCGTCCTGACGGCCGGCGCGGCGACGGCCTCGTGGACCCTGGAAATGGCCTTGCGCAAGGCGTGGGAACACGCGGCGGCGTGTGTCGTCGTGGCGCGGGACACCGGGCGCCCGGAGTCCGTCGCCGAGCTGGCCGACCGGCTCGGCGTGCCACTGCTGGTGGTCGCGGGCGACGCCCTGGACACCGCCGTCCGTATCGCCTCGGCCCTCGCGCGGCCCGAGGCGGGGCGCACCGAACTGGTCGCCACCGCCGCCCGACGGATCACCGCGGCCGGAGCGCATCCGGTCCGCGTCGTCTCGGCGCTGCACGCCGTGCTGCCATCGACGTCCGTTGCCCTCACCGCCCCCTTGGGCGAGCTGGTCGCGGGCCGTGCGGCGGCGCTCGACGAGCGTGCGGGGCCGGTGTGCGTGCGGGTCGAGGTGGCCGACCCCGACGGCGGCCCGCTGGCCGCGCTCACAGCGCGGTCCCGCTCCCGGGTGGCGGGCTGGGACGCGACGGTGCGGGAGGTCCTGGGGCTGGCCGTCGCCCCGCTGACGGCCTGGGCCGCGCGCGAACGCCTGGCCGCGGAGCGCACCGGGCGCCGCGCCGCAGGCCTGCTGGCGGAACTGGTGGCGCGGGCCGGATCCATACCCCAGGAGCGGGCGGCGGACGGCGCCCCGGGCCCGTCCGAGCGTTACGACCCACTGCTCGCGGAGGCCGTCGCGCTGGGCTGGCCGGTGCACGGCCCCTTTCTCGTCTACGCGGTGCGGCCCGCCGGGGCGGACGGGCCCGGGCATGGCCACGGCGCTCTGCTGACCGCTTGGTGGGCGCGCGGTGGCCCGGGCGGGCCGCTCGTCCCGTACGAGGGCTGCTGGGTGGCCTGGGAGAGGCCGGAGGGAACACCGGACGCCGTCCCGGAGGGAACACCGGACGCCGTCCCGGAGGGCACACCGGACGCCGCGGACCCGGTCGCCGGCGCGGAGAAGAGGCTGCGGGCCACGCTCGCCAAGTCGGCGCCACCGCTATCCGTCGCCGGGGCGGTGGCCGGTCCGGCGGCGGGCCTCGCCGAGCTCGGACCGGCGCTGGCCGACGCGGTCGCCGCCGTGCGCGTCGCACGGTCCGGCGACGTCGCACGCGCCGACCGGATGGGGCCGGACCGCTTTCTGGCCGCGGTGCCGCGTGAAGCGCTGCACGGCCCCGCCGAGATGCTGCTGGCCCCACTGCTGCGCGCCGACCGGGACGGCTCCCTGCTGCGCACCCTCGCGACCCTCCTCGATGTCGGCACGCCGTCCGCCGCGGCGGCCAGGCTGGGCGTGCACCGCAACACGGTCACGGCCCGCCTGGAGCGCATCAGGTCCCTCGGCTGCGACCCCGACGACCCGGCGCTGCGGCTCGCGCTGCACCTCGCCTGCCGGGTGCTGCTCGGCCGGACGCCGCCGGATACGGCCGCCGATCAGCTGTAGGCGGCGGGGTAGTCGGCTCGTGCGCGCTCCGCGCTGAGGATCCCCTGGCGCACGTCCTCGGCGACGGCTTCGGCGGTGCGCTCGGCGGCGGGCCCGAAGCCGCCGCCCCCGCCGCTCTCGCAGCGCAGCACATCGCCCTCCCGTACCGGCAGGGCGTTGGCCTTCAGCAGCGAACGCTCGTCGTCCCGGCCGGGGTTGAGCGTCACCCGGGGCGCGGCGCCGGCCCCGCCGCCGAACAGGCCCCACGCCGGGGTCACCGACCGCTCCCACCACAGCGACAGGCTCTGGTCGGCGGTGAACCGGTACTGGCGTACGACGCCCGTACCGCCGCGGGTTCGCCCGGGGCCGGCCGAGTCGGCGCGGATCGCGTACTCCTCCACCCGTACCGGGAAAAGGGTCTCCAGGACCTCGACCGGCATATCGCGCAGGGCGCCGTTGACGTTGTTGATCAGGCAGGACTCTCCGTCGCCGGTCTCCCAGGCGCCCCAGCCGCCGACCGTCGCCTCCTGGGAGACGAACAGCTTGCCGGTGCGCGGGTCGACCCCGGTGAACTGCACGATCATCGAGTCGCCGTACGAGGCGGCCGCCGCCCGGTCCGGTACCGCGGGAGCGAGCGCCTTGACCACCAGGTCGATGACGAGACCGAGGTGCGAGTAGTAGTACTGGCAGGCGGCCGGCTCGACCGCGGCGAGCATGGAGCCGGGCCGGGTCACCACCTCAAGCGGTCTGAACGAGCCGCCGTTGAGCGGTACATCACCACTCACCAGCAGCTTGTAGCCGACCCGGCAGGCGGCGACGGTCTGGGCGGCGCCGCAGTTGACGGGGCCGGTGGCCTGGTCGGCGCAGTCGGTGACGTCCATGGTCATCCGGTCGCCTTCGACGGTGACGCGGACGGTGACGTGCAGGGAGGTGCCGAGGTCGATGCCGTCGTTGTCGAGCCGGCCGGTGGCCTCGTACACGCCGTCCGGGATGGCGGCGATCTGCTCCCGCTCCAGGCGCTCCGTCTGCTGGAAGATCGCGTCGCGGGCGGCCAGCAGCGTATCCATGCCCCACCGCTCGACGATCTCCCCCAGCCGCCGGGCGCCGGTGAGCGCGCAGGCCACCTGGGCGCGCATATCGCCGAGCGTGGGCTGCGGGAAACGCACCTGTCGTGCGATCAGGTCCTGCGTCAGCACACAGGGCTCGCCGCCCTCGTAGATCTTCAGGGGGCCCATGCGCAGGCCCTCCTGATAGATCGTCGTGGAGTCCATGGATCCGCCCGGGTCCTTCGATCCCATGTCGATCCAGTGGGCCCGGGACGCCGCGAACCCGACCAGTTCGCCGCGGACGTGAATGGGTGCGTACACCGTGACGTCGTTGAGGTGGGTGCCGCCGATGTAGGAGTCGTTGAGCACCCACACATCGCCCTCGCGCCACGCCTCGCGGCCGTACATCCGCTCGGTCGCCCGGGTGCACTCCTCGAGGTTGCCGAGGAAGATCGGCAGCCCGGACGACTGGCCCAGGACGTGGTGGTCGCGGTCGAGGAGGGCGACCGCGCAGTCCTTGGCCTCATAGATCGTGGGGGTGTACGCGGACCTGATCAACGTGGTGTTCATGTCCTCCGCGGCCTGGAGCAGGGCGCAGCGGACGATCTCGGTGGTGATCGGGTCGATCACCGATGTGCGGGCGTTCACGCGGTGCCTCCGAGCTTGATGACGAGAAAGCCGCCCGCGTCGACGGTGACGGTCGCGTCGGGCGGGACGACGGTGGTGGAGGTGGCCTCGACGACGATCGCGGGGCCGGCGAACTGATCGCCCGCCGCGAGGTGTTCCCGGCGCAGCACCGGGGTCTCGTACGACATGTCGCCGAACACGACGGGCTTGACCCGCCCGGCCCACGGGTCCTCGCCGGGCTGCGCCGCGTACGGGGCGGCGGCGGTGTCCGGGAGCGCGCCGAGCGCCGTGGTGCGCAGGGCCACGAACTCGACGGGCGCGCCGGGCGTCGCATGGCCGTACCGGCGCTCGTGCAGCGTGGCGAACCGGTCGGCGACGCGGGTCCGGAAGTCCTCGCGCAGCGGCTCGTCGGCGGCCTCCAGCGGCACGGTCAGGGTGTAGTCCTGCCCCTCGTACCGCATGTCGACGGCGTGCTCGACCCGCCGTCGGCCGGTGTGCACGCCCTGCTCGCCGAGCGCGTCCAGGGCCTGGCCCGCGAGCCCGCCGAGGGCGTCGGCCATCGCGGCCCCGTCCAGTGTGTCGCCGGGGGTGAAGAACTGCCGGGTGAAGTCGCGCCGCACCTCGCTGCCGAGCATGCCCCAGGCGGAGAACGCGCCGGGGAAGCGCGGGATCACGACTTCTTCGACGCCGAGTTCGCGGGCGATGTCCACGGCGTGCATGGGTCCGGCGCCGCCGAACGCGAGCAGGGTGAACTGGGCCGGTTCCAGTCCGTGTTCCACGGTGAGGGTGCGAATGGCCTGCGCCATCTTGGCGTTGGCCACCTCGCAGATGCCGCTCGCCAGCTCCAGGGGGCTGAGCCCCAGCTGCCCGGCCAGCTCTCCGACCGCGCGGTGGGCCGCGGCGAGGTCGAGCGTCATATGGCCGCCCGCGAACCACTCGGGGTCCACCCGCCCCAGCACCGCGTTGGCGTCCGTGACCGTGGGCCGGGTGCCGCCGCGTCCGTAGCACGCCGGGCCCGGAACGGCGCCGGCCGACTCGGGGCCGACACGCAACCCGCCCGCCTCGGCGTACGCCACCGAACCGCCGCCCGCGCCGATGGTGTGCAGGTTGACCAGGGGCATCAGCACCGGGAAGCCGTCCGCCGAGCCCTCGTTGGCGATGTCCGGCCGGCCGTCGAGCACCAGCGACACATCGAACGACGTACCGCCCATATCGACGCAGATCGCATGGGGCCGGTGCAGGAGCGCGGCCGCCCGGACCCCGCCCATGGTGCCGCCGACCGGCCCCGACAGCAGCGTCTGCAGCGGGTTCCGGCGCGCGAACGCGGCGTTGACCACGCCTCCCGAGGACTGCATGACCTGCACCGGCACGCCGAGCCCCCGCTCGGCGAACCGCTCCTCGATCCGTCCGAGATAGCGCCGGACGACCGGGCCGGTGTACGCGTCCAGCACAGCGGACGAGGTGCGCTCGTACTCGCGCCACTCCCCGGCCACCTGGTGGGAGAGGACGACCATGACGTCGTCCCCCAGCTCCTGCGCGAGGATCTCCCCGGCCCGCAGTTCATGTGCCGGGTTGACGTAGCTGAACAGGAAGGACACGGCGACCGCCGCGAACCCCTCCGTCCGGGCCCGCCGCGCCGCCTCGCGCACCGCCGCCTCGTCCAGTGGCCGCAGCTCCTCGCCGCGCCAGTCCAGCCGCCCGCCCGCCTCGGCGGTGGCCTGCCGTGCCACCAGGGGCACCGGCTTGCGGTAGTGCAGGTCGAACATGCGATCGCGGTTGCCGCGCGCGATGGAGTAGACGTCCCGCATGCCCTCGGACATCAGCAGCAGGACGCGGGCGCCCTTGCGCTCCAGCAGGGCGTTGAGGCCCTGGGTGGTGCCGTGTACGAAGAAGGAGATCGCCGCCGGATCGGCCACCGCCCGGCCCAGCGCGGCGAAGACCCCCTCGGCCAGATCGCCCGGCGTGGTGGGAGCCTTCGCCGCGACGTAGGTGCCGC
This sequence comes from Streptomyces sp. NPDC020845, assembly GCF_044334165.1. NCBI lineage: Bacteria > Bacillati > Actinomycetota > Actinomycetes > Kitasatosporales > Streptomycetaceae > Streptomyces > Streptomyces sp. NPDC020845. The sequence goes on along the minus strand of NZ_JBIRSJ010000004.1, from coordinate 376,465 downwards.
GCGTCTCGTCGTACGCGACGACGTCGGTGAAGGTGCCACCGATGTCCATGGCCACCCGGTATGTCATGCCCGCCTCCCGGCTGTGTCAGGGGTGGACCGACGCTAACGAGGGATGGACGGCGGCGGGTGTGCGGCGCGCACGGGCGGGGTGCGCCACTCGTGCGCCCCGCACAGTCGGCTCTCAGCCGGCGTTCTCCGGCACCCCGCCCGGCTGCCGCACGTCCTCGTGGAGGTGCACGATGCGCCAGGTGCCGTCGGCGCCCTTGCCGTCGTCACCCTTGCCGTCGTCACCCACGCCATCGCCGCCCTTGCCATCGCCGCCCTTGCGGAGCAGCGCGGTGTTGCGCACCAGCTCGGGCCGGAGCCTGCCACCGTCCGGTGCGGGGGCGAAGTCGACACGCAGCCAATAGCGCACCAGCGCCAGGTCGCCGAAGACGTCGATCACCGGGTCGTACGCGTCGAGGCCGGTCTCCTCGGGCCCGTCCCCGGCCGCCGGCCGCTCGGCGCGCAGCCGGTCCAGGTCCGACTTGCCGAGCAGCAGCGGCTCCGCCGCCGAGTCCCAGACCGTCGCCCCCGGGTCGAGCCGCGCGTCGATCCCCTCCCGGTCCCCGGCGGCATACGCCTCGTACATGCCGGTGACGACCGCCCAGACGGCCCCGGCGGCCACGGGTGAGGCCCCGGGACGGGCGAGGGAACCGTGCGGAACGGATGCAGACATGGCAGGCTCTCCAGGTGGTACCGGGGTTGCTCGGCAGCGGGGGCGTCGACGCGCGAGCTGTCCCCGTGCTTCACAGATGATGACCCGGCACCCCCACCCTCCGCTACCGCATCTGGCGCCGCACCAGTTCGTGCAGCTTTCCGCCCGGGACGGCCATCAGCTCGGCCGGGGCGCCCTGCTCCACGATCCGGCCGCCCTCCATGACCAGGACGCGGTCGGCGTCCATGACGGTGGACAGCCGGTGCGCGATCACCAGTCGGCTGGCGTTGAGGCGGCGGGTGCTGTCGATGACGATGCGCTGGGTTTCGTTGTCCAGGGCGCTGGTGGCCTCGTCGAAGAAGAGGATGCGCGGACGGCGGATCAGGGCCTGGGCGATCATCAACCGTTGCCGCTGGCCACCGGAGATGGCGCCGCTGCCGGAGATCATGGTCTGGAGCCCCATGGGCATCTGGCCGATGTCCTCGGCCAGACCCGCCAGTTCGGCGGCCGCCATGGCCTCCTCGGGGGTGAACGGCTCGGCGCCGCGGATGCAGTCGAGCAGCGTTCCGCCGAGGGGCTGGGCGTTCTGCAGGACCACTCCGCACTGACGGCGTACCGCCGCCTGGTCGAGGGCGGCGAGGTCCTGGCCATCGTAGAGGACACTGCCGGACACCGGTCGTTCGAAGCCGATGAGCAGCCGGAGCAGCGTGGACTTCCCGCAGCCGCTGGGGCCGACGACGGCCACGAATTCGCCCGGGCGGATCTCCAGTGAGACATCGTCGAGCACCAGCGGTCCGTCGTCGCCGTAGCGGAAGGTGAGGTTTCTGGCCCTGAGGTCACCGGAGAGCACGCCGGGCGGGGCGCTGCCGCCGCGGACCTCCGGCGGTTCGTCCAGGATCGGCTTGACCTGCTCGAACAGAGGGAGAACGGCGACCACCGAGACCAGGGCGTTGGTGAGCTGGGTGAGCGAGGTGAGCAGCATGGTCACGGAGGTGTTGAAGGTCAGGAACGCGCCCGCCGACATGCTCCCCCGCGCCGGACCGGCCAGCAGCATGAACACGATGAGCGAGACCAGCGGAAGGTAGACCGCGTCCAGCACCTGGGTGAGGTTCTTGATGCGCCCGGTGCGCTGATGCAGATCGCGGGAGTGGGCGAAGCCACGGGCCCATGCCGCGTACGCGAAGTTCTCGGCCGCGGCGACGCGCAGCTTGGGAAGGCCGCGCAGGAGCTGGAATGCCTGGTTGTTGAGTTTGTTCTCGCTCTCCACGAGCCGCCGCTGCCAGCGCACCTGCCACAGCCCCATCCCCAGGAAGACCCCGGAGACCACCAGCAGCATGGCGACCACCGCGAGCGCCAGGGAGGCGTTGTAGTACAGCAGCAGGGCAAGGTTCATCGCGCCCACGGTGCCGGCCTGGAAGACCGTCGGCGCGATCCCGGACAGCACCCGGCGCATGGCGCTGATGCCCAGCGCGGCGCTGGCCAGCTCTCCGGTGGAGCGCCGGGCGAAGAAGGTGGTGGGCAGCCGCAGCAGCCGGTCCCATACGGCGGGCTGGAGGGTGCTCTCCAGCCGTCCCTCCAGCCGCAGCAGGGTGAGGTTCTGCAGCAGCATGAAGGCGGCCGCGACAACGCTGGAGACGATCAGGGCCAGGGCGATCTGGACGATGGGGCTCTTCTCGGCGCGCGGCACGAATCCGCCGAGCACCTGTCCGGTGGCCAGCGGCACCAGCGCGCCGAGCACCACCGTCACCAGCCCGCTGATCAGCAAGTTGCGGACGTCGCCGACGGCGCCCCGGGCGCTGAAGCGCATCAGCCGCCACATCGTCATCGGCTTGTCGGGCAGCGGGCGGTAGAACATCAGGGCCCGCGGTTCGAACTCCTCCGCGTTGCTCGCACCGACGCGGATCCGCATGCCGGAGACGGGGTTGAGCGCTTCGTACCCGCCGCGCCGCCACAGCAGCGCCACCGGGGCCCCGGACTTGGCGCGGTAGCCCACCAGCGGTCCGGTGTCCTCCCGCCACCAGCGACCCTCCAGCCGGACGGGGCGGGTGCGGATCCGGGCGTGTGCGGCGATGCGCTCCACCGGGTCCGTACGGTCGTCGGCGGCGCGGCCCCTCGGCGGTCCTGGCAGGGTGATCCCCGCGGCCTCCGCCACTGCGCGGCACACCGCGTGCACGGCGTCGTCGGTGTTCTCCTCCGACGGCCGACGGTCGCGCCGCGGCCCTCCGATGGAGGCGATCAGCGCCTGGTCGGCGCGGGAGCGCATGGCCTCACCGGCTCTGATCCCGGCCGCCGTGCGGTCCGCGTGGGCCCGCTCCATGGTCTCGATCCAGCGGTCCACGGCGGTGCCGAGCCGGTACTGCTGGTTGACCATCCGCTGCCACAGCGCGCCGTCGATCAGCAGATCACCGGCGGCCTGGGCGCTGTACTCGGCGCCGTAGCGCACACTGCCGGGCGGCACCGGGAGCCAGAGCAGGTCCTCGTCGGCCGCGTCCGTGTCGGGCGCGGCCCCGCCGTCCAGCAGGGCCTGGAAGAGCACGCCGAGGCTGCGGCTCACCCCGAGCGCCACGGCGTGTTCCAGCGGGGTGGGCGGGGTCTCCTGGAACACGCCACCGCCCCCGTACGTGCCGTACGGATCGCCGGCGTGGCCCGTGCCGTACGACGTGCCGTACGTGTCGTGCGTGTCGTACGCCTCCGGCCGGTACAGCTCGCGCAGCGGGATGCGGCGCACCTGGCAGTCCTGCGAGGGGCGGCCCAGCAGGGTGTGGAGCGGTCCGTCGACCGGGCCCGGGAGCGCCGCGCCCGTCTCCAGCCGGCCGAGGAAGTGCCAGTGCCCCTCTTCGGCAGCGTCGACCGCGAACAGGTCCAGGGCGCCGCCGGCCACCAGCCAGAGCACCTGCGGGCCCTCCAGCGGAAGCCTGCGCAGCCCGGCGCAGTCGACGGGCGTGCCGAGGGCGCCGAGCGCCTGGATCACCGCATCGCCGCCGTCCGCGGCCACCGGCGCGGCCGGGTGAACGGACGCCATGTCAGTGCTCCTTCATCAGCTCGGCGTACGGGCCTCCGGCGGCGGCAAGGTCCTCGTGGCGTCCGCGTTCGACGACCGTGCCTCGGTTCAGGACCAGGATCTCGTCGCTGTCCCGCACGGTGCTGAGCCGATGGGCGATCACCACACACGCACAGCCGCGGCGGCGCAGATTGTCCATGACGATCTGCTCGGTCCGCGCGTCCAGGGCGCTGGTGACCTCGTCCAGCACCAGCACGCTGGGGCGGCGGACCAGGGCGCGGGCGATCTCCAGCCGCTGCCGCTGGCCACCGGAGAAGTTGCGGCCGTCCTGCTCCACCCGGCAGTGGATGCCCTCCGGGCGCCGTGCGATCACATCGTCGTAGAGGGCGGCGTCGCGCAGGGCGTCCACCACCGCGTCGTCCGGGATGGACGGATCCCACAGCGCCACGTTGTCCCGCACCGTTCCCTCGAACAGGAAGACGTCCTGGTCGACGAAGGAGACCGAGGCGGCCAGCGCCCCGCGGGGGATGTCCTCAAGACGCTGTCCGTCGATCCGGATGACCCCCTCCCAGGGGGTGTAGAGACCGGAGACGAGCCGGGAGACGGTGGACTTGCCACTGCCGGAGCCGCCGACCAGCGCCACCTGCCGGCCCGGGCCGACGGACAGCGAGAAGTCGCGCAGCAGTGGTTGGTCCAGCGGGCTGTAGCCGAAGGTGATGTTCTCCAGCGTCACCTGTCCGGTCAGCCGGCGGGTGTCCTCGCGCGGCTCGTCGCGGGTGTACAGGGAGTCCGCCGGGAAGTTCTCCACGTCCTTGAGCCGGGCCACATCGGCGGAGAAGTCCTGGATGCGGCCGGCCACGCCGTTGAGCCGGGTGATGGGTGCGGTGAAGCGGGCCACCAGCGCCTGGAAGGCCACCAGCAGACCGATCGAGATATGGCCCTCGACAGCCCGCAGCCCGCCGATCCAGAGGATGAGGGCGCTGTTGAGCGTGGCGAGGGTGGGGGCGACCACGGCCAGTGCGGCGCTCGGCACACCGAGGCGCTGCTGCTCCTCCAGGGTGATGGCGTGCTGACCTGCCCAGCGGCGGAAGTAGCCGGTCTCCCCGCCGGTGGCCTTCACGGTCTCGATGAGCTGGAGACCGGTGTACGACGTGGTGGTCAGCCGCGCGATGTCGGCCCGCAACTTCTGGGTCCTGGTGGCCCGCAGCCGTATCACCACCCGCATCGCCACCACGTTGAGCAGCGCCAACCCAACGCCGACCAGGGTGAGTTGAGGGTCGTACGTCCACAGCAGGAAGGCGTAGAGGACCACCACGACCCCGTCGACGGCCGCGGCGGCCAGATCGCGGGCAAGCGTCTCGGCGACGGTGTCGTTGGAGCGCAGCCGCTGGACCAGGTCCGCCGGGCTGCGCTGGGCGAAGAACGTGACGGGCAGCCGCAGCAGATGCCGCAGAAAACGCGCGCTGCTGAGGGTGGAGGAGATGATGCGTCCGCGCAGCAGATTCGCCTGCTGGACACCTGTCAGTACGGCCGTGAGGACCACCGCCACGGCCATGGACGCGAACAGCGGCCCCAGCGTCGAGTCCTGGCCGCCGATCAGGAAGGTGTCGATAAAGGTGCGGCTGAGCGCCGGCACCGCGGCCCCCACCGCCACCAGCAGCAGACTGGCCAGCAGCGAGGCCAGCAGGGTGCCCGTGGTGCCCCGCATACGCGGGGGCAGGGCGCCCAGCACACCGGGGCGGCGGCCACCTCGGCGGAAGGACTCCTCGGGTTCGAAGACCAGGACCACTCCGGTGAAGCTGGTGCCGAACTCCTCGATGGGGACGAAACGGCGCCCCTTGTCAGGGTCGTTGATATGGACGCCGCGCTTGCCGAACCGCCGTCCCATGCCGTCGTAGACGACGTAGTGGTTGAAGTTCCAGAACAGGATCGCCGGGGCCCTGACCTCCTCCGCAAGGGCCTCGGGCTCCATCTGCATGCCCTTGGCGCGCAGACCGTAACTCCGGGCGGCCTTGAGCAGATTGCTGGCACGCGAACCGTCCCGCGACACGCCGCAGGCGATCCGCAGCTCCTCCAGCGGCACATGGCGTCCGTAGTGTCCGAGCACCATGGCGAGCGACGCCGCACCGCACTCCAGGGCCTCCATCTGAAGCACGGTGGGGGTGCGCACCGTTCGGCGCCCGGGTTTCCTCGGCCCGGACCTCCCGGATCCGCCGCGCGGGGCGCGCCGCCGTCCGCGGGCCGGCTGGGGGCGGCGCGCCCCGCTGCTTCCGGCGGGTGCGGGCCGGGGCGGTCCGCCCTCGTTCGTCGCGGTCACGGGAGAAGCCAATCGATGGGGTGGTGGGCGGCCAGGTGAATGGTGCCGCTGGCCAGGGTCATGGAGCCGAGGGCGTACGGCGGGCCCTCGGGGGACGACCAGCGGTAGCCGGAGCGGGTGGCGGAGGTGCGGTGGAGGCGCACCTGGACCGCGACCGGCGGGCCGTGTTTCGAGAACTCCTCGCCAAGTTGCTCGGCTCCGAGGTAGGAGCCGATCTGCTGGCGCGACAGGGCGGCCCGGCCCACGGTCCGGACCTCGCCGCGCAGCACACCGTAGGTCTGCGTCGGCACGGACTGCACGCTGAGGTCGACCGCCGCTCCCGGCCGCACCGAGGCCGCCCGGTCAGCCGGTACGTACAGGGTCGCGACCAGCGGGTCACCGGAGCGGCGGACACGTTCCACGGAGGCGACGTTCGCACCGGTGGCGAGGACGGAGCCGATCGAGACCGAGAGGGTGGTGAGCCGGCCGGCGGCGATGGTGCGCACCACCGTGGTGCCGCGGGTGGTGCGGACCTTCAGCAGCGGTGCGCCGGCCCGGAGGGTGCTGCCCTCCTGCGCGAGGACGGAGGTCACCTGGCCGGCGATGGGGCTCTGCAGCACATAGCTGCCCTGCCCGTGGGTGAGGATGCCGGTGGTCTCCAGGGTGTTCGACACGGTGCCTGTGACGGCCCATACGGCGGCGCCGGCCATCACCACCAGCGTGACCGCCAGCGCCAGCCACCCCTGGGGGCGGGCGTAGCGCACCGGCAGATCGATGTCCTCTGCCGACTGCAGCTTGGCAAGGGCCTGCTGGCGGAACTGCACGAAAGTCTTTCCTCTAACCGCGAGAGAAGTGGCCGGATGCCCGGGCTCCGGAAGGAGCCGGCGCTGTGGCGCGGGCGAAGTGGCACGGCGCGTGTGGATGTGGCGGTGTACGTCGCTGCGACGGCGTCCGAGGATGCGGCCGCGGACCGCCGAATGCCCCGGACCAGGCGGGCCCGGGGCACAGGGAAGGCGGGGTACCGGCCTCAGAGGGTGGTGACGACTCCACCGACGATGCCGGTGGTGTTCAGGCCGGTGACACCGTCAACCGTGCTGGTGGCGAGGCCGACGGTGCCGACGGCGCCGGTGAGGGAGTCCACGGTGCCGAGAGCATCGCCCACCACGCCGAGCCCGCCCGCCACGTTGTCCAGCTCGGCGTCGGAGATCTCCTGGGTGGCGACCTTGGGCGCGTTGTTCATTGTTGCGTCTCCCTTGGATGACTGTCTCGTTGTGCTTCCGACCGCGCATGGGTGCCGACGGGGGATCGGCTCCCACGGCATGGTCACGGGATCCCGTAAGACCCGGGATTTCGTGGATGCCTGAGCGCGGAAGGGATGTAACCACGGGGCACACGGCACCGCGAATCAGCCAACCTTCGGAACCGGGCATTCCGCGACTTTCCGATCACGCGACATGTGCTTTCGGGCACGTCATCGGCGCCTTTCCCTCACAGGAAGGTCACTCTTAGCGCAAGACAGCACGCCCCTTTCGCGAGGTGATGCACGTCATTTCGGCCACGACCGTCATACCCGGCGCGGGGCTTGGCGCGACGGCCGGGGGTCTACGCGGGTCGTCTGTGTAACAGCTGTGCCCATCGCTTGAAGACCGGGCGAACGACGACCACAGCCGGGCTCGAGTGGCATGGGACTACGACATGTACGACTTCAGATCGCCCGGCTGCGACGGAAGCGTCGTACGCCTGACCCTGCGCCGCAGCGACGCACCTTCCGGGGCGTGCGAGGGCTCTTGCGGGACCGTAGGGGCGCTCTCCGCGGGGCGTGCGTCGGCTTCACCCCATGGGGGGCTAGGGGCGCTCTCCCCGTGTCCGTTTCCCGTCGAGATCGGTGAGCACGTAGCGGCATTCGGCCCACCGGGCATTCGGCCACCGAATCAATTGTCCTCGTGAGCCTCGCCGCACCGGGTCAACGCGACGAGCAGGAAAGGGGACAGCATGCACCTGACTCCGCACGAGCGGGAACGGCTGCTGGTCCATGTGGCGGCGGACGTCGCCCGGAGGCGCCGTGAGCGCGGGCTGCTGCTGAACTATCCCGAGGTCATGGCGCTGTTGACGGCGCATGTGTACGAGGAGGCGCGGGCCGGTGCCACGGTCGACTCCGTCATGGAGTCGGGGCGGCACGTCCTCAAGCGCGATGAGCTCATGGACGGCGTTCCGGAGATGATCCACAACGTCCAGGTGGAGGCGACCTTCCCGGACGGCACGAAGCTGGTGACGATTCACGACCCGTTTGATGAGCCGGAGGAGGAAGTCGCGGTTCATCCGGGGAAGTTCGAGTTGGTTTCCCAGCCTGAGCCGCACCCGGAGGAGATGTGCGAGGAGCACGGCGAGGCGCCGGTGGGCACTCTGCCGGTTGGCCGGCCCCATCTGGTGAGCTTCAACGACGGTGAGCCGGTCACACGGCTGCTGGTGAGCAACCCGTCGGACCGGCCGATCCAGGTCGGCTCGCATTTCCACTTCGCCGAGGTGAACGACGGATACGGATCCGGTGACGGGGCCAGGCCCGGGCTGGTCTTCGACCGGAAGGCGGCCCACGGGAAGCGGCTGAACATCCCGTCCGGCACATCTGAGCGGTTCGAGCCGGGCGACGAGCGGTGCGTGGAGCTCGTTCCGATCAGGGGGGAGCGCAAGGTGAAGGGCCTGCAGATCAAGAACGGGAACGGAGAGCTCGATGGCTGAGCCACTGACGCGCGCCAAATACACTGATCTGTATGGTCCGACCGCGGACGACCGGGTACGGCTCGCCGACACCGATCTTGTCATCCGGATCGAGGCGGACTGGGCGGGCGGGCCCGGCCGTAGCGGCGACGAGATGATCTTCGGCGGCGGTAAGGTGATCCGCGAGTCGATGGGGCAGTCGCACTACGCGCGCGACAGCGACCGCGACCCCGTGGACACCGTGATCACCGGCGCGCTGATCGTCGACCACTGGGGCATCGTGAAGGCCGATGTCGGACTGCGCGACGGTGAGATCGCCGCGATCGGCAAGGCGTACAACCCCGAGACCATGGACCAGCAGAGGTTCGACGACAGCCGCGCGTCGAACTTCGTCGTCGGCCCCGAGACGGAGGTCATCTCCGGCAACGGGCGAATTCTGACCGCGGGCGGCGTCGACACACATGTGCACTTCCTGTGCCCGGAACAGATCCACGAGGCGCTCGCGGCCGGCGTGACCACCCTGATCGGCGGGGGCACCGGACCCGCCGAAGGCAGTACCGCCACCACGGTGACGCCCGGCGCCTGGCATGTCCACCGGATGTTCGAGGCGCTGGATCAGTTCCCGGTCAACATCGGGCTGCTCGGCAAGGGCAGCACCGTCAACAAGGACGCGCTGACGAACCAGGTCCGGGCCGGTGTTCTCGGCTTCAAGATCCACGAGGACTGGGGCGCCACGCCCGCCGTGATCGACGCGGCCCTGGCCGTATGCGAGGACACCGGTATCCAGATCGCCCTGCACGCCGACTCGCTGAACGAGGCCGGATTCGTGCAGAACACCCTCGCAGCGACCATGGAACCCATGGCGCCCCGCGCCAGGAGGGGCAAGAAGGGCAGCAACGGCCGGCGGTACCGCAGTCTCCATGTCTTCCACGTCGAGGGCGCCGGCGGCGGCCACGCACCCGACATGATCAGCCTGGTCGGCCACCCGAACGTGCTGCCCGCCTCGACGAACCCGACCCGGCCCCTGACGGTCAACACCGTCAAGGAACACGTCGACATGATGATCGTCTGCCACCATCTGAACCCGGAGGTCGAGGCGGACATGGCGTTCGCCGACTCCCGGATCCGCCCGTCGACGATGGCCGCCGAAGACCTGCTGCACGACATGGGTGCCATCTCGATGATGTCCTCCGACGCGCAGGCCATGGGCCGCATCGGCGAGATGATCATGCGGACGTGGCAGACCGCGCATGTGATGAAGGCCAGGTACGGGCACCTCGACGAGGACACCGCCCAGGCGGACAACTTCCGCGTGAGGCGGTACGTCGCGAAATACACGATCAACCCGGCCATCACCCACGGCATCGCCGGCCGCGTCGGCTCCGTGGAGCAGGGCAAGCTCGCGGACCTGGTCCTGTGGGAGCCCAAGTTCTTCGGTGTGAAGCCGCATATGGTCATCAAGGGCGGCCAGATCGCATACGCGCAGATCGGCGACGCCAACGCGTCGATCCCCACGCCGCAGCCGTTCCTGCCGCGCGCGGTGTGGGGCTCGTGTGGCCGCTCCCCGCGGGCCAACTCCGTCAACTTCGTCCCCGAGCTCGCCCTGGACGGCGAACTGGGCAAGCTGGGCCTGCTCAAGCCGCCGGCCAGGATCGACAGCACCCGTGATGTGACGAAGGCCGATATGAAGCTCAACAGCGGGCTTCCGGCCATCGAGATCGACCCCGACACCTTCGATGTCACCATCGGCGGCGCCCGCACCACCGACGTACGGACCAAGGTGGACGGGCAGACAGTTGGCCGCACCTACGCGACGGAACTGCCCATGGCGCAGCGGTACTTCCTGTTCTGATCGGGCCACGGCGCCCGCACCAACCCGGCGGCGGTGCGGCCGGAGCCCCTGGCCCCGGCCGGTGTCCCTGCCGACGCTGCCTCGAACCCGTACCACCTCCCCGTTCCACCTCTCCGTACCAGCTCGCAGTTCCAGCTCTCCGTTCCGGAAAGGCGGACCACGTAGCCGTGAGCCGTGCAGCCCTGCTCATCCTGGCCGACGGCCGTTTCCCCGCCGGTGGGCACGCCCACTCCGGCGGTGTGGAAGCCGCTGTGGCCTCCGGCGGCGTACACGACACCGCAAGCCTTGAAGCGTTCTGCCGGGGGCGGCTGCACACAACCGGGTTGACCGCCGCCGGACTCGCGGCCGCCGCGGCCACCGGCTACGACGCCCTCCTCCTGGACGAGGCGGCGGACGCCCGGACGCCCATGCCCGCTCTGCGCAAGGTCGCCCGACGGCTCGGTCGGCAGCTGCTCCGCGCTGCCCGCGCCACGTGGCCCTCGGCCGATCTGGACCGGCTCGCCCGCGATCGGCCGCAGGGCGTACACCAGCCCGTCGTCCTCGGGGTCACCGCTCGCGCGGCCGGGCTGACTCCGCCGGATGCCGCACAGGCAGCCGCCTACGAGAGCGTGGGCGGCCCCGCCACCGCCGCCGTACGACTGCTCAGCCTCGACCCCTTCGAGGCGACCGCACTGCTGGCGCGGCTGGCTCCCGAACTCGACGACGTGACCGCCGCCGCGGCAGCAGCCGCGGCCCGGGTCGCCGAGGCAGGCGTCGACTTCCTCCCGGCCGCGTCCGCACCGCTGCTGGACCTGACCGGCGAACGGCATGCCGCCTGGACCGTCCGCCTCTTCGCCTCCTGAACCGCCTTCCACCTGGATGGAGTTGCCGTGCATCTCGACCACGCCGTGACCATGCCGGACCGCCACACCCACAGCGCCGAACCAGTGCGGCCCGACGGCGGCCGCCGCGCACTGCGCATCGGGCTGGGCGGACCCGTCGGCTCCGGCAAGACGGCGACCGTGGCCGCACTGTGCCGGGCCCTGCGCGACCGGCTTTCCATCGCCGTGGTCACCAACGACATCTACACACGCGAGGACGCCGAGTTTCTGCGCCGCGAAGCCGTGCTCCCGCCCGAGCGGATCGCCGCCGTCGAGACCGGTGCCTGCCCGCACACCGCGATCCGCGACGACATCTCCGCCAACCTCGAGGCCGTCGAAGACCTGGAGGCCACCGTCGGGCCACTCGATCTGATCCTCCTCGAATCCGGCGGCGACAACCTCACCGCCACCTTCTCGCGTGGCCTGGTCGACACACAGATCTTCGTCATCGACGTGGCCAGCGGCGACGACATCCCCCGCAAGGGCGGCCCCGGCATCACCACCGCCGACCTCCTCGTCGTCAACAAAACCGATCTCGCCCCCTACGTCGGCGCCGACCTCGGCACCATGGCGGCCGACGCACAGCGCGGGCGCGGGGACCTGCCCGTCGCCTTCACCAGCCTCACCCAAGCCGACGGGATCCGTCCGGTCGCCGACTGGGTGACCGGCTGCCTGACCGCATGGCGAGCCGGGAGCGCCGCGTGACCCCCGCGACCGGCTCGCCACCGACGCACACCGTGGCTGCCGTCCGCCCGCCCGCAGGTGCCACGGCGCTACGAGCCGCCGGCGTCGAAGGCGGCGATGGCGAGCAGAACGGCGCTGGGGGCAACGGGGTCCGCGCCACCGCCCGTATCCGCGCCGAACACAACGGCCGCGCCACCACGCTCCCGCTCCTGCACAGCGACGGCCCCTTCCACCTGCGGCGGCTACGGTCATCCGGCGGACGGGCGCGGGTCAGCGTGATCGGGGCGATGAGCGCGCCGCTGGGAGGCGACCGCCTGGCGCTCGACATCACCGCGCGGAAGCGGGCCGAACTGGAGGTGACCACGGCCGCCGCCACCATCGCCCTGCGCGGCTCCACCACCGACCCGGCCGGCTACGACGTACGGCTCACGGCGGACGAGAACGCGTCCTTGACCTGGCTTCCCCAGCCGTTGATCAGCACACGCGGCAGCACCCTGCACCAGACCTACACCGTCGACCTCGCCGCCTCCTCGCGGCTGCTGCTACGCGAGGAACAGCTGCTCGGCCGTACGGCGGAGCCACCCGGACACCTCACCACCCGTCTCACCGTACGCCGCGCCGGCCGGCTCATCCTCGACCAGCACACCGCCTACGGAGTCCCCGCACTCGCCTGGGACGGCCCCGCCGTCCTGGGCGGCCACCGGGCCTGCGGCCAACTCCTCATCGTCGCACCCGAGCCCCACTCCATCGAGGAGCCGGTCCACTTGGGCGACGACCCGGCAGACGGCTGCGCCGTACTGGCCCCACTCGCCGACACCCGCGCCCTGCTCACCACCGCCATCGCCCCCACCCCGTCCCGCCTGCGCCTCCTCCTCGACGCCGCGCTCGCAGTTCGAGTGCCCGCTATGCGCTGTGGTCGGCGAGGGTCTTGAGGTCGGTGACGGTGTAGGCGAGGTCGAAGTGGAACCCCCTGCCGGTACGCCGGACGGGCAGGTCGGCGAGTTCTTCGCCGTGGGCAGGGAGGAAGGCGAGGTCGGCGGTGCCGGCCCAGGCATCGCTGACGGCGCTGTCGTCCAGGACGGACATGACCAGTTCGTGTACGGCGGGCTGGTCGTGTTGCCCGGCGGCCAGGCGGGGGAAGTGGCGGAGGTTGATCACGGGACGGTTCATCAGGGCGGCGGGGTCGGGGACCGGCTGTTCCAGGGTGATCTTGGCTTCCGCGATGCGCTGTCCGGCGGAGGAGGCGGTGGCGCCGAATTGTCCGCCCGGGCCGAGGACAGGGGTGCCGGGTCCGCCGACGGAGTAGGCGCGCGTCTGGTGGACGGCGCCGAGCTTCTTGGGGAAGCCCTGGACCCAGCCGCGGGCCATGGCGGCGTCGTTGTCGACATAGATGTAGGGGCACCAGGCCACCGGGGTGCCGTTGTAGTGAGCGTCCAGGGTGATCAGGAACTCCCGGTACTGCGAGCGTGCGGGGTCCAGGTACTCCAGGCCCGCGGAGGAGTACTGCCAGTCGATGAACATCGCGACGCCGCGGCCGGCAGAGTCCGGATCGGCGGTCAGCCCCTCGGGCAGGGTCGCCGCGGCAGCGGCCGGGTCGGTGAAGAACTCCACACCCACCACCGTGCCGGCGTAGTGCCACGGCGGGGCGGGCGCCAGGTTCGCGATGCCGCGAGGAGACAGGGGGACGGTGTAACCCTTCATGACACGAGTTCCTTCGAGGAGAGGCCAGATCGAAACGATACGTATCGTTGCAGTTGAGGGGACCGTAACACACCTTGCTCCTTGAGTGAAACGTTACGTATCGTTTCACTCATGGCACTCGTCTTCTCCTCAGGCTCGGCGACCAGTGGGCCACGCTCTGCTTCAAAAATCCTCAACGCGGCGCGAGACGTCCTGTCGGCACAGGGTTACCCGGCGCTGACCATCGAGGCCGTCGCGGCGGCCGCAGGCGTCGGCAAAACGACCATCTACCGCTGGTGGCCCAGTAAGGAAGCGCTCGTCGCCGACGCACTCGCCGAGATCTTCCGCGCCGATGAAATCCCCGACCTCGGCGACACCCACGCCGAACTGCGCCAGGCCGTCGACATGACCATCGACAACTACACCAACGAGGACATGGCCACCGCACTGCCCGCCCTCGCCGCCAGCCTCCTCCACCACCCCGACCTCATGACCCGATTCCGGGAGACATTCCTGCACCGCAAGCGCGAGAACATCGCCGCCGCCCTGCACCGCGGAATCCAGCGCGGCGACCTGCCCGACGACCTCGACACCGACCTCGTCCAGGACATTTGGGCCGGCACCATCCTCTACCGACGCCTCATGACCGGCTCATCCCTCGACACCGACCTCGCCGAACACCTGGTCCAACTCACCACGACAGCTCCCCCGCTGCTCTCCCACCGCGAATCGGGAGAGCGTCCCGTTACGAACCCGGGAAACGGGCTGCGTACGGGAGCGTCCTGAATCAGGTGGCCCCTCGCCCATCGCATGGTCCTTCCATGGGATGCGCGAGCATCGAGCGATCCAGAATGTCCAGAGCGGGTGCGCAGATCATCGGTTCATGATGGGGCGAAAGGCTCACCATGTTCTCCGGCACTCCCGGAGCGGAGAATTCTCTCAGAGAGGAATGGTTTGTCAGTGTCCGGGCAGTTCAGCTCCGCCTTGCGGCGTCTTCGGTCCCAGCGGGGGCTGTCGCTGCGCCAGTTTGCGCAGATAGTGCACTACAGCCCGGGGTAGCTCAGCCGGATTGAACGAGGCCAAGCCGCGCCCACTCTGGCCCTGGCCCGAAGTTGCGACGACGCCCTGTCAGCGGAGGGCAAACTGCTGAAGCTCGCTCGGCTGGAGGCCCAAAGCCAATTGCGCCCGGCCCAGTTGCCTTCTGCGGTCGCGGGCTTCGTCGGCCGCACACATGCGTTACGCGAGCTCGACGCCACCCTCGCGCTTCTCACCAAGGACGCCCGGCTGAACCGTTGCAGGTTCTTGAGGATTTTCTGGCCGCCCTGGGGACGGAGTCTGTTCCCGACGAGCTTGAAGCGCGGTCGGCCCTCTTTCGAACGGTGGTGGCCGACCGTCACGTCCTGGTCGTGCTGGACAACGCCATCGACTCCCAGCAGGTGAAGCCACTGCTGGTGGGCTCCGCCTCCTGCGCTGTGATCGTGACCAGTCGGCGGCGCCTGACCGGGCTGGGCATCACCGCCGGAGCCCAGCGTCTGTCCCTGGCGCCGATGGATCCCCAGGAGTCGATCGAGCTGCTCCGCGGTGTCATCGGAGAGCAGCGAGTGAATGCCGAGCAGGACGTGGCCCGGGCGGTGGCGCTCCGGTGCGCGCATCTCCCGTTGGCCCTGCGGATCACAGCGGAGCGCCTGGCGACCCACCCCCGCTGGCCGCTGTCCCATGTAGCCGACGAACTGTCCGGCAAGGACCGGCTTGATGTCCTGGTTGACCGCGACAACGACGACTTGGCCGTGCGCAAGGTGTTCGACCTGTCCTACAAGGCGCTGGACGGGGAGACAGCGCGGATGTTCCGGCTGCTGGGCCTGTACCCCGGGCCGCCCATCAGCGCGGCCGCCGCGGCGGCCTTGACCGGGCACTCGCTGGCCCTCACCCGGGATCTGCTCGACGGACTGATAGGCGTCCACTTGGTGGAGGAGACCGGGCTGGACCGGTACTGGATGCATGATCTACTGCGGGAGTACGCCGCCGATCGGGCCGCGGCTGAGGAATCGGACGCCGAGCGGCTCGCGGCAGCCCACCGGCTGACGTCCTGGTACACGCTCAGCGTGGATGCCGCCAACACGGCATTGGCTCCGCAACGGGAAGTTCCGCCACTTGATCCGCCTCCCGCTGGAGTCACCCCACGTACCTTCACCAGCGATACCGCGGCGGAAGAAGCACGGGCCTGGCTGGATGAAGAGGCGAAAGACTCCGCCGTCCCGATGGGCCGGCTCGCCGCCCGCCACCGGCTTCCGGGGGCGTGGCACATCCCGGGGCGGCTGTGGAACTGGTTGCTCTTGCGCAAGCCATGGAGCATGTGGATCTCCAGCCGCACGATCGGACTGGAGGCGGCGACGACGTACGGTGGTCCCGGCGGTCAGGCCTGGGTCGAGATGAATCTGGCTGAGGCATACCGTCAGTCCGGGCACTACGACCGTGCGCAACGGCACGTCACACAAGCCCTGACGCTGCACCGCCGCATCGGCGACCGGCTGGGTCAGGCATGGTGTCTGGAGGCCTTGGGGTTCATCGCCGCCGACCGAAAGGACACGCCGCTGCCACATTCATACTTCAGCCGGGCTCTGGACACCTTCCGGCAGACCGGGGACGCACACGGGGAGGCCGTGGCACGATGCAGCCTCGCCGAAGCCGACGGTCTGCTGGGAAACATGACGGGGTCACAGGCCGGGTTCAAGGAGGGGTTGGCACTGCATCGCCGGATGGGCGACCTCGTCGGGGAGGGGATGTTCTGGGATCGACGCGCTCATCTGCAACAGCAGCAGGGTGACCTGGTGCAGGCAGTGCAATGCCTGGTTCGAAGCGCCGAGTGCCATTCCCAGGGAGGCAACGACTGGGGGCAGGCCGCCGCGCACGACCTCCGCGCTCAGCTCCTTGGGAAGCTGTCCCGATGGGAGGAGGCGCGGCAGGCGTGCGAGCGGGCGTGGAAGCTTTACGACCAGCTTGGCGACCCCCGAGCCACACGGTTGCGAGACCGGCCGGCCGAATGGTCTCAGCCCGGAGAGCCTTCGATCACTGGCCCGCTTCGGAGGTGAGCAGGGCCCGCTGGACGCGCTCCATAGCGGTGGCGGCATCCACGGTGGCGGCTATCCGCACCGGCGGTCGCTGGTCCGGGATACCCCCTTGGCTGATGCTGAACTTCCGTTCGTCGACCAATGTGGCGCCACGCGCATGCCCCGCCAACTCGACCACCACCTGACGCTCCGTGTAGGTGGCCAAAGACTCATCGACCATGATGGCCGCAGCGATCGGGTCGTGCATGAGGCACCCAGTGGTGCCCTGAGCGTCGCTGTAGATGGCGAGATAGGTATCGAGCACGGATGATGCGAAGCGGGCCGCAGAAGTGGCCACATTCGCGACCCGCTTCAGCCAAGCGTCGTCAACCCATGCGTGTTCGGTTATGTCCATCGGCACCATGGTCAGGTCGAACCCCGCGCGCAGGACCTCCTCGGCTGCCTCCGGGTCATGAGCGGTGTTCGCATCAGCCCAGGCAGTGATGTTGCCCGCGACGCGGAACGCGCCGCCCATGAACACCACACGGCGCAGGAGCCGAGGGAGATTCGGCTCCTTCCGGAGGGCGAGGGCAAGGTTGGTCAGCGGTGCCAGGGCGAGCAACGTCAGTTCTCCTGGCCGTTGTCTGGCCAGCCGCACCAACTGTTCCGCTGCCGATTCTGTGCTGGTCCGGCGCGGTGACGGAGGACCGGCGTTGCCGCCGAGGCCATCCTCGCCATGGACGAACTCGGCCGTCTGCAACGGCTGCTGTAAGGGAGTGGGATGCCCAACGGCAACCGGTACGTGGTTCAGGCCGACGACATCAAGCACTCGTAGGGCGTTTGCCGCCGCCGTGGCCGTGGGCACGTTGCCGTGCGCAGCCCCGATTGCGACGATCTCGACGTCCGCCTGGGCAGCCAGGAACAGGATCGCCCAGGCGTCATCCACCCCCGGATCCGTATCGATGACAACCGACAGGCGTGTGGAAGCGGTAGGTGGCATGCTGTCCCCTCCTCTTGGATGGCCCATCTGCCAGGGAGCTCTGCGTTCACTCGTCACTCCCGCCACTGTTTCGTCATTGCGGAACACCTTTCCCGACCTAAGGGATGCTGCACAGTGGGGAAACTGGCCACCTGTGGGGTCCCCAAAGCACGACCGGTCCAGCCCTTGCCCGGTCAGGACCCCATGTGCACATAGGGGGCCCACAGCCATGGGCTGCGCGGATAGCGCTGGCGCAGGTCGTGGGTCACGCGGTGCAGCGCCTCCGGGGGTGGAACACCCTCCGCCAAGAGGCCGTACAAGGTCGTGGTGAACTCAGTGGCGTCGCCGTCGGCGACCTCCCACAGGGTGCCGATCACATGGGTGAAGCCCGCAAGCTGGAACGACGAGGCGACATGGTGGGCTTCATCGGCAAGATGGTAGGAGCCGGCAGCGGATCCGCACGAGGCGAGGAAGACGAGTTCGGCGTCGAGGGACAGTGTCGAGACGTCCGGCAGCGACAGTGAACCGTCCTGCAGCACGAGCTCGTTGGCCGTTCTGCCGAGGAAGCCGGCCCGCGTGTGGCAGGCGAAGTGCGCCCAGGTGTGTTGCGGGAGCTCGCGGAGCACGGCTTGCTTGGTGGCGTTCTCGCCGGTCAGGACGGTACTTCGGGGGAACAGCCCGGCGAGCGCCTGCGCATCCGCCGCCGCGTGTCGCAGGGGCGCTGCCCCGGGCGCTTCCGGTGTGGCGACCACCAGCAGGCGCGGATCACGGCAGACGCGGGAGCGGCCGGACTTGTTGTGCGCGGCATCCTTCGGGCGCAGTGCGTTGAGTGTGGTGGTGTACGACGACATCACGTAGTCGGCGATTCCGTGGGCGGCACCGCCGCTGTACTGCCCGGCCGCGTGCAGGGGCAGAAAGCTCAGGATACCGGTGGGGCACCACCACAGCCGGGGAAGGGAGGCACCGCCGGGTGTGAGATCCAGTGCCCGGACGACGGGTTCGACGACCGCTTCCCACAGCCAGGTGAGTGTGTCCAGGGCGACCGTGCCCGCCTCCCAGCGCTTCTCGGCGGGCTCGTGCGGGTTGTGCAGCACGCCGACCGCCGAGCTGAAGGCCGTGAACCGGTCGGTTGCGGACGTCAGGTCGGCCCGGGGCAACGGCACGCATG
Source organism: Streptomyces sp. NPDC020845 (assembly GCF_044334165.1). Lineage (NCBI taxonomy): Bacteria > Bacillati > Actinomycetota > Actinomycetes > Kitasatosporales > Streptomycetaceae > Streptomyces > Streptomyces sp. NPDC020845. The sequence continues at coordinate 357,486 of NZ_JBIRSJ010000004.1, read as the reverse complement.
TCGCCGTGCCCTCGGAGAGGACGATCGCGTCGCTGCGTACGGTCGCGACGTTGACGACCACCACCGGGCCGTGCTCGGTCAGTGCGCCGAGGTCGGGCACGCCCGGCCGGAGAAAGCTCTCGAAGCCGGGCAGTCCGCGGATCTCGTCGCGTACGCGCTCCCAGGAGCGGACTGTGAGCCGGTGCTCGTCCCTCGTGGGACCAGCCACATGGGTCGGAGCATGGTCGGTGCTCGCACCGAGGGACGTCATGGCCTCGCCGAGCGAGCTGAACTCCTCGGCCAGCTCCGGTGCCTGCCGACGCAGATCCGACAGGTCGCGACGGGTCTCGGTGAGCTGTCCGAGCAGAATGCACCGGCCCCGCTCAAGGAGATCCAACGCCCGGTGGGGATCCCCCAATTGCAGGGCGCAGGCCGCGGCCTGCGACGCGAGCAGGAACTCATCGGCGATGAGCAGCTCGCGGTCGGACCGGTCGAGCCGGTGCCCGGCCAGGCGTGGCAGGAGGTCCACCGCCGCCTCGTAATCTGCCGCCGCGCCTTCCCAGTCGCCGATGGCGGCGGCGAGACCACCCGCCGCCTTGGCGGCGTCGATACGTTCCGGAAGGGAGAAGTGTGTGGTCCGGTAGACCCGGCGCCTCAGTTCGAGCACCTCCGCGGTCGAATCCCCTGCCTCGTCGTCGCGTCGTGCCAGAACATGGGAGAGCATCAACAGTGCGCGCACGTGCAGTACGTCGTCCGCGCTCGTCGCGGACATGGCCTCGCGCGCCGCGGCTTCGGCCTCGTCCAGCAGCGACGATTCCCCGTCGTGCCGGTGGACGTCCAGCAGCGCGCCGACCAGGTTGGTGCCCCAAAGCGGCCTGTCCGGGTGATCGGCATGTCCTGTCCGGATCGCCTCGCGCAGCAGCTCAACGGCTTCTCTGGTGTCCTCCGCGGATGCGCGGTCCCGTGCCCGGCCCAGCAGCCCCACCGCCAGATAGGACAGCGAGACCGAGCGCTCTCGGCTGCCTGGGGCGCGCAGCGCCAGCGACTTCCGGCAGAGGTCCACGATCGCGTCAAGTTCGCGCTCGTGCGCCGCGAAGGGCTCGGCGAAGAGGTCGGTGAAGATGCGGGGACTGCTCTCGCGCGCCCTGCGGGCCAGGTCCATGAAGGGGGCGAACTGCTGGGCGTGGTGCAGTCTCGCTTCCGCCAGCCGCGCCATGGCCTCCGGGGTCGTGCGCCACGCCTCGGGGCCGGATGCCGCCTCCTTCAGTACGTCGATGGCCTCCAGCAGGGCCGTGCCGTCCCGCGAGACCTCGTAGACCGAGACCAGACAGGCGCCGAGCTCCAACAGGGACTGGGACCGGTCGAAGGAGCCTTCCCGGGCGAACCGCACAGCGGAGCGGCAGACGGGAAGGAGTTCGTCGAGGAGCCTTCTGTCGTGCGTGTTGTTGTACGCGGCGGTGAGGGCTCCCGCGCATCTGCCCAGTCGCAGGCCACGCTCGCCATCGTCGAGTGAGGGGTCTTCCAGATAGTGTCGGGCCAGCCTCAGCGCCTCGTCCACCGCCGCGCTGTCCAGGGTGAGTTGGAACTCGACGCGGTAGGAGTCGATGAGGTTGAGCTGCGCACGGCTCGCCTCGGCATGGCCGTCCGGGAGTTCCGCGGACACCGATTCGAGGAGCTGTCTGCCCTGCGCCAGGGCCTCGCGGTCCTCGCCCAGTTCGGCCCGCAGCGTCAGCGCGTGCCCCAATTCGACGCGAACAGGGATGTGCTCGGGGCGGTGAGCTTCGGCGTGCTCGGCCGCCGTCCGCAGCACGGCCACCGCATGGTCGGCGTCGGAGACATCGCCCGTGACCGTTGCCGACTCCTTGTAGGACAGCCCGGTGTTCAGCAGTAGCGTCACATAGGCCGGATCGCTCGGATCCAGCGTCCGTACGGCCGCGTGGTTGAGGCGTGCCGATTCCCGCATGGCCTGCACGTCGCGCAGCAGGAGCGCTTTCTCCCGAAGCACGTTGCCGAGGCAGGACAAGGGGCCGACTTCCTCCGGGACCGCCTGATGTGCCCCGCGCGCCCACCGTTCGGCCTCCGCGATGTCATCGCGCGCGCCCTCGTCGTCCCTGCCGCGGGCGTTGTGTCCGCCTATCGCGTGGTTGTGTACCCGCGCCTTGAGGGCGTTGGCGAGACTGACCATCCGGCTCACGGCATCGGAGCCTGTCCCGTCCGTACCGCCGAGCGCGGCCCGCAGGACCTCCACTGCCTCGTCCAGCGCGGCGACATCGCCCGTTGCGGCGTGTGTTACCCGCAGACACAGCCCGAGGTCCGTCCGGTACGCGCGCCGTTGATCGTCACTCGATCCATGGTGTCCGACGAGGGCCCGCAGCACGCCGGCCCGTGCGCGGAGCAGAGCGGGCTGGTCCTGGGCGATGTGCTGCGGTACGACGGTGGTGAGGGTCTTGAGGATGCCGCGGGCGCGGGCGTCGGCCCGATCGCATTCCCCGGTCACGCGCTCGACACACCCGGCGGCCTGTTGGACCCACTCGACGGACGGAGTGCGCAGATGGCCCTCGATGAGAGCCGCCGCCAATCGGAGCCGGACCTGTACCCGTGTCTCCGGGTCCGCAGCCTTCTCCTGGACACGGTCCCACGCCGCCGCGGCCAGGGAGAGCAGCCGCGGATCTCTTCCCGCACGGCGGCCCGCACCGTTGCGGTAGGCGTTCAGCAGGTTTCCGCCCAACGGGGCGAGCAGTGGTACGGCCTGTTCGTCGGCGACCGAGGCGAGGGAGTGGATCGTGCGCGAGGCCCAGCTGACGGCCTCCTCCAGCGTGCCGGGATCCTCGTCCCTCATATGCCACTGCAGGAGGACTTCCACCAGGTTGATCTGCAGCACCTCCGGCAGGGCTCCGACCTCCCGCAGCATGTCGATGCCGCGCCGGAGCAGCACGGTTGCCTTGCTCAACTGCGCCAGGTCCCCCGTGGTCCGAAAGGCGGTGGCACGCTCGGCTGCCTCGTCGCCGAGCCGCAGGGCCTCTTCGAGCAGCCGCGGTGTGGCGGATTCCCGAGCGAGTACGGCACCGATCGCATCCGGCACCGCGTCCGGTGTCCGCCCCCAAAGGGGACGGAAGAGCCCCAGGGCGTGGCGGAAGTCCGGGCCGTCGTAGGTCTGCTGGGCCACACAGCGGAACCAGTGGAACCAGCCCAGGGCGCGGGCGGCCTCGTCGCTCCATGACGTAGGCAGGGACTCGGCGAGGAGCCCCGCAGCCGCCTCTGCCTCCGGCCCGATCACATGCCGCGGATCGGCAGTGGACGCGAAACCTTCGATCCGTGCCTGCAGCGCCGTGAGCGGTGAAATCCTCATCTTCCCCATCCATCCCCCACGGTGGCGACCCAGCGCGGCGCGTACCATCATGCGGGACGCTGACGCGTCTTCTCCAGCAGCGACAAGGAGCAGCATGGAACGTCGGGGAGATGTCGCGGCATGGTGTGAAGCACTCCCCCTCCTGCGTCGTCTCGCCGCAGCGCAGGGCCGCGCGGACGAGGTCGCGGAGCTGGTACGCCGTATGCGGACGGACATCGGCGCAGTGACACAACTCGACGAGCTGGGACGGCAATTCGGTATCCCTGCCGTCGGGCCCAGGTCGATGGTCGGGGTGCCCGGTGTGGCTCCAGGGGTCCCGGTCGACGGGTTGTTCGGCTGTCCCGCGGGTCGGTGCGACCGCGACTGGGTACGGGCGCCGGGTGTGGCGACGCCCGAATGCCACATTTTCGAGGAGCCGTTGACGCGGGCGACGCCGGAGCGGCGCACCCCGTGACCCCCTTCCTCAACGAGCTGGCCAAGCAGCTGGCCGGTAAGTGGGTTTCCCTCCTCGTCGTGCCCGGGGCCCTCTTCGTCGCCTCCCTCACCGTGGGCTGGCGCATACGTTTCGGGGAGTGGCCCGGCGACGCGCGGTTCGTGGCCGAACTCCAGCAGGGCACTGCCTCGGGTGAGCAACTGGCCGCCGCCGTGCTGGGTGCCCTGCTGCTGTCGGCCTGTGCGGGGCTGCTGGCACACGGCTCGGGGAGGGCCGTCCACTGGCTGTGGCTCGGCCAATGGCCCGGACGTACCGGCGAGGCCCTGACCGGTCGGCGCCGTCGCCGCTGGGCAACTGCCCAAGACCGCTATGAACAGGCGTACCGCCAGGGGCAGCCGGACGAGGTCCTGGCCCACCTGGCGTACCGGCGCAATCGCATCGCGCTGGCGCCTCCGACGAGACCGACTCGCATGGGTGACAACATAGCGGCGCTCGGCATACGCGTCCGGCTCGAGTACGGCCTCGACCTCGAGTTCGGCTGGCCGCGGCTGTGGTTGGTGCTGCCGGAGGAGACCCGAGCGGTTCTGGACGAGGGGAAGGACGCATTCAACAGGGCTGCGGCACTGGCCGGTTGGGGCACGCTCTATACCCTCGCAGGAGCCGTTTGGTGGCCACTGGGGTTGGCAGGACTCGGAACGACCCTCACGGCCGTTGTCCGAGGCCGTTCGGCCATCACAAACCTGGCCCAACTGATGGAATCCGCGGTCGACCTCCATGGCGCGGACCTCGCCACTTCGCTGGGCATTCCGGTGCCGGACAGTCGCGTCACGCCGGAGATCGGCCGCGAGGTCACCCGCGCCGTGCGCAAGGGAGCGTGAAGGGCCAACGGCTCAGTACGCGCCGGCCAGGGCCGAGCAGGGGGCGGCCGCGTACGGATTTTCGATTGCCCGTAACCGCATTCATCCGCGGGATATCGGGCATTCCCACTTCTTCGGGTCGATCCGGAACCGGCGGAATGCTTTTCTCCGTTTTGCTCGTCATGGAGTTGATGAGCGCCATCCCTTGCTTCCCGGCTGTCGAATGCCGCCTTCCGGTAATTATCGCGCTGAGCGCACCGGAACTACGCCGACATGAAAATGCCAACTTCCTTGACCTCCTTGCCCGAGCAGACACCGCGATGGAAACATCACCTCGCGAACCGGCGCAGGATCCAGTCGCAGGGCCCCAATGGCCGAGGAACGGATTATTCATATGAAGATCACGCCGCAAGTCGACCAGAAAATGGGTGCCACGGTCACCGAGTTCGACGTGGAAACTCTGTCGCCATCCGACCTGCTCCGCCTGAAGGATTCGATCTATCAGGAGAAGTTACTGATCCTGAAGGACCAGCACCTCAGTCCGCAGCAGTTCATCGCGCTCGGAAAGGCACTCGGTACGATCGAGGTCTATTACGAGCCGATGTACCACCACCCCGACCACGAAGAGATATTCGTGTCCTCCAGTACCCCGGAGTCGACACAGCAGGTGGGGGTCCCCAAGACCGGTGCGTTCTGGCATGCGGACTACTCGTTCATGCCCAGGCCGTTCGGCATCACGATGACCTACCCACAAGTGGTCCCCAAGACGAACCGGGGAACGCACTACATCGATATGGGAAAGGTGTTCGCCTGCCTGCCCGAAGAACTGCGTTCGGTGGCGCGGACGACCAAGGGACTGCACAGCGCGAGGCGCTATTTCAAGATCCGGCCGTCCGATGTCTACCGCCCCATCTGTGAACTCGTGGACGAGATCGAGAAGAAGACCCCGCCGGTGATCCACCCCACTGTCTTCGTCCACCCGGTCACCGGGGAAGAGGTGCTGTATGTCAGCGAGGCCCTGACCTGCGAGCTGCACGACCAGCAGGGCCGGGTGCTCGAGGACGACTCGCTGCACCGGCTGCTCGAGGCCAGTGGTCAGCTCGACACGACGTTCGGCAACGAGCACATTCACACCCAGACGTTCACCAAAGGCGACCTGCTCATCTGGGACAACCGCAGCCTCGTCCACCGCGCGCTGCACAGCCCCACACCGGAGCCCAGCACCTCGTACCGGGTGACCGTCCACGACGACCACCCCTTCTACGGGACGACGACATGACGGCCGGCCCCCTCGCTCAGCCGGCCGCCGGAACCGCCACGGCACACCCCGACGACCCGGCACTGCGTGAACGGGTGCTGCGTCCCTACCGCACGAACTGCCGGTATCTCGGCCCCGCGGAGGTACGCCTGGAGAACGAGGCCGTCACCGCCTCCGGTGCGTTCCGCATCGGCGAGTCGTGCTACATCGACGACACCGGCCACTTCAACGCGGTCGAGTTCAACATCTGCTTCAACCAGATCGCCTACTACCTGATCGCCAAGTGCGTCCAGAACCGGCTGCCTCCCGTCTTCGATGCCTGGACACTCGACGACTACTGGCAGCGCCAGCTCTCCGACATTCTGATCACCCGGTACACCAGCAGATTCCACCGCGCGATCCGGGGACAGGAGTTCCGCGGCGAGCTGAGCTTCACCGACTTCAAGCTGCGCTCCGGCGAGAACGGCAAGGCGCCGTTGGCCCTCATCGAGAGCGAGTGCCGGTTCTGGGACGAGGGCGGCGGACGGTGCACGGGCGAGATCCAGATCGCGCTGACCAACCTGCCGCAGGGTGCGCCGCAATGACCGAACCGGCGAACGCGGTGGATCTGCTGCTCTCGCTCCCCCGGGCGCGCCGCAGGCAGACGCTGGCGGACCTGGTCGATGCCGAGGTCAGAGAGGTCCTGCTGCTCCCGGAAGACGTCGAGATGGGCGCCGACGTCAGCTTCTTCGACCTGGGCATGACCTCGCTCCGGCTGACCGAGCTTCGCCAGCGTCTGACCCGGATGCTGGACAGGAGGATCGAGATCGAGGCGTTGTTCGAGCACCCGACGTCCCAGAGCCTGACCGATCATCTCGCGGACACCGTGCTCTCGGATGTGTTCCCCGGCACCGCACCCGAGCCCTCCGCCACGCCCGCACCACGGAACGCTCAGGAGCTGCCGCCGATGGTCCAGGAGATTCTGCGGAACCTCTACAGCTGAGTCCCCGCGGAGCGGCCGTGCACCCCATACCAGGAGCGACATGACGACACCCATGGGCAGCCAGAGCGGTCGGCAGAAGGCCGCTGACCCTGACGGAGATCTGCTCCAGCGGCTGCTGCTGGAGAAGTACGAACCGATCGCCATCGTGGGCATCGGTCTGCGGCTGCCGGACGGCAACGACACACGGGAATCGTTGGCGGAGTTTCTGCGCTCCGGGCGGGACGGCACCGGGCCCATTCCCTCCGACCGCTGGGACGTCGCCGCGTTCGAGAGCGACGACCCGGCCGCGAAAGGCACGATCCGTACCCGGGGCGGCGGCTTCCTCCAGGGCATCGACCGGTTCGATCCCGCGTTCTTCGGGATATCGCCGAAAGAGGCCGACTACGTGGATCCGCAGCAACGGCTGCTGCTGGAGACGGCGTGGGAGGCGCTGGAGGACGCGGGGCTCGACGCGCACGCGCTGCGCGGCGGCGACGGCGGTGTCTACGTGGGGATCAGCTCCGCCGACTACATGATCGCCGCGGAGACCCTGCCGTACGAGGCGATCAACGGCTATCTGGGCACCGGGACCGCCCACAGCGCCGCCTCGGGACGGCTGTCGTATGTCCTCGGCTGGCACGGCCCCTGCGCGAGCTTCGACACGGCCTGCTCATCGTCGCTGGTGGCGCTGCACACGGCCGTGCAGGACCTGCGGCAGCGGCAGTGCGATATCGCCCTGTGCGCCGGGGTCAACCTGGTCCACCACCCCCAGGCGCACATCGTGACGACCGATGCCAACATGCTGGCTCCGGACGGGCGTTGCAAAACCTTCGACGACCGCGCGGACGGATACGCCCGCAGCGAAGGGTGCGGTGTGCTGGCGCTCAAGCGGCTGTCCGACGCCCAGCGGGACGGCGACCGGATCCTGGCCCTGGTACGCGGCTCGGCGATCCGCCAGGACGGCGAAGGTGCCGGGCTCACGGTGCCCAACGGAAGCTCCCAGCAGCGGGTGATGCGCGCGGCGCTGCTCAACTCGGCGGTGCGGCCGGAGGACATCCAGTACGTCGAGGCGCACGGTACAGGCACCGCGCTGGGTGATCCCATTGAGTTATCGGCGATCGGCAAGGTCTTCGCCGAGTCGCACAGCCCCGGCGCCCCGGTCTTCGTCGCGTCGGGCAAGACCAACCTCGGCCATGCCGAGGCCGCAGCCGGTGTCAGCGGCATCATCAAGGTGGCGTTGCAGCTGGGCGAGGGGCTTATCTACCCGCATCTGAACATGGACATCCCCTCCACCCATGTCGCATGGGACGAGCTGCCCGTCGCTGTGCCCCGCGAGCCCGTGCCCTGGCCGGCCGGAACCCGCAGGGCGCTGGTGAACTCCTTCGGCTTCGCCGGCACCATCGCGTCCGCGGTCATCGAGCAGGCCCCCGCGTCCGACCCGGTACGGGAGGAGAGCGCCCGGCCACGGTCCGGTACGGCCGTGTTCACCCTGTCGGCCCGGACCCGCAAGGCACTGGGACTCCAGGTGGAGCGGTACCAGCGCTATCTCGCCGACCATCCGGACACCGACGTCGAGGAGTTGTGCCACGCGAGCAATGTCCTGCGGGCGCATCACGCCTCGCGTATCGCCGGAGTCGTCGGCGGCCCGGCGGACCTGGAGGCGCTGCTGGCCGGGCATCTCCGCGAGACGAAGGACACCCCACAGCAGCGCAAGGTGGCCTTCCTGTTCAGCGGTCAGGGCTCCCAGTACCCCGGCATGGCGGCCGGGCTCTACCGGAGCCACCGGGTCTTCCGCGACACCGTCGACGTATGCGACCGACTCTTCGCGGAACACCTCGACGGGCCGCCCGTCCGCGGTGTGATGTTCGGTGAAGGCCAGACCGCAGGACTGCTGGACCAGACCCGGTACACCCAGCCGGCGCTGTTCACACTGGAATACGCCCTGGCCGAGCTGTGGAAGTCGTGGGGCATCCGTCCGGACGCCGTGATCGGGCACAGCATCGGTGAGGTGGCCGCGGCCACCGTGGCGGGCGTCTTCCCGCTTCCGGACGCGATCGGGCTGGTGGCGGCGCGGGCCCGGCTCATGCAGTCGGTTTCGGCACCGGGCGGGATGATGGCGGTGCGGGCATCGGGTGCGGACATCGCTCCGTCGCTCGACCAGTACCCCGGCCTGTCGCTCGCCGCGCTCAACGCTCCCGACCAGTGCGTGGTGTCGGGTGGCACGGAGCCGCTGGAGGCGATGGCCGCCGAGCTGACCGAGCGTGGCCTGCGTACCAAGCGGCTCCCGGTGTCCCATGCCTTTCACTCTCCGCTGATGGACGAGGTGTTGGAGGAGTTCCGCGGCCTCATCGCCGGGGTGGGGTTCCAGGAACCCGAGATCACCCTGATTTCCAATCTGAGCGGCGATATCGCCGACGTGGACGAGGTGTGCTCCGCCGCCTACTGGGCGCGGCTGATCCGTGAACCCGTCGACTTCGCCGGTGGCATCCGGACACTGACCGGCCTTGGACCGCACGCCATGGTGGAGATCGGGCCGGGCCGATCCCTGATCAACTCCGGGCGCGCCTGTGTGACGGCCTCCCGCCATCTGTGGGTGGCGTCCTTGGGATCCGCGGCGGAGCAGGACCGCTCGCCGTACGAAGCCGCCGCCCAGCTCTACACGGCGGGGCTGCCCCTGTCGTGGCGGGGTTTCCACGAGGGTCGGCCGAAGCCGCGGCTCACCCTGCCGGCCTACTCTTTCGACCGCAAGCGGTACTGGCTGCCTGACTTCGGCAAAGGCCTAAACGCCAGTGCCCATCACCCTCTGCTCGGCGCCGAGACCACCACCGAGAAGCAACGCTCCTCCTCTGTACGGGAGTTCGCCAACCGGATCAGCGCCGGCCGACCGGACTACCTGGTGGATCACATGGTCGTCGGCCAAGTGGTCTTCCCAGCGGCGGGGTTCATCGAACTGCTCATCGCCGCGGTGGACGCCGTGCACGGACACATCCGGTTTCCGATCGACGATATGCGCATTCATGAGCCGCTGCTGCTGTCGGACGACGCCATCAGTCTGCGCACCCGGGTCAGGACCACGGAGGACGGCGGCGAGTTGATCGAGATCCTCAGCGTCAGCGACGACGCGGGCATCGAGAGGCTGCACGTCACCGCGGCCATCGGCAAGGAGGGCCAGGACGCCGTACCACTCGAAGACGGCTCCGACCTGATGGAAGAGCTGGCCGGAGCCGAGGCGGGGGACGAACAGCGAGACCAGCGGATCGCCGAGCTGTACGCGGACTTCGCGGATTCCGGAATGGACTACGGCCCGCGTTTCCGTCTCATCGAGTCCTTCACCCGCCGCGGCGACAACCTCGTGACGGCAGAGATCACCGGTCCGGCGGGGGTGACCACCGAACACCTCCCCCCGGCGATCCTCGACTCCGCGCTGCAGACCCTGGCCACCATCATCCAGCCCGGCCTTCCCGTCCGGCTGCGGTCCTTCCGATTGCTCAGCCGACCCCGTGGCGCGACGCTGCGCAGCGTGGTCCGGCTGCTCCCCGCGCAGCAGTCCACGGATGTGGACTTCGTCGCCGATGTGGTGCTCTACGACGGCCGGCGCGTGGTATGCGTGCTGAACGGCCTGGAACTGCGGCGGATGTCCTCGGTCGGCGTCGCCCGGCGGCGGATGTTCTATCAGACCCAGTGGATCGAAGCGCCCGCCTCGGCCACGCCCGTCCCAGGGCGCCGTATCGCTCTGCTGCACAGTGGTCTGGAAGAAAACGTGTCGCTGGCCGAAGAGGCGGAGCGCACCGGCACCTCGCTCGCCTTCGCTTCGGACCTGGCCCAGCTCCCCGATCTGCTCGCACAAGGGCCGACCGATCTGTGCTGGTTCTGGCAGCCGGGCGAGCGGCGCGCCGCGGTGCCCGGCCCCGGTGTTGCTGGGTTGCGTGCCGAATGCGAACGGCAGTACACCGAACTGCTTGAGCTGGTGGGCCTCCTGGAGACCTGCGGATTCGGGCCGGACCAGCGGCTGTGGCTGGTGACCAGAGGCGGCCAGTGGTTTCCCCAGGACGAGGCCGACGACGGCAGCCGGCTGTCCGCCTCCAGCCTCTGGGGCTTCGGTGCGGTGTTGCTGAGCGAGTATCCGAACCACCGGGTGACTCTCCTGGACCTGCCGGTGGGCGAGAGCGACCCGGCCACCGTGCTCGGGGAGTTGCTGAGGGGCGAACCCGACGAGTTCCAGATCGCCTACCGCGATGGTCGGCGCCATGTCCGCCGGCTGGTCCCGAGCACCCCCGAGGAGCGGATCGGGACCGAGGAGCCGATCACGACCGAACCCGAGCAGACGCCGGTCGACGGTGACCACACCTACCTCATCACCGGCGGGCTCGGTGGCCTGGGCCTGCTGACCGCTCGAACGCTGGTGGACCGCGGCGCGCGCCACCTGGCGCTGGTCAGCAGGCGCGCCCCCGACGACCAGGAGTTCCAAAAGGTCAGGCAGACCCTCGGCGAGCAGGTCAGTGTGCGGGTGTACGCCGCGGATATCGCGGAACCCGCGGCCGTCGACACCTTGTTCAAGAGTCTCGCGAAGGAAGGACCGGCGCTGGGCGGTGTCGTCCACGCGGCGGGTGTGCTCTCCGACCGGCCCGTGAACTCACAGGACTGGGACAACATCGACAAGGTCTTCCGGGCCAAGGTCTACGGAAGCTGGCTGCTGCACCAGGCGACAGCCGACCTCCCCGAGGTCAGGTTCTTCATCGGATACGGATCCAGCTCCGCCGTGCTGGGCCAGGCGGGCCAGTGCAACTACGCCGCGGGCAACGCCTTCCTGGACGCGCTCATGCACTGGCGCTGCGCTCGCGGCCTGCCCGGTACCGCGATCGACTGGGGTCCGTGGGCGGAGGTCGGTATGGCCGCGGCCCTGGACGAGGCGCACAGGCAGTCGTTCGAGCGGCAGGGAATGGTGTTCATCCAGCCCCGGGACGGAGCCCGCGCTTTGGCCACGTTGCTGGACAGTCCCGTTCCGCAGATCGTGGTCGGCGAATGCGACTGGACCACGTACGCCGCGACACGGCCGTTGTCCAACGCCCTGTACGAAGGGCTCGCACGCCCGAGGGACAACACCGTACGCACGCTCGACGTCGATCAACTGGCCGGGCTGCCCGAGGACGCACGACGGCAGGCGCTCGCCGATCTGGTTCGCGGGACCGTGGCCAAAGTGCTGCGCTTCGACGCCACGGGTGACATCCCGGCCGACACGCCCTTCACCCACCTGGGGCTGGACTCACTGGCCGCGGTGGACGTCAAGAACGGCCTGGAGGCGGCGCTGCACACCTCCCTGTCGGCGTCGATCACCATGGACTATCCGACAACGGATCTGCTGGTGGAACACCTTGACGCACTGCTCCGGCCGGGCGACGGCGGGACGGGCGGCCCGGGCGAGCCGAGCGGCGGACTGGATTCACTGGACGCCGAGGCCGAACTGGCGGCGTTGAAGGACCTCGGATGAGGGCGTACATCGAATCGCTGGAGAAGCTGTCCAGAACCCAGTTGATGCTGCTCCTCGCACGGCAGCACCAGGCCGAGACCGAGGGCTTGGCGGTCGTGGGGATGAGCTGCCGGCTGCCCGGTGGCATCGGCACCCCCGCCGATCTGTGGGCGATGGTCGACGAGGGCAGGGTGCTGGCCACCGAGCAGACCGGTGTCCCCACCGACAGCCTGGGCCGACCGCGCTGGAACCTCGCGGCGCCGGACATCGCGCCGTACGCCGCCGCGCTCCGCCAGGGCGGGTACCTCACCGATATCGACCTCTTCGACGCCGAGCGCTTCGGCATTTCCGAGGAGGAGGCCCGCTGCCTCGACCCGCAGCAGCGGCTGCTGCTCACCGAGACATCCCGGGCGTTGGAGGACGCGGGCCTCACCGACCCGGGCGGCCTGTGCGTGGGTGTCTTCGTCTCCGTCACCACACCGGAGTACGGCCTGGCGGGGATCCGTAACGGCGCCACCGCCGACCGGATGTCCGCGCCGATGGCCACCGGCACGGTGGTCAGCGGGGCCGCCGGGCGGATCTCCGTCGGCCTCGGGCTGAACGGTCCGGCGCTGACGGTCGACACCGCCTGCTCCTCCACTCTCGTCGCGGTGCACCTCGCGGGCGCCGCGTTGCGCCGCAAGGAATGCGATGTGGCGATCGTGGGAGTGAGTCATCTGCTGCTGTCACCGGTCACCACCGCGGTGTTCGCCAAGGCGGGCATGCTGTCCGCCACCGGGCGCTGCCGGCCCTTCACCGCGCGCGCCGACGGATACGTCCGCGCCGAGGGGAGCGTGGTGCTGGTGCTGAAGCGCGAGCAGGACGCCCGTGCCGACGAGGACACTCCGTACGCCCTGATCCGGTCGAGCGCGATCCGTCAGCACGGCCGACGGTCCACGATGTCCGCCCCGTCCTCCGCGGGACAGCAGCGGGCCATCCGGGACTGCCTGACGGCGGCCGGGGTCGACCCGGCACAGGTCGGCTACGTCGAGGCGCACGGCAGCGCCGACAAGCTCGCCGACGCCGTCGAAATCGATGCGATAGCCACCGCGTACGAACGCAACTCCACGGACAGCCCGCCGCTCTACGTCGGCAGCGGAAAGGCCAACATCGGCTACCTGGAGACCGCCTCGGGGGCCGTAGGACTGGTCAGGGCGATTCTCGCGCTGCGCCACCGCACCGTGCCCGCGCAACCCGACTTCACGGATCCCGATCCGGCCGTCTTCGGCCGGCCGACGTCGGTGACGGTGCCGACGAAGGCCCTGCCGTGGCCCTCGGAGGAGCACCGGCTGGCAGGCGTCAACGCGTTCGGTTTCACCGGGGTCAACGCACACGTCCTCATCGAAGCCGCCGCCACCCCACGGCCCGGTCCCCCGCCCGGTCTCCTTCCCGGCCCGACACCGTCGACCGGCGGCCACCACTGGCTCGACTCCTACACCTGGCACTGACAGCTACTCCTGGCACTGACCGTTACCCCTGGCGAGCGAGGCACCGGATGAGCAGAACGCAGCCCAGCACAAAGCCCGGAACACTTCAGGACAGCCTGGCCCGTCACGCGGCCGAACGGCCCGATCACCCCGCGCTGGTCTGCGGATCGGTCCAGGTCACCTACCAGGAACTGGACCGAAGGAGCGACCGGACCGCTCAGGCGCTGACCGCCTCCGGCGTCCGGCGCGGCAGCCGGGTCGCGCACTTCGCCGCCGACTCGGAGAGATTTCACGAGATCGTGCTCGCGTGCGCCAAGACCGGTGCGGTCCTCGTCCCGATCGACTGGCGGCTGACCACTGCCGAGGTCACCCACATCCTGCGTGATTCCGGTACCGAGCTGTTGTTCTTCGGACCGGCCCTGGCCCCGCTGGTACAGGAGGCCGTGCCGGCTCTGCCGAAGCTTCAGCACACCGTCCCGCTGGACGCGGCCGGTTTCGAGACATGGGCTGACGACCGGCCCGCCGACACCGGATTCACCGCACCCGCCGAAGCAGACGCCGACACCGACACCGACACCGAAGTCGTACAGATCTACACGAGCGGTACGACGGGGGCGCCCAAGGGCGTCGTGCTGGCCCAGCGCAGCTTCTTCGCCGTCGCGGGCATGCTCGCCGAACACGGTCTTGAGTGGATCGACTGGCGCGCGGACGACCGGAGTCTGGTGTGCGTTCCCGGCTTCCACATCGGCGGCCTGTGGTGGGCGATGCAGGGACTCAACGCCGGTGTCACAAACGTCCTGCTCCCCGCGTTCGACAGCCTGCGCGCTGTCGACCTCATCAGGGAAGCCGGTATCACCACCGCCTGCATGGTGCCCGCGATGATGCGCATGATCTTGGACGAGCCGAATGTCGGCAAACCGGACTTCGCCTCGCTGCGCAAGGTGGTCTACGGAGGGTCCCCGATCTCGGACACGCTGCTCCGCCGCGGCCTGGACGTCTTCGACTGCGAACTGGCCCAGATCTACGGGCTCACCGAGACCGGAAACACCGCGGTCTGTCTGCCTCCCTCGGAGCACCGGCCGGGCAGTCCCCGGCTCGCCGCGGCCGGACTTCCCTATCCCGGCGTACGGATGAGGATCGTGGACTCCCGGGGCGACGATGTGCCGACGGGAGAGATCGGCCAGGTGTGGCTGCACACACCGGCCCGGATGGCCGGATACTGGAATCTGCCCGATGCGACGGCGCGCACCCTCGTCGACGGCTGGATCGTCACCGGGGACGCGGGCTACCGGGACGAGGACGGCTACCTCTACATCCGCGACCGGATCACCGACACCATCATCGTCGGCGGGGAGAACGTATACCCGGCCGAGGTGGAGAACGCCCTGTGCCGCCACTCGGCCATCGCCGAGGCCGCGGTGGTGGGCGCCCCCAACCCCGCGTCGGGCGAGGAGGTGCGCGCGTACATCGTGCTGCGCCAGGGCCATGACGTACCGGCGGCACAGGAGCTGACACGGTTCCTGAGCGGCCAGCTAGCCCGATTCAAGATCCCCGCCAGGTACCAGGTCATCGACGTGGTCCCGCGCAACCCCAGCGGCAAGATCCTGCGCAGAAAGCTGCGCGAGCAACTGTGGGCGGACAACGACCGCAAGGTCAACTGACCTTGAGAGGAGGACATCCGATGATGGGCATGGGCATCCGAGGCGTTCGTACGGCGATCAAGCTCGCCACGTTCCGGACCATGATGGCGGGGGCCGCGCTGTCCGGGGATCCCGCCGCGAAACTGCTGGGGAGACGGCAGCCCGCGGATCCGTTCCCGCTGTACGAGCAGATCCGGGAGCACGGCGAGGTCTACCGCAGCAAACTCGGGATCTTCTGCACCGTCTCACACGCCCAGTGTCGAGCGGTCCTGAAGGACCCCCGGTTCGGTATGCCGGTTCCCCCGTCGCCCCCGGCCTGGGAGATGCGCCAAGGGGACGCGGACACGCTGATCCACCCCATCGAGCGGTCGCTGCTGGCGGTGAATCCCCCCGAGCACACCCGGCTGCGCAGGCTTGTCGCGCCGTGGTTCACCGCCAGTGCCCTCCGCACCCGCGCCGCCCGGGTCGAAAAGATCGTCCACAGCCATCTGGACCGCATCTCCGACGGCCAGGACTTCGATCTCGTCCGCGACTTCACCGCGCAGGTGCCCACCGCCGTCATCGGTGACATGCTCGGCATCGAGATCGAGAGCTACGAGCGGTTCGGCCGGTGGGGCATGGCACTGGCCACCACCATCGACGGCGTACGCACCATGGGCGAGCGCCGCATGGTGCGCGCGGTGCTGGCGGAGATGACGTCGTTCTTCACCCAGCTGATCGAGGAGAATCGCCGCGCGCCCCGTGACAACGCGATCAGCGGTCTGGTCGGCGCCGAGGTCGACGGCCGGCCGGTCACCGACGAGGAGCTGATCGGGCTGATCGGGCTGCTGCTGGCGGCTGGTCTCGAGACCACCGTCAACCTCATCTCCAACAGCGTGCGCTTTCTGCTGGACCACCCGGAACAGAAAAAACTCTTCCTCGACAACCCCGATACCGCGCCCGACGTGGTGGAAGAGGCTCTGCGCTACGACCCGCCGGCGATGTTCACCGTCCGGATGGCCCTCGAGGACGTCGAACTCGACGGCCGGCAGATTCCGCGCGGCGGCTGGCTCGTGCAACTGCTGGGGGGCGCCAACCGCGACCCGAAGGTGTTCACCGATCCTCATCGTTTCGATGTCACCCGGGGCAACATCCGGGAGCACATCGCGTTCTCCGCCGGTGCCCACCACTGCGTCGGCTCAGGGCTGGCGAGGCTGGAGGCGGAGATCGCGCTGCGCGAGCTGTTCGCACGCTTCCCGGACATGCGGATCGCCGGTGACGTCACGATGCGGACCGCCCGCAGCGCACGGGGTCCCCAGAGCATTCCGATCAGCGTCGCCTAGGCCGTCGGGCCTGATCCGTGCCATCGGGCCCGATCCGTACATCCGTACCAAAGGAGCCGGAAGAACCATGCGTGCCGAAGATGTGCGCCGCCACTACGCCACCCCGATCGGCGCCCCCGCCTACCCGCCGATGCTGCCCAAGTACATCGATCGCGAGTACCTCAACATCTTCTATCGGACGGATCCGGACGCCGTCAGAGCCGTGACACCGGAGCCGCTGGAGATCGAGGACCCCATCGTGCGGTTCGAGGTGATGAAGATGAACGAGGTGACCGGGTACGGCCCCTACACCGAGGCCGGACAGGCCATCTCGGTCAGCTACCAGGGTGAACCCGGTGAGTATCTGCGCGCGATGTACCTGGACAGCTTCCCTGCCGCCGCCGGCGGACGCGAGGTCGGCGCCTATCCCAAGGTCCTGGGCTCACCGTCGCTCTACCTGGACAACGCCGCACTCGTCGGCACCCTCGACTACGGCACGATCCGGGTGGCCACCGCGACCATGGGCTACAAACACCACGCCATGGACCCCGACGACGCCCGTGCGCAGATCAGCATCCCCACCTACATGCTCAAGTTCGCCCCGGACTACGACGCGTCGATGCGGGCCTGCGAGCTGGTGCGCACGGAAATCACCGACATCGAGGTCAAGCAGGCATGGACCGCGCCGGCCAGGCTGCAACTGTTCGAGCACGTCCTCGCTCCCCTGGCCGACCTGCCTGTGCTGGAGATCATCTCCGCGAGCCACATCGTCACGGACCTGACGCTCGGTCCGATGAAACCGGTACACGACTACCTCGAAGCCGGAGTGGATCCCGCTTCGTCCGGTCGATGACCAGAAGACGCTCTTACTCGTGCAGGCACCAGTCAACGAAAACCCCTACGCTGGGGTCCACCCGCCCCTCCTCATCCGCCACCGCCGCCGTACAGAAGAACCGGACCTCACCGAACTCCAAATCCATCGTCCTCAACAAATTCCGCAACCCCAGCCGCTCACACAGCCAATCCCGGGTTGTATCGCTGTCGTCCGGGCGGTCGGGCAGGAGCGCGGGCTGCCCGGTCAGCAGGTCCCTCTTGCTGACGGCGACGGCGAGCCGGGCTTTGTCGAGGCGGGTGCCCATCGTGCGTACGGTCTGCACCGAGCGTGAGAACACGTCCTCCGGGTCGACCGTCGAGGCCAGCGTGCGGTCCACCTTCGGGCCTGCCGGGTCGAGGCGGGTCCAGAACGCGTCGACGGCCATCGGGTCGAGGACGAACACGAAGATACGGGCCTCCCGGATATAGCGCAGCGCGTCGGTCTCCTCCCGGTTGACGAACCGCTCGCCGGCCGTGTCGAAGACATGCACCAGCCGCTCGGCGCGGCCGCTGCCTCGTACGAACGAATGGGCTCGGGGCAGTGTCTTCTGGGTGGGGCGGGTGTGGCCCTGGATCTCCAGGACCTCGTTCAGCACCCGCTGGTTGGCGGTCGACTCGGGGTCCGCGAGCCGGATCGCCGGCCCGCCGTTCTCCGCGGTGTTCTCCAGTGACTTCACCATCGCCGCCATCAGCTGTGTCTTGCCCGCGGCCCGGCCGCCGATCAGCGGAAGGATCAGCTCGGGCATGTGCCCGGCGTCCGGGTTCATCGACTTGCCGCAGTGTTCGTGCACGCAGTAGCCGCTCAGCCGGGCGTCCCTGCTCATCAGCATCAGCAGGGTCGGTATCCGCTCGTCGCAGGCGCACCGGCGCCGGAAGAGGCCGAAAGTACCGGGGCGGATGTCGGCGTGCCGGCGTCGGCAGGTCGCGCGGGGGCAGTCGTATGCCGGATAGGGGACGCGTTCGAAGCAGCTGGGGCACAGCATGCCCCGGGGCAGCCCGCGCAGGATCATCACCGCGCGGTCGGCGGCCCGCAGGGTGAGTGCGATCAGCCGGGCGCCGGCCGTGAGCAGGGCCACGCCGAGCGCGTGCAGGCCGAGGAGCAGGCCCAGCACGGGTACCGCGGCGGCGGCGCCGACGCCGAGGCCCAGATAGAGGGTCAGGCCGTAGGGGACCGAAGCGGATCGGTGCATGGAGGGTGCGGTGAACTGGTCAGCGGTCACCCGGCGGTAGGCGTCGGTGACCGTACGGACGTACAGCCGACGCCCTTGCATGAGCAGTTGCCGCAGGTCGCGGGTGGCGGGTCCGAAGAAGTAGTTGCGGTGGGCTCGTTCGTCGGCGGGGCGGTACGGCGGGATGGTCACGAACTCGGGGGTGCGCAGGCGCAGCACGCCGTTGAGCAACCGGCAGTAGCGCCACAGCAGCTCACTGACCAGAGCGGCGCCGCGCAGGGCCGCGATCACCGGGACGAAGAGCAGGTAGAGCAGGAGCAGGGCCAGGTAGAGGGCGGGGACGATGATGAACCTCAGGATGTCGCTCATCGCAGGCTCACCCCCCTTCCGGTCGGGGGCCGTCCGAGGGCCGCCGATGGGTGAGTTTGCGGCTCCACTTCTTCACGCGGCCCAGGCGGGCTTCGGCGTACTGCTGATAGTCGTCGGCGAGCCGCGCGCTGTAGGGGCGGAGCGCTCGGGCCAGGCGGTCCAGGTCCTCGGACCGCCAGTAGCGGGCGGTGTGCTGGCGCAGCGCACGGACGATCTCCACGTGTGCCAGCGGCAGTGCGACCCGTTCGTAGTTGATCGCGATCACCCCGGTGACCTGGCTGAACAGCACCTCGTCGACACGGTCCGAGGTCGCTGCGGCCTGGTACACGCTGCGCAGATAGCCGTCGGCGAGGGAGAAGCCGAACTCCCCGATCTCGGTGCGCAGCCGGGCCGGGTCGGCTGGCAGCCGGAGCATGGCGGGGAGCAGCCGGTAGTACTTCAGGGCGCGGGGGGCCGCCCAGGCGTCGATCTGCGGGATCCGGAACGCGCGGGCGAGCGCCGTGGCCTCGGTGGCCTCGCGCAGGGCCGTGTCCAGCTGGAGAGTGGTCCGTACGCACTCCCGGGTGACCGCCCGCAGCCAGGCGTCGCGTCCGGGCGCGGTGAGTGTGTCGCACAGCACCAGGCAGGCCCGTAGCCCTTCCTCGTCCCGGACCTCCTGTTTCACCGCGCGGTCGAACCACTCGCCGACCGCCTCGTCCACCGGCTGGTCCGACGACAGCCGGCGGGCGATCTCCGTCGCTTCCTCGTACGTCCAGGCCGGCGAGGGCTGCCGCCACAGCCCCCGCAGCAGCTCCGCATCCGGGGAGACCTGGTCGCGCACCTCCAGGATCCTGAACAGCAGGTCGACCGTGCGGGCGGGCTGACGCTCGGCCTGCGCCAGCCAGTAGTGCTCAAGGAGCCCGGGCCGCTCACCGAGGTCCCGCTCGCTCAGCAACGTGGCCGGGAACTGGGCGAACAGCTGCTCCTGACCGCCCCGCTCGTCCAGCACCTCCTGCACCGCGGTCGCCAGCTGGGCCCTGAACTCCGGGAGGGTGTGCACGAGGTGGGCGACCTCCTCCCGCAGGCCGGGGCCCGCGCCGGAGGCGCCTAGCAGGGCGCGGGCCAGGTCCAGGCTCTGAGCCGCGAGCAGCTTCGGCGGCGGGGCGAGCCGAGCGCCCACCGCCCACAGCAGCAGCCGTACCTGCTGGCGGCTGTTGGCGGCTTCGCCGAGCATCCGCTGCCACAGGGCGGTGGCCCGCTCCCGCTCGGCGGGGCGCGTGATCGGCACCGGGCCGGGCGCGTTCTCCACGCCGGTCACATAGGCGCGGATCCGGGACTGGTGGAGCTTGCCCTCCAGCTCATGGTGGAGCGCCGTGTCACCGCCCGCCTCGGCGGCCGCACTCAACACCGCGAGCCGGTCGTCGTCCAGGTCCCGGTGGGCGTGGTGGATGTCCGCCGCCACCGCCGCCCGGCGCGGCCCGAGATGACCGGCCCCGGGCAGCCAGTCGATCACCGCGCGGAGGTCGGCGTCGGTCAGCTCTGTGCCGCCCGCCGCCGCGGCCGCCGCCACCGGGGCGTGCCAGTCGCCCAGCGCCCGCTCCTGGCCGTGCGTGTACTCGGCCGTCCACGACCACACCGAGCGGATCGCCCCGACCCCGATCCGGGTGAGCAGCCGTACCAGATGGTGGGTGGGCACCACCTCGGGAAAGCGGCCTGCGGAGAAGTCGAAGACGGTGTACGACTCCTCGTCGTCGGGGCCGAAGTCGGGCTGCGCGCCGGGCACTGTGCCGATCAGGTGCAGTCGGCTGCGGGTGGGGCGGAAGAGGTAGGTGGCGAAGGAGAGGGTGCGGGCCAGCGGGGGTGGCAGAAGGTAGGAGACGGTCGCGAACCAGTGGGCGATCCGGTCTGTCGTATCGTCGATCACCACAACCGAGCCGTCCTCCGCGAGCGCCGCGAACACCGCCGCCAGCAGGGCCGGCAGCTGCTCGGCGTGCGGGTGCGCGCGGAGGAAGGCGCGCGCCGCGCGGGGGGACAGCGGGCCGCGTGGCAGGGGCGCGGGCAGCTCCGGAATCTCGGTCGCATCGGCGACGCGTACGGTCCACACCGGGGAGTCCCACAGCTCGATCGCGAGCAGACCACCACTGTCCGGCGTGAACTCGCCCTCGGTGTACAGGGCGTGGGCGAAATAGTTTCCGAAGCGGCGTGCCGAGTCCCGGCCGACGTACCGCACGCACAGCGTGGTGGCGCCGCCCTGCGGGTCCGGGATGTGGCAGAGGTTCACCGGGCAGCGGGCCAGCAGCTCGGGGGTGTCCGACTCGACCAGCGAGCGCGGTGGTTCGTACCCGGCAAGGCCCTCCACCCGGAGCCGGGTCTCGGCCGAGACCTGCTCGCTCACCGCGTTGAACTGGAAGCCTGCGGAATGGCTGAGCCCGTGCTCGCAGGAGGTGTAGTAGAGCTGCTGGAAGCTCATCGTCCGCGGCCCGCCTTCGGCACCGACCCGAACTCGCTCAGCAGCCACAGCAGCGGATCCGCGACCCGGTAGGGCTGGATTCCGGTGTCGGCGACCCGGGCTTCGGGCGTGGCGCTGCGGCCCAGCGCGGAGACGCCGAAGTAGCGGTAGCGCGCGAAGGTGTTCTCCAGGGACTGGTCGATGGGCACGCCGTCCCACTCCCTGAGCAGCTGACGCACCTCCTCGTGGACGCTGAGGCTGTCGCCGACGTCGAAACGGCCGAGCGCGGGTGCGTGCGACCGCAGCGGGCTGCCGTTCTCCATCAGATGCCAGAAAGCGTCCATCTTGGAGAAGACCACCGCGATCGGGGTGTCGACCTTCGCCGCCTTGCCGCCCTGCGCGGCCAGCAGCATGCTGCTCACCCGGCTCAGCACGTTGATCGGCGGGTCGATGC
This sequence comes from Streptomyces sp. NPDC020845, assembly GCF_044334165.1. Classification (NCBI taxonomy): domain Bacteria; kingdom Bacillati; phylum Actinomycetota; class Actinomycetes; order Kitasatosporales; family Streptomycetaceae; genus Streptomyces; species Streptomyces sp. NPDC020845. Next base: position 335,482 of record NZ_JBIRSJ010000004.1, on the reverse strand, counting down.
CGTCCTCGCCCGGCAGCGCCGTGCCGGGCGCCGCGCTGTCCCGGGCGCCCGGCATCTGCAGCGGGTCGAGCAGCAGGATGATGCCGTCCGCGTTGGTCAGATACCGGGTGTTCAGCTCCACGCTCTCCCGGCTGTTGAAGTCCTCGCCCGCCGTGTCGAAAAACGACAGCACGCTGTGCTGCGGCCGCTCCCCGAACAGCCCCTTGCGGCGCAGCCCGAACCTGAACACCAGCGGTTCCACCCGGTTGGCGTTGGTCGTCGCGGTCTGCGTGGGCGGAAACATCTGCCGGTCGCGGTAGAGCCGGTCCTCGTACTCCGAGCTGTAACGGCGCATGGTGGTGTCGTCCAGGCCCATCAGCGAAGCGCCGAAGGCCTCGCCGATCTTGTTGCGCATCTCGTGCAGCAGCACGGTCATGTAGATCGTCTTGCCGGACGATCGCGCGCCCACCATCGCGATCAGCCGGTTCTCCACCATCCCGAACTGCACCGGCAGTTCGACATGGCAGACCGGGCAGATGCGGTACGTCGTCTCGCCGTCGCAGTCCGGGCACACCGCCGTCGACTTGCGGCCGTCGGCGGCGAAGTCCGGGCCCACGTCGTGGCTGGGGCGCCTGCCGAAGCGTTCGTCGAGGACCGGGTCGCGGCGGCGCTGGCACTGCTTACGGGTGCGGCTGAGCCGGCTGTTGCAGCGGAAGCGGATCTCGCGCGGGGCGAAGGTCTCGTAGCAGTAGGGGCAGGTGAGTCGTCTGGCCATTCAGGTCACTCGCAGCCGGTGCAGCGCCGTGGGGCGGATGTCGATGTCGCGGTCTTGGTCGGAGTGGGGGTCGGAGCCGGAGTCGGGGCCGTCCACCGGGAAGCAGACGAGCCAGGAGGGGCCTTTGGTGCTGGGGAGGGGGAACTCCACGATGAGGGGGGCGCCGGCGGGGAGGCGCTGGGCGGGGACCTCGTGGAGGACGGTGCCCTCGGCCGTGCTGGTGGGGCGGTAGCGGCCGAGGCCGTGGACGATCCGGAGGGCGGGGAGGTCGCAGCCGGTCCGGGCGGTGAAGGTGACGGTCGCGACGCGGGCGCCGGTGAGGCGGCGGCGCAGGGAGGGCTCGTACTCGACGATGGGAGGTTCGGCCGGGATGCGCAGGGAGGCGGCGCCCTCGGTGTCGACGGCGGGGTCGGGGACCAGGGCCTCGACGGTGAGCGTGACCGCGCCTCGGCCGACGGGGAGGTCCAGGCCGCCGTCGTGTTCGTAGACCCGGCGCTGACAGCGGATGTCGCCGTCGCGAGGGCCGTCGCCGGCCGTGGTTACGTCCTCACGGCGCCAGCGGACGCGAGCGGTGAGGGCGGAGTCGGGCCAGGCCCAGAGGACGAGGAGGTGGTCGTCTCGGCGGATGGCCTGGAGTTGGGTCACCGGGACGGAGCGGAGGGTGGAGGCCGGTTCTGGTCGCGGCGTTTCGGGTTCTGGCCGCGGCGCTTCGGGGTCTGGTTCTGGTTCGGGTGCTGGTTCGGGTGCTGGTTCTGGTTCGGGTGTGGGGATGGGTGGAGTGGTTGCTGCGGGTGGTTCGCTGTGGGGCGGTGAGGGTCGTTCGCGCCCACGCGGCGGATCCGGCACAGCTCCACGCCCGTTGGGACCGGTTGCGGTGGGTGGTTCACTGTCGGACGGCGGGGGTTGCTCGCGCCCGCGCGGCGGATCCGGCACGGCCGCGCGCCCCTTCAGGGTGCGGTCTGGTGGGGCGTTCTGTGGTTCGGGATCCGCCACGGGAGTGGGCCAGGGTTGCGGTTCCGGGTCCTCCAAAGGCGGGGGAAAGTGGGTCCTCGCCGGTGCCGGGCCGGTGGCTATGCGGAGAAGGCCGAAGTCCTCCAGGAGCAGGAGGCCGTGTACGACGGCCAGTTCGGGGGTCCTGCAGCGCATCGTCAGGCCCTGGGCATCGGCGAGGTTTTCGATGTCCGTGCGGTGGGCGGGTGTTGTGTACAGATCGCCGGAGAGGAGTACGGCGTCCGGGGCCGCCTCGGTCAGTTCCTGGGCTATCGCCGTGAGGGCGTGGTCGTCGGCCAGTGGTTCGGTGCGCGTGGTGACGATGCGTACCGTCAGGTCCGGGGTGATGGCGAGGACCGTCAGGTCCACTGTGGTCGCGGCCTGGTCGACCACCAGCACCGTGCGGTGTACGCCCTCGTCGATCGCGCCGTAGTGCAGGGCCACCGCGACCGGCTCGGGGACGATTCTGTTGACGCGGAGGCCGGCTTCCTCGGCGGCGCGGCGGAGGTCGGCCTCGGCCTCGCGGCCGGCGGAGGCCGGCAGGCCGAGCACCGCCTCCTCACCCGTGGCCACCGCCTCCTCAGCCGTGACTTCGGCAAGGAGCATGGTCAGTGCGGTGGCGGGGTCGGCGACTCCGTCCGTTCCGGCCAGGTCCGTCGCCGTTACGGTCGGGCGGCCTTCCGGGGCGAGTCGGCCGATGCGGGCGATGCGGTGGCCGATGGCGATGCCGAGCATGTGTTCAGCCGTTCCCTTCCTCGGTCCTGACCCACGGTGTGCCGTCGTCGTCGATGCCGAGCCGGATCCGGCTGCCCGGGGTCGGGCGGTGGGCCAGGAAGTGGGTGACCACGGCCGCCCGCAGCCGCTCCAGTTCGTTGCGGATCTGGCGGCCGCCGTACGCCTGGTGCTCCGGGTCGCTCATCCGCTCGGTGATCCAGGGGTGCAGGGTGTCCGTATCGGGGACCAGCTCGGCCTGGTGGCGTTCGCGGACGGACTCGGTGAGCTGGCCCAGCAGCCGGTCGGCGATCTTCACGATGTGCGCGCGGCGCAGCATGTCGAAGACGACCACGCCCGGCTTGAGCCGACCGTAGATCTCCGGTCGCCCTATGGCCCGGAACTTTTCCTCCACGGCCCGGGTGAAGTGTGCCTCCAGAGCGGAGTACGGCACTTCTTCATCGCCTTCGGACAGGAGGTCCTGGACCGCCTCCGCGCCCGTGTTGGAAGTGAAGATGATCAGGCACTGGGAGAAGTACGCGGTCTGGCCGCGGCCGTCGGTGAGGCGGCCGTCCTCCAGGATCTGGAGGAACTTGTCCAGCACCCGGGGGTGCGCCTTCTCGATCTCGTCGAAGAGCAGGACGCTGAACGGCCGTTCCTGGACTCGGCGGGTCAGCTCGCCGCCCTGCTCGTGGCCGATGAACCCGGGCGGCGCGCCCGCGAGCCGTTCGGCCGCGTGTTCCTGCTGGTACTCGCTCATGTCGAAGCGGGCGTACGCGCTCTGGTCGCCGAACATCAACTCGGCTACCGCCTTGGCGAGTTCGGTTTTACCCACGCCGGTCGGCCCGACGAAGAAGAACGCGCCCCGGGGGCGGGCGGTGCCGGAGCCGCCGAAGTCGATGCCCACGAAGGCCGCCTGGAGCGCGGCGGCCACCGCGTCGACGGCCTTGGCCTGGCCGACCACTCGGGTGCCCAGTACGTCGGCCGCGCGGGCGACGGTCTCCCGGTCCAGCTGGGTCCACGGGTCGACGCTCACGTTGAGCCGGTGCAGTTCCAGGAGCTTGTCCGGTTTCTGCAGGGGCGCGTCGCGCAGCCACGAGGTCCGGGCGAGCGCTTCGATGTCCCAGCCGGACATGCCGTCGGTCGCGCCGACCAGGGCCTCGATGTCGTGGCGGGCGGCGTCCGGGGCCCCGTTGAAGTCGCCGCGCAGCCAAGTCAGCCACAGGCGGCGCTCGCTCGGGTCCGGTGGGCCGATGTGCAGGGTGGCGATCCGGGGGTCCTCCAGATGGAACCAGCCGGGCAGCCGGCCGACGTCGCCCACCGCGCACAGGACGGCGTTACGGGCGTGCGGGCGGCGGCCCGCCAGGCTCGGGCGGGGCGTCACGGCATCCGTCATCGCGGCGCGCAGCCGGAGGTAGCCGAGGTTCGATTCCGGCTGGCCGGGCGGGAGGTGGTGGTCGACGTCCTGGAAGACGAAGGCCGTGGCCGCGTCGGAGGAGGCGGCGATTCGGTGCACGGTGGCGAGGATGTCGTCGAAGGCGCGCGGGGGGCCGGCCCGGCGAGGGGAGAGCAGGCTCGACCGGTCCCGCTCGCGTTCGCTGCCGCGCCGGCTGCGCGGGTTGTCCTGCTGCCCTGCGTCTCCTTGCCGGTCGCCCGCCTGCCGGTCGCCTGCTTGTCGGTCACCTGCTTGTCGGTCGCCCGTGGGGGTGTCCCGGCCACCGCTCCTGGTGGCCGTGTGCGGCCGGTCCGCCTCCAGCTGGGCGAAGCGCTCCGCGTGGCCCGGCAGCGGGAAGGTGAGCCCGGCCACCGGGTCCCACCAGCCCACCACATCGGCGCCGCGCACTTCCAGCACCCCGGCGACCAGCTCCCGGAAGGTGGCGGGCCGGTCCTCGAACCACCAGCGGTCCCGGATCTGCCCGTTGAGGATCACCTGACGGCCGCGCCGCAGCTCCCAGCCGAGCGACACCGCCCACAGGGGCATCATGCCGTCGGCGGTGACAGGCCCCGTACCGTCCTCGTCCTTGGTGAAGTCGACCGTGCTCACGGGGCCGTCCACGTCCAGGAGGTGCCGCCGGGCAGCGGTTTGCCGCGCTGGTCCGGCGGCGGCTTGCCGTCCCAGGTCAGCTCGCCCGGTACGAAGCCGTCGTCGCCGCCCAGCGCCTCGTGCACCCGCTCCAGCAGCGCCTCGGTGGTGTCGCACACCGCCTCGTCCTGTGCGGCGTACAGCTTCACGTCCGGCTCGCCGTCCACGTGGTAGACGAGGACGGGTGTGCCGTCGTCCTCGGTGGCGACCGTGGTCTCGTACGTCGCCCCGGTCGGCCGCGTGAAGTGCAGCCGGAAGGAGCCGCCTTGGTCCTCACCGCCCTCGAAGGCGAACCCCTCGCCGGTCATGGCGTCCCGCAGCGCCTCCACCAGGTCCCGGCGCCGCTGGTAGGCCAGCTCCAGCTCGTCCAGCCGGTCCTCGGCGTTGGGGAGCCGGCCTTCCAGCTCGGCGACCGCCCGCAGGGCCTCGGTCGCCGAGCGCGCGGTCAGCGCCTCGGTGACGGCGCGCAGGGCGTCCCCGATCTCGTCGGCGAGGCCGGCGTCGCCGAGTTCGGCGGCGGTGTCCAGCACGCCCTCGGCCGCCGGGCGTACGACGTCGAACCGCTCGGCGGCTTCCGCGAGGGCCAGCTCCAGGGCCGCCTCCGCCGCCTCGGCGCGCTCACGCTCCGCGGCCTCCGCCGCCTCGGCGCGCTCACGCCGCGCCGTCTCGGCCGCCTCGCGCTCCTGTTCCGCGCGGGCCTGCCGCACGGTGGCCTCCCGCGCCTCCGAGACCGTCGCCGCATGCCGGGCAAGGGCGTGCTCGACCGTGCCGAGCAGCGCTTCGAAACGGACCTGCCGCCCCGGGCCGGCAGCCGCGCGCAGCTGGTCGAGCAGGTCGGTGCAGCGCCGATGGCCGTCCGCGTCGAGGGCGGCGCCGTCCGGGCCGGTGGCGGAGAGTCGGCGCTCCAGGCCGGCCAGGACGGCGGCGCTGTCATCCGTACGGTCCCCGGCCGCGGTCGGGCGCAGGTTCACGACCCGGCCGCGCAGTTCCTCCACCGCCTCCCCGAGCTGTTCCCCACGGGCAGCCCGCCCCCGCAGCTCTGCCAACTGCCGCTCCAGGGAACCGATCTCGGCCCGGGCTCCCGACCGCTGGGCCTCGGCGATCAGCTCCCGCACCTCGTCGAGACCGCGTTCGTCGGCCCGGGACTGCTCCGCCCGCGCCTGGGCCAGCCGGGCGTCGCGCTCGGCTGTCCGGCGAGCCGCCACCTCGGCTTCCTTACGGGCGACTTCGGCCCGGCGCCGCTCCGCCTCGGCGCGGGCGCGCTCCCGGCGGGCGGCCGCCTCCTGGGCCAGCCGGGCCCGCTCGGCGGCCCGCCTGCGTTCCCTGGCCCGGCGCTGCTCGGCCCGGCGGCGGCGCTCCGCCGCCTCCCGCTGGGCGTAGACCGCGCCGACGCGCACGCTGCTGTACTTGGGTGATCCGCTCATCGTTCCCTCCGTGCCTCGGTGTGCAGCACGAACCCCCGCGCCGCGAGCTGCTTCTCAAGCCCTTCCCGGAAGCCGGGAGTCGGCGGAACCCCGGCCCAGGAGAGCGATCCGTCGGCGTCCACCGACAGTTCGATCCCGGCGGTCGTGTCCGGCTCGGCCAGGACCCGTGTGTAGCGGTCGGTGAGCGGGATCAGCCGCTGGTTCTCCGAGCCGCGCCAGCGCAGGCTGCCGTGGAGCGGCGCCCGGTACGGCCCGTCGACCAGCAGGTCCAGCCGTTCCAGCAGGGCGATCCGGTCCGGGTCGCCGCGCCGCAGTGCCTCGTGGCGGAAGCCGGAGTACGCCATGGCGCCGAAGTCCGGGCGCCGCTCCCGTACCGCGTCGAGCAGTTCGGCCAGCGCCCCGGCCTGGCTGAACGGCTCACCGCCGGAGAACGTGACGCCCTCGATGCCGTCCAGCCGGCACAGCCAGTCGGCGAGTTCGGCGACCGAGCGGCTGGTGCCGCCCTCGAAGGGCAGGGTCTCCGCGGCCACACAGCCCTGGCAGCGCAGCGGGCAGCCCTGTACCCAGATGACCGCACGGGTGCCGGGGCCGAGGACCGTGCAGCGGTCCAGCGTCCGGGCGACGGAGAGGTGGGTCGTCATGCTTCCTCCTGCGGACGGCCGGGATAGCTGTCGGCGCCCCGCTCGGCCTGGTCGCACCACGGGCACCACGGCCGTTCCACGGTGTGGAGGTGGCGGGCGTTCACCGCGCACGCCCTCAGCCGGCCGGGGGCCAGCTCGGCCGCGAGCGCCTGGGCCCACTCGGCCGCCGTCGGGCGTCGGCGCGCGGGTCCGAACGCCGTCCGGAACAGCTCCGCGAGCCGTCTCGGCAGCAGATCGGCAGGGGGCACGGAGCGGGGCAGCAGTACCGACGTACGGTCGACGATCCGGCAGCGGCCGTGCGCCACGTTGTCGTCGTACGACAGATAGTCGCCGCCGTCCGCCGGGTGCCCGGCGAAGGGGTGCAGGCCGGCCATGAGGAGCTGGTGGACCAGGACGGCCAGGGCGAATTCGTCGGACGCGGTGTCCGGTGGCGTACCGGCCGGGGCGCCGATCCGCTCGGGGGCGGTGTAGCCGGGGGTGCGCATGCGGCCCGCGAAGACCTCGCGGCCGTCCGTGAACTGCCAGGAGTCGACGTCCGCCATACCGACCCGGCCGCTCTCGTCGACCCAGAGGTTGTCGGGCTTGAGGTCGCCCACCACATAGCCCTCGGCGTGCAGCTCGCCCAGCAGCCGGGCGAGGGCGAGGGCGGCGTGGAGGGCGGTCGCCCAGGTCGCCCGGGGCAGGCAGGCAGTGCGCGTGGAGACGGTGAGGAGGTGGCTGAACGGCTGGTAGGCGTGGCGCATATCGGTCATCACATAACCGTCGACGCGGTCCGAGCCGGTGCCGCCGCCCGTGCGTACCGGGACCAGTGGCCAGGCCAGCCGGACGGGTGTGCCGGAGAGCAGGCCGACGGTGCGGGGTTCGCGGCGCTGGCGCACCAGGCGGGCCACGCGGCGCCGGTAGGCCTCGGGGTCGGGCGGGTCCGGGACGAGTTTCGCGACGAGGGGGCGGCCGTCGTCGACGCCGTACACGAACCCTTCCGCGCCGCTGCCGATCTGCTCGGTGAGCCGCCATGTGTGTCCACTGCCGGACACCACTGTCAGTCCCACGGCCGCCCCCCTTCGACGAGAGCGCACAGGACGGTCAGATCGTCACCGGTCCGGCCGGCCTCCGGCCCGGAGAGCCGATGTCGAAGGGGCTCGGCGTCTCCGTGGTTCTGGCGGAGCGTGGCGGCGAGGCCGAGGAAGAAGCGCTCGGCCGGTAAGGGGCCCGCTTCTGGGCCGAGTTGGCGGACGGAGGGGTGGTCGAGAGTGAGGGCGGCGCAGCCGTCGGTGGCCAGGACCACTCCGCCGAGTTCCGGCTCCCACGCGACGAAGGTGCGGATGCGGAGGGCCGCACCGGGCGAGGAGAGGAAGACGGGTGGACCGGTGGGCGGGGGGAGGACCAGGTGACAGCGGTCGTCGCGGGTCAGAAGGGTGCCGAAGCCGTCGCCGATCGAGACGAAGGCCACCCAGGGCGGTGCCACGACCGCCGCGGTGAGGGTGGCCGCCAGGGCGCCGGGCTCTGCTGCGCCGGAGTCTGCTGAACCCGGCTCCGCGCCCAACACCCCCGGCTCCGTACCCAACACCCCCGACACCGCACGCAGATACTCCTCGACCACCCTCTGCCCGCGCCCCGCGATCCACCGGGTCCACGCCTCCGGCGACTCCTCCGCGTCCGGGACGTCCTCCGTCAGCAGGCGGCAGGCCGCGTCGACCGCTATATGGGCGCCCAGGGCGCTGCGGTCGCGGCTGCTCGCGCCGTCGGACACCGCCAGGACGGCCGTATCGCCCAGGTCGATCGCCTTGAACGCGTCCTGGCAGCCCTGCCCGGCGGCGAGATGAGCGGTGCCCTGGACGGAGGCGCCCGCGACGATCACCGGAGGTCCCTCTCCAGCCTGTCCATGCGCGCGAGCCGGGCGGCGCGCTCGTCGAACTCCTGGTGGATGAGATCCGCGGCCTGGTCCGGGCTGCTGTCGTCCGTGCTCTGGAAGAGCAGGTCGAGGATCCGGCCGAAGTCCAGGTTCTCCAACGGGGACGTGGCCTTCGGCGCCAGTACCCGGAGCATCGGCAGGTCGGCGCCGCGTACTCCGATCACCTGGAAGATCCACTCCCCTTGCTCCTCGCCCTCGCGCACCCGCCCCGCCGTACCCGCCAGGGCCGTCGCGTCCAGGGGGCGGCCCTGGTCATCGCTCGGTGCGCCGTCCGTCAGGACCCACAGGAAGGGGCGCCGGACCGGCACCCGTTGCCGTTGCAGGGTGCGGTAGCGGGCGCGGGCCAGTTCGAGGGCCGTTTCCACGGCTTCCGTCAGCCGGGTCAGGCCCTCGGCGCGCAGCGTGGGCGGGTGCATGCCGTCCACCGGGACGAAGAGCCGGTCGGCGTCGGCTTCCTCGACCGGGACCAGACGGCCCGGGCCGGGGTCGTGGACACGCACCGCCGAGTCGAAGGTGATGAGGCAGACCTCCACCCGGGTGCGCAGCCGCTCCTGCCCGCGGACCCCGTCGAACCAGCGGGTCAGCGCGCCGTTCAGCTCGTCGATCCGCGGGTGCTCCTCGGGGCGGCCCATGGACGCTGAGGTGTCGAGGAGCAGGACGACGGGCTGCCGTTCCTCGAACCCGGCCCCGAACTCCATGCTGTGGACGCTCATCCGACCGCCGCCTCGGTGCCGCCGGCAGTACCGTCGGCGGTCCCGTCCGCATGGGCCACCAGCCGCTGCCGTTCGGGATCGTGGCGCACGCTGACCGCCGTACCCGGCGGCAGGCCGGGCGGCTCGGGCACCATGCGCAGCAGGACACCGTCGACGAGTACATACGTATCCGGGGCGGGCCAGGTCACCGTGCGACCTGCGCAGCCGTGCGCCCACTCAACCATCCCCCTGGTCATACGGCCACGGTATGTGACGTCGGCACCCACATGCGTGATCCTTACGTGAATTGACACCGCGTCGAGATCAACGGCTTCGCTGGCTTCGGTGGCGCGGGCCGCCCCGGTGGGAGGCTCCCCCGTGGCACCCCACCTGGGCGACCCGCCCTTCCAGTCAAAGGGATCGGCCGGGCGCCGACTGGTCGCGCCCCGGGCGGGTCCTGGCCGGGATGCGCTCCACCACGCGGGCCGCCTCCGGGGTGCGTACCACGAAGTGCACCTCCCAGCGCGCTCCGCGCGCCAGCTCCGCCTCGACGGCGCTCCACACGGCCGCCGCGCTCACCCGGTACGGAAGCCCGCCGCGCCCCGAGCCGAGCAGCGGGAAGCACACCGAGCGCAGCGGCGGGGTGTGCCGGTCGCGCTCCTCTGCCAGCAGCGCGATCGCGCGCGAGGTGGCGCGGGTGACGTCGGCGGGCAGCACGTCGTAGTCGTTGGTGCCGGCCCGGGGCACGGCCACCGCCGCGTGGTAGATCCGCCGTACGCCGTACTCGGCCATGGCTCCCGAACCGGTCGCCGCCACCGTGCCCGGAACCACCGGACGCCCCGAAGTGCCGTGCCGCGCGGCCCATGTGCGCAGCTCGTCGTGGACCGGGTCGTCCAGCAGGTCGCCGGTCACCCCCCGCACGGAGGCGGCCCGGCGCAACGAGGCGGAGACCGAGGACTTGTACGGCTCGGGCAGCGCGAAGTAGGTGTTGACCGGGGAGACCACCACGTCCACGTCCCGCAGCAGGTCGACGGGGTGGATATGGAGGGTGAGGCGTACGGTCCGATCGCCCGCCAGGACGTCCACGAACCGATGGGTGTCACCCTCCCAGTCGCCCTCGCCCGGCTCGTCACCGCCGTCCTTCAGCAGTTCCACCAGTTCCACGATGTGCTCGGCCACCTGCCCGAGCACCATCACCTCGTGGTGCTTGCGGAAGCGCTCCTCGCTCACCCGGTACACCTCGGCGGCGCGGGCCCGGCGAGAGGACGCCGGCCAGTCCCGGGTGCCCTGGGCCAGGCCCAGCGTGTACTCGGCGGCGGTCCGCAGCGTGCCCGCGTCAAGCCGTTCCACCGCGCGGCGGAGCAGCGCCTCCATGGCGACCTCGCGGGTGCGCGCGGTCGCCAAAGAGACCGCGGCCGACTCCAGGGCGGGCAGCTCCCGGCCGCGCAGCCTGAGCAGCCCCGCCCGCCGGACCTCCTGTAGTTCGCCGAGAATTGACGCATGGTCGAGAGACGGTGGTGCCATGCCGTCAACGATGGCACCACGTGTCACACGGGGACAAGCGAGCGGAGGTCAGGCGGCCAGGCAGGGCGACGGGCTCAGCGGTGCAGCGGCTCCCTGATCGCCGAACGGAGGGGTTCCAGCAGCTGGTTGGCCTCCTTGATGCCGTCCGGTGAGCCGAGGTCGGGGATGCTGCGGTACGGGAGTGGATCGAGCGGCCCGCCCGCGCAGTCCGTGAAACGGTCCCCGAAGAGCACGAGGGCCCGCTGTGACGGGTTGCGCTTCGAACCCCAGATCATCCCCATGGCTTCGGGCGCCTGGGCCCGGATCTCCCGCGCCCAGAGGCGGGTGCGCCCGTAGTGCTCCTCTCCCTCGTTCTCCAGCAGACGGTTGTCCTGGCAGACGGCGGCGAGGGCCGCTCCGGAACACAGCGAGACCAGTTTCAGCTCGCACCGGGTCCGCACCACGTTCAGCGACCTGCCCCGGACCTGGGCCCAGAGGATGAGCCGCATACCGGTCTCCGGGTCGTAGTCGACCGAGCGCAGCAAGGTCTCGGCGAGCGCGGTTTCCGCGTCCGTCGCCGCGTACAGACAGGGGTACGGGTCCTCCGGCGTGCCGTGGAAGCGGCCGGGCGAGCGGTCCTTCGGGTCGAACGGCTTGAACTCCTCCGCCGCGAACCGGGATTTGTGCAGCCGCCACAGCTGGGTACCGGCGGGCAGCACCTCCCAGTGCGGCCGGAAGCGGTAGGCGGAGGGCGACACGGTCTCCTCGTGCATCAGTCCCCCTCCGCCAACGCGACGGCCGCGCCCACCAGGTCACGGTCCGGCCGGACGCCGAGCAGGGCGACGGGCGGCCCGCCGCCCAGCCATGCGTTGCCGCTCAGCCACCAGTCGGCGGCTCCCCACGGGTCCGCGTCGGCGAGCAGCACCCGGTTGACCTCCAGGACAACCTCGTACGGCGCGCCGCCCCCGGGCTCGAACTGGAACTCCGGGTAGCGGTCGCCGAGGTCGGGGTCGGCCAGCCGGATCAGCTCCGGCGGCGGCGCCGAACCGCGATACCGGCCGCGGACCTCGGCGGCCGAGAGGGCGGGCGTGCGAAGCAGCCTGTGCTCGACGGCGGCGATGATGGCCGCGGTGTCGGGGGGCGCGGGGGGCGCAGGGGGCGATGCCAGGCCGGCCGTGAGCCGGGCCAGCAGTTCCTGCGTCCGCAGGACGACCGGGAGGCTGACGGGTGCCGTGGCGACGAGCCGGACGGAGTCCAGTGCCTCGCGGACCGGATGGTCGAACGGCAGCGGCAGCAGGCAGAGGCGTACGGCCTGGAAGGCCCGGCGCACGGCCCTGGAGTCGTCCGGCGGGGTGTCGGCGAGCGCGCGCAGCCGGGTGAGCAGGAGTTGGTACTGCTCTTCGGTCAGCTGGGCGCGGATGCTGTCGAGGTGTTCGCCGATGAGGCCGAGCACCCTCGTCCCGCTGTCCTCACCCGGGGTCATACGGTCTCCTTTCCCTGGCCGGGGTGGCCTTGATGGATGAACGCGGCCCAGAGGGCGGGCCGCTGGAGGTCGGGGCGGCCGATGTCGTGCCGTAACGTCTCGCTCAGACAGCCCGGGTCCTTCCGGTCCGGGTCGAGCGTCCACAGCTGCGCGGCCCGCAGCGCGTCGACGGGGCTGAGGCCGGCCCGCAGACCATGGTGGAACACCGCCATCAGCAGGATCGTCGCGCTGTCCTGGGCGGTCCACCGCGACCCCACGACATCACGTGCGCCGCCCGAGACGAACGCCGTGGTGAGGGTCAGGGCCTCGTCGTGGTCGCGGGTGCTCAGATCGGTCTGGCAGGCGCTCAGGACGATCAGCGGGCCGTCCGGCGCCGCCTGTTCGGCGGGCTGCGGCCGGTCGAGGAGCCGGGTCACGGTGAGCCGGCCGATCTCCTCGCCGGGGTCGGTGGGGGCGAGGTGCAGGGCCGACTCCGTCGGCCGTACCCCCGCCAGCCCGTGTGTGGCCAGATGGACCATCGAGTGGTCCTGGGCGAGCAGACTCAGCAGCTGGTCGGGGGTGCCGGTCGGCACCGAGTCGGGCGGGAGGGTGCCGAAGTCGCCGTACAGCCGCGCCCCCGGATAGAAAGCGTTGCGCAGCTCCAGGACCTCCTGCTCGGCATACGTCAGCGTGATGCTCGGGTCGGCCACCAGGGCCGGGGCCGCGATCGGATCGCGTGGCGCGCGATTCACCGTACGCAGGAACTGGCTGCCGGACGCCGCGTAGCTGATCACCAGGGCCTGGCAGAGATAGTCGTACGGGGCGTCGGCGGGGAAGCGGGCCGCGTGCCAGGGGACGATCCCGAGCCGGCCGCAGGGGACCAGGACGACCCGGGGCGTACGGCGGTCGGCCGCGTCGGTCGCGTCGTCAGGGAGATGTTCCTCCAGCCCGGCGAGGACATGGACGAAGACCTCGTACGCCCAGTCGCACAGCTCGGACAGGGCCTCCTCCCAGGCCCGTTCCGTCTCAGCGTCGTGTTCCATGGAGCGGGCGGCGGCCGCGTCCAGATACCGCTCAAGAGGGGCGCTGCCCGCTTCCGACAGCATGGGCAGCGCGCCCACGCCGATGCCGATCTCGGGGCCTATGGCCAGCAACATGCCCGGGGCCTCGCCGTCGCCCTCGCTGCCAGGGACCAGATAGATCAGCGCGTCCGCACCGGCCGCGCCCACGCCGTCCGACAGCTCGCGCGGGGTGGGGGTATCGAGCAGTCCTCCCCGCTCCCGGTAACCCAGGGCTTCCAGGGCCTGCCGGCGCAGGGTGCTGGGGAGCTCGGCGGGCAGCTCGGTGCTGTCGGCGGCGCCGGACCCCCGCCAGGCGGCGGCGAGTTCGGAATGCCCCCTCTCCTCCAGCAGGTCCGGTACGGCCCGGGAGGTGGCCGCCGACTGCAACACCAGCGCCCTGCCCAGCTCCAGGGCGGCGACCGCGTCGGCCACCCTTCCGTGCGCGGCGGCCCACAGGGCGGCCCGTACGCCGAGCGAGGCGCCGTTGCGGGCGGTCGTCAGGCGGTGTTCGGCGCCGCGCTGGAGGAGGACGTCCGCGGCGAGGGCGGTCAGGGCCTCGTTGGCCGCGTCGGTGGCGGCGTCCGCGTCGGAATCGCTCTGCTCTCGATGCCAGCGGGCGCGGTAGGACTCGGCGAGCGACCACAGGGACTCGGCCGCGACGCGCGGGGCCCGGCCTTGCCGGACGTGCTCGCGGAGCCGTTCCAGCGTGGTGATGGTGGCCTCGAGGTCCGCCGGGTCCTTGGTGAGGCCGTAGCGCATGCCGAGGCGGTTCGCGGCGGTGTGCAGCTGGTCGGCGGGGGCGTCCGGTGGTGGTACGTCCCGGTCCGGGATGATCGTCGTCGTGTCGTCGGTGAGGTACGAACGCAGGGTCGCGAGGTCGGGAACCAGGGCCTCCAGCTCCTCGTACCCGATCGGGAGGCTGCTGTTCCGCGCGGCGGTCCTGCCCTCTTCGAAGTCCGCGAGGCCGCGCAGGAGCAGATCCCTGTCCATGGTGAGCCGACCGAGCATGAGGCGGGCCATGGCGCGGGCGATGAGGACTATGAAGCGGAGGTCGTGGTCCTCGGGGACGGTGTCGGCCAGGGCCTCGGCCTGGGGCAGAAGGTCGCGGAGCCCCTTCACGTCCTCGGCCTGCGCGGCGGTACGGACGTCGGTGATCAGGCCCATCACGTCCGCCATGATCGCGAGGCCGTCGGCCATGGGGATCGAGGTTTCCGACTTGCGCCGCAGGTAGTCGGTGACCGTCCGGATGTGCGCGAGACCGAGCGCCTGGTCCTGAAGAGTGCCGCCGGCGCCGTCGCTCACGTTGAGCAACAGGGCCATCAGCCCGCCGAGAGCGTCCTTGTCCGCCATACCGTCCGGCAGCCCGTCCAGCGCGTCGCGCAACCGCCCGAGCTGCTGATTGAGGGCAGCGGGGTCGCCGCCGCCGACGTGGTTCACGAAGTCCACGGACGTGGTGTTGACGGCCTGCCACGCGGCGATGAGCCGGCGGATATCGTCGGGGGTACGGGGCATGGCCGGGGCGTCGGCGGGGGCCTCGGCAGAGGGGTCCGGGGAGTCGGCGTCGGCCTTGTGGGAGGGGTCCCGGGTGGCGCGCGTGTCACCCGTGTTGTCCGAGCCGGTGCCAGGGGCCGTGCCGCTCTTCGGGCCCATGCCACCGGTCATCGTCGTCTGCCAGTTCGTCATCATCTGCCGCAGCTGATCGGCGCCCGGAAAACCGTTGTCGGGGATGAGACTCGTGAACAGGTCGGCGATCCCGTCCGCCGAGGGACGGGCATAGAGATCGCGCACCTGCCGCAGCTGCCCCAAGGTCTCCGGCGGCAGCGGGAGCTCGGCCGCGTCGGTCACCAGCTCCTGCAGCTCAGCCGCGAAGGCGGCCATCCCGTTCGGCCCCTGCCGCGTGATCATGTCGAACATGGCGGTGGCGTCCGGCTCCGGCGAGAGCCCGCCCAGCATCTCCTGCAGCGGCATCGCGTGCGTCAGCAGGAACAGCGCGGCCCACCGCCGGTCCTCGGTGGATGCCGCGGCCCCGATACTCGTCGCCGGGTCCCGTACGCTCCGCAGCAGACCGTGCGCCCGCTCCCGGTCCTCGGGCGCCCCGCCCCCGACGCCGTGGCGCAGGGTGAGGGCACCGCCGAGCCATAGGGTCACCGAGCTGCGCAGCCCCGGGTCGTGGTCCAACAGGCGGGTGAGCGCGTCGAGTTCGTTGACCGAGTCGTCATGGGCGCGCGATGCCTTGGCGACCGTGCCCGGCGTCGGCAGCAACGCCTTCGCCCGCTCTATGGCCTCGCCGGCCCAGGCCCGCAACGCCTGAACGCCACCGCTCTCCCCCTCGTCCCCCACCGGCACTCCTCACCTCTCGAGGACATCAACAGACCATCCGGGTACCCATGATGACGAGCGGCCCGTCACAACGATGCCCGATCACCGAGCCTTTCCGTCCCGCGCCCGATCAACACCCCGAATGCGCCCGGAACGCATCCGGATCGGCTCGGGGGCGGTGCGGAGCGGGCTCGGGCGAGCTCGGGCGGCACACTCCCGAAGCGCCCAGATCCGCGCGCATCCCGCGCCGCAGCTCCCGCAGCCGTTCCCACAGTGCGTCGATCTCCCCCTGGGCGGCGTCGAGCGAGTCGCCCGGGCGGGGGACGCCGTCGTCCAGGCGCCGGAGCCGGCCGTAGGCGGTGCCGAGCGCGTGGGTGACCTCGCCGGCCAGGGCGAGTACGGGGTCGGGCAGCCGCATCTGCGCCTCCGCGTACACGTCCCGGTGCAGATCCCGGGCCTCGCTGAGGCGCTGCCGTGCCGTGCGCGGATCCTCCGCACGGATCAGGGCGTGCAACTGGTCGGTGAGGGCGGCCAGATACTGCCGGAGGGAGGTGTTGAGGGCGACGTAGCAGGTACGCCGCGCCTCGGCTTCCCGCGCCCGCGCGCGCACTCGCTCGGTCCGCTCCTGCTCACGCTGTCGGCTGCGCTCGGCCGCGCACTGGGTCAGCAGGGCCGACAGCAGGGTCCCGACCACCCCGACCACCGCCACGATCGGCGCACCCGCACCCGTGACGTCCAACGCTCTCACCCCCGTATCGCCGTGTGCCTCCATCGAAGCGGCGCCGGACGCCTGCGGGAACCCCACGCCCTGGGACCGCCCGACCTTCGCCCGGGCCGCGCCCAGAGGAACGGCCAAGGTCCCGGAACACTGCACGGACTTGCGTTTCTTTTCAGAATCGCTCATGGCGGCTGACCGCGGTGTGGAGGTCGTCCTCTTCCGTTTCCGTGCGGAGCGGCGGGAGCGGGGTCGCGTTGGCGGGGTTGAGTCGCACCGCAGTCCGTGGGCGCGATCGGCGAGCACGGCTTCGGGGGCTCCTACACCAAACCCGGCGGCGGGACGATCGAACTACGGGTGGACGAGGGCGGACCCAGGCCGCGTCGGCTGCGCGGAGTCCGGCCCAGACCAGGCCGGGGGCGAGAAGCAGACATGTGAGCGGGACGGCGAGAGCCGGTACCTCGCCTCGAAGTCCGTCCATGAGTATGCGCGCGAGGAGGGCGGACGAGTCATCCGGCTGCGCGCCGACCGGGAGAGCGTCACCCGCGCCCCCTCCGCCAGGCCGCGGAAAGCCTCCATCAGGCCGACGACGGGGAGCCGGCCGAGGTGCGTCGCAGGCCGCCGTCGTTGCCCAGGTCTCCCCCATCCGGCATCGCCCGGGGAGATACCGCCGTCGACCAGAACGCACCGCCCCAGGTTGCCGGCTTCTTCATCGCCCGGCGGGCACGGCCTCCACATCGCCGCGCAGGGTCCGCTCCTCCGCTTCGGCCAGCCAGAAGAAGACCGGCGGCAGGCCGAGCTCGATCGCCGTCAGCGCGATCTGGAACCACTGCGGCCAGCCGTGCACGGCGAGCGAGAGCAGCCGGCCCACGCCGCCCAGCAGAAAGACGCCGGCCAGCCACCGGACCGCCCGAGCCGGAATCGGACGCTGCCGCGCGGCCCAGAGCCAGGCCAGCCCGTAGCCGGCGAAGCTGGCTCCCATGAACCGGCCCCAGCTGTCGACTGTCGCGCCGGCGGAACCGGCGCCGGGAATCGCCGCGTTGCCGAGTGCCACGTGGAACAGGCCGATCGCCACGCAGGCCCAGCCCATCAGCTGCGCGAGTACGCACAGAGCCCTGGCCATATTCCCTCCAAGCCGTCTTGGCGGAGCTTAGTCGACATACGTCTACTAGATTGGGCGCGCTAGTAGACTCATGTCAACTAAGCTTCGTTCGTGCCTCCTCGCCAGCGACTCACCCCCGCCGACCGCCGCGCCCAACTCCTCGCCGTCGGCGCACGGCTCTTCGCCGCACACCCCTACGCCGATGTGCTGATGGAGGAGGTCGCCGAACAGGCCGGCGTGTCCCGGGCCCTGCTCTACCGTCACTTCCCCAGCAAGCACGCCCTTTTCGCGGCCGTCTACCAGCAGGCGGCGGACCAACTGCTCGCCGAGACGCGGCTCGACCCTGCCGACTCCCTGGTGGAACAGCTCATCCAGGGCATGGAAGTCCACCTCGACTACTTCGTGGCGAACCGCAACGCCGTCCTCGCCGCGAACCGGGTCCTGGCGGGCGACCCGGTGATCCAGACGATCATGACGAACGAGCTGGACGCGCTCCGCGCGCGGCTGCTGGCCGTACTCCCGCTCGCGGACGAGAGCGCCCGTGAGGCCGTGTCCGGCGTCCTGAAGAGCTGGCTGGTCTTCGTCCAGATCCTCTGCGTCGACTGGCTCACCCATGAGACCTGCACCCGCACCCAGCTGCGCGACGTCTGCATCGGCGCGGTCCTCGGCGCCCTCCGGCCGCTGCTCACCGAGGACCCCGCCCCCGACTGGCCGCCACCAGCCGACGGGTCGAAGATCGGTACTGGACGGCACACGAAGTGCGCGGGCTAGAATCGTTCAAATCTGTTCACAGGGGGGCCGTGTCCGACATGCTCGTTGCACAGCGGCATGAGCTACTGGTCAGGGAGCTGGAAGCAGCCGAGGGGCTGAAGGTCACCGAACTCGCCGCGCGTCTGAACGTGTCACGCGCCACCATCCGGCGGGATCTGCTCGAGCTGGAGGCCGAAGGGCGGGTGACCCGGGTCCGCGGAGGTGCCGTGCTCGCGACATCCCACGCCGCCGGGCAGCCCTCCGAGCCGCGGCCGGTGGGCGCACCGTCCGGCCCTCTCCGTGTCAATGCCAAGCCGGCCTCGGCCCATACGCTCGGATTGCTGGTCCCGTCGGCGCACTACTACTACCCCCGAGTCGTCGCCGGTGTACAGGCCGTGGCCGCCGAGCGCGGCGTCCGCGTGGTCATCGGCCTGAGCAACTACACGTACCCGAATGACACCCAGCAGATCGAGGAGCTGGTCGCGTCCGGCGCCACCGGGCTGCTGGTGGCCTCCGCCACGGGCCACGTCCTGCCTGAGGAACCGTTCGAACGGCTTCGGGCCGGCGGGCTGCCATTCGTGCTGATGGAACGCCGGCCGTACGACCGCTATGTGCCGGGCGAATTCGTGGCCACCGACCACCAGCAGGGCGCGTTCGGCGCGGTCGGGCACTTCATGAACCTGGGGCACGAGCGGGTGGGGCTGTTCACCAACGGCAGTCCCACCGCGCCCCTGCTGCGCGAGGGGTACGAAGCGGCCGTCCGGCACCTGGGCCTCGCCTCCGGCGCGCCGGTCCTGGACAGCGGACGCCCCACGCTGGGCCCCACGGAGGCCACCCGCCTCTATGACCGGTTCATCAAGGAGTGCCTGGCCGACGGCGTCCGGGCCGCGCTGGTGCACTCCGATCACGACGCGATCGAGCTGATCCGGCGGATGCGCTCCCAGGGCCTGCGTACGCCGGACGACATCGCGCTGATCGCCTACGACGACGAGATCGCCTCCCTGGCCGACGTGCCCCTGACCGCGGTGGCGCCGCCCAAGCACGAGATCGGCGCCCAGGCCGCGCGGCTGCTCCTGGAACGCCTCGACGCGCCCGACCCGTCAGCCGTACCCGTCCGCCAGTTGCTCATCCAGCCCCGCCTGATCGTCAGATCTTCCTGCGGGGCCGCTACCCGGCCCCCGTCTCTTGACACTTGATGCCGCCGAGCGCAGCATTATGCAGCAATCTGTAGCTCAGTGATTCGAATGCGCCACAGTGATTCACCGCATGAAATTGTCATGCACCTGCCTTCTTTGCATATGAACGGCTGCTCGCACGTGCGTCATGTCCGTCAATTACCGGAGAAAGGTATGGAAGATGGAGAGACAGGAACGTGAGCGACGGCCAGGTGGTGTACGCCGCCGAACCGTACTGCTGGGCGCCGCGGCCGGTGCCGGAACGGTGGCGCTCGGAGCCGCCGTCGCCCCCGCGCAGGCGCAGGCCGCAGCGTTCGTCCGGGGCGCCGACATCAGCTGGATGCCACAGATGGAGGCACACGGCTACTACTGGAACAACAGCGCCGGAGTGCGGCAGGATCTGTTCGCCATCCTCAAGGGGTACGGCATCACCGCGGTCAGCCTGCGGACCTGGGTGAACCCCTCCAGCGATCCCGCCAACGGGCACTGCAGCATCGAGGAGACCGCGCAGCTGGCCCAGCGGGCCAAGAACGCCGGCATGCAGGTCCTCATCGGATTCCACTTCGGCGACACCTGGAACTCGGCCGGTGTGCAGAATCCGCCGGCCGCCTGGGCCGCCATGGACTACAGCCAGATGCTCGACGCCATGTACGACTACGTCTACCACTCGTGCAACGTCATCAAGTACTACGGCGTCACTCCCGCCTGGGTGAAGATCGGCAACGAAACCAACTCCGGAATCTGCAAACCGGTCGGCAGTCTCAGCCGCCCGGCTCAGATGACGGGCCTGCTGAACGCCGCGTACGACATGTCCAAAAAGGTCTTCCCGAGCACCCCGGTGCTGGTGCATCTGGCCCAGCCGCAGAACCTGAGCGGCGTCCAGAACTTCCTCAACGCCTACCGGGACAACGGCGGGAAGTGGGACATCACCGGCCTGTCCTCGTATGCGCAGGGCGGCAACGTGCCCGGCGTACTGGCCAATATGCAGACCATCCAGTCCGGCTACGGCAAGCCGGTCATGCAGGTGGAGTACGGCGGGCCGGTGGGCAAACCCACCCAGGTGCGCGATTCACTGCGGGCGTTCATCACCGGGCTGCAGGGCTTCGGCGGCCTGGGCACCTTCTTCTGGGAACCCGAGGGCTACCCCTCGTTCAACAGCTACAACAGCTCGGCCTGGGACGACAGCAGTCGGCGCCCGACGGCGGCCATGGACGGCTTCCTCTGACACGTGGAACGTTCTCGTTGCGCCAGGAGTTTCCTCAACCATCTGGAGCGAGCGATGAAATCCGCCTCCCGCGTGACGCCTGCCCTCCTGGTCTCGGCCGTCACCTTCCTCCTGACCCCCCTCACCATCGCCCCCAGCTCGGCAGCCACAAGCAGCGCGGCGGCCGGAAATGTCTATTACGTCGCCCCGAACGGCAGCGACAGCGCCGCGGGAACTCAGGCGGCCCCCTGGGCCTCGATCGCCCATGCGCAGTCCGTCGTCGGGGCGGGCGACACGGTGTATTTCCGGGGCGGCACGTACTCCTATACGCATGGGATCAACAGCTGCAAGAGCCAGACGGACCGGGTCGACGCGATCACCCTGAACAAAAGCGGCAGTTCAGGCAATCAGATCCACTACTTGGCCTACCCCGGGGAAAAACCGGTCTTCAATTTCTCGCGCATGACGGACGACTGCCGGATCAAGGGCTTCGATGTCACCGGCAGTTGGATCCACATCAAGGGGCTGGAAGTCACCGGCGTCCCGCAGAACAACAATCTGAACCACGAGTCCTGGGGGATCTGGATCTCCGGGAGCAATAACACCTTTGAACAGATCAACACCCATCACCACATGGGCCCAGGACTGTTCATTCAAAGCGGAGGAGGGAACCTCGTCCTCGACTCGGATTCGCACGACAACTACGACCCGAACAGCTCCGGTGGGGCCGGCGAGAATGCCGACGGATTCGGTGCGCACATCTCCGCAAACAACCCCGGGAACGTGTTCCGAGGATGTCGTGCATGGTGGAACTCCGACGACGGCTTCGACCTCATCAACGCCTATTCGTCCGTGACCATCGAGAACTCCTGGGCATGGCGGAACGGATACATACCGGGAACCACCACCGGCTCCGGCAATGGCAACGGGTTCAAGGCGGGGGGCTACGGCGGCGACTACGACGCCGGAGCCGTCAAGCACACCGTCCGCACCTCCGCGGCCTTCGCCAACAAGGCGGCGGGCTTCTACGCCAACCACCACCCGCTCGCCAACGACTTCTTCAACAACACCAGCTACGGCAACCACCCCGACTTCAACATGCTGGGAGTCGACTCGAGCGGCGCCGCCGTCGGCCGGGGCAACCTCCGTAACAACATCGCCTACACCGGCACCCTGACCTCGAACATGAGCGGCACCAGCGCCACGTACAACTCCTGGAACCTGGGCATCGCCCTGTCGGACGGGCAGTTCCAGAGCGTGTCGACATCCGGCTGGGATGCGGCCCGCCAAACCGACGGCAGCCTGCCCGTACTGCGCAACCTCCGCCTCGCGGCGAACAGCGCCTTGATCGACAAAGGCGTCAACGTCGGTCTGCCCTACAGCGGGCAGGCGCCGGATCTCGGTGCCTTCGAAGCCTCCTGAACCTCTCACGACGGACCTCGTCGAGCCGGGCACCGCGACCGCGGTGCCCGGCTCGACGTCAGCTGTTCGCTTCCGAGCCGGAGCCTCAGCCGTTGGCCAGGGTGCGGTCCAGGAGGGGGAGCAGACGGTCCCAGTGGCGCTGCAGCCCGGATACGCTGAAAGCGTCGGTGTCGGACATGGTGAAGCCGTGGACGGTGCCGGGGTAGATCTCGGAGGTGTAGCCGACCCCTGCGGCATCCAGGGCCTGGTTGAGCTCGCCGAGGACTTCGGGTGTCATGTCGCCTTCGGCGTGGCCGAGGTGGACCTCGGCGGTGAGCTTGGAGAAGAGGTCGGGCCCGTCGGCGCCCACGGGACCGTGGAATGCGGCGACGGCGGCCACCTGGCCGGGGTGGGCCGCGGCGGTGCGCATCGCCAGGAGGCCGCCTATGCAGTAGCCGGTCACCGCGACCGGCCCGGCGCCGACCTCGGGCTGGGTGGTGAGGAAACTGACATAGGCGTCGGCGTCGCTCAGGACACGTTCGGCGGTGTGCGCCTCGATCAAGGGCATCAGCTGGGCGAAGACCGCGGGCCGGACCTCTTCTCCGATGTGCTCGGGAAGTTCGATCACCGGTGCCGGACCGTGCCGGTAGAAGAAGTTGGGGACGAGCACGTAGTACCCGTGCCCGGCCAGTTCGCGGGCCATCTCCCGCAGCACGGGCCGGATGCCGAAGCCGTCCGCGTACATCAGCACCCCAGGGTGCCGCCCGCCGCCGTCGGGGAAAGCGGCGAAAGCGTCGGCCTGACCGTCAGGGGTGGGAATCTGCAGTGTCTTGGTGGGAATGACGGATCTTCCTTCCGAGAGTTCGCACGACTAACGTTAGTCGGACTAACGAGGTCGGCACGGGCGAACGTACATCGTTAGTCGGACTAGCGCAATCGATAGGATCAGCGCCATGACCAGAGCCGAAGCCGCGAACGTGCCCGGCGACGGCGCGCCCAGGACGACGCCCGACAGACTGCGTCGACGGGCGAGCCGCCTGCTGTCACAGCTGTCCACGCGCTCGGACCGGCTGATCAACGAAGGGCTGGCCCAGGCCGACGCCCGCAAGTGGCACTACGCCGTACTCGCCTCGCTGCAGGATCACGGGCCCGCCAGCCAGGCGACGCTGAGCAGACGCACCGGCATCTACCGCAGCGACATGGTCGGCGTGCTCAACGAACTGGCCGAACGCCATCTCGTCGAGCGGGCCCCGGACCCCGACGACCAGCGCCGCAACATCATCACGATCTCCTCTCAGGGCCGCCGTCACCTACGCCGCCTCGACAAGGTCCTGGACGACCTCCACGACGAACTGCTCGCGCCGCTGAGTCCTGCCGAACGCGACCAGTTCGTGCAGTTGCTCACCCGCTTGCTGGACCACCACACCCGGACCTCCTGACCCCGTGTGGTGGCATCTCGGTGCCGCTGGCGCAGGCCGGCCAGTTGAAGAAGGAGGGGTCGACCGGCTTGGGGCGGGCCGGCGTCCCGTCCGGGGCGAGTTCGGCGCGGGTGGCGATGGTGCCGCGCCAGCCCTCCACGAGGCCCACCCCGGTACGAGGTCCCGCGCCGGGCGCCGGTGGGGGCGCCGGCAGCGGCATGGGGGTCGGCAGGGCCATGGGGGTCGGCAGCCCGTGGGCGAAGTGCTCGATCAGGCCGAGGGATGTGTCGATTTCCTCCGCGCGCACCAGGAAGCGGGCCAGGACGTCACCGCTGTCGTGTACGGGCACGTCGAGGCGGGTGTCGTACGGCGCGAAGGGGTGCCTGACCCGGGCGTCGCCGACGAGCCCGCTCGCCCCGGCGACATAGCCGAGGCAGCCGATCGCGCGGGCGGCGTCGGCCTTGAGGATCGCCGTTCCGGTGAAGCGGTCACGGACGGTGGAGTGACCGAGCGCGAGGCCGGTGATCTCTCGGATGTCCTCGCCGATCGCCTTCAGCCCAGCGGGGTCGGGCAGCGCGCGCAGGTGGGCGCCGCCGGGGACGACGCCGCCGCGCAGGAGGCGGTGGCCGGTGATCTCGCACTTGAGGCGCAGGAGTTGTTCGCGGACGCGCTGGGCGTGGGCGTTGAGGATGCCGTGGCCGATGTCGTTGCAGAGCATGCCGAGGTCCGCGACGTGGTTGTGGATCCGCTCCAGTTCCAGGAGCATCGCGCGGGCGCGCTGGGCCTCGAGCGGGCTCGGCCACCCGACCGGTGGTGCGGATCTTGCGCAACAGGCCCATGAACCTCTCCTTACGCGGTGAGACTCGTCTGCGGGGGACCAACGGCCGCTGCACGACCAGCGTTACGACACTTTCCCTACGCTTTGCCTCATTCCGCAGTGCTTTCGCCGGCCGAAGGCCGTGCCGTCGCTACGACGGCGGCCTCGCCTCCTCCTGTGCGGCCCGGAGGTCGGCCAGCGACTCGGCCTGCCCGGCCAGCACCCCGGACAGAATGGTGCGCGCCACCCGGAGGAGTTCCGCAACGTGCGGACTGGTCAGCGCGTAGTACACGGTCGAGCCCTCCTTGCGGGTCACGACCAGGTTCGCCCGGCACAGCACGGCCAGCTGCTGGGAGAGATGCGCAACAGCGGCGCTCTCACCGTGCCGCTCCCTCCCCGGAGTCCAGTGGTGACGACCTCACCAATTGCCAAGATTGGCAATTTCATACGTCGCATGACAGTGCCCGTAGGGATGGTCCCCGTCCTGGCTCTTGACGGGAAGTGGGGGTCACGTCAGAGTGCATTCATGCGTATTACTAATGCGCATTAACGGATCGGTGAGCGAGGGGACGCCAGGGGTGGATCAGCCGAAGAAGCGGGCGAGACCGGGACGGAACCCGGCGTCCGCGAGCCGTACCTCACGGCCGCGGCAGGCCGAGGTGGCCGGGCTCGCCGGGGTGTCCCAGGCGACGGTGTCATTGGTCCTGTCGGCGCGCGGCGACGGCAGAGCGGCGGCGATCTCCGAGGAGACACGGCAGCGCGTCCTCGACGCGGCCCGCAGTCTCGGCTACGTGCCGGACCCGGCAGCCCGGCGGCTGGCGGCGGCCCGCAACAACCTGCTCGGTGTCTTCAGCTTCACCGCCACTTTCCCGACCGACGTACAGCACTCGTACTACCCGTTCCTGGTGGGTGTGGAGCAGGAAGCGGCGACGCAGGGCTACGACCTGGTGCTGTTCACGGGGTCGAGCACCGGTGGCGCGAGCGCCGTCGGACCGGAGGCGCTGAGCCGGGTGCGGCTGGCCGACGGGTGCCTGTTCCTCGGCCGGCACGTACCGCGCGCCGAACTGAAGCGGCTCGTCGCCGACGGGTTTCCGGTGGTGCATCTGGGCCGTCGCGAGGAGCTGGAAGGGCTGGCCTGGGTCGGCGCCGACTATGTCAGCGCCAGCCGTGAAGTCGTGGTCCATCTGGCCGAGTTGGGGCACCGACGGATCGTGCTCGTACGGGAGGACGACGACGCGCCCCCGTCCACGGACCGTCAGCAGGGCTTCTTCGACGGCCTGGCGACGGCGGGCATCGCGGGCGGGCCCGGTGCGGTGCTGCGCTGCGGCGACCCCATGCGTGAGCTGACGGCACAGCGGGTGCGGACCCTGGTCGCCGACGGGGTGACCGCGTTCGTGGCCGAGGAGACGGACACGGGGGCTGCGTGGCGGGCGCTGATCACCGCCGTCCGGGAGGCCGGACTCAGCTGCCCGGGCGACGTCTCGCTGGGGCTGCTCGGGAGCCCGCCCGCCGACCTCACTGCCCGGCCCGTACCGATGGGGTTCGACATCCCCCGGCACCGGCTCGGCGCCGCGGCCGTCCGGCTGCTCGCCGCGCTCGTGGCGGGCGAGGAGGCGCGGGAACCGTTGGTGACCTGCGAGTTCCGCGCCGGCGAGACGGCGGGACCGCCCATCCAGCCACCGTAGCCACCGACTCCAGGACAGCGGAGCGAAGTTCAGGCGCGATCACAAGGAGCACTGTGGTACCTCAGCCGGACATCCTGATCGTCGGTGGCGGCCTCGGCGGAGTCGCCGCCGCGCTCGCCGCCTGCCGGGCGGGCCGACGCGTCGTGCTGACCGAGGAGACCGACTGGATCGGTGGACAGTTGACGGCGCAGGCGGTGCCGCCGGACGAGCACCCGTGGGTGGAGCGGTTCGGCACGACGGCGACGTACCGGGCCTTACGCGAAGGCATCCGGGCCTACTACCGGCAGTGGTATCCGCTGCGGGGCGAAGCGCTCGGGCTCACCGAGCTCAATCCGGGCGCCGGGCGGGTCAGTAAACTGTGCCACGAGCCGCGCGTAGCGCTCGCGGTCCTGGAGGCGATGCTCGCACCGCACCGGGCGTCCGGGCTGCTGACCGTGCTGACCGAGCACCGGGCCGTCTCCGCCGAGCACGACAACGATGCCATCACGGCCGTCACCGTACGGGACCTGCGCGGCGGCACCCTGCGCATCGTCGCCGCGCCCTACGTCATCGACGCCACCGAGACCGGTGAGCTGCTCGAACTGGCCGGTGTGGAGCATGCGAGCGGGGCCGAGGGGCACGCCGAGTTCGAAGAGCCGCACGCCCCCGCCCAGGCGGAGCCCGGCAACCAACAGGGCATCACGGTGTGCTTCGCGCTCTCGCACCACGAGGGCGAGAACCACACGATCGACCGGCCCGAGGACTATGACTTCTGGCGCGCGTACCGTCCCGACTTCTGGCCGGGGCCGCTGCTCGGGTTCCAGGCTCCCGACCCGCGTACCCTGGAGCCCGTCCCCCGCTCGTTCATACCCAACCCCGAGCTGGATCCGCTGGCCGTCAGCGCGGACCAGAGCGCGGACGCCGGGGACAAGGAGCTGTGGGGTTTCCGCCGGATCCTGGCCCGCAAGCTGCACCGGCCCGGAGCCTTCGACTCGGACATCACGCTGGTCAACTGGCCGCTGAACGACTACTGGCTGAAGCCCTATGTCGGTCGGCAGGCCGAGGCGCTGCGCGAGGCACGGCAGTTGTCGCTGTCCGTCCTGTACTGGCTGCAGACCGAGGCGCCACGGGCGGACGGCGGCACCGGGTTCCAGGGCTTGCGCATCCGCCAAGATGTGACGGGCACGGCGGACGGACTCGCCAAGGCGGCGTACGTACGCGAGTCGCGGCGCATCAAGGCGGTGACGACCATCGTCGAGCAGGACGTCAACATCGACGTCGTGGGACCGTACGGCACCAAGCACTACCGGGACTCGGTCGGCGTCGGGGGCTACCGCATCGACCTGCACCCCTCGACCGGCGGCGACACCTACATCGACATCGGATCGGTGCCGTTCGAGATCCCGCTGGGCGCACTGGTGCCGCGCCGAGTGCGGAACCTGCTGCCTGCCGGCAAGAACATCGGCACGACACACATCACCAACGGCTGCTACCGCCTGCACCCCGTGGAGTGGAACGTCGGCGAGGTCGCGGGCGCGCTCGCCGCGCACTGCCTGGCCGAGGACGTGGAGCCGCACCAGGTGCAGGCGGAGGACAAGCGGTTCGAGGAGTTCGGCCGGGTGCTGGACCGGGCGGGCGTGCAAAGGCGCTGGCCCGACGTCCGCGGTTACTGACCGGCCCCCTTCAGCGACACCGGCCCCCTTCAGCACCCATACGTACGTCAACGCACAAGGAGGTGCCTGACATGCCCCCTGACCGTCGCGTCCGCGTCGGAATCGACGTGGGCGGCACGTTCACGGACGCCGTGGCCGTCGATGCCGCAACACTCGAACTCGTGGGCCAGGTGAAAGTGCCCACCAGCCACCACCATGAGGACGGCGTCGCGCACGGCATCGTCCAGGCGCTCGACCGTCTCCTCGAACAAGTCGGGCGCACCCCGGCCGAGGTCACGTTCCTGGCGCATGGCACGACCCAGGCCACGAACGCGCTCCTGGAAGGTGATGTGGCGACGGTCGGGCTCCTCGGGATCGGCACGGGCGCGGGTGCCGTGTTCACCCGGCGCCTCGCCACGTTCGGAAAGCTCGAACTCGCCCCGGGCAAGCGGCTCCCGCTGGTGTACGCGCATGTGGCGGACCCGTTCGACAGCGATGCGGTACGGGCCGCCGTGACCCGCGTGCAGGAGGAGGGTGCTGAAGTCCTCGTCGCCACCGAGCCGTTCGGGGTGGATAGGCCCGAAGGGGAGCAGGCCGTCCTCGACGCGGCGCGGCCAACCGGACTGCCGGTCGCCGCGGCACACGAGATCACCTCGCTGTACGGGCTGCACAAGCGGACCCGTACCGCCGTGGTGAACGCGGCGATCCTGCCGCGCATGCTGGCCACGGCCGATCTCGTCGACTCCTCCATCACCAAGGCAGGGGTCACGGCACCACTGATGGTGATGCGGTGCGACGGCGGTGTCATGTCGCTGGACGAGATGCGGCGCCGCCCGCTGCTGACGGTCCTGTCGGGGCCGGCGGCGGGAGTGGCGGGCGCGCTGATGCAGGAGCGGATCAGCGAGGGAGTGTTCCTGGAGACGGGTGGCACGTCGACGGACATCAGCGTGGTGCGACGCGGCAAGGTGGCCGTGCGGCACGCGACCATCCTCGGTAAGGCGTCGTATCTCAACGCCCTGGATGTGCGCACCGTCGGCGTCGGCGGCGGGTCCATGGTGCGTGTCTCCGGCGGGAAGGTCACGGGCGTCGGTCCACGCAGCGCGCATATCGCCGGGCTTCGCTACGCCTGTTTCGCCTCGCTCGACGAGCTGCGGGACGCGAAGGTCACCACGGTGCGGCCGATGGACGGCGACCCCGACGACTATCTGGTCCTGGACGCGGCGGGCGGCCGGTTCGCCGTGACGATGACATGCGCGGCGAACGCACTCGGCCGGGTCCCCGAGGGCGACTTCGCGCGCTGTGACCCGGAGGTGGCACGGGAGGCGCTCGCCCCGCCGGCCGCCATGCTCGGCATGGACGTGGCGGGCGCGGCGCGGGCCGTGCTGGACGCGGGGACCGCGCAGGTGCGGACGGTCGTGGACGCGATGATCCGCGACTACCGGCTCGACCGGGAGACCGCCGTCCTGGTGGGCGGGGGCGGCGGAGCGGCAGCGGTGACCCCGCACCTGGCCCGGGCCGCCGGTCTGGAAGGACGCATCGCCCGTCACAACGAGGTCATCAGCCCAATCGGGGTGGCGCTCGCGCTGGTCCGCGAACAGGTCGAGCGGATCATCCCCGGCGCCACCCAGGAGCAGATCCTCGCCGTGCGCGCCGAGGCCGAGCGCGCGGTCGTCGCCCAGGGCGCCGCGGCCGACGGCGTCGAGGTCGAAGTGACGGTCGACCCGCAGACCAGCACCGTACGGGCCGTCGCCACCGGCGCGACCGAACTGCGCACACAGGACCGGGCGCACCGCGCCGATGACGCCGAGCGGCTGCGCGTGGCCGCTGCCAGCCTCAAGGCGCAGGAGACGCGGGTGAAGATCCTGGCCGGCACGGACGCGTACACGGTGTACGGCACGGAGGTGCGTCGTCGGCTGCGCGCACTGCGGCGGCCGGTGCGGGTCGTGGACGCGGACGGGGTGGTGCGGCTCGGGGTGTCCGACGCGCGGGTGGAGACGACGACCGTGGGCGCGGCCGGCGAGGCCCTCGCCTCGCTGGTACGGGACGCCACCTCGTACGGCGACGGCGGGGTGCGGGCGCCCGCGGTGCGCCTGCTGGTGGGCGGCCGGATCGCGGATCTGTCCGGGGTGCTCGAACCCGGGGCCCTGCTCGCGCTGGCCCGCAGCGAGTTGCGTGCGCGCGCGGCGGACGAGCGGGTGGTCGCGGTCGTGGAGTCCCGCGCATGAGCGGCGACCAGGAGCACGGCCTTGACCACGACCTGGGCCTCGGCCACGACGTGCACCTCGGCCACGACCTGGACCTCGCCGTGCGGCTTCTCGCGGGGACTCCCACGCATGAGGGTCGCGATCCCCTGCTCCTGCGCCGATGGGCCGAGGCGGCCGAGGAGTTCGGACGCCGGATGACCCCCGATCCGGCGCCGGTCCGAGTGGTCGAGCGGGACGGCGGGCTCGCCGCCGGGCTGCTGGCCCGGTACCGGTCGCGGCCGCCGGTGGTCGAGGTGTACGTCGACACGGTCGACCGCGCCGAACGGCTTGTCGTCGAGCGCGGCTGGCGGCACTGGTTCCCCGCGGGGTCGGTGCTGGCCGCGGCCCTCGCCCATGAGCAGGCGCACGCCTGGCTCCATCACACGCACGTCCGGGCCGAGTTCAAGCGGGCCCTCGGCCACACCGCGCTGCGGCTCGGGCGGCGCCGTCTTTACGCACATGTCGCGGGCGCCGACGAACTCGCCGCGCACGCCTACGCCCGCGCCGCCTGCGGCCTGGGCCGCAGCCCCCTGCTGCTCACTGAGGCGCTGGCCGCCGCATGTTCCGAAAACCAGAGGTGTCCGAAAGCGAGAAGTGATCGATGGGTGTCGTGATTCTGCTCCTCATGGCGGCGGGTGTCGCCGCCATGCTCACCCGCAGGCTGCCCACCGCGTTCGCGCTGGTGCTGCTCGCCGTGGCGATCGCGTTCGCCGCGGGCGCGCCGCTGACCGGAAAGAACAGCGTGCTCGACACGGTGCTCCAGGAGGGCGCGCCCGCGCTGGCGGCCACGATGATCGCGATCCTGCTCGGTTCGTGGCTCGGCAAGCTCCTGGAGGAGACCGGCATCGCGGCCACCCTGGTCCGTAAGATCGTCGAATTCGGCGGCGACCGGCCGGTGTTCGTGGCGCTCGGGGTCCTCGCGGTGTCGGCCCTCGTGGGCACGGTGACGGGTTCCGCGCCCGCGGCGATGCTCGCCGGGCTCATCGGGATCCCGGCCATGATCGCGGTGGGCATCCCGAAGGTGACGGCCGCCGGCACGATCCTCATGGGCATCGCGGTGGGTATCCCCTTCGAGCTGCCGGTGTGGCAGTTCTTCTCCACGGCGCTGGAACTGCCCGTGAACACCGTGCGCGGCTTCATGCTGAAGCTGTTCCCGTTCGCCCTGGTGGCGGCGGTCGCGTACGTCCTGGTGGAGTCGCGGCGGCGGGGCGTGGAGCACACGTGGTCGCTCACCTCGGTACGGGGCGAGTCGAAGCCACGCGGCCGCCGGCAGCTGCTCGGGGACGCCCCGTGGTACGCGCTCCTCACACCGGTGGTGCCGCTCGTCCTGGCCCTCGGCTTCGAACTGGCCATCATCCCCTCACTGCTGGCGGGGGTGGTGTACGCGCTGGTGACGACCACGCCGCCACGCGAGATGAACCGCCGCCTGCTGCGCACTCTGTACGGCGGCTTCGAGGTGGCGGCGGCTCCGATCACACTCTTCGTGGCGATCGGCATCCTGCTCGCCGCGGTGAAGCTGCCCGGCGCCGTCGACGCGCTGGAGCCGCTGGTCAAGGCGGTCAGCCCACAGAACGCGGTGCTGTTCGTGCTGGTCTTCACGCTCCTGGTGCCGCTGTGTCTGTACCGCGGCCCGCTGAATGTCTTCGGCCTCGGCGCCGGCATCGCGGGCGTCCTCATCGCCACCGGTATCTACCCGGCCACCGCCGTCCTCGGCATGGCCACCTCGTACAACCAGGTCTTCGGCGTCGCCGACCCGACCAGCACCCAGACGGTGTGGAGCGCCCAGTACGCGGGCGTCTCACCGCAGCAGGTGATGGTGCGGACACTGCCGTACGTATGGGCCGTGGCGCTCGGCGGCCTGTGCGTCACCGCCGCGACCCAGCTGTGACGCCCTGATGCCCTTCCGACGACAACCGACTTCAGGAGCGAGCCGACCATGCAAGAGCCACAGTCCGGCCCGGACCGTCGTATGTTCCTCCGTGCGACCGCCGCCACTGGCGCCGCGCTCACCCTCGGCAGCCTGTCGACGCAGTCCGCGTCGGCCGCGCCCGGCGGCTTCCCCGACTACACCTACGCACGGACGCTGCTGACACCGTCGCAGCTGAAGTACAACCCCACGGGCGAGATCATCTTCCCGACCGTGCGCGGCGTCTACGACAAGCTGGCCTCACCGCTCGGCCGTTACTACCTCTACTACGCGCCGCACGACGCGCCCGGTGGCATCTGCCTCGCCTACGGGAACTCGCTGGAGGGCCCGTTCACCGAGTACCCGGCGAACCCGATCGTGTCGAACAAGTGGGACTCGCACTACTCGGTCAGCCATGTCTCCTCGCCGCACGTGCTGTGGAAGGAGGACATCAAGGAGTTCTGGCTGTACTTCCACGGCGAGAACACCACCACCCGCCTCGCCCGCTCGAAGGACGGGATCCACTTCACCTACGACAAGGTGGTCCTGAACACGTCCATGATGCCCGCCGGCACCACCGAGACGTCGTACGCCAGGGTCTTCCGGTACGACCTGCCCGCTCGCGGCGCCCGCTACGTGATGCTGTTCATGACCAACAACACCACCGACCACCGGGACATCGGCTGGGGCTGGTCCGCGGATGGCCGCAACTGGACCTTCGCCCAGACGCCGCTGGTGCGCCACTCCGACGTCGGCGCGATCAACGTCGGCGGCCCCCACCTGCTCACGCGCAACGGCTCCGCGTACGTGGTCTACAACAAGGACAAGACGAGCGGCGGCGACATCATGATCACCGAGGTGGGGAAGGACTTCTCGCTCCGCAAGCACCTCGGCGTCTTCTACAACTCCCGCTCATCGGCACCCGAGAACGGCCGGGCCGCGGCCCCCTCCTTCGGCACGGACGGCGGAGTGCCGTACATGATCTACGAGGCGGGGGAACGGCTCAAGGGCGCGATCGCGGTGGCACGGGGATAGCCCGGACCCACCTCATGGCTGTGCGCTGTCCGCCGGACAGCGCACAGCCGACGTAGACTCGACGGCCGTGGCGGACACCCAGTACGAAGACCTGTTGCGGCTGGTGCTCACCTCCGGGACGGCCAAAGCCGACCGGACGGGCACCGGCACCCGAAGTGTCTTCGGGCACCAACTGCGCTATGACCTCTCGCAGGGGTTCCCGCTGATCACCACCAAAAAGGTGCACCTCAGATCCATCGTGTACGAACTGCTGTGGTTCCTGCGAGGCGACTCGAACGTCGGCTGGCTGCAGGAGCACGGCGTCACCATCTGGGACGAATGGGCCGACGCGAACGGCGAGCTCGGGCCGGTCTACGGCGCCCAGTGGCGCTCGTGGCCCGCTCCGGACGGCAGGCATATCGACCAGATCAGCCAGGTTCTCGACACGCTGCGCCGGGACCCGGACTCCCGCCGGATGATCGTCTCCGCCTGGAACGTCGCCGAGCTGCCCGAGATGGCTCTCGCGCCGTGTCACGCCCTCTTCCAGTTCTACGTCGCCGACGGCAAGCTCTCCTGCCAGCTGTACCAGCGCAGCGCGGACCTTTTCCTCGGCGTCCCGTTCAACATCGCCAGCTATGCCCTGCTCACCCACATGGTGGCGCAGCAGGCCGGCCTCGAACCGGGTGACTTCATCTGGACCGGCGGCGACTGCCATATCTACGACAATCACATCGAGCAGGTCACCGAGCAGCTTTCGCGCACCCCGTTCGACTTCCCCAGGCTGCGTCTGCGCCAAGCCGACTCGCTCTTCGCATACGCCTACGCCGATGTGGAAGTGCTCGACTACCGACACCACCCGGCCATCAAAGCCCCGGTCGCGGTGTAAGCAGCCGGCCGCTGAAAGGCTGAAGGCCGTCCGCGGACAATCGGCATTGTCCGCCGTTCGCCCCTCCCCTGACCTGCGATGTTGCCACCCACACCGGGTGGCCAACCCCTCCGAGGCGCACCGTAGTAACGACAGGGTTATCGGAGCGGCGATTCCGGGGGGCGGAATATAGCTGAACGTGTCGAACGAGGAACTGCCCGCGGAGGAGCAGTTGTCCTTCTGGGGTGAGCTGGTCTCCCGTGAGCTGGCACCGCTCACCATCAGCAGCGCGAACCCCGTGGGGGGCTTCCCCGCGTCGGCCTCGGTGCTGGACCTCGGCTCCGTACGGGTGGCCACGTTCAACAGCCCGCCCGCGTATCCGAGACGCACCTGGGCGGACATCCGGCGGTCCGACCCGAGCACGTACCAGCTGACCTTCGTCTCCGGCACCCCGCTGTGGATCAGCCAGCGGCGCCAGGACTCCGGGCTGGTCCTCGGCGACATGGTGCTCTTCGACCTGTCGCATCCGTTCGAAGGCGCGGTGCCCGACAGAGGCCGCCACACCCAGGTACTCATCGTGCAATTGCCGCGCGAGGAGCTGCCGCTTCGGCCGGACAAGGTCCACCGGCTCCTCGCCCGGCCCTTGTCGGCCCGCACCGGCATGGGGGCGATTCTCGCCCGGTTCCTGACCACACTGGACGCCTACGGCCCCGACTGCGACCCGCGCGACCTGAGCCGATTAGGCGCGATGGCGCTCGACCTGGCGGGCGCCTGCCTGGCCCAGCACCTCGGAGCCTACGACGACCTTCCGGCCGAGACCCGCCAGCAGGCCATGCTCGCCCGCGTCAACGCCTTCATCGACCACAACCTCGACGATCCGGACCTGGGACCGGCGGACATCGCGGCACACCACCACATCTCCGTGCGCTCCCTGCACACCCTCTTCCGGCAGCAGGGAGAGACCGTGGCGGCCTCGATACGCCGGCGCCGCCTGGAACGCTGCCACGCCGACCTCACCGACCCCCGGCTGCGGCGGCGGTCGATCAGCGCCATCGCCGCCCGGTGGGGATTCGTACGCCCGGCGGACTTCAGCCGCGCGTTCCGCGCCGCGTACGGCGTGGCGCCCAGAGAGCTCCGGCAGACCGCACTGTCATGACGGTGTGCGACATGCCGCTTTCGGTGTAATAGGTCGGTTGGGCTGTTTGGTCGCGTCACCCTGTGAGGGTTGATCACGGCCGTGTCAGGAGACGGTGGGTGCGTGCCGGAGCCGGTGAAGGGCGTTGGGGGGCGAAGGAGGGCCGCCGGCACCTTGAGGGAACGGTGCCGCAGGCCAAAGCGGCCGGGTGAGGAGGCTGAGGTCGACCATGGCAGGTGCAGGGGAGGAACCTGAACAGCCGTGCGTTCCCGACTTCGAGCCGCGGCTGGATGACCATGTGGAGCAGATCGCCGCACAGCTGCGGGAACTGGCCACGGCCAAGGAGCGGCTGCAGGGCCTGCTGGAAGCGGTGCTGGCCATCAGCCAGGAGACGGATCTGTACGCGGTGCTGCACCGCGTCGTCACCACCGCCATGGACCTGGTCGGCGCCCGCTACGGAGCGCTGGGGGTGCTGGACGAGTCCGGTGAACAACTGAGCCAGTTCATCACGGCGGGCCTGTCGGCCTCCGAACGCGCCGACCTGGCCGACATCGAGTTTCCCCGCGGGCTCGGCGTTCTCGGACATCTGATCCGCAACCCGGAACCGCTGCTCGTCGACGACATCCCTTCCCACCCGGCCTCCGCCGGGTTCCCGCCCGGCCACCCCCGCCTGCGCACCCTGCTCGGCGTCGCCATCAGCGTCCGCGGCCAGATCTACGGCGACATCTACCTGTCCGAACGCCGTGACGGGCAAGCCTTCGACCACGACGACGAGGACATCGTCGTCGCCCTGGCCGGCGCCGCCGGCATCACCATCGAGAACGTCCGCCTCTTCGAACACCTCCGCGACAGCGCCGAACACTTCCAACGCCTCCTGCTGCCCACCCTGCCCGACCTGCACCCCTTCACCGGCGCCGCCACCTACCGGCCCGCCCCCACCCCCGGCCGCCTCGGCGGGGACTGGTACGACGCCCTCTGGCTGCCCGAGGACACCTGTGCCGTCATCATCGGCGACGTCGTCGGCCACGACCTGCGCGCGGCCGCCGCCATGGCCCAGGCGCGCAGCATGCTGCGCGCCCTGCTCTACGACCGCCTCACCCCGCCCAGCTCCGTCCTGCACCAGCTCGACCGCACCCTGCACGCCATCACCGACCTGCCCGTCACCACCGCCTGCCTGGCCCGCATCGAACCTGCGGACGGCGGCTGGAGG
Source organism: Streptomyces sp. NPDC020845 (assembly GCF_044334165.1). Taxonomy (NCBI): domain Bacteria; kingdom Bacillati; phylum Actinomycetota; class Actinomycetes; order Kitasatosporales; family Streptomycetaceae; genus Streptomyces; species Streptomyces sp. NPDC020845. The sequence goes on along the minus strand of NZ_JBIRSJ010000004.1, from coordinate 299,659 downwards.
CTGCACTGGAGCAGCGCCGGCCACCTCCCCCCGCTGCTGATCAGCCCTGACAGGCAGGCGGAATACCTCCACGCCGAGCCCGGCCTGCCACTTGCCGTGAACACCGCACAGCACCGCCCCGACCACACCCACCCCCTGCCGCCGGGCGCCACCGTGGTCTTCTACACCGACGGGCTCATCGAAGACCCCGCCCGCACCGTCGACGAGGGCCTGGCCGAACTTGCCCACCTCGCCACCGCCCACGCCGATCTGCCCCTGCAGGACTTCGTGGACACCCTGGCCGACCACCACCCCAGCGACGGCCACGACGATATGGCCATCTTCGCCCTCCGTACACCGCGCTCCGCGCCCCGCACAACCGACTCCGAGTAGGCCAAGCGTCGCCGCGGCTACTCGAACCGCGCCGTGTCGCCCGCCCCTCGGCGCACGATCTCGGCTTCGCCGCTGGAGAAGTCGATGACCGTGGTCGGCTCGGTGCCGCAGTCTCCCGAGTCGACCACCGCGTCCACCACGTGGTCGAGCCGGTCCTTGATCTCCCAGCCCTGCGTCATCGGCTCGTCCTCGCCGGGCAGGAGCAACGTACTGGACAGCAGTGGCTCACCGAGGTCGGCGAGCAAGGCCTGGGCAACGGCATGGTCGGGGATCCGAACGCCAACCGTCTTTTTCTTCGGGTGCGGCAACTGGCGCGGTACCTCCTTCGTCGCGGGGAGGATGAAGGTGTAGCTGCCGGGCGTCGCCGCTTTGATCGCGCGGAACACGTCTTTGTCGATGTGCACGAACTGACCCAGTTGCGCGAAGTTCTGACACACCAAGGTGAAGTGGTGACGGTCGTCGAGGTTCCGGATCGACCGGATCCGGCCGATGCCCTCACGATTGCCCATCAGGCATCCCAGCGCGAAACAGGAGTCCGTCGGATACGCGACGAGCGCGCCGGAGCGGATCCTGTCGGCCACATTGCCGATGGTGCGCGCTTGAGGATTCTCAGGATGCACGTCGAAATACTTCGCCATCCGCCGAGCCTACGTCACGCGGCCGCGGTCTCAGCCGCGGCGTTTCCAGCAGGCCACGGCGACAAGCAATCTGCAACAACGTCTTCGTATTATTGTCCGCCTGTCCGACCGCTTTCAGCAGCGAAAAGCTGACCATCTCTCAGGGAGCTCCAGACCGATGCCGATCGCGGAACTGAGCGGCGCTGTCCAGTATGTGATGGATCTCCTGGGCATCTTCGCTTTCGCCCTTTCCGGGGCGTTCCTCGCGGTGCGCAAGGACTTCGACATCTTTGGCACGGTGATTCTCAGCGAGGCCGCGGGCCTCGGCGGCGGCGTCTTCCGTGACCTGGTGCTCGGGGTCACCCCCGTCGCCTTCACCGATCTCGGCTATTTCTTCGCGCCCTGGGGCGCGGCGGTGATCGTGTACTTCGGACACCGGCTGCGCCATGACGACAAAGTGGGCGAGGCCAGGCTGTTTGACATCTCCGACGCGGCGGCGCTCGGACTCTTCAGCGTCACCGGCACGACCAAGGCGCTCGACCACGGCTTCAACATTCCCGCCGCGGTCACGCTCGGCTGCGCCAGCGCCGTCGGCGGTGGCGTGCTCGCCCAGCTCCTCGCCCTCGAACAGCCGACGCTGCTCCGCTGGAACCGCGATCTGTACGCGCTGCCCGCCCTCGCCGGCGCGACCCTGGCCGCCGTGCTGTACAAGACCGAAGCGCTGAACGCCGCCACCGCCATCGGCACCTCGCTGTTCGCCTTCGGACTGCGGCTCCTCGCCCTGCGCTACAACTGGCGAACCCCACGCTCCCACTTCTGGCGCAATCCGTTCGCGGGCATGCGGCAACAGCCGGTGACGGCGCACCCGGCCCCGGGCTCCGCAGCGGCATCGTCCATAGGCAACGACACGGTCAGGCTGCACCTCCGCATAGGCGATACGAGCACGCAGCCCCTTTCGGTAACCGAAACGGTCAGACTGCCGCAGATCGGTGCGGAGGCGTCCCCCCGTCCCGGGGACCGTGTCCTGCCTCTGGCCGAGGCCCCGGGCCCGGCCCCGGACCCACGGCTCGTCCTCCTTCGCTCCTCGCAACAAGATCAGCAGGAAAGGGACCAGCCCCCACAGGGTCAGTAGACCGCGTGGGGGCCGCAGCCGGACCGTTATGACTCGTCGTTGGACATCAGCCGCCACACGTGGTCGTCAGTGGGAGAGCACTTGTAGACGCCCAGACGTGCGTCGTTGCCGCCGAAGTCGGGCTTCTCGCCCCACACTTCCAGGCACCGCTGATCGCTGGCGTAGTTGTGGATCCAGAACGTCCGGTTGCCGCCCAGGTTCTCGACCCACCACAGCTGGTTGTCCTGGAGCGTGAGATTGCAGTAAGTCTGGTTGAGCCCGGTCCTGTCCGGCTGGCCGCCACGGCCGGGCAAATCCAGGCACAGGCCGCTCTTCCTGTTCTTGATCACGACGAGATCGCGGCCGCCGGGTCCCTTGTCCTTCTGTGCCAGGACGAAGTCCCAGACCTGGTTGTCCGCGTCCCAGTTGTTAAGGCAGTCATGCTGCAGGACCGGGCCGTCGAGCTTACCCTTGCCCATGCCGGGCAGGTCCGCGCACCGGCCGGTCGTGACGTTCTTGAGCTGGAAGTTCGTACGCTGGTCCGGCGCGATCACAGAGGACTTCCCGGCCGAGGCCACCTTCTTTGTCCGAGGCTTCGGCTGCTCGCTGCTCGGCTCGGGCTCAGGCTCAGGCCGGGACTTCGGCTGCTCGCTGCTCGGCTCGGACCGGGGCTTCGCCGCCGGCGAAGGGGACTTGCTCTCCTTGCGGGGGGACGGCGCGGGTGACTGGGCGGTGTAGGTACCGGGGCCCTTCTCCTCGGCCTTCGGGACCGTCATACCCGAGGTGGGCTCGGGCGCCGCCTCGGTCTTGTCATCGTCGTCATCGGCTCCGAAGGCCAGGAACGGCAGGGTTATCAGCAGCGCGCCCGCGATGGCGGCGGCGGCGAGCAGCGCCTTGGTGGGTCGGCCCGAGGGGGGCTCGTCCTCCTCGCCGACCCCGGTGTCGGCGCCCGGGGGGTAATCGCCCTCGGCCGACGCCATACCCTCGGCGGATCCGTGGCCGTCCGCGTGGCCGTCGGCCTCGGCGGGCGGTACGTCCGGGGCCGCCAAAGTGTCCGGCACCCCGGCCGCGGACGCCGCCGTGGCCCCGGTGGACTCCGCGGTGGCCCCCGCCGCGCCCGGCGTCACGGACTCAACGGACTCACCAGCCGACGCGGGCTCGTTCAGCGAGACCTTCGGCTGCTCGGCGGTGCCCGCTTCGACCGCGGCACCCGTGGCAGCAGCCGCGCCGGTCTCCGTACGCTCCGCACCCTGCGGTGCCAGCGCGGAGGGATCGGGCGCACCGGCGGTGCCCGGCAGGGTGACGGCGCGGCGCACCGCGGGCCCCTTGGGGTTCATTGATTCCTGACTTGGCATCATGTCTCCTGGTATCCGTTCATGTCATCCATGAGTGGCAGTCGGCCGGTGGCGGCGCAGGGCCTCGTCCAGCCGGTCGAGTGCGGCACGGTCGTGGTCATCGAGCCCGGTGTCCTCCGGTACCGCCGCCGCGGCGGACGGGGAGGACGCGGTGGTGGGTACTTCTCGCAGCAGCACCAGCGGGGCGCCGACGGTGTCGCGGACATCGAGCACCCGTAGCAGCGTCCCGGGGGCGAAGACGACCTCGTCCCCGCCGGATGCGGAGCCGGGGCGGCCGGTCAGCTGGCGCGTGCGGCGCCCGGTGACCGACCAGATGGCGTACTGCGCGCCGGCAGGGCGCGGCGCCCCGGCCCCCAGCGGCAGCGCACACACCGGCGCCGGGTCGCGCAGCAGGGTTCCGGGGACCAGCCCGCCGTCCGCCTCATGGGCACGGCGCCACGCCAGGCCCCGGTACGACGGCAGGCGCCGCAGCGCGGAGGCCACACAGGCGGCGTACGGCAGCAGCCGCTCGTCGCCCGTACGCATGCCGCGGGCGAGCGCGGCATGGCTCAGCGGCGCGGCCGTGGTGTCCGGGACATCGGGGGCGTCGGGGCCGTACGAGGTGTCCAGGTACACGTGGAGCGCGATCAGGTCGATGCGCGCCGCCTCCTGCTCCGGCCCGCGCAGCGCGGGCATCCGGGTGAGGGCGCGGGTGACCGCGGCGCTGTGCCGCTCCCACACCGCGTCCGCGAGCGCCCGGAAGGCGGTCCGCTCGGCCTCCGTGCTGACGTGCCCCGGCAGGAACGGAACCGGCGGCAGCGGCCGGAGGGGCACGGACGGCGTACGAGCGGCCGGGGGCTCGGGAGTCGCGAGGGTCACGGGAGTCGTGGGCCCGGGCGCCGTGGCCGACGGGGGCGCCTGCGTGGACTGCGGCACCGTGGTGGACCGTGAGGCCGCCGGGGGTACGGGGGCCGCCGGTGGCTCGACAAGCGCCGGTGGCTCCGAGGGCTCCGGGCTCGCCGGCGGGGTCCGCGTGGCCGGGGTCGCGGGGGTGTTCCGCGTCACCTGGGGGGCCGGGCCCTGAGATGGGCGCGACACCGGGGTACCCGGTTGGGTGGGCCGACAGGTCAGGGGGGATGCCGACGGGGCGCTGTCCCCGTCTCCGGCACCGTCGGGCGGGCTCTGCGACCGGAGCAGGGCCGGGATGGCGTCCAGTTCCATCGGGCGTGGGGGCGTGCCGCTCCCCCTCCGCAAGGGGCCTCCCGCTCCCGGGGGTTCGGGCTGCTCGGGGTCCCGTGCGCGGCCGGAGCCCGGCGGCCTGCTCGGGCCCGGGCCGCCCGCTCGCAGCCTGGAGGACTCCGGCCCGGGCCCTGCCCCTGCCCCGGATGCGGCGGACGCGGCGGAGGTGTCGCGCGCGGCCGCGGCCGCGACCGGGGCCGACGCCGTGCTGACCATCGACGGTCGCGTCGGTGGGAGCACAGGACGCGGATCCTCGGTGGTTTCCGGCAGCGTGGCTTCCTGCGGCGTGGCTTCGGGGAGCGTTCCCAGGGACATCGGATCGCGCCCGTGGTCCGGCTCAGGCTCCGCCTCCGCGACCGGGGCGGACGCGACCGGCGCAGGGCCGGGCTCCGTCGGCGCCTGGGCGGACTCGGCCGGGGCAGGACGCCGCGCCTCGGGCCTGGCGGGCGCGAGGCCGGCCCCGAAGCGGAGCGTGCGCAGGCCGTGTTCCGCGGCTGCGCGGCGCAGTTCGCGGCCGCCGTCCGCGCACGTACCGAGCACGAACAGCCTGGCCCTGCCGCACACGTCGGCGCCGAGTCCGCCGAGCAGTTTGGCCAGCACGGGGTACAGCGTCGCGTCGATCGGCTGCCCGGGATGGCCCAGTTCGATCGCCGGTCCTTCGGGGTCCACCGCGCGGGCGGTGGCCGGTGGCGGCTCGCTCTCGGTGTCCGTGATCCACAGGCCCGCCCGGGTGACCGTGACACGCCACTGCGCGGAGAGGCGTATGGCACCGTGTTCCGCGCTGCCGCAGCCCGGAACGGGCGGGCTCCAGCGCGACAGTCGGGGGCTCGGGGCGGTCTCGCCCTCGCGCGCCGGTGCGCACACCACGGTGTCCACGAACGGCTGCCAGCGGGGCGCGCCATCGGCGCCGACGAGCACGGACCGCACCGTGCCGGGCTCGGTCGGGCTGCCGTAGGACATCAGCGGCATGCCGGTGCGGACGAGGAGTTCGACGCCGAGCGAGTCGGCGACCGACTGGCTGGTGCGCAGGATGTCCCGAGGGCCGCCAGGGGCGAGCCGGACGCGGGGCCTGACGGCCTCGGGGAGGGCGGTGAGGAGTTCGGTGAGGTCGCCCGCCGGGACGTCCTCGTCCTGTGGCGCGCCCAGCAGCACGGTGGGGCCGCGCGGGTCGGCCGGTACGGCGTAGCAGAGGTCGTCGGGGCGGGGCGGGTTCGCGTCGCGGGACCGGACCAGCACGCCCGCCGGGATCTGCTCGACGGCGTATCCGCCGGAGGTGCCGGCCGGCAGGTGTTCGACCGCGGGCTGCCACGCCGGGGCCGGCTGGCGCGAACCGATCCGCACCGGTTCCGCCCCCGGCGCGAAGCGCCACCATCCGCCACGCTCGCCACCGCCACGCTCGCCGCCCCGGCCCGAGCGCCGCTCCGGTACGAACAGACCGCCGCCGGGCACCACGACAGCGACGCCGTCGGGGGCGATCACCTCGATCTCCCAGGCGTCGGCGATCCGGCGGGCCACGGCGGGCTCGTCCGGCCGGTCGTCGCCCGCTGCCGCCAGGACCAGCCGGACCACTCCGACGCCGTCCGAGCGGAGCGAGTCGAGCACCCCGCCGAGCCGCGGCCACAGCTCACCGGCCGACGACGCGTCGGCCCCGGCGACCACCGTCACGGTGCGTCCCGGCTCGGCGGAAAGGGCCCGGACCAAGTCGGCGACGTCAGAGGTGGACAGCGTGTCGTCGGCCGGGGAGCGGAGCAGCATGACACCGTCGTGCTCCTCGACGAGCAGCGCCCCGCCACGCCCGCCGCCCTCGGGGCGCTCCAGCGTGGTGACGGGAGCGGACGGCGCGGGGTCGGTGGCAGGCCCGGTACGGGCTCGGGCGCCCCGCCCGCTGAACCAGCGCGCTCTGGCGCCCCCGGAACGGCTCACGCCTGTCCTCCTCGTTCTTCTCGTTCTTCGCGGGCACCGGCTTCTCGGGCACCGGCCGATGTGGCTTCGGCCTGAACCGCTTCGGCCCGTTCGCCCCCGTCCGTCTGCTCGAACCCCAGCGGGCCGGTCCTGTGGAGGTAACGGGGCGAGGTGTAGATCGGGATGTCGTCGAAGCGCCACTGGCCGACCACCGCGAACTCGGGCGGCGCGGGGTCAACCGTGGCGGCAGTGGTGGCCGGGGTGGTGGCCTCGCCGTTGGGCTCACTCATCGTGTCCTCGCTTGCTGTCGCACTGTTCTCTTGCTGGGCGAGCGGCCCTGACAACTCGCCCACCGACTCGGCCAGGGTGACCGACCGGCGCACCACAGGACTGGCCGGCGAAGCCTTCCGGCGGCGCTTGGCGGTGTCGTCCGCCTCGGTCAACGGCTCTCGCCCTCGCCGGAGTCCGGCAGCTGTACGTCGGTGACGCGCTTGCTGCGGGGCGCCGCAGTACCGCCCCCCGGTGCGGTGCCCTCGCGGGCCACCGTCGTCGGCCACTCGACCTGGGACTCCTCCGCCCCGGCCTCCTCCGCGGGCCCCTCGGCCGCGGCGGCCATGATGTCCGCCAGACCGTCCGTGGTCATCACCATGCTGACCGGGGCGGAGCTGTTGATGCACAGGCTGTGCCCCTCCGGAAGCCGCTCCAGGAACGCGGGCACCCGCACCCGCTCGAACCCCAGACGTCCGGCCGCGTGCAGATAGCGGGGCGAGGTGTAGATGGGGACCACCGCCGTGCCGTCCGGCGCCGACGCGCTCACCGGTTCGCCGTTCGCCGTCACCAGCACCGCGACCTCCGCCTTGGCCAGCGCGGCGGTGACATCCTCCGCCGGACCGTAGCCGGTGGTGGCAAGTTGGATGGCGGCGTCCACGTCGTCCTCGGGCTCGGGCCAGCCGAGCGCTTCCGGGGAGGGCTGGTAGCTCTCGTTGTCCTGCCACTCCACGATCTCGCCGTCGTCGTCGGAGCGCCACTGGCCCACCACGGCCCAGTCCGGCGGCGGGCCTTCGCCCTGCCACGCAGGATCGGTCAGGTACAGCCAGTGGTTCGGCGCCAGTTTGGCGGCCTTGACGAACTCCTCCGGCGGTTCCGGAACTTCGGTGTCGTCGGACACCCCGGGCACCATGCCGTCGGGGGACGTCCCGGGTGCCGGGGAATCGGCTGCCGACTCGAACTCCGCGGAACCGGCCGACGGTTCGGCCGATTCGGATGGGGTGATCGCGGCGGAAGCGCCCTTGTCGCTCATGCTGTCCTCGCTTACTGGGCCGACTGGCTCACTGCTGGCAATGCTCGGCGTGGTCGATGATGTGGGCGCACCCCTGCGGGGTTGCCCGGTGTGCCCGCTCCGTCCCCCGAGGCGCGTCACGCCCATCCCACCCGGCTCACCCGCAACTTGCTCACCGGTACGAGCTGGGCCACCTGGGCGGAGGAGCTGAGGAACACCAATTCCCGGTCCTCGGACAAGCCATCGAGGAGATCGGGTACCCGCATGATCACATGCGCGGGCACTCTCCCGTCCACCGGCTGAGGGGTTTACGGGGCGGTGGACGGGGCCGGCGCGTACGGATCGGTGGCCTGTGGCGGCTCGGGCCCGGACACGGCGAAGTACACCCCGACCGCCTGCCGCAGGCCCCGCCACGTCAGCGGGGAACGGTCGCCACGCGCCGCCCGCGCCTCGTCCAGCGCCCGGAAACCGGGCAGCAGCGCCTCGAACGCCGCGGTGTCGTCCTCCTGCATCGGCCCGTAGACCCGGCCCGGCCACCAGGCCCGTCGCCGCCGCGTCCGGCCCCGCGAGGGTCGCCGAGTCGTCGACCGTGCCCGCGATGCGCACCCCGCCCGGATACAGCGCGTCGCGGAGAGCGGCCACCAGCATCAGGCACCGCTGTACCGACATCGGGCCCGCCGGAATGGTCGCCGCCAGACGGTTCGCTGCTCCTTCCGGCCGACGACGGGTCAGCACCGGGCAGGCCACGGCGAGGGTGACCAGGCTGGTGCCGACCGTACGGTCCGGCGTCGGCTTGTTCTGCGGGGGCGTCACCACGATCTACGGCACCCCCTCGGTCACCTCGGCCGACGGCACCGGCGTCTCGGAGGCCGAGCCGTGCGGCGGGCCGGGGGTGAGGAGCAGGTGGACCGGGCCGCCGATGGTGCGCAGGACGAGTTCGACGGGGCGCCGCGCCCGGTCGGTGGCGCGGGCCGCCGCGTCCAGAGCGAGCCGGAGGTCGGCGGGGAGCGTGCCCCCCTGGGTGTTCAGGGCCTCGCCGGGAGTGGCGCCGTTCCGCAGCGCCTGGCGTACGGCGTTCAGCGTGCGCCGGGTGTCGTCCGTGACCTCGCCCGCGTCCAGCCACACCTGGGCCCGCGCGTCCTGCTCGGCGAACCCTTCGGCGAGCAGGACGCCGAACTCCTCGGGGCGCAGCGCCCGCCAGTCGTCGATGCCCTGTTCCGCGAGGACGGCCGGGGCGTCGTAGATCTCCGGGGACGGGCGGGCCGGGGTGCTGCCGGGGCCCACGGGCGCGCCACCGGGCAAGGGCGCGCCGTTGAGCACGGGTGGCACCGGGAGCGGGGCGTTCGTGGGGGTGGCGGGTTCGACCGGTTCCCTGAGGACCCAGCTCGCCGCCGTCGGCTTCGCCTCCAGCGGTGAGGGGGACAGGGACAGGACCGGGTACTGCGCCCCGCTGGGGCGGGCGATCCCCGTGGTGCCGCTTGTGACCGTGGTGGGGCGGCCCAGCCGCTCGGTCAGCATGTCCGCGAGGCGGGTGTCGTAGAGGCCGGGGATGTCCAGCACCAGGACGCCGTTGAGGCGCCGGTCCACGAGTTTGGGATGGTAGGCCATCAGCTCCACGAATTCCTCGAACGGCACCCGGAAGACGCGTCCGTTGCCGCGGAAGCGCAGGCGCAGGGCGTCCGGGTCCGACGGGTCGTAGGACGCCCGCACCACGAAGGGCACGGCCCGCTCGTGGCCGGCGTCGTCCTGGCCGGTCCACGGGGCGTCCTCGAGGCCGTCGGGCGTCTGGATCCTGGAGGTGTCCAGTCGGGCGATCCTCGTCCCGGTGGACCAGTCGTTCCCGGCGTTCTCCCCGTTCAGCAGCGGGTCCTTCAGCCGGCAGGCCCAGGAGAAGGGCTCGGCCGCCTCCAGGTGGAACGCGGCCAGCACATGGAAATCGGCGGCGTCGCGGCCACGCGCGTACGCCTTGGCGACCAGCCGCCACAGCTCCTCCCGGCGCGCGGCGTCCACCGGGTCGGTCGCCTCCAGGTGGAGGGCCTTCCGGGCGAGCCCGTCGACGTCGAGACCGGGTCGATAGAGCAGTTCATGGGCCTTGACCTGGGCCCAGAACGCCCGGGAGCGATGGCCGTCCTCCACGTCGGCGGCGCCGACCCCCAGCATCGGCCCGACGACGCCGTCCCAGGCCGCTGCCGACAGGGCGCCCTTCCAGGAACTGGCCGCGTCCACGGCCGGCGACAGCGTCACGAAGTCGCTCAGGCGCGTGCCGTCGGCCGCGTTCGCCGCTTCCAGGAGCACCGCGCGGTAGTCCGCCCGGCGCGGCTCCGTCTGACCGGCGGGGAGCTTCGCCGCGACGATCCGGTGGAACAGCTCCATCGTGAACGGGCCCGAGGCGTCGAACCGCCCGTCGGCGTGCCACATCCGGTCCAGCGCGGCGGCCCCGCGCAGCAGCCTGGCGTACTCGGGATCCTTCTTGACGCGCACGGCGTCGTCCACCTCGTTGCCCAGCGCCAGCTTCAGCGCTCGCACCAGCCGCAGCGTCCGGTGCCGCTGCGGTCCGGACACCCTTCCGTCCGGGCCGCCGAAACCGATCGCCCGCGCCCGGCGCTTCAGCTCGGCGGCCCGCGGCTCGGGGAAGAACTTCGCACGCTCGGACCGCCGCCCCTGGGGATCGGTGAGCATCGCGCGCAAGTAGACGCGGCGGTTCCGCGGCCCGGTCTCCGTGAGCCCCGCTATCCGGACGGTGCAGCGCACCTTGCGCCGCAGCCCGTTGGCGTAGTACTGACCGACTGGCACGTTCTCCAGCGGGTCGGCGACGAACGGCCCGGGGAAACCCGTACCGGCGTTGTCGCCGAGGGGTATCCGGGTGTTCCTGGGCGAACCCGCCCAGCAGATCTCCAGGTCGGCCCAGTAATCCGCGGGGATGACGGACATGCTGTTCCGCCGCGCGCGGGCCCATCGCTGCGTCCCGGGACCGTCCAGCATCCGCGTGCTGCCGTCCCACATCGGGACCGCGATGCCCCCCGCAAATCCGTGGCCGCCCTGGTAGACCCCCGGGGCGGCCTCGTCCGGGTCCGCCGGCGTGAAGCTTGTGGAGCATTCGCCCGTGGCGGGGTTGAAGTGGACGAACGACGTCACCTCGTCGATGCGGCGGAAGAATGCCTCACGGAAGCCGGCCAGTTCGGCGGGGGTGAACATGACGCGTCCGAACTGCTTCCTGGTCCGCGTGCTGACCATGGGCCAGGTCTGCACGTCATGGTGCCAGTCGGGCACGTCGTCGGGGGAACCGGGGTCCAGGTCGTGAGGATTGGGCACCCAGTCGCCCTCGGGATCCCCCTTGTGATGGACCACCTGGAGCTTCGCCGGCTTCCCCTGCTCGACAACGAGCCCCACATCCCCGCTGTGCGCGTACACCAGGCGGCCGGTGCGGAACGCGAGCCGGCGCGCCAGGAACAGCAGGCCGCGACCCGCATACGGGACGGCCAGCACGATCGGCACGTCGTTCGGCAGCTTCGACAGCCCCGGGTCGTGCGCCATCAGCTCGGCGAACTCGTCGATCCCCAGGTCCCGGGTGGTGCGGTCCGGCCACGGCACCACGATCTTGCGCGGGTCCCCCGCCGCGGCCACGACATAGGCGGGTTCGTCCCAGTCCCACGGCTGGTCGTCCAGCCACTCGGCGGTGGCCGTGCCCTGTTTGTCCTTCTCGACCAGATCGACCTCGGAGGTGTCCAGCTCCGCGGCGCCCGAGCCCGTCCAGTTCACGCCCGCGGGTTCCCCCGGTCTGTCAGCGTCGGTGAACCGGTGGCGGTCGTCCAGTACGCCGCGCCGCTGGGCGTGGAACGCGCCCAGCGCCGCCAGGCCGGTCGCCCGGCCCGCCTTGTCCGCCTCCAGCACCAGGTCGAACAGCTCGTCCCGGACGCCCTGGTCGACGACCGTGCCTGGGAGCAGGTGGAGGATGAGCCTGGCGAGTGCGGACACGTCCATCGGTCCGTGGCGCATGCCCTTTTCCCGGCGGCGCAGCCGGTCCAGGGTCTCCGCCGCGTCCGCGCGGGGTTCGGTGGTGATCCGGATCAGCGTGGGCCGGGGGAACTGGGCGACCCTCTTGTTGGGGGGGACTTCGGGGAGGCCGTACTTCCGCAGCTCGAAGTCGTGCGGGCCCAGGCGCGACTGATCCGCCGGCAGGTCCCGCTGGAGGGTGGCCAGCGCGACGGCCAGCTCCTGCGTCAGGTGCGCGTACACGGCCTGGGCGCGCCGCGCACCGCGCTCCCGGGCCATCTCCTGCCGGGCCGGCAGCTCGGCGTTGGACCGTACGTCGTTGCCGAAGCCGACGATGAGGACTTCCGGCAGGGGTGCCCCGGCCCGGTGGTTCCGCAACCCGGTCAGGGCGAGGCGACGGGCCAGCTTGCGCACGTTCGCCTTGTCCGCGTCGGGCAGCGCGGTCGATCCCCGCACGAACCGCACCCCGGCCGTCGGCGGCAGCGCGGTACGGGAAACGGGATTCGAGGCAGACGCGGAGCGGTCGGAATCCGCATCGGAGTCGGAGTCGGAGTCGGAATCGGAGTCGCTGTCCTCGGTTCCGGACGAGCGGGCGTCGTCCGAGAACAGGCTGTCCGCCGAGTCGGAGGACTCGGACGCCGAGTCGTCCAAGGCGTCCGGCATGTCGTCGTCGGAGTCCGACTCCGCCGACGTCTCGAAGTCCAGCAGGTCGGCGTCCCATGCCTCCCCGTCCAAGGACGCCGCGGCCGTCGACACGACCGGCCGGGGAAGCGGGGCGGGCGCGGCGGCCTCGGTCCACCGGGGCCGCAGACCCAGCTCCCGCCGCAGCGTGTCGGCCAGTTCCCCGGCCGACCGGGCGTTCGGCCCGTGGGCGAGCAGGTGCTCGGCGACGTTCCGAACCGCCTCGCGGAACGCGTCCCTGGCGTAGCGGACATCGGCCTGCGCCGCGTACGGCGGAAGGGGCAGCACCAGGAAGGCGGCGAGCTCCCAGGCCCGAGCGGCATCCAGCGCCGCGCCGTCTTGCGCCTCGGGCCCGTCCTGCGCCTCGGGGCCGTCCTGCAGTCGCGCGTCGTCGTGCGGGGCCGCGCTCTCCGCCGGGGCCGCGCCCTCGCGCGCCGCGGCGGCCTGCGCGAACTCCGCGTACGCCGATCGCCACAGTCGCCGCGACACCTCGGCCGCGACCGTGTCGAGCCCGTCCGGCCCCGGGCCGGGCCGGTGCAGCAGCAGCCGCACCTGGTCCTGCGGGGTCAGGCGCCTTGCCTGGAGGCGGTCGCCGCCCAGTGTGGCTTGGATCTCCAGAGCGGGCGTCAGCTCAGCGCCTGCGGCCCGCAGTTCGGCGAGGGTCACGGACTCGTCCGGGTCCAGGCGCGGCGCGCCCTGGTGCAGATCGTTGGCCGTTATCTGGTCGGCGAGCCAGCTCCGCAGGTGCTCGCCCAGGGCCGGGGGCGGGACCGCGGCGGTGTTTTCGGGTGTGGTGGCGTCGGTCAGCCGGGTCGGCGGGACGCCGAGGTGGTACAGCAGGGTTACCGCGTCCTCGAGCCGCGCCAGGGCGTCCTCCAGCCGCCCGGCGGCGTCCGTGGCGGTGTCCGTGGCGGCGTCCGCCGCCACGGCGAGAGATGCCAGCGCCCAGGTGTGCTCGTCCCAGGCGAGCGCGACGGTCGCCGCGTCCTGGCGGCCGTCGTCCGGGGGCGGCGTGGCGGTGGAGTCGTCGGCGTCCCCGGGCGGCGCGGCCGGAGTGTCGGCCGGCTCCACGGCGTGCGGCGCCGCGCGGCCGATCCCGTAGGTGGCCACGGGGCCGCCCACGGGCGGCAGCGCCCAGGCGGGCCCCGAGGCCGGCGGCGTGAGATCGCCCGGCCTGATGAGGTGCCAGTCGGACGGCTGGGGCCGGCGCCCCGACGCGTCCGGCGCCAGGTAGAGGGTGTACGTCCTGGACCCGGGCCGGCGGTGGATCCCGGTCCGGCCGGAGGTGGCCCAGACTCCGCGGCCCGAGTTCCGGGCGGCCTCCCCGGCGAGCGTCCCGGCGAGGGGCGCCCCGGCCGGGGGCCGGGCGCCGTCCGCCACCAGGAGGATGTCGGCCTTCCAGGGCGCGCCGTGCAGCATGGCGTCGCGGAAGACCAGTTCGCCGAACTCCTGCCGCGGCACCGGCGCGCCCAGGAAGCCACCGTCGAAGACGTACTGGAACGGGGCCGGGCTGCCCGGTGCGTACCAGGGGGCCGGGGCCGTGCCGACCTCGACGAGCGAGCCGTCGGGCGCGTAGTCCATGAGGGTGATGACACTGGCGTCGAAGTCGCCGTCCAGCCCGGCTGAGCCGTGGCTCAGGTCGCGGCCGTTGATCGCGCCCGCGGTGTTCCTCCCGAGCGTACGGTCGGACAGGGCGCCCCCGCTCTCCAGGTGGTAGGCGGCCAGCTCGGGCAACGACAAACGGCCCACGGCCAACGCCTTGCGCGCCAGCGCGACCGCCTCGCCGAACCGCGCCGGGTCGGGGCGGTCGAGGTGCAGCACGCCGGCGGCGAACTCCGCGCCGTCGACGACGGTGTCCAGCAGCTCCAGCAGCCTGACCTCGGTCCACAGCAGCCAGGACAGCTCCGCCTCGCGCACCGGCTGCCCGGCCCCGAGGCCCAGGACCTCCCGGGCCATGGCCTCGGCGGCCGGGGTGCCCGCCGCGGGCAGCCGGTTCAGCGCGGTGGTCACGTGCGGCAGCGCGGCGAAGCCGCCGAGCGGGCGCCCGGGCCTGGCCTGCCACGCGGCGTCGGCCCAGGCCAGCACCTCCTGGATGTGCTCGGCGCCACCGGGCCGCGTGCCGGGCCGGCCCGGCGGGAACCGGCGCACCACCCGGTGCAGCAGGTCCAGGGTGAACTTGCGGTTGCCGTCGCGGTCGAGGTCCGGATCGCGCTCGCGCATGCGGTCCAGCGCGCCGAGGCCCCTGAGCAGGTCCGGATAGTCCGGCCGGAGGTCCACGTCCGGGTCGTCGAATGCCTCGCGCAGCGCGCGCACCAGCCGCAGCGCCCGGTCGCGCGTCGCCTCGGGCGCGGGGCCGGGGCCGTGGTGCAGCCCGGCCGTCCGGGCCCGCTCGTCGAGCGCGGTGTCCTCCGGCTCCGGCGGGAACTTCACCAGACGGTCGCCCTCCCCGCGGGCGTTGGTGAACAGGGCCACGGCCAGGGTGCCGTCCGCCAGCGTCGGCGTGGCAACGCGGTACAGGGAGCCGTACGCCGTCGCCCCGGTCTCGTTGGCCACGTCCTGTCCGACGGCCACCACCGCGAGCGGGTCGGGGACGAACGGCAGCGGGCCGTCGTACATTCCGTGTCCGACGACGCCGCCGACGCCCGGCCGCGCGGCGGAGAAGCAGATCAGCAGCGCCTGCGAGCGGCGCGGCGACACCTGGGCCAGGGAGAACCAGCGGACCACGGCACGGGCGTGGTCACGGCCGCTCATGTCACGGCGCCCGTCCCGCGTGATCCAGGAAACGACGCCCGGGAGGCCGTGCAGGGCCTCGTAGACGGTCGTGCCGAGCGGCCAGGGCACGTCCCGCTTCGCGCCATACGCATGGAGCTGGGCGTTGTAGCTCACCAACGAGGTCGCCGTCGGCACCCGCGCGGCGCCCAGCAGCCGAGTCCGGCCCCCGTCGTCGTCGGCGCCGAGGTCGACCGAGACGAAGCCCGTCACCCAGCCGTCGGCGTCGGGGAGGGGGAAGGTGTCCGCGTCCCGCACCCAGTCGTCCGTCCCCGGGCCCGGGGCCACGGGCCCGGGATGGGACATGAAGAAGTCGCCCCGGGGCCGCCCCTCCTCGTCCAGCAGGCCCAGCACCCGGTGACCCGCCCGGCCCGGAAGGTCCATGACGGTCAGGAAGCCGCTGGTGGACACCACGGTGCGGTTGTGCCGGGTGGCGAACGCCCGGGGCCGGGCGACGATCCGGCCGAGGCCGGGGATCATCAGGGCCACCGCGACGTCCCAGGGGAGGGCGGCCAGGACCGGGTCGAGCGCCATCAGCTCGTTGAACACCTCGAACGGCACATGGCGCGCGAATCCCGCGCGGCCCCGCACCAGAATCCGGTCCTCGCCCGAGGTGGCGAGGAAATAGGGGTCGGGACGGCCCGGCCCGGAAGCCCACAGCGCCGGCCGGACGTCGCCGACGGTGCTCCCCCCGTCCCGGCGGACCATCACCGCGGTGGTGCTCGGATCGAGGCCGGCGGGGATCCGGCTCCCGGTCCAGTTGATCCCGAGCGGACGGCCCCGGGTGTCGGTGACGCGGAAGCGGTCGTCGAACACGCCCCGGTCCACGAGGTACAGCGCGCTCAGGCCCGTCAGGCTCGTCACGTTCCGGGCCGCGGGCGAGGACGCCAGCCGGATCAGCTCGGCGCGCCGGTCGCCGGTCACCCGCTCCTCGGGGGTGAGCAGCAGTACGCGGCGGGCGAGCCGGTCCATGTCCAGCGGGCCGTGGCGCAGCTCGGGGTCGGCCGACCGGAGTTGGTTGAGCCGGGCCCGGGCGGCCGGTTCACCGGGCGTGAGCCAGACCGTGCGGCCCGGCGAGGAGGGGCTGCCGACGGCGCGGTCGGGCCACTGCCACCGGCCTCGGGGCCGTCCCCGGGAGCCCGCCCACGGCCCGGTCCGGTGGGTTCCGGGCCGGTGCCGGTCCACCCTGCCCGGTCCGGGCCTGTGCGCCTGTCGGGGTGCGGGGCCGCCGGGTGCGGTCCCGCCGGGTGCGGTCCCGCCGGCCGCGGGGCGCCCGCTGTAGGTGGGGCCGGGGCCGGTGGCCGGATCGCCGGTGGAGGTGCCGGGGCCGGTGGGCGGCCCGGCGGTGGTGCGGCCGGCGGGGGCCGTGGTGGAGGCGAACCGGGGGGCCGCGGTGCTGCCCTCGTAGTGGTCCCCTCCCATGGGGCGCCCGCTCGCGTCGACCACTCTGCTGTGGAAGAGCTCGATCTCCCATGCGGCGCTCGCGGGACCGATCCCGCGCCGCATGCCGCGCAGGCCCGGCCGCCCGTCGACCCGGCTGTGGGACGAGGCGATGTCGATCCGTACGTCGAAGGCGTGCGCCAGCAGGTGGGGGAAGATGTCGCCGATGTCGGAGTTCCAGCTGTTGTCCCAGTCCAGGACCGCCGCGCGCAGGCCGGACAGCTCCTTGTCGTCCAGCGGGGTGTGCCGGAGGACCAGGTCGCCCATCTCCCCGCGCAGTTGCCCCCTGCTCGGGAACCGGCTCTGGTCCGGTACGGGGACGCCCAGCTCGGTCAG
The DNA here is from genome assembly GCF_044334165.1 of Streptomyces sp. NPDC020845. Taxonomy (NCBI): domain Bacteria; kingdom Bacillati; phylum Actinomycetota; class Actinomycetes; order Kitasatosporales; family Streptomycetaceae; genus Streptomyces; species Streptomyces sp. NPDC020845. Next base: position 282,586 of record NZ_JBIRSJ010000004.1, on the reverse strand, counting down.
CCGGGTCACCAGCGCGACCTCGTCCATCCGGTCCACGGCCGCGGCCAGTCCGCCGGGCACCGAGTTGCGGTACTGGTGGACGATCTCGACCGGCAGCCGTCCCCGGCTCGCGGTCAGGCGGTCCGCGACGAACCGTCGCATGGTGTCGAGGACATGGCGGTCCGAGGGGCCGGGCGCGGCGGCGCGCGCCAGGTCGGCCCGGACCCGGGCGGGGTCCGACAGCCAGGCGTACGCGTCCCGGTCGGCGGTGGACCGGCCGTCCGCGGCCAGGCCGGGCAGGGCGTCGCGGACGAGCAGCGGGCCGCTCGCCAGGAACGCGTGCAGCAGGCAGAAGCCGTCCCCGGGCACCGGCAGCGGCCGCCCCCGGGCCCAGCCCGGGGTGCCGCCCACCGGCGACGTCATGATGGGCGACCGTGGCGGCGCCTTGGGCGGTGCCCCCTCCGGCGGTGCCCCCTCCGGCGGTGCCCCCTCGGGCAGCGTCGGGCCCTTGGGTGCCGTCCCGTCCGGCGGTGCCCCCTCGGGCAGCGTCCCGTCCGCCGGTGTCTCCTCCGGTGCCGGCCCCTTCGGCAACCGCGGCGGGGCCTCGGGCATCGTGGCCGGCGGCACCCTGCGCGGCCGCTTGGCGGAGGGCGGCGCCGCTCCGAGCGGACGAGCGTGCCGCTTGGCCCCGGCCCGCGGACGGGGCCGCTTGCGGCCGGTCGCCGGGCGGGGGGTGACGCCGGTGGTGGTCGTGACGCCGGCGCTCGGGCCGGCGGAGACGAAGTCGGCGGCGGTGCGCTGCCGCCCGTGCCGGTCGGGGCCCAGGGCGATGGTGGTCCGGCCGTCCTCATCGGTGTAGAAGTCCGCCATGCCGTAGGCGGTGTGCACCTTCACGCCCGTGCTCCGCGTGACCGCGTCCAGCAGCTTTTCGACGGCGGGCCCCGCCGTGGCGGGGTCGGTGCGCGGGAGCAGCAGGACGATCTCGCCGCCCGCGCGGCGTTCGGGGTCGATGTGGAGCAGGTGGGCGATGTCCTCCACGGGGACCCGCCCGGACAGCAGCCCCTCGCCCAGCGGGCCGTTGAGCCGGACCACCCAGGGCGCCGGGCCCTCCGGCCGGTCCCAGGGCGCCGTTTCGGTGGTGTCGAAGGTGAGCCTGCCGTCGGGCCCGGCCCCGACCAGGGTGACCTGGCTCAGGTCCAGGTCCAGGGCGGGGAGGGGCTGGTCGCCGTCGCGGCCCATCGCCGTGCCGTCGAAGCGGCGGATGACCCGCTCCGGCGTGAACAGGCCCCCGGTCGCCAGGTGGAACGTGGCCAGCCGCGCGCTCCGGCTCGCGTCGATCCCGACGTCGGTGGCCCGTTCCAGCAGCCGCACCAACTCCCGGCGCCGGGCCGGGTCGGGGGCGTCCAGGTGCAGGACGCGGGCGGCGAGGGCGTCCACGTCGTATCCGAAGTCCCGGACGACGGTCGCCCCGCGCTCTGCCAGGCCGAACCCGGCCAGCACCGCGAGGCTGGGCGCGGCGGTCATCTCGGGGGCCAGCGCGATGCCCAGCAGTTCGTCCCGGTGCGCGTCGGTCACGGGCGTGTCCGGGTCCAGCATCAGCACATGGCGGGCGAGCGCGTCCATGTCCAGCGGGCCTTCGCCGAGTTCGGGGACCCCCGCCCGCAGCGTGTCCAGCAGGTCCAGGGCCCTCCGCAGGTCGCGGGGGCGGACCAGCGACCGGCCCTCGGCGTCGGACCGGCTGCGGGTGCCGGCCGGGGGCGTGTCCAGGCCGAACGGCAGGCCGTCGTTGACCGGCCGCCGCCGTCCCCGGCCGGTGGGCGGGGGCTTCGGCGCGCCCTTGCCGCCGGGCGGTCCGACCGGGGGCAGGTCGACCACCGGCGGGGGCGGCGCGGGCCGGGTGGGCGGCGGCGGGGGCGGCGCGGGCCGGGAGGGCGGCGGCGGGGCCAACCGGGCGGGCGGGGACGGGGGCGGGGCCGGCTTGGTGGTGCTGAAGTTCCAGGGGCCGCGCGGGTTACGGGCGCCGCGGGGCAGCGCCGCGAGGTAGTCGCCGCCGCGTTCGTACAGGACAATGGCGTTGTCCACGTCGGCGGACGCCGTGCCGAAGGTGTCGATCGTGCCGTTCTCGTGCACGTAGGTCACGTGCAGGTTCATGTGCTTCGCCACCAACTCGGCGGCGAGCAGGGCCGTCCCCGGGCTCCAGCGGCGGGAGCTCCGCAGGTGGGCGCGGATCAGGCCGTCCCGCACCCAGTCGGGCGGCGTCGGCCAGGACTCGGGCAGCCGGCCGCCGCCGCGCAGGAACTCCCGGCGCCGCACGGGGTCCAGCGGGCGGAACCCGGCCTCGTACAGCTCGTCCTCGGTGAACGTGGCCCGGGGGTCGAGCCGGGCCGTCCGCGGCAGCGGCACCGTGTCCACCAGCTCGGTCAGGTCGTCGATCACCTCGAACCCGCGGCCGCCCGTGGGGGCCGCCCCCAGGGCGACGGCGATTGCCTGGTAGAACAGGTTCCCCTCCCCGGCCAGGGGCGCGACCAGGTCGTAGGTGTAGCCGTCGGGGTCGGTCAGGGTATGGACATCGGTGGCCGCGTCGAACTTGGGCTGCTCCGCGTAGGTCTCGTCGTCCAGGCCCTCCCACGTCCACGGACGGGTGGCGTGGGCGGTGAGCAGGGAGTCGTCCACCGGAGGCTCGGGCTTCGGCGGCGGGGGCGGGCCCTCGGCCACGGCGGCCGCTTCCACGGCGCGGAAGTGCCGGTCGGCCACGTACAGCACGACGCGCTCGGCGCCGGGAGGCAGCGGACGGTCGGAGTTGGGCGAGAAGTCCTGGTAGGTGCCGTCCTCGCGGACGACGCGCACGCCCACCCCGTACGTCCGGGCGGCGAGCGCGGGGAGCAGGTCGGCGGCGCTGTGGTCCCAGCCGGTGTCGTTCGCGGCGTTCGCGGCGCGCCGCAGCTGACCGGCGGCGAGGCCACGGCGCTGGGCTGGGGTCAGCGGCTGGTAGCGCCGCTCGGGGCCGGGGCGGTCGCCGGCCGAGTGCGGGATCACGCCGAGGACGTCGAACTCCCGGCGCTGCGGGGTGTCGATGCCCAGGTCCAGAGCCGCGGCGTCCAGTTCGGCGGAGGTGAAGGTGTCCGTCTCGTCCGGGGAGAAGTACGCCAGCAGCGGCGAGTCGTCCGGCAGCCCCTCCACCGCGTCCGCGAGTACGTTCCGCAGCCCGGCGGCGTCGAGCGGGGCGCCGTCGGCACCGGTGCGGGCCGCGGGCAGCGCGCGCTGGAAGGCGCGGTAGAAGGAGTTGTCCTGGGGAACGTCCAGCAGCCGGTGGGTGGTCCCCTCCGGGGATTTCAGCGCGGGCGTGCCGTCGCGGAGCGCGGTCACCTCGGTGTACCGCGGCGGCGTGCCGGAGGTCTCGGGCTCCTCCCGGAACATCGTGTCCGGGGTGTCATGCCGCCGGTCCGTCCCCGTGTCGGACCCGTCGGACCTGTCGGTGCCGGTGTCGTCCCCGGTGCTCCCCGGGTCGGAGGTGTCCGGCGCCGGGGCCTTACCCTCGGTCAGGTCCTCGGTCAGGTCCTCGGGCAGCTCCTCGGGCGTCTCCTCGGCGATGGGGTCCAGCCCCGACGGCGGCTTCGGTGCCGGCTTGGGCTTCCGCGCCGGCTTCGGCTCCGCCGACGGCTCCTCCGTGATGGAGTCCAGCTTCGGCGCCCGCGCCAGCTTCGGCTTGTCGGAGTGCTTGGCCGGGTTCTCGGTCCGCTCGGTCTTCACCGGCTCCCAGTCCGTCACCTTGGGCTCGGGCAGCCCGGCGCGGGTCGGTACCGCGCCCTCCTCGCCGCTGGGCGGGTCCTCGGGCAGCCGGTGCCAGTGCGTGAGCCGGTCGGTCTGGGCGCGCAGGTGGTGCAGGGCGTCCGCCGCGTTCTCGGCCTTGCGCTCCTGGCTCCGCACCGCCGTGATACGCGCCTCCACGGCGCGCTCGGCCGTCCGGAACGTCTGGGCCGCCGCGTGGGCCGCGTCCCGCGCGCCCGCCACGCGCTCGTCGGCCGCGGCCGTCCGGCGCTCGAAGGCCCGCTGCGCCTCCGCCGCCATCCGGTTCCGCTCCCTGCGCCGGATGGAGCCGACCAGGTCTTCCGCCTCGGACAGCGCCTGCCGGGCGCTTTCCAGCCGGGCCTCGGCGGCGGCTCGCAGCGCGGGCGTGGTGTCGTCCGTCAGGTCGGTCAGCAGGGCGTCCTGGAGGGTCTGCCGCGCCCCCTCGGCCAGTTCCGTCGCCGACCGCAGCTCGTCGCCCACCGGGGCCGGGAAGTCCCCGGGGTCCTGGGTGAGCGCGGCGTCGGCGGCGGCCGTCGCCGCCACGAGGTCCTGCCGCGCCGCCGCGAACTCCGCCCTCGCCGCGGCCTGGGCCTCCCGGCGCTCCCGGCGGGCCACCGAGCGCGCCACCCGGGCGGCCTCGACGGCCTCCCGCAGATCGGGGAGGTCGCGGCGCAGCTCCCAGTACTTGGCGTCCTCGTCGGCCCATGTCTTGGCCGCGTCCTTGACCTTGTCCCATGCCTTGGCGACGGACTCGGGGAAGTTGTCGTCGGTGATCAGCCCGAGTTGGCGGGCGACGTCCTCCCGCACCCAGGCCAGCACGTGGGTCTGCGACTCGACGGTCTGCGGGCCCGGCCTGACGCCGCCGAGCGAGCCCAGCAGGTGCTCGCGGACCCAGTTGCTGGACGGCAGGTCCTTGAACTGCCGGTGGACGTCGGCCACGCTCAGCCAGGCGGTGGGGATGGCGAACGCGAACACCCGGCCCGTGTTGGGCTTGACGGTCACCTGGCGGGCCTGATCGCCCGCGATCACCCGGCCGTCGCTGTCGGAGGTGTCGGCGCCGGTGCCGGAGGCGCCCGGGTTCGCCGAGCCGGTGGTGTCCGACTTCAGGGCGGGCGCGGCGCCGAGGACGGTGTTGTGGTCGCCGCCCTGGGAGGCGGTCGCGTTGTCGCTCTGGGTGATCCGGGTGGCGGACTCCATCCGGGCGCCGTCGGCCACCGCCATCAACCGCGCACCGGCGAAGTCGGGCCGGGAGAACACCCGCAGCGTTCCCTCGGAGCGGTCGGCGAGGGCGTTCTCGACCAGGCCGGCGGTCTCGTAACCCCTGTTGCCCGAGGCGTGTTCGAAGAACGCGGACAGCGCCCCGGAGCCGAGGGAGTCCTCCAGCACCTGCGCGGAGCCGGTCCCCTCGGCGGTCAGCGGGGTGATCCGCGCGGTGCGCAGGACCCGCTCCAGCTCCTCCCCGGTGAGCCGGCCCGAGGTGGTGGCGAGCCGGTTGTCGTACGCCTTGGCCAGCGCGATGGTGCCGGCCGCGAGGATGTTCTCGGCGCCGATGACGTTGCGGACGTGGAAGCCGTTCTTGGGCGGGACGAACGGGCCCTGCGTCCCGTCGGGCAGGGTGATGGCGCGCCAGGAATCGAGAACACCGGTGATATCGCTGCTCTTCTCCAGCGGGGAGTCTTTCCCGGTGAGCACGTTCACCGCGGTCGGCTCGTCGCCGATCTCCGGCGGGGCCAGCGGGTCCGGTCCCTTCGCCGGGGCGGAGCCCCGGGCGGTGTCCGGCCGCATCAGGCTGAGCGGGACGATCTCGCGCTGGATGCCGACGTCACCGCTGTGCTCGATCCGCCGGGTCTCCGGGTGCCTGGGCCCGTCGCCCCGCTTCCGGCCCATCTCCATGGTGATGCGCAGCCGGTAGCGGGTGGCGTACTCGGCGTGCGGTTCGCTGGTGTACGAGGACCACACCCGGCCCCGGACGCGGGTGTCGGTCGCGGAGACGTTCTGCCGGTTGGAGCCGGTCTCGGCCATCGACGGGCCCGCCGTCGGCACATCGGTATCGCCGGTGTGGACGCCCTCGTTGACCTGTGTTCCGGCGTCGCTGCCCCGGCCGCTGGAGAAGCCGTCGCTGTAGGTCTCCACCGCCCACCGGTGGTCCTCCAGCTCGGTGCGCGGCCACAACTGGACGAAACGCGGCTCCCCCACGGGTTCGAGCTGCGCCCGGATGCGTACGTTCCGCCCGCCGATCCGGATCTGCTTCCAGCCGGGGCCGCCGATCCTCGCGGTCACCGCCGAGCCCGTGCCCATCATCTCCCGGCGCAGCGCGCGGGTGACCCGGGCCGAGGTCAGCCGGTGGATGGCCTCCCGGCTCTCGTCGTCGATGGCCAGGTCGTCCAGTTGCCGCTCGAACTCCTCCACCACCTTGGAGGTGTCCACGGAGTCGACCGGGTACGTGGCGAACGGCGCCTTGCGGAACCACCGGGGCTGGAGCCAGTCGCGGCGGGTGTACGTCGGGCCACCGCCGAGGTCGTCGCCCCGGATGAGGCCGAGCCGGTGGGCGGCCCGCTCGGGCAGGTGGCCCAGCCAGCCGCCCTTGACGACCTGCCGCTCCCCGGCCCAGTCACGCAGCCTGCGCACCACCGCGCCCAGCGGCGAGAGCACGCCGGAGGAGCGCATCTCGGCGGCCACCTCGTGCTCGGCGTCGCCGGTGGTGAGCACCTGGTGGCCCTGGTCGACCCGGTTGATGTCCGAGGTGACCGTGCGGGTGATGGTTCCGCTGGCGCCCCGGGTGCGCCACCACGGCCGCCAGACCGTGCCGTAGTTGCCGGTGACGGCCGAACCCTGCTGGTGGGAGTGGCCGTAGACGGCGGTCAGACCGGCCGACTGGGTGAAGGACTTGCTCTGCGCCCCCGACATCCTGTTGCTGCCGCCGACCGTCATCTCGGTCTCCATCGGCTGCGGCCGGGTCAGCGCGCGCAGGTTGGTGACCCGCATCCGGTGCACGACGGTGGCCAGCCAGTCGATGTAGGGGCCCTTGCCGAACAGGCCCGTGGTGCGCGATCCGGTCGCGCTCGCGTTCTGGTCGACGTTGGCCGTCAGGAACTGCGGCTGCTCCGGGCGTACGGCGGCGTCGTGCGCGGGGGCGCCGACCCGGGTCAGCTGCCACTTGTTGTGGGACGCCTTGGCCAGGACCCGGTCGACGATTCCCGGGGAGGTCCTGTCGGCCACCACCGAGAGGGTCTGGTGGGGCACCCCTTCGAGCGGCCCGGGTTGCCGGCCGTCCTCGGTGGAGGCGTCGAGCAGCTTCCTGGCCTCGTCGCGGGTCATCGGGGCGCGGGTGACCGGGTTCGGGTCCAGGTACGGGTTGTCGGCGCCCGGCGCGTGCGGGTCGGTCTTCGGGGAGTGCTCGGACGGGATGCTCAGCAGCACCTTGCCCCGGACGGCCGGCACCTCGGCGTTGCCGCCGATGATGTCCCCCCGGCTCTTGGGGCCGCGGACGAAGAAGGAGGTGCCGAGAATGCCGAAGCTGACCAGGCCGCGCAGCAGGCTCCGGGGCCGCCAGTAGCCGCCGGTGCTCACGGTGAGGGACAGATCGTAGGAGTACAGGTTGCCCGGCTTGGTGCTGATCGACATCTGGTCGAACGTGGCGGTCGCGCCGTAGTTGGACTCGTCGCGCGTCTGCCAGCCGGCCTGGTAGCCGAGCTGCCCGGTCAGGGCGTGGCTGGGGAACCCGATGTCATCGACGGCGGTGTCCCGCACCGACGCCAGCGCCTCGAAGCCGAACTCGGCTCCCTGCACCCCGTACTGGCTCTCGCCCAGGGTCGTGGCGCCGGGCGCACTGTGGCGCAGGATGGTGTCCGTGGGAGACACATAGGTGCGGTTGGTCAGCTCCGCGTCGATCCAGATGTGGTAGTAACCGCGGGTGAACCGGCCGGGGTTCACCAGGCCGATCCGGATGCCGGTCCGGCTCATCGCCTCCAGGTTGCCGGCCATGCTGTGGTGCGAGAGCGCGTTGATGACGGTCAGCGTGTTGTGCAGCACCATCTGGTAGTGCGCGTGGTTGCGCCACCTCTTGTCGCCCGGGTCGCCGAGCTCTTCGAGTGTGGCGACCATCGTCGGGTACCTGCGGGAGACGGCGGTCAGCACCTGCCGGGTGAACGAGTCGAGCCGGTTGCGCTCGGCGAAGGTGACCTGCGGGCCCGCCTCGGTGGCCGGGCCGGGCTCGATCGCGGGCACGGTGCCGGTCCCGGTGCCGGCCCCGGTCCCGCTGTCGGTTTCGGCGGCGGGCGGGGGCGTGGTCCCGGAGGAGGTGTCCTCGCCCTCGGTGGCCGCCACGAACCTGCGGCTGTAGCGGCCGTTGGCGTAGAGGAACTGCACCGGCCGGGCCATGCCGAGGGTCGGCGGGTGGTTCTCGGTGAGGTAGGCGGGGGCGTACGGCTCGGTGGCGCCGAAGGTGTTCTCGTCCTCCATGCCGGCCAGGCGGCGCGCCTCGGTGCGCGTCATCCGGTCCAGGCTCCAGGTGGTGAACGGTGTCGCGTGCGCGTCCCCGGTCTTGCGGATCCAGACGGTCTTCTCGACCCGGTAGAGGTCGGTGGTGACGTTCTTGGCCCGGCCGACCGAGCGGACGGCGCCCGAGCCGCCGGTCATCGCCGAGCGGCCCCGGGTGTGCCCGATGCGCGCGCTGGGGCCGAGCTGGATCCGGGGCTTGACCCGGTTCATCCAGTCGGAGATGACGTTCTGGAGGCCGAACGTCGGCAGATTGAACGTGGGCCCGAGGACGAGGGAGAAGTCCTTGGCGATCGCCTTGGTCTGCTTCCGGGTGTTCTGCACCGTCAGGAAGGCCGAATCCCGCAGCTCCGCCTTGTCCGTCTCCGAGGCCAGCACGGCCCGCCCCGGGACCACTCGCTCGATGACGAAAGCGCCCAGCGGGGTGCGTTTCTTGTCGTCGGCGAACAGCGGCTTGCCCGGAACCGAGCCTCGGGCCATTCGCCCGGCGAGCTGGTGGAAGTTCCGGGAGGAGATGAACCGGTCCAGCTCCCGGTAGGCCGAGGAGTCCGGTTCGGCACCGATCCGGTCCACCGCCCAGTCGCGGATCTGCGCGACGGGCCCGAAGTCCTCGGTGATGACGAGCCGGTAGTCGGACTCGGGCCCCAGCTCCAGCGTCCTCGGGGTACGGCGGAGCTTGGGGTCCTTGGTCACGGCCTCCGGCAGCCGCGCCCCCAGCCCGTGGCGCACGCCGAACGCGAACTCCACGTCCGGGGCCGCCGCGGTGGCCGGCTTCGCCCGCCAGCGGGTGCCCAGGATCCCCCGCTTGGCCGGGCGCGGCGTTTCGGCGTCGGTGATGCGCACCTCGACGTACGCGTCGTCCAGGTACGGGTGCGAGGTGTCCCACCCGCGGGTCTCCCCCACGTTCAGGACCTGGTCCTGCATGGAGTAGTTGACCTCGCGGGTGCGGCCCAGCCGGAGGCCGATCCGGCCGAACGCGGAGAAGACCGTCCCCTGTGGCCCCAGCGGCACGGTCGGGGCGAGCTGGCGGGTCTGGCCGACCGTCTTCGAACCGCCGACGCTGGCCTGCGCGCGGGACGCGTTGTCGACCTTGATGGGGGAGGTGCCGTCGGTGAACTTGGTCCACTCCCCGTAGTTGCGGACCCTGATGTGCATCCTGCGCAGCCGCCCCGACTCCGCGCGGTACACGAACTCGCGGCCCTCCCCGAGGAAGGTCTGCGGGCGCTCGCGCATCGCGCGCTGCATCCGGTCGAAGACGGACTCGTCGATACCGCCGCCGCGCACCCGGTGGCGCAGCGACGGCTCCTCGCCCGAGGCCGTCTCCGCGCCCTCCGCCTCCATCTCGGCGTCGATGTGCTCCACGATCCGCTCCCAGCCGCGGAGGTAGACGTCGCTCTGTCCGAAGGCGATGGGCATGGCGGTGTCGTCGGACTCGTCGCCGGGGAACGCCAGGAAGCCGTCGACGTAGCCCGGCATCCGGGTGTCGTCGGTGAACTTGCTGGGCCGGTGCACCTGCGGCGGCGGCAGCATGTCACTGTCGACGCGCGGCCGGCGGCGCTTCTCCAGCTCCTCGTCGATCTGCCGCCCGGCCGGCCACGGCCGGGGGTTCTGGCCGGGCGGCGGGGTGGGCCCGAGCGTCGAGGGCGGCGACGGCGGGGGCGGGGGCGGTGAGGGCGGCCGGACCTCGGTGAGGGCGGTGGTGAGGTCGGGCAGCGGATCGTCGAGGCCCGGCACCCGGCCGCCGAGGTCGGGCAGCGGGTCGTCCAGCCCGGGCACCGGGGCGTCCAGCTCCAGGGTCGGGGCGGGTGCGCGGCGGTCGCCGCGCGAGGAGCCGGGGGCGTCGGCGTCGAGCGGCGGGGGCGGCACCGGCCCCGGCATGCTCACCGGGTCCAGCGCGCGGGGAGCGGACACCCGGATGTCCCCGGCGGTGGGGGTGGCCCCGGTGGCGGGTGAGGGGTGCAGGGAGAACACCGGGTGCGCCGCCCCGGCGGCCGTGTGCTTCCCGACGGGGAACTCGGTGGAGTAGGTCTCCCGGCCGATGCGCTGGGCCAGGTCCTGCGCCAGGCCGGGGGCGAGCCGGTCCAGTTCGGAGACGGCCAGGAAGACGGGGACGGCCTGGTCGAGGGTCAGCAGTCCCGGGTCGCCCGCCACCAGTTCGAGGAACTCCGCGGCCGGCACCCGCCGGGTCACCCCGGCGTACGACACGAAGAGGTGGCTCGGGTCGTTGCGGTCCAGCTCGGCGCGGACCACGTACGGGTGCGGCCGGTCGCTCCCGTCCGCGGTCTTCCCGTGCCATGGCGCGTCCACCGTGCCGCCGGGGGTGTGGAGCTTCGACAGGTCCACGGCGGTGTCCCCCTGCGGCGTGGCCAGCAGATGGCGCCCGGCCGCCGGGCCGCCGGCCGTGACCGGGGGCATGGCCGTGGCGGCGGACAGGGCCTGTTCGGTCTCCAGGTGGTAGGCGCCCACCTGGGCCGGGTCGGCCCCGTCGCGGCCGACCCCGTACGCCGCGGCCGTCAGGTCCCGCGCCTGGTCCCGCCGAGCCTCGTCCACCTCGGACGGGTCCAGGTGCAGCACCCCCGCGGTGTACGCGTCCAGGCCGGCGGCGTCGAGCGCGCCCAGCGCCTCGTGCGCCTTGACCCGCGCCCAGAACATCCGCGAGCGTTCGTCCTCGCCCACCTCGTCCGGGCCGGAGAGCTGGAGGACGTCCGCGATCTCCCGCGTCACGTCCGGGCCGCCCAGCCAGGCGACGGCCCGGTCCACGGCCGGCGGCAGCGTCACGAAGTCGCCCAGTGACGTGCCGGGGCCGCTGCCGAGGGCCTGGGCGAGCACCGCGCGGTAGTCCGCTCGGCTCGGCCCGGCCTGCCCCAGGGAGAGCTTCGCGGCGGCGACCCGCTGGAAGAACTCCAGGGTGAACGGGCCCGCCTGCCGGAAACGCGGATCCTCCCGCCACATCCGCTCCAGCGCAGCCGCCCCGCGCAGCAGCTCCGCGTAGCCGGGGTCCTGCTCGATCCGGACGTCGTCGTCGACCTCGTTCCCGAGCGTCAGCTTCAGCGCCCGCACCAGCTCCAGCGTCCGCTGCCGCGCCTCCTCGGACACCGGCCCGGGGCCGCTGTGCAGCCCGATGGCGCGCGCCCGGCGGTCCAACTCGTCGGTCTCCGGCTCCGGGAAGAACTCCGCGTACGACCCCCAGCGCCCCTGCGGGTCGGTCACCAGGCCATGGACGTACTCGCCGTTGTGGAAAAAGACGCCTGAGCTGACGGTCGTGGCGCTCGTCTTGTTCCGCATCTCGTTCGCGTAGTGCTGGCCCTGGGCGACGTTCCTGAGCGGGTTGGGCACGAACGCGCCGGCGTTGCCGTAGCCGCGACGGGACGGGACAGCGCTGTCCTTCGGGGAACCCGCCTGGCACATCACCAGGCCGAGCCAGTCCTCCTTGTCCTTCAGGAGGCCGGTGAAACTCCTGCGCTTCTTGAGCCACTTGGCGCCCGCGTCGCCCCACGCCGTGTGCTTTCCCCCGTCGGCCAGGGCGAAGGACGTGTAGCCCGCCCCGCCGTGAGCGGCGAAGAACGCCTTCAGCTTCCCCCGGGCGGCCGGTTCCAGGGGGAACGTCTTGGAGAGGGTGCCGGTGGCGAAGTTGGTGTGCACGTACTTCGTCACCTGGTCGAGGTGGCGGAAGTCCTCCTCCCGTATAGCCAGATGGTCGGGCGAGTAGGAGGCGCGGCCGATCTGCAGGTCCGTCGCCGCGCTCGCCAGCGGGGAGGACAGCACGTCCTCGTGCCAGTCCTCGTCGCTCCCGTCGTCCGCGTCGTCCGTGTCGTCCGCGTCGGGCAGCATGCCGGGCGGGACGGGGAACCAGGAGCCCACCGGGCGCCCGGAAGCGGTGAAGACCGCGACGGCCAGCCGGCCGTCCGGCGTGGTCATCAGCCGCGCGTCGCCGCTGTGCGCCCATACGGTGCGGCCCGTCCGCTCCGCCAGCAGCCGCGCCAGGTACTGTTCGCCGTCGCCGGCGAACGGCATGGCCAGCACGATGGGCGCGTCCGCGGGGAGGCTCGCCAGCTCCTGGTCCTTCAGGACCTCCGCCACGAACCGCTCGGCGCTCACGGTCCGCGTCGTGCGGTCCAGCGTCGGGATCCTCACCCGGTCGCCGTCCATGGTGGCCGCCAGCAGGTACGGCGTGGGGCCGCCCAGCCACCTGGGGACCTTCGAGTCGAGGATCCGGGGGGTGGCGCCCGGCTGCTCCTCCAGGAGGCCGATGGTGTCCGTGTACAGCTCGCGGTCGGGCAGGCCCGTCCAGTTCAGGCCCGGGGCGCGGGTGCCGCCCGTGGTGAAGCGGTGGGCCGCGTAGCGTTCCGCGTCCTTCTCGGCGCGGTACGCCGCCACCTCCGCCAGGCTGCCCGCCCGGCCGTCCCGCATCGCCGCGTCGGTCACCGCGTACAGGTCCGCGCGAAGTGCGCCGGTGACCGGGGTGGCGTCGGCCAGGCCCAGGACGCGCCTGGCCAGGGCGGCCGGCCGGAACGGGCCGTCCCGTAGACCGGCTTCGGCCTGCCGCAGCTCGTCCAGGCGCAGTGCCGTCGCCGAGTGCCGGTCGGCGGTGATGCCGATCGTCACCGAGGCGGGCGCCGGATCCGGTGACGTGGTGCCGTCGGTCGTCACGTGGAGGGTGAGGCCGCCTGCGGACAGGTCCGCTCCGGCCGCGCCGAGCGCGCTCAGCGCCCGGTCGAGGTGGCGCCGGAACACCGCGGCCACCGCGTCGGCCCGCGAGCGGGCGAGCTGCCCGTCCGCTCCGCTGCCGTGTCCGGTGATGCGGATCGGGGTCTCGGCCAGCTTCGCCCGCTTGTTCCGCAGGCCGGTCTCGGCCACCCGGGCCGCCAGCCGCGCGATCTCCGCCTCCTGGTCGGCCGACACCTCGGCGGACTGCCCGTCGAACGCCACCGGGGTGGACCGCGGCAGCACGGACGGCCCGGGGGAAGAGGCGGCGGGCGGGGCTACGGGAGCAAACCTGCCGGTCGGCGTCGCCGGGGCCGGTGCGGCGGGCGGATCGCCGACGGGCACGGTGTGCACCTGGTCCGAGTCGATCCGGGCGGCCAGCTCCGCGATCCGGCCCGCGGACAGGCGCGGGCCCGGCGCTGGCGGTGACGCGGACGGGGCCGCCGACGGCTGCGCGGGCCGGGCGGCCGACGCCCGCGCCAGGGCGGACCGGAGCGCCGGGGGCAGCGCCGGCATCGGCGCCCAGGGCGACGGCATGATCCGGCCGGCGCTGCGGGGCAGCGGGGCCGGCACCGGGCGCGGGGTGTCGACCGGCGGGTTCGGGGTGATGGGTTCGGTCTCGCGGAAGTCCGCGGCCGTGGGGGCCGGGCCGTTCGGAGGCGGGATCAGAGCGATCACGGGCGCCTGGGAGCCCTGGGCCGCGGGAGGCGTGATCCGGTCCACGGGCAGGGAGGTCGAGTGGACCGGATGGCCGATCCTCTGGGCGAGCCGTTGCGCCAGGCCGGGGAAGTGCCGGTCGAGCTGCGAGATCTCCAGGAGGACGGCGGTGTTCTGTGGCGTGACGAGCAGGTGACGGTCGCCTGCCAGCAGCTCGACGAACTCGGCCTCCGACACGCTCACGTCCGAGCCGTTGAGGAACAGCGCGAGGCGACCCGGGTTGTTCCAGTCCACCGAGGCCCGCACCACGTACGGGGCCGGCCGACCGGGCCCCGCCCACGGCGCGTCCTCGAGACCGCCGGGTGTCCAGACCTTCGACAGGTCCAGGTCCGCGGTCTTCGGCGCGTCCACGAAGTGGCGTCCGGACGCCAGTTGCGGCGGGTCCCCCGGCTTACCGGGGGTGGACACGGCGGTGGCGTCCGACAGAGCGCCCAGGCTCTCCAGGTAGCCCGCCCTCACCGTGACGAGGTCGCCCCCGTCGCGCCCGATCGCGTACAGCGCGGCCATCAGCCACCGGGTGGCATCGCGCAGGTCGTCGTCGGGTGTCCCGCCGAAGACCTGGGCGGTGATCCGGTCGATGTCCATGCCGGGAGCGGCCAGGGCCTCGTACATCTTGACCCGGGCCCAGAACACCCGGGACAGCTCGGCGGTTCCCACCTGCTGCGGGTCGTCCAGGGCCAGGGCGGCGGCGGTGGCCACGGCCGGGTCCACACCGCTCCACCAGGCGGCCGCCTCGTCCAGCGCCCCCGTCAGCCCCGGGGCGAAGGCGGTCAGGGGCGTACCGTCGGGCGCGGCCGCCGCGGCGGTGAGCACCGCGCGGTAGTCGTCGTGGCGGGCCTCGGTCTGCCCCTGGGGGAGCCGGGCGGCGACGATCCGCTGGAGGAGGTCCAGTGTGAACGGGCCCGCGTCGTCGGACCGCGGGTCGTCCCGCCACATCCGGTCCAGCGCGGCGGCCCCGCGCAGCAGTTCCGCGTACTCCGCGTCCTGCTCCACCTGGACGCGGTCGTCGACGTCGTTCCCCAGCGTCAGCTTCAGCGCCCGCACCAGACGCAGCGTCCGCTGCCCGGCCTCCTCGGGCACCTCCCCCGGGCCCGTGTGGTATCCGGCCACGCGGGCGCGGCGGTCCAACTCGGCGGTGTCGGGCTCGGGGTAGAACGTGACGATCGCGCCGAGCCGCCCCTGCGGGTCGGTGTAGACCGTGATGACGTATTCGCCGTCGTGGAACAGGACGCCGACCGACCCGAAGGTGGCGCTGACCTTGTGCCGGGTCTCGTTCGCCGTGTGCTGTGCGACGGAGATGTCGGCGAGCGGATCGGGGACGAAGGCGGTGGACAGTGCGTGCAGCGCCCCGGGGAAGACGGTGTCCGAGTTCCCGATGCCCGGAACGGCACGGTCCACGGGAGAGCCGCTCCAGCACGACTCCATGTGGATCCAGTCGTCCTCGTCGAGGTTCTGCACGCTCTTGCGGCGCGCGAGGTACCGGGGCCCCTCGGCGCCGTAGGCGTAGTGGGTCGTGCCGTCCGCGAGCTCGAACGCCATCCAGCCCGGCTTGGCGTGTCCGTCCCAGGTGTACCTCCTGCCCAGGTACGGCAGCGGGATCTTCCCGGACACGACGTCGCCCGTGACGCCGTTGACGTGGACGTAGTGCGTCATCGTGCCGAAGTGACGCTGATCGTCCTCCGTGCCCAGCCGCGCGACCTCATCGTCCGGCAGGCCGGAGCGGCCGGCCTGCCGCTTCGACCGCACGTCCATGATGGTCCGCGTCAGCACCTTGCGGTACCACTCCGGGAGGCCGGGGCCGCGGTCGGGCGCCATACCGGGCGGGCTGGGGATCCAGTCGCCCTGGTGACGGCCGCTCTCGTGGAACACGCCGAGGGACATCAGGCCCTGCTCGCTGCCGGCGAGCACATGGCCGGAGTGTGCCCACACCGTTCTGCCGGTCCGCTCGGCCAGCAGCCTCGGCAGATCAAGCCCCTGGTCGCCGGCGAAGGGGACGGCCAGCACGATGGGGTGGTCCTTCGGCAGGCCCTCCCGCTCCAGGTCGCGCGCGACCAGCTCGATGAACTCCCCGGCGGTCAGGTCGCGGGTCGTCCCGTCCGGCCACGGCACGACGACCTTCTCGTGGGTGCCCTCGGCCGCCACGACATAGGGCCTCGGCCCGCCGAGCCACTCGGCGTCGGGGGTGTCGGCCACCTCGAAGCTGCCGTCCGGCCGCTGCTCGATGATGTCGAACGAGTCGGTCATCACCTCGGCGACCTTCTCGTTGGCCCAGTTGAGGCCCGGGACACGGGTGCCGCCCACCGTCAGGTAGCGGTCCCGGTTCGGGGCGATCACGCCTTGCTGGAAGACGTGGTACGCGCCCAGCGCCGCCAGGCTGGTCGCCCAGCCGTCCGCGGCGGCGTCGGTGATCAGCGCGTGCAGCCGCTCGCGCACGTTCGCGTCCACCGGAGCGTCCGGGGGGAGATGGAGGATGCGGCGGGCGATGACGTCGCCGTCCAGCGGGTCGTTCACCAGGTCCGGGTCGGCGAGGCGGAGTTCGTTCAGCGTCGCGGCCGGGTCGGCCGACTCGATCGTCACCTGACGGCGCGCCGCCGCCACGTCCGCGTCCGGAGTGGTGCCGGTCCGCCCCACGTCCGCACCGCGCCCGCGCCAGACGATGTGGAAGTCGTCCGCCGTGATCCGGCTGTCCACGGGGACGTTCCCCTGGCGGCGTTCCAGCGCGCGGTTCAGGTCATCCGCGAACCGCTTGTACACGGCGGCCGCGCGCCGCAGTGCCTCGGCGTCCGCGTCCTGCGCCGTGCCCTCGCCGTAGCCGAGGATGATCGCGCCGGGCTTGGCGACGCCCCGGCCGTGGTGGTCGAGACCGATCCGGGCCACCTGGTCGGCCAGGTCCCTCAGCGCCGTCCCGGCGTCCTCGGACAGCGTGGCCGACCCCGGAGCGAAGTGCACCCGCGTGAGGGGCACGGGGCCGGGCGCGGCGGCCGGGGGTGTGACCGGGGCGACGTGCACCGGCGGCGGGGTCGCCGGCCGCAGCCCGGGCATCGGCGCCCCGGGCGCCGCCCGGACCACCGAAGCGGGCTGCGGCCGGGACTTGGCGACCGGTACGCCGTCGGGGGCGACGGACGACTCGGTGTCGGAGTCGGGCTCGGTGTCGGAATCGGTGTCGGGCTCGGCGTCGGTGTCGAACTCGGTGTCGAACCCGGTGTCGGAATCGGTGTCGGAATCGGTGTCGGAATCGGCGTCGGTGTCGAACTCGGCGTCGGAATCGGCGTCGGGCTCGGCGTCGGCGTCGAACCCGGTGTCGGAATCGGTGTCGGAATCGGCGTCGGTGTCGAACTCGGCGTCGAACTCGGAATCGAAGAGGCCCGGCACGGTGTCCGGCTCGGAGGTCGTGAACGGCCCCGTCGGCTCGGTCAGTTCGATCGTCGTCTGCCGCAGCACCTCCGGGTCCACGTCACCGGACGCCACGCCCTCGCCACGGCTGCGGGCGGTGAACCGGAAGTGCGCCGCGGTGAGCCGGTCGGCCTCCGGCACCCCCCGCTGAAGCCCGGCCAGCACCTCGTCCAAGGAGTCCTCGAACCACGCGAGAACCGTCTCGGCCCGCTCCTGCCCCATCTCCCGCGCCCGCACCGCCGGACCCTCGCCGAAGCCGGTGACCACACCCGACGGCAACGGCCGCCCCGCCCGCCAGTCCGCCAGCGCCGAAGACGCCACCTCACGCGCCAGATCCTCGATGTCCGCCACATCGTCCTCGGACACCATGGTCGACCCCGAATCGAACCGCACCGTGAACGCGCGCCCCGCCGGAGCCGGCACCGCCTCCGACGCCGCCAGGGGAGGCGGGGCCGGCACGGGGCGGGACGTGTTGGTCGGGTTCTGCGGGTCGACCGGCTTCGTGGAGGTCCATTGCACGGCCGCCGAGGACGCACCGGCCTGGGCCGGCGGGTTCAGGGTCAGCACCGGGCGCTGCGCGCCCTGGGGCACCGTCTGGCTCGGGACGGCCGAGGTGGTCCAGATCTCCCGGCCGAACTGCTGGGCCATGTCCCGCGCCAGCCCGGGGAAGTGGCGGTCGAACTCGGCGATGTCCAGCAGGAGCGGAACCGCCAGGTCCCTGCCGAGCAGGGAGCGGTCGCGGTCCAGCAGCTCGGTGAACTGCCGGGGGGTCAGACTCCTGGTGACGGTTCCGAAGGACACGAGCAGGCGGCCCGGGGTCTTCGGGTCCACCGTGGCCCGCACCACATAGGGCGCCGGCCTGGCCGTGTTCGTCCTCGTGTCCTTCCCCGCCCACGGCGCGGCCCGCACCCCGGACGGCGTCCGGATCTTCGACAGATCCGGGAAGGCGTCCTTCGGTCCGGGCCGGTAGTCGCGTCCGGACACCTCGTTCGGGGTGCCGGGCGCGTGCAGGGCCGTCGGATCGGCCACAGCGCCGAGGGTGTCGAGGTGGTACGCGTACAGCACGGCGGGATCGGACCCGTCGAGCCCGATCGCGTACGCCGTGGTCATCAGCTCCCGGGTGAAGTCGCGCCCCGCGTCGTCCACCTGGCCGGCGGAGGGCAGGTCGTACAGCTGGGCGGTCAGCTCGTCGAGGTTCACGGACGTGTCCAGCGCCTCGTACGTCTTGACCCGCGCCCAGAACATCCGGGACCACTCGGCCTCGTAGGGCGTGGTCGAGCCGTCCATACGCAGGGCCTTGACGGCCACCTCGGACAGGTCCACCGTGGCTTTCCACTCGGCCGCCCGGACCACCGACGACGGCAGTGTCACGAAGTCGCTCAGCTTCGTACCGTCGGGGGCGGCGGCCGCCGCCTTCAGTACGTCCCGGTAGTCGGCCTGACGCGCCTGTGTCCGCCCCGCGGGAAGCCGCGCCTCGACGATCCGCCGGAAGAGGTCCAGCGTGAACGGACCCGTGCCGCGAAGCTGCGGCTCCTTCATCCGCATCCGGTCCAGCGCGGCGGCACCGCGCAGCAGCTCCGCGTACTCCGGGTCCTGCCCCACCTGGACGCCGTCGTCGACGTCGTTCCCCAGCGTCAGCTTCAGCGCCCGCACGAGGCGCAGCGTGTGCTCCCGCGCCCAGGCCGGGGGCTGGGGGCCGGTGTAGTACCCGGCCTCGCGCACCCGGCGGTCCAGCTCGGCGGCCTCGGGCTCGGGGTAGAACTGCTGGAACCACTGCCGCCGCCCCTGGCGATCGGTGGCCAGGATCCGGAAGGGCATGTTCTGGTACAGCCCCACCCCGTCCAGGCGGATGAGGGCGTTCGTCTTGTGCCGGGTCTCGTTCGCGACGTGCTGTCCCATGGGGACGTCCGCGAGCGGATCGGGGACGAAGGGGCCGGGGAAGGAACGGCCCAAGGCCCCGAAGCCGGACGGCACGGCGCGGTCCGCGGGCGAACCGGCCCAGCAGATCAGCAGCTCGTTCCAGTCGTCCTCGCCGAGCGCCTGGCTGCTCTTGTGGTGCGCGAGGTACCGGGCCCCCTCGGCGCCGTAAGCACGGTAGACGGTGCCGTCCTCCAGCGGGAACATCAGGTAACCCGGGCCACCGTGCATCACCCAGTGCTGCCGCTTGGCGTCCGGCTTGCCCGGCCGTACCAGGCGAAGCGGCTTCGAGTAGCGGCCGGTGGCCGGATTCCAGTGAGCGGCCGCCCTGATCGAGTCGAGTGCGTCGTGGAGCCTTTCCCGACGCTCACGGACGACCTCGTCGGGGCGCAGCGCCTCACGGCCCGTCCGCTGCCCCGTGATGCGGCTCATGAGGGTCCGGGTGATCACCTTGCGCCACCAGGCCGGGGCGTTCCCTGGCCGGTCCGGCGCCATTCCGGGTGGGCTGGGGATCCAGTCGCCCTGGATCGCGTCGGCCTTGTGGAGGACCCCGATGTGGGGGGCGTCCGCCGTGGCGAGACCGCTGTGCGACCACACCATCCGGCCCGTCCGGTCGGCCAGCAGCCGTGGCAGGTCGAGTCCCCGGTCACCGGCGTGCGGAACGGCCAGCACGATCGGCGCCTCGAGGGGCAGCCCGGACAGCTCCGGATCGTTCGCGATCAGTTCCACGAACTCGTCGACGGTCAGGTCCCGGGTGGTGTCGTCCGGCAACGTCACCCGCACCATGTCGTGCCGGCCCGAGGCCACCACGACGTACGGCGTCGGGCCGCCCTTCCACGGAGCGTCCTTCGTGCCGATCACCTGGAGGGCGCCGTTGCCGTCACTCCGCAGGATCTCGATCGTGTCCGTGTCGTCCAGGTCGAGGACCTTGTCCTTGCCCCAGTTGACGCCCGGCACCCGTGTGCCACCCACCTTGAGGTAGCGGTCCCGGTCCCCGTCGAGCACACCCTGCTGGTCCATGTGGTACGCGCCCAGGACCCCCAGGCCGGTCCCCCAGCCGTCCCGGCTCGCGTCGACGACCAGGTCGTACAGCTCCTGGCGTACGGCATCGTCCACCGCGGCGCTCGCGGGCAGGTGCAGGAGGCGACGGGCCATCACATCGACGTCCGGCGGGGCGTGCCGGAGGTCGGCGTCGGCCCTCCACGCGGCGTTCAGCACCGTCAGCGGGTCGACGAATTCCAGCGTCACCTGCCGACGCGCGTCCGGGGCGGGGGGCGTGACGGACGGTTCGAGGTCCTGACCGCGGGAGCGCCCGACGATGTCGAAGTCGTCCGCCTGAAGACGACGGGTGCCCTGGGGGACGCCGGTCTGGAGGCGGGTGAGCGCGGTGTCCAGGGCGGCCAGGAACTCGTCGTGCACGGCGCCCGTGCGCTGCTCGCCCTCCTCCAGCGCCTCATCAGCCGCGTCCGGGCCCGTCCCCTCGCCGTACCCGCTGATGGTCACCGCGGGGATCGGCCGGCCCCGGCGCCAGTTGTGCCACGCGGACCTGGCCAGGGCGTCGGCCGCGGACGCGATGGCGGACCCGGCCTGAACGGACAGCTCCGTGGAGCCCGCCGCGAACGGCAGCCGCACGGCCTTCGGCGGCGCGAGGGGGGCGGTGGCACCCGGACCGGCCACCGGCGCGGTGTGCACGGGCAGCGAGAACGAGGACCCTCCGGGCGGCCCCGGCACCGCCGTGCCGGACGACCGCAAGGTCCGCGGCCGCGGACTCGCGGCGTCCGGCACGGGAGCCGCGGACGTCTCCCCCGTGGTGTGATCGCTCACCGGTACCCGCGCCGTGTCGGCGCGGGGAGCCGGGGGGCGCACCGGGGAGGGGGCGAACTCCGGGTTCTGCGGGTCGACGGGGTCCGTGGGGCGCGGCTCCCCGACCACCCAGATCCGCCGGCCGAGGCGCTGGGCCAGGACCCCGGTCAGGCCGGGGGCGTGGGCGACGAGTCCCTGGATGTCCAGCAGGACCGGAGTCGTCAGGTCCTCCGCCCACAGGTCTTCGTCACGGGCCAGCAGCTCGGCGAACTCCTGGGGCGACAGGCTCCTGGTGAGGGGGCGGCCGGTGACGGACTTGAAGGTGACGAGCACCCGGCCCGGGGCGTTCGGGTCGACCGTGGCGTGCACCGAGTACGGAACGGGCTTCTCCTCACCCGTCTTGTACCTCCCGGCCCACGGGGCGTCCACCGGCCCCGACGGGGTCTGGATCTTCGACAGGTCCGGGGCCGTCCCGTTCAGGGACCCCAGGAAGTCCCGTCCGATCACCTCGTCCGGATCGCCGGGCGGGGACAGGGCGGTGGTCTTCGACACCGCGCCGTTCCTGTCGAGGAGGTAGGCGACCATCACGTCCGCGTCGGCTCCGTCGAGCCCGCCGGCGAACGCCCTCGTGACGAGGTCCTGGGTGAACTCGCGCTGCCGGTCGGTCACCTGGGCGGACGGGGGGAGGTCGTACAGGTGGGCCGTGATCCTTTCGAGGTCGGAGCCGCCCCACGCCTCCTCCATCTTGACCCGCGCCCAGAACATCCGGGACAACTCGCGCCTGCCCACGTCGCCGGGGCCGCCCAGGCGCAGGGCCCGGACGGCCGCGTCGACGACGTCCGCGGTGTCGAGCCAGTGTGCCGCGTCGTCCAGCGACGAGGGCAGCGCCACGAACGTGGCCGCCGTCGTACCGGCGGGGGCGGCGGCCGCCCGCTTGAGCACGTTCCGGTAGTCGTCCTGGCGCGCGGGTGTGCCCGCGGGAAGCGTCGCCGCGACGACCCGCTCGAAGAAGTCCAGCGTGACCGGGCCCGCGTCTGCGAACCGCGGGTCGAGGCGCCACATCCGGTCCAGCGCGGCGGCACCGCGCAGCAGCTCCGCGTACTCCGGGTCCTGGTCGATCCGCAGGTCGTCGTCGATCTCCTTGCCCAGGGTCAGCCGCAGCGCCCGCACCAGCCGCAGCGTCGCCGCCCCGGCCACCGCGGGGGCCGGTCCCGGGCCCGTGTGGTACCCGATCTCCCGCGCCCGGCGGTCCAGCTCCTCGGCGTCGGGCTCGGGGAAGTACTGCTGGTACGAACCCCGCCGCCCCTGGGCGTCGGTGTCCAGGGCCCGGATGTATCCACCCGGGTAGGCCACCGTGGCATCGGTGAGGATGCTGGCATTGACCTTCTTCCGCGTCTCGTTCGCGACGTGCTGCCCCATGGCGACGTCCGCGAGCGGGTCGGGCACGAAGGAGCCAGGGAAGCTGTCGCCGAGGTCGAAACGGGCGCGGTCCACGCCACGGTCCTGGGGCGAACCGGCGTAGCAGACCACCAGCTCGATCCAGTCGTCCTTGTCGAGCTCCTGCACGCTCCTGCGGCGCGCGATGTACCGCGCACCCTCTTGGTTCCAGGCGCGGATCTCCCTGCCGTCCTCCAGGGGGAGGACGATGTAGCCGGGCCCGCCGTGCGCGTCGAAGTAGTACCGCCTGGTACCCGGCTTGCCCGGGCGCGGCAGCGGGAGCAGACCGCTGACGAACCTCCGCACGGCGGTGTTGAAGTGGGCGTAGTGCTTCATCGCGTCGAGATGACGCTGGTCCCACTCCATGTCCTTCTCGACGACCTCCTCCGGACGGAGCGCGGTGCGCCCGAAGCTCAGGCCCGTGAGCCCCACGAGGGTCCTGTTGACCACCTTGCGCCACCAGCTCGGATCGTCCGCCCTCGCGTCGGGCGCCGTGCCGGGCCGGCTGGGGATCCAGTCGCCCTGGATGCGGCCGTCCCGGTGGATCACGCCGATGCCGCACGTCTGCGGCCCGGTCTCGTGGAGCGTGGGATGTCCGCTGTGCGCCCACACCGTCTTGCCCGTCCGGTCCGCCAGCTTCCGCGGCAGGTCCAGCCCCCGGTCCCCGCCCTGGGGGATGACCAGCACGATCGGGATGCCCGGAGGTGCTCCGTCCAGGTCGGCCGCGACCAGTTCGACGAACTCGTCGGGGGTCAGGTCGCGTGCCGTACCGTCCGGCCACCTCGCCGTCACGCGGTCGTGGCCGCCCTCGGCCACCACGGTGTACGGGAACCAGCCCGGTCCCCACGGGGCTGGGGCACTGCCGACCTTGTCGAACCCGCCACCGGGACGTTCCCGCAGGATGTCGACCCCGCTGACGGCCAGTCCGACAACCTCTGCCGCCGGGCTCCAGTTGATACCCGCGACGCGCTGGCCGTTCACCGTGAAGTGACGGGCCCGATGCCTGGAGATCAATCCCTTCACGAAGGCGTGGTACGCGCCCAGCGCCCCCAGGTTGTCCGCCCAGCCGTTCTGGTACGCGTCGTGGACCAGCTCGCCGAACCGTTCGCGTACGCCAAGGTCCACGGGGGCGCCGTCGGGGCGGTGCAGGACGCGGCGGATCAGACCGTCCATGTCCGGCGGCGCGTTCCGCAGGTCGGGATCGGCCTTGCGCAGGTCGTTCAGCAGCGTCATGGGCGAGACGACCTCGACCGTCACCCGGCGGCGCAGCGCTTCCGCGTTCCCGCCCGCGGACTGCCCGACGTCCCCGTCGAAACCGCGCCAGTCGATGGTGAAGTCATTGGCCGTGAGCTGCTCATCGGCGGGAAGGCTTTTTTGCCGGCGGCTCAGCTCGACGTCCAGGCTCGCCAGGAACTCCACGTACGCGTTGGTGGCGCGGGCTTCTCCTTCGGCCTGCGCCTCCGCGTCCGTTCCCTCGCCGTACCCGGTCAGGATCACGAAGGGCAGCGGGAGATCGTGCTTGCGGCTGCGCAGCCCGTCCCGGGCCACCCGGACGGCCAGGTCCTCCAGTGACTCCTGGGCGGTCTCGGACAGGTCGGTGTCCGCCGGCTCGAAGGACACCTCCGTCAGCCGGGGGGCGTGGGACCAGAACTGGTTGGCCGGGCTCCCCACCGGCGCGGTGTGCACCGGCAGGGTGACCTGACCCACTCCGGGCATCGCCTGTCCGGACGATGCCCGCGCCCCCGGCCGGATGGGGGCCTGCGGTCTCGGCTGCGGCTCCGGCTCGGCCGACGGCACCTCGTCGAGCCCGAAGGCCGAGGCGAAGAGGGAGTCGGTGTCGGTGTCTGTGTCGGTGTCTGTGTCGGTGTCGCGGTCGGTGTCTGTGTCGCGGTCGGTGTCCGTGTCGCGGTCGGTGTCCGTGTCGAAAACGAAGTCGGCGTCGAGTACGGAGTCGGCGTCGAGTACGGGCTGCGTGGTGTCCGGCCGCGGAAGGGCGGCCTCGCCACCGGCCGCTGGGGGCACCGCCGCCCCGGCCGGATGCTTGCCGGTGAAGCCCTTGGCCGTCGGCGCCTCCGCGATGTGCGACAAGGGCTTCGGCGTGAGGACCGGGTGCCGCTGCGGCCCGGGCTGGGACAGCCCGATGGGGTACGCATCGGTGTCCGACGGAATCCCCGCGGGTTCGGTCGCCTCGGTGGAGGGGGGCGGGCTCTGCGTGATGACCGACATGGGGGCATGCCCCGTGGTCAGCGCCGGAGGCTCGGTACGTCCCCAGTCGTCCGCGGCACTCGACTGCGCCGGGTCCGCCGTCACCACGATCACGTGCTGCTTCGCCGCGCTGTCGGCCACCACCGTGGCGGGGTGGGCGGGCGTCAGCACCGTCCTGGCGGTCCCCTCCCGGGCGGCCAGGGCGTCCGCCATCCTGGTGCCCCCGGGACCCTGGCTCGGTCCGATCAGGGCGATGGGAACGGTGAGCGGGGTGGTACGCAGGGCCTGTTCGACAAGCGCGACGACCTCCTCGTACGGCACCTTTCGGGTGGTGCCGCCGCGCCAGGGGATCTCGGCGTGGTCCTGGTCGCCGTCGACCATCAGCACGAACTTGGGGCCCTGGGTGGTGCGGCTCTCGCCGCTTCCGGTCGTACCGTCGGGCGACACCCGGTAGACGTCCGTGTTCAGCGGGCCGCCCAGGGGCTTGCCCGTCAGGTTGAGGCCCGTCGTCTGTCCGGCGGGCGAGGTGATGGCCGTGGCCGGGGACAACAGCCCGCTCCGCCTGAGGTGGTGCGCGGCCAGGGCGACCGGGTCGTACACGTCGACGCCGATCAGCGCGGCCCCCGCCATCAGCCACAGGGCCATCTGCCGCATCGCGTCCGGGTTGGACGGCGCGCCCTCCACGTGCAGGATCCTGGCCGCCAGGGCATCCGGGTCCGGGTGGTTCATGAGCGCCGGCCCCGCCTTGGCGAGCGCCCAGAACACCAGCGACCGGGAGGGCTGTCCCGGAGCGGGGAGGGCCTTCAGCCCCATGGCGCCGAGGCTCTGCGGGGGGAGCAGCCCCATCATGGCCGCGGTCTGGTCGAGGACGGTGAGCGGGACGAAGTCGCGCAGGGCGACCGGGCCGGGCGCGCCCTGGAGACGGCCACGCGCGTCGTCCAATACCTGCCGGACGGCGCTGCGCAGTTCGGTGGAGTCGGCGAAGGCGGCCGGCCTCGGCTTCGGTGTCCCCCGCTGTTCGAGGTGGGCCCGCACCACGAAGTCCAGCAGGTCCAGGCTGAACGGACCCGCCTCCGCCAGCCCCGGATCGTCGCGGCGCATGACCTCCAGCGCCCCGATCCCGCGCAGGAGCTTCTGGTACTCCCCCGACGGGTCGTCCCTGCCGTTCTCGACCTCGTGGCCGAATACCTCGCGCAGGGCCCGTACCAGCAGCAGGGTGTTGTCCCGGTCGGCCTCCGGCACCGGGGCGGAGTCCGGTATGCCGAAGGCCACCCGCGCGAGCCGGTCCAGCACCTCCGGCTCGGGCTCCGCCCGCAGCTCCGACCACGCCCCCTGCTCGCCCCGGACCGAGGCAAAGATGCCGACGAAGCCCTGTGTCACCGAGAAGCCGTGCACCCGGTTGAGGACGATCAGCGGGTGGTCTTCTCCGAGCTCGTTGGCCGCCTTCTGCGCCTGGGAGATGGTCGTCAACGGGTTGGGCACGAAAGGCGTCTCGACGCCATCGTGTACGGCGACGGGAAGGCTGCCGTCGTAGGCCGCGTTGGCCCAGCACGAATGGGCCACGATCGGAGTGCCCTTGGGGAGCGCTTGCACACTCGGGCGGCGCTTCAAGTAGCCGCCGACCTGGTCACCGGCGGCGGCCTTCCCCTCGCCGTGCCCATCGTCGGCCGTCGCGTCCACCGCGAAGAAGAAGCCCGGGAGACCGTGCAGGATGAAGTGATAGGCGTTCCGCCCGTACCACGGCGTCTTCTCCGCAGGGCCGAGCGCCTGCTTGGTGACCGGGTCGTAGTGGGCGAACTGCAGGTTCTGGAGGTTGCCGAAGTTCGCCTCTCGCTCGACCACATCGGCGTCGGTCAAGACGGCCCGGCCACCCGGCCGGTTGGTCCCCGGCGTGGTGAGGGTGACGCTCTTGACGTCCCGGTCCATCAGCCTCGAACCGTCGGCCAGAACGATGAACCCGTTCCCCGCCTTGGCCCACGCGCCGTTCGGACCCAGGTCGTCGGGGCTGATGGAGATCCATCTGCCCCGCGGTATCCCCTGCGCCCGCTGGTCCGCCGAAGGGACGTTGTACCGATTGGTGTTCGGGTTGTAGATCAGCAGGGGTGTGCCGCTGTGCACCAGCAGCCCCCGGCCGATGCCGGCGGAGATGCCCCGGGGCATCTCCAGGCCGCCGTCACCCGCGTGCGGCACCACCAGCGTCACCACGGCCTGGGGGCCCCGCTTGGCCAGCTCCTCGTCCATGGCGAGCAGTTCGGTGACCTCGTCGCCCGGCACCCGACGGGTCGAACCGTCCGGCCACGACACCACGATGTGGTCCGGCCCGCCGTCCGCGTCCACGAGGTACGGACGGTTGCTGCCGGACTGGTCGGGGCCGGGCGTGGCGGGCGGCGGTGTCTGCCGGTCCCTGAAGGTGCGGCCCACCACCGAACCGTCGTCGGGGGAGAACAGCAGGGTCCGCTGGGACAGCACATCGCCCCGCCGGACGAGGTGGAACGCGCCGAGAGCCGCGAGGCTCTTGTCCCGCCCCTCGGCCATCGCCTCGTCCACCAGCGCGTACAGCTCGTCGCGCACCGCCGCGTCCACGGGCGCGGCCGGGTCCAGGTGCAGGATCTTCCGCGCCAGCGGAACCGGGTCGAACGGGCCGTCCTCCAGCTCCGGGTCCGTACGGCGCAGTTCGTCCAGCCGCCGCACCGCGGCCGTCCCGGACGGCAGCTCGAACTCGACCACCACCTGCCGGGCGTCGCCCTCCCCGGAAACCTCCCCCGGCTTCCGGCCGGACGCCGCGACGGTGAACGTGCCCGCCGCGCCCGGCCGCCCCAGCCCGGCGCGGTACGCCTCCGCGACGGCCGCGGCCCGCCGCCCGGCGGCCCCGGACCCGGACGCCTGGCCGCTGTCGTCGTAGCCGGTCACCACCAGGCGCGGCCCCGGGAGACCCGCGAGGGCGTTCCGCTCCCCCACCTCGATGGCGCGCCCGAGGAGCTCACGGATCCGGGCCCGTTGGTTGTTGCTGGGCTTCTCCGCGCCCTCCGCGAAATTGATCCGGGCCGACACCGGCAGCACCGACTCGGCAGGGCCCCAAGTGTGCTCCGTGCCTTCCCGCTCCGACAGCGTGAGGGAAGCCATCCCGGCGGTGGCGGAGGCGGAGGCGGAGGCGGAGGCGGAGGCGGAGGCGGCTTCCCCGGCCGGGGCCGCGGCCTGCTTGCCCTTCGACCCCGCGGCCTTCTTTTTCTTCCCGGCGTTGGTGACCAAGGTGTCGCCGTGCGGCGCGGCCCACACCCCGGCCGCGGTGCGCACGGGTTCGCCGGGCGTCGCCGGTGCGAGGGGCGCAACGAACTCGACGGTCGTCCGCGGCGCCTGCGGGCTCGCGCCTCCGGGTGCGGCGGCCGACCCGGCGTTCCCGCCCCGTCCGGCCGTCGAGGTGGCGGTGGGCCGGGCCGGGGTGGGCGCCGGGTCGGTCAGGAGGTCGGTGGACGTGGTGGCGGTCGGCGTCGGCGGGAGCGGGGCAGCCGAGCCGGCCGGCGTCTGCGACTCGGTGGGCGTCGTGGCGCCACCGCGGACGAGGGGGGTCTGGCCGAGGTTCTTCCGGAGCGTATCGGCGAGCGCGAGGCCCGACGGCGCGTCCAGCCCGTGCCTCAGCAGGTGGTCGGCGATCTGCCGTACCGCGTCGCGGTACGTGGCCTCGGCGTGGCGGGAGTCCGCCAGGAGAGGGGTCGACGCCGGCGGCAGCACCAGGGAGACGGCCTTGTCCCAGGCGCGGCCGGCGGCCAGCCGCTCCGGTCCGACGTCCGGTATCGCGCCCGCGAAGTCCGCGTACGCCGACTGCCAGATGCGCCGGGTGGCGTTGGCCGCGGTTTCGTCGAGCGGGGCAGGCCAGGGACCGGACCGCACCATCTGGACCTTGACGTGGTCCACCGGGGCCAGATCGCTGTCGTGCACCGGGAACCGGTCCATGCCGAGGGCCGCGGCGGTCTGCTGCCTGGGTCCTGGTGTGACGCCCGCGGCGTTCAGCTCGGCGATGTCCACCTCGTCGTCCGGGTCGAGCAGAGGCGGGTTCTCCGGCAGGTCGTCCGGGATGACCTGCTGGGCGATCCACTGGCGCTGCGCGTCGTCGCGGTGGACGACGGGCACCTGCCGCGACCGCTCGTCGCCCTCGATGCCCTCCTGACCCGGGGTGTACGGGTCGCCGTGGGTGTCGATGCCGAGGCCCCGCAGCCGCGCCGCCGCGTCGAGCATCCGCCCCCGCGCCTGCTCGGCCCGGTGCCCGGCGTCCTGGTGCGCGGCGGTGTCGGCGCTGGTGCCGACCCCCGTATCCAGCCGCTCGCCGATGGTGTCCACCTCGGTCGCGGCGGAGGTGAAGGAGTCCAGCGCGTCCTCGTAGTCCTTCCGGGCGCGGACGATCTCCTCCTGGTCCGGGGGCGCCGGGGTGGCCGGTGCCTTGCCCCGATCGGCGGGGTCCGTGTCGGGCCGGGTGTCGGCGTCGGCGTCGGCGTCGGGGGTGACGGCCGTGTCGGTGTCCGCGTCGATGGCGGAGTCGGCCGACGGACCGCCGGACGTCTCGGTGTCCGGGCGCGGTTGCTGCTCCCCCTCGGTGCGGGGTCCCTGGCCCGACTGGGGGGTGCCGGAGCCGGAGTGCTGCCCGGACGAGGGCGAGTGCGGAGTGGTGGCCGGGGTCTGCCCGCTGCTGTGAGTGACGGGGGGCAGGGCCGTGCCCGCGCTCCGGTTTGCGGGGGTGTTCTGGTCTGCGGGGGTGCTCTCGCTGTTCTCGCCGGGAGTCCCGTCGAACGCCATGTCCGGGTTGGAGACCGTGGGGGTACGCGTCGCCGGCGGCGCCGGGACGCTCGACGAGTCCGGGAGACCCGAGGTGCCCGGCAGACTCGACGAGTTCGGCAGGTCCGAGGTGTTCGGGAAGTCCGAGGTGGCCGGGAGGTCCGAGGTGGCCGGGAAGTCAGAGGTGTTCGGGAAGCCAGAGGTGGCCGGGAAGTCAGAGGTGGCCGAGGAACCCGAGGTGTTCGGCGGACCATCGGGGCCCGTCTGGAACTCCTTGGTCCCCTTGAAGTCCTCGACGTACCCGGGCGTCGGGAGACCGGGCCCTGTGGAGTGGGAGCCCGTCGGCGACAGGTTTCTCCCGACGGAGCCGGGCTGGTTCAGCGGCGGGTTCTGCGGGGTGGCCTGGAAACCCTTGTCAGCCGTGAAGTTCGCGTGGGGCACATTCGACGACGAAGAGTTGTACCCCGGGAAGGGGAGAGGGGAGGGCGAGGGGGCGGGGGCCGTGGCGCGGTCCGAACCAATGGAGTTGATGGAGTCGAAGGAACCGGCGGAGTTGATGGACGCGGCGTCGTCGAAGACGGAGGTGTCCGAGGAGTTGGAGGAGTCGGAGGAGCCGTACGAGTCCACGGAGTAGGTGTCGGAGTCGCGGCCGCCGGGCGTGAACGAGCCGTTGTCGCCGGGCAGCGAGCCGTTGTCCTCGTACAACGAGCTGATGCCCTCGTACATCGAGTAGCTGTCCCCGTAGTCGGGGATATCCGAGGACGACGTGATGGGGAGGGCGGACTTCGGGATGTCCGGGGGCGCGTCGGAGCCGGAATCGGAATCGGAATCGGAATCGGAATCGCCTGGGGAATCGCTCCCCGCCCCGTCCCGGAGATCAGCTATCGCATAGCTCTTGTTGATGAAGTCGGTGAAGATGTTCCCGTTGGGGAATGCCTTGCCGTGCAGCCAGCCGGCGCCGGACTCCAGCGCGTACCCCGCGCCCATGTCCGCCATGCCGCTGGTGCCGGAGAAGACGAACGTCTCCCACTTGAACGCCCAGTTGCCGTGGAGTATCCCCTGGGAGACCACCTCGCCGAAGCCCTCGCCCAGGCCGTGGGTGACAAACGTCGCCGGGAAGTCGTAGGCCATGTTCTTGATCGTGTAGGGATTGAACCCGCCGGGGTTCTTGAAGATGCGATCAAGATGCGGTGAGTTGAAGTCGATGTCCTTGAACGTGTTCCCGAAGTCTCCGTCGAACTTATCGAAGATGTCCTTGTCGAAATTCTTCTTAAAGAAGTCCGAAATGCCCTTCTTGAAGTAGTTCGCCGCGCCCCGGAAGACGTCGATGAAGAGACCGGTCATGAAGCCGCCGAAGAAGCTGTCCCGGAGGTTGCTCCCGTCGATGCCCTTCGGCCTGCGTGCCGGGGGATTGATGGCGAGCTGCGCCAGGTTGACCGCGAGGGCCTGGATCATCTCCTGGACCGCCTCCAGCAGGGCCCCCGCGATGGGGAAGAAGTTGAGCAGGCGCTGCATCGCCATCAGGATGCCGAGCGCCGCCCGCGCCCTCACCAGTGCGGCCGTGGACAGCGAAAGACCGCCGGTGAAGAAGGACATCGCCGAAAGCGCGGCCAGCTCGATGAGCATCATCGTGATCTCGGCGATGATCTCCCACTTCGCCTGCTGGATCTTGATCGACTGGTTGCCCCGCTCATTGGGCAGGTCCATCCGGAGCCGGTTGAGCAGGTCCCCGATGCCGTCCGATCCGCTGGAGTCGAGCAGTGGCCCCATGGCCTTGTTGATCGCGTCCCCGACCTGCTTCGGAAACGCGCGGGCGACATCCCCCAAGGAGTCCCGGAGGTTGTCCAGGGCCGCAGTCAGCTTGTCGGCGAGATCGGGATACTGGTCCTGGCTGTCCCACGCCAGGTTCTCCCTGGCGCCGATCGGCTTTTCACCGATGAGGACCAGGACCCAGTACCGTTCCTTGGGGCTGAAGTTGATCTCCTGCATGGAGTCAGTGCTTTCCGCCGGACTGTTCGTCGTCGCCGGACTCGTAGCCGGAGTCGTCGCCGCTGTCGGGGTCAGCGATACGTTTCTGCTGCTCGATCAACTCGCTCACGTCGGCCTGAACGGCCTTGACGCTGCCGAGACTCTCCAACAGTCCGGCTCTCAGCGCCGATACCGCCAATCCGAGACCCTCGATCGCTTCGGTGAGCGTCCGCACCGTCTTCTCGTCGTCGGGCTCGGTCTTCGTGTAGTAGTCGTCCGGTGCGTCTTTGTCGCCGTTCCAGCCCCTGTACCTCTCATGGTCGCCCAGGTACTCCCCCTTCAGCGCCATGAACTGGTTCTCCACACCGGCCAGGCCGGCGAGCGCTCCCCGTATCCTGCCCAGATCCATGTCATAGGTGTCGTCGCTCATGGCTTTCCTCCGGGGACATCCGGGTCCTCGTGGATCTCGTCGCGCAACCCGTCGCTGGACGGCCTGCCGCCACCCGCTCGCCCACCGCCCTCGAACGCCGACCCGAAGTCGAAGAGCCGGTCCCAGTCGATGCCGATGTCCCGGGACCCCGGGACATCGGGGTTCGCCGCCAACAGCGGGCGGAAGGTGTCCATCACCCGCTGGGTGACCTGCTGACGCCCCCGCTCGGCCGCCTCAAGAACCGAGGCGGCCAGTTGCGGTCCGGTCATGTTCAGGTACTTGTTGTCCACGAACGTCAGCCCGGCCAGCTCTCCCTGCGGGCCGATGGTGACCTCGACCGCACGGTCCCGCGAACGGGCCTTCACCTTGTTGGCCGCGAGCTCCTGCTCGGCACGGGCGATGGCGGCCTTCGTGGCTTCGAGGTGCGCCCTGGCCTGATGGACGCGCTCCGCGTACGAATCGTTCAACTCGCTCAACGTGTGCTCCTCGGGCTGGTCGGACTGGTCAGGCTGATCGGTTTGGCTGCACGGTTTTCCGGAACGACGGCGCGGCGGGGGCTCATCGGCCGATCACGGCCGGTGAGCCGCCCTCGTCGCTGCCCCACACGTCCTCGTCCTCCGGCACCCACGACTCGCGCTCGCGGTCGTCGGTCTGGGTCGCCACCTGGCCGGGCGCCCCGGCTCCGCCCGCGCCGCCCATCGGCGGCATGAACGGGGTGCCGCCACTGGTGATCACGTTCTCTCGCTCGTCGAGGAGTCCGCCGCCGGGGCGGCCGGGCCTGGGCGCCGCCCGGCGGTTGCTGACCACGTCGTCGCTGTCGATCACGTTGCGGACCCGCTCGGTGGGGCCGCCCTCGCCACCGCCGGCGCCACCACCACCGCGTCCGGGCATCGTTCCGGGGTTGAGGGGCATGCCGCCGCCCCCCGGTGCCCCGGGCTGGTTCTGGTTGCCGAGGTTGGCCGCCGCCTGGTTGTTGCCGTTGCCGTTGCCGTTCTGTTCACCGGGCGACTGATACGGGTCCTTGTCCCACAACTCCTCCTCGTACGAGGACGGGTCGTACAGCGAATGGGAGTTGCCGCCCCCGCCGTTGCCTCCGATGTGGCCGAAGTTGGACCCGGGGGTCTGGTGCTGGAAGTCCGGGAGTGAGTTGCCGCTTCCGTTCAGGTGCCCCGTGATCGACTTGCCGTCCGAGTCGGTGATCGAGGTGGCGCCGGTGTGCGGATCGATCGTGGACGTGCTGCCGTCCGGGTACTCCGTGACGATCTGCCCCTGCGGATCGATGTGCGACCTGCTGCCGTCGGGGTTGTTGAGGACGTTATCGACGTTGAGCGGGCCGGAGCGCGTGTGGCCGTCCGGCGTGGTGATGCTGGAAGTCTGGGTGTCGGGATCGATCGTGGTGGTGTGGCCGTCCGGGTACTCCGTGACCACCCGGCCGTGGGAGTCAATGTGCGACTCGCTCCCACCGGGGTTGTGCAGTGAGTCATCGCCGTTCACCGGCCCCGTGATCGGGTCGTGCGACAACGGCGGCAAGTTATCGCCGTTCAGCGCGCCGCCAATGCGGTTGAGCGCCTGATCCTGCTGCTTCTGGTACTGCTCTTGCTGCTGCTGGCTGTGCTCCTGCTGCTGCTGATACTGCTGCTGTTCCTGCTGGTACCGCTGCTGCTCCAGCTGCTGCTCCTGCTGGTACCGCTGCTGCTCCTGCTTTTGTTCCTGCTGGTACCGCTGCTGCTCCTGCTGGTACTGCCGTTGCTGCTGTTGTTCCTGCTGCTGGTACTGCTTGTCCTGGTATTCCTGCTGCCGCTGCTGGTACTCCTCCTGCTTCTTCTGCTGCTCCTCCTGTTGCTGCTCCTGCCGCTGCTGCTGCTCCTCCTGGTACTGCTGTTGCCGCTGCTGGTACTCCTCCTGCTTCTTCCGCTGCTCCCTCTGGTCGGCCTCGGCCTCCTTCTTCGCCTGTTCCTGCTCTTTCTCGGCTTCCCTCTGCTCCTGTTCCTGCTTCTTCTCCTGCTCTGCCTGCTTGGCCTCGGCCTCCTTCTTCGCCTGCTCCTGCTCCTTCTCAGCCTGGGCCTGCTTCTGCTCCTGCTCCTTCTGGTACTGCTCCTGCTTCTGCTCCTGTTCCGCTTGCTTGGCCTCGGCCTCCTTCTCCTTCTCCTCCTGCTCCTGCTTGGCCTGCCTCTGCTCCTGTTCCTGCTTCTTCTCCTGCTCCGCCTGCTTGGCCTCCGCCTCCTTCTTCGCCTGCTCCTGCTCCTGCTCCGCCTCCTTCTCCTTCTGCTCCTGCTTGGCTTCCTGCTCCTTCTGCTTCTGCTCCTGTTCCTTCTCCGCCTGGGCCTGCTTCTGCTCCTGCTCCTGCTGCTCCTGCTCCTGCTTCTTCTTCGCCCGATCCTGCTCGGCCTTCTGCTGAGCCACTTGGCCAAGTTGAACCTGCTGTTGCTGTCGCTGGTACTCCTCCTGCTTCTTCTGCTGCTCCGCCTGCTTGGCTTCGGCCTCTTTCTCCTTCTGCTCCTGTTCCTTCTCAGCCTCGGCCTGCTTCTGCTCCTGCTCCTTCTCCGCCTGGGCCTGCTTCTTCTCCTGCTCCGCCTGCTTGGCCTCGGCCTCCTTCTTCGCCTGCTCCTGCTCCTGCTTGGCCTCCTTCTCCTTCTGTTCCTGCTTGGCTTCCTGCTCCTTCTGCTTCTGTTCCTGTTCCTTCTCCGCCTGGGCCTGCTTCTGCTCCTGCTCCTTCTCCTTCGCCGCCTGCTTCTGCTCGGCCTCCTTCTCTTTCTGCTCCTGCCCCTCCTTCGCCTCGGCCTGCTTGGCCTCTTGCTCCTTCAGGTACTTCTCCTGCTTGGCCTCGGCCTCGGCCTGCTTCTTCTCCTGGTCCTTCTCCTTCCGATCAGCCTCGGCCTCAGCCTTCTTCTCCTTCTCTTCCTGCTCCTTCCGGTACTTCTCCTCCTTCTCCTCCTGCTCCTTCCGATACCCGTCCGCCTCCGCCTTGGCCTTCTTCTCCTTCTCTTCCTGCTCCTTCCGGTACTTCTCTTCCTTCTCCTCCTGCTCCTTCCGATACCCGTCCGCCTCCGCCTTGGCCTTCTTCTCCTTCTCTTCCTGCTCCTTCCGGTACTTCTCCTCCTTCTCCTCCTGCTCCTTCCGGTACTTCTCCTCCTTCTTCTCCGCTTCCTCCTTCTCCTTGTCGGCCTTGTCCTTCTCGTAATCCTGGGACAGGCTGTCGCCGCTCGACGTCTTGACGGTTCCGACGTCGAAGACCGAGGGGCTCCACGCGTCGTGCACCGTCTTGAGCGCGATGTCGGCGTTGTCGATCAGGTTTTCCTTGACGGAGTCCTTCCACCGCTCGATCGCCGCCTCGCCGACCGCCTTCCAGGTCTCCAAACTGCTCAGCGGTCCATAGTTGTGACCCTTTTTGTCGATGGCATCCTGGCGGAAATGTTCGGTGGCGTGATAGGTGGTTCTCGTTCCACCCCTGGCAACGGTATGCACTTTGTACGTGATGTTCGAGATGTTGGTGTCCCATACGTGGTCCACGATCTCCGACAGCAGGTCGGAGAGGAAGCTCAGCGGGTTACCGTCCCTTGCTTCCCAGACGGCCCACTCCTGCTGGAGTTTCCGGGCCGCTTTCCGGAACTCGTCACCTGCGATCCGGATGGCATCGCCCGGTACGGAAAACATCGCACCGTTGCGCAGGTCCTCGGCGTAGTCCTCGTACCGCTTGTTCAGCTTGTGGATGAGATCCCAGAAGACGCCGGCCGCCGTGCCCTTCCACGCCTTGTTCTCCTGCATGCCGACCCGCTTGTGCCATTCCTCCAGTTCCGCCTGGCGGTCGACGTAGAACTGGGCGACGCGGTCGAAGGCGTCCGCCGCCCTGCCGAACGACGCGAGATCGACGACACGTTCGGCGGGCACGTCGATTCCGTTCCACTCGAACCCACGCGTACCACCCTCGTTGTCGAGCACGGCCTCAAGGGCCCGGCCCGTTCCATAGGAGTACTGCGTATGCGGACCGGTGTCCCACGTGGTCCCTTCGTCCGACTTCTTGAAGTCGTTGTCGTACCTGGCCTTGTGCTCACCCCCCTCGTACACACCGCCGGAGGGCCTGTCCTTGCCGTTGTGGTTGCCCAAGAGCGTGAATCGGGCCTTGTAATAGGTGATCGTGTCCCCCAAGGCCTCATCGCCGGACTCCTCCTCGTTCCCCGTCTTGTAGAAGGGGATCACGAAGTCCGTGTTGTTCACGTCGCGACCCGCGTTATCGATCCTCCACTGAAGGTCATCCACATCGACGTAGGTGACGCGCTTCTGCTTGGTGATTTCCACCTTCATCAGCGGGATGTCATCGTTGCCCACCCACTCGGAGAACAACTTGTCGATGTGCGGCGCATCGTAACCGGTAAAGAAGTAAATCGCCTTCTGCCAATAATCACTGGCGTTGGAAAACGGCACGGCGGCGCCTCCATCGGGCGGGGGAACGAGGGGGTGTGGTTACTGCGGTGCTCAGCCGGGGCGGCTACGGCTCACTCGGCGCCATGGTTCTTCACCGTCATTTCTTGTCGTCCTTTCCATCGCCCCCGCCGGAGCCGGACCCTTCGGAGGCCAGGTCGTCGTCCACGTCTTCAAGGGGGTCGAGAATCTTCTCGCCGTCGATCTTGCCCAGGTTGTCACCCTGCGTCTTCAGCAAAGTATTGACGGTTTCCCGCAGATTGTCTTCGATGTCGTCGAAGAGCTTCTGCTGATCCTCGATCATCCCTAGGATCTGGTCGATGAGTTGCTTCAGGGTCTTGTGTATGTGCGACCCGTTGGTCAGCTCCTCCTCTTCGGTCATGGCGCCGATCGTGAGGGGAAGCTTCGTCCCCGAGGGGATGTCCGCGCCCTTCCAGTCATGCGGATTCTCCGACTTGAGGCTGCCCAGCGCGGGAATATCCCCCTTGTCCTTGAGGATCTTCTTCAGCTCCGCCTGGAAGTCATGCACATCGACGTTGATGAAGTGCTCCATCCACGCCTTGTCCAGCTGGATCGGTTCGGCCATCTCACTACCCCTTCTCGTCGGCCGTTGCTCTCCGTGGATGTCCTGTGCCGAAACGGGCGACCGCCCACGTGTGGCAACGCGCAGGCAGTCGCCCGTACCGCACCCGGCCTCAGCGGCCGATCTTCACGTTTTCCCAACTGGACGTGAGATTGCGCTGATTGGTCCGGTAGTTGTCGCCGATGTCGTCGAGCAGTCCAGCGTGGCTCCTGAGGAGCTCCTTCATTTTCTCGACGGCCCGGTGCCATGCCGCCTGCTTGCGGACGTAGACCTCCTGGTCTTCACCTTCCCAGCTGCTGATGAACTTCTGCAGCTCCGTTTCGAGCTGGTTGAGAATCTTCTCGATGTTCTGAGTCTGCAGACGCATGTCCTCAGCTGCGTTGTCGGTGCCCTTGAAGTCGACGTAGATGTGTCCGTCGGAGAAGTCCATTGGCACAGCACGTACCTCTTTTCACTGCGAGG
Organism: Streptomyces sp. NPDC020845; assembly: GCF_044334165.1. Classification (NCBI taxonomy): domain Bacteria; kingdom Bacillati; phylum Actinomycetota; class Actinomycetes; order Kitasatosporales; family Streptomycetaceae; genus Streptomyces; species Streptomyces sp. NPDC020845. Next base: position 245,516 of record NZ_JBIRSJ010000004.1, on the reverse strand, counting down.
GGATACAGGGGATGCGGGACGGAACGAAACCGGGTGTCCGTTACCGGGGTTCAGCTCAGCCGTGCAGCGCGTCGAAAATCGACTTCGCCTGGGTGTACTCCTGGTCGACGGCGTCCTTCTGCGAACCCTGCGTCAGGTTGTTCGACCGGAGCGTCTCGTTCAGCGTGTCGATGACGTCCATGAGGTTCTTCGAGATGACCTCGGCCTGGTCGTCCCACTGCTGCAACAGGTCCTGGTACTGCTTACCGTCGCTGCCCCCGTAGGCACCGCCCACGTTGAGCTTCGTGTTCTCGACGTCCTGGCGGCAGACCTGGATGTTGCCGAACGCCTCTTCCGTGGCAGAGATTCCGTTGCGGGTTGCGCCCTCTTCTGACCTCGTCAGTCCTGGCATGAGATATCCCTTCGGCTGTTGTTCGCCACCAGGCACGGTGCACTGGCGGCCGGTCAGTTCTCCGTCTCACACTGCGGCGCCGTGGATTTGCTCCGTCCCGCGCTCGCCGCCTGTGGAGTCAAATCCGGGCCGGTTGGCAGCATGGCCAGCAGTGAGGACGGAAGTGCCTGTGCCTCGCCCTCGCTGTATCCCAGCGCCTTCAGGGAATCGGCGGTGGGCAGCCGGTATTTCATTCCGGTGTCCGTCACCAGATAAAGCGTGTTGCCGACCTCGCCGCCGCCCGCGCCCAGCACATGCACCAGTGCGCCTCCGTCCGGCCGCACCGTGATCCGGTTGACCGTCACACACGCCGGTACCAGCCCCTCCGGCGGAGCCTGCGTGGTCGGGCCGAGATCCACGTCGCGGATCAGGGCCACGCTCACCCGCGTACCGTCGCTCCCGGACTCCACTCCGACACACGGTGTCTGTCCGGCATCGAGGTCCACCGGCTCCGGCGGGGTCGCCGGCTGCCGCTTCCCCGTCTCGACCTCCGGCGTGTCCGGGGCCAGATGGCCGCTCAGCGCGTCGGCGCCCAGGCTCGCGGGCGACACCGCCCCGCCCGCGTACGCCTTCTTCCGGGTGTCCGGATCGCCGAGGACCAGCGCCGCGCCGGTGGCGGTCAGCGGGGCAAGGCCCTCCTTGCGCAGCAGGTAGTAGCGGGCGGTGCCACCCGGCGCGGCGACCTTGAAGACCTGGCCGACCCGGGTCCGGAGCCCGCCCAGTTCCGGCCCCTGCCCGCCCCGGCCCGGCACGACCGGCGGGGACAGGTCCGGGCCCGCGGGCAGGGAGTTGAGGAACGCGGCGGAGACCGGCACCGGCTTGGTGGAGCCGTAGCCGAGCGCTTCGGCGGCGTTTGCCTTCTGGTCGAGCCGCAGCCTGCGGCCCTGCCACACCAGGTAGTCGTCCTTGTCGGGCCCGCTCACCAGCAGCCCCTGCCCGGATTTCAGCCCCGCGCCTTCGGCCTTGACGCCCACGGCCACCGTGGTGCCGGTCGCTCCGCTGGTGTTGCCGGAGCACACCTGCCACGGGTCGCCGGTGAGGTTGTCGTTGCCCGGCGGCTCGTCGGGGGCACCGCTGATGCCGACCGGCGCGCCGTGCGGGGTGCCCCGCAGCGACTTGCTCCCGATGGTCATGACCTTCATCTGGTCACCCGCGAGCAGCCGCGCCGAGGTGTGGTTGCGCACCGGTCGCAGCCGTCCGTCCAGGTACAGGTAGCGGGTACCGGTCTCCTTGTTGATGACCAGCGTGCCCGGGTCCCGCCAGGAGCTCTTCGTGCCGGGGCTGAGCAGGCCGAAGACGAACGATCCGGCGCAGAGCAGGATGGCGATGAGGACGCTGATGGTCACGGCCCGGTTGGTCCTGCCCTGCGGGCTCTCCGGGGCGTCGGGGTCCGCGCGCAGCATGGCGGACGTCAGCCGCCCCATGACGAACATGTGCGCCTGGACCTGGTCCCGCTTCGTCTGCATCGGTCACTCCCTTCCGTCTCGGGCCGTCTCGCTCACGCCATCAGCCCGCGCAGCGCGCTGTAGGCGCCGAGCGCCCACAGGACCAGGGGCAGCAGGCTGAGCGCCATCAGGTAGTGCAGGATCTCGGCCGCCCGTCCCCAGTACGGGACGAGGCGCCGCCCCGGTACGGTCCAGGAGACGATGGCGATGACCGCCGTGAGGCCGAGCAGTCCGGCGGCCACCACCGGCCGGCGGTCCGGTGCGTAGGACTCCGCGCCGACGAGGATCAGCAGGAGCAGCCCGGCCGCGCCGGGGAGGGTCAGCGAGAGCCGCTGCCAGGTGTTGCCCAGACCTCGCGCGTGCAGCATCAGCAGCAGCGAGAGCGCCACCACCGTGAGCACCGAGGGGAGGTTGGCGTACCAGGCAAGCGCCCCAAGGCAAGCGGCGCAGGTGGCGCCGACCGCCCCGTACAGCGAACTCATCCAGCCGTCCGCGAGCGCTGTGCGGCCGGCGACCGCCGCGGTCGGGTGCGGTTCGATGCCCTCCTGGAGTTGCTGGGCGTTGGTCGGCAGCGGTGGCACCTTCAGCCCCGACATCCGGAAGGACAGCGAGGGGACGAACGCGCCCAGCACCACCGCTGCCAGGGCGATGATCCCGGCGACATGGTGCGGCGCCAGGTCCGCGGTGATCATGAGGGTCCCGGTGATGGCGCCGAACACTGTGACCACGCCGATGCCCAGGAAGAGCGCGGCGTACGCGGCCACGGCGGCGAGTACGACGATCGCGCCGCCCGCGCCCGCCGCGCAGGAGGCCAACAGCCGCGAGCCGACCACCTCGTTGGCATGCGCGCCGGTGATGTCGCCGCCGGGCAGCAGCCATCCGGCGAACGCCAGGTAGGGCGCGGCCATGAAGCCGAGCGTGGCGCCCGCTCCGGCGTCGCCGACCGCGCGGCTCGCCGACCCCGCGCCCGCGACCAGCAGCAGTCCGGTCACGGCGGCGCACAGGGCGCGCACCCCCACGGAGCCGCCTGGCAGGGCGAGCACCACGAGCCCGGCGGTGAGCACGGTCACCGCGAGGCCGAGCAGCAGCCGCCGGCTCGCCTCGGGGGTCCAACCGTAGGGGCGGGACCGCATGGTGTCGGAGATGCCGGCCACGAGGTCGTCGAGGTGGGCCTCGGGCAGCGCCTCGGTGCGCGGCCGGAGGTAGAGCGTTTCGCCGTCGCGCAGATCGTACGAGTCGAGGGTGCGCTCCTCGTCCATCGGCCCGCCGCCGAGGCGCTGCAGCACCCAGCCGCCGTGGTCGATGCCGGTCTCGCCGAGGTCCTCGCCGCCGTAGCCGAGGACGGCGGGCAGCAAGTCGGCCACGGGGACATCGGAGGGCACCGCCAGATCGACGCTCTTGGCGGGCGCGCGAACGGTCAGCCGACACAGGTCGGCAACCTGAGTGTCAGTCATCTGGTCGGTTCACGCTCCTCCGGGGTATTCCGTCGAAGGAAATCGTGTCGCGAAATGACAGAATGACACTGAAACTCCGGCCGGAAACTGTCTCGGTAGCGAAACGGGCTGGACCTGCATTCCAGTAGGACATGACTCCGTCCGCTCACCTGGGCAATGCACTTACCTTTCGGCAAAGTACACACCTTCCATGGGGTACACAAGTAAAGAGACCGAAGGACAGCGTGTCACTAAATGACAGAATGTCACTGGAGTTCATTGAGGCAATAGCAGCGAAACTCCAGGCGTAAGCTCTCGCGGTGGCGAAAAAGGCTCGACCTGCATTTCAATAGGCCATGGTTTCGTCCGCACCGCGCCCGTAAGGAGACCGTTCGTTGAGTGTGGTCCTGTTCCGCAGGCCGGCCCGCCGCCGTGGCCCGGACATGCCCGAGGGCGAGCTGAACCTCCAGGAGCCGCCCACGCTGCCCGAGGTGGTGCCCGACAGTTCCGCCGTGTGGACGTATCTGCCGATGGCGCTGATGTCGGTGTCGATGATGCTGATGTTCATGCGGCCGGGCATGAGCCGTTCGTCCGGAAGCCACTTCATGTACCTGGCCGTCGGCATGATGGTGCTGGCCTCCGGCGCCATGATGCTCGGCCAGATGATGCGCAAGGTCAGTGAGCGCAAGCAGCGGCTCAAAGGCGAGCGCCGCGACTACCTGCGCTATCTCACGCAGATCCGGCGCAAGGTGCGCACCGCGGTCGCCGACCAGAAGAAGGCGCTGGCCTGGCGCCACCCGGACCCCGCGGCCCTGTGGGCACTGGTGGGCACCACCCGGCTGTGGGAACGCCGCCCGCAGGACGAGGACTTCGGCGAGGTCCGGGTGGCCGTCGGCGAGCAGAAGCTCGGCCTGCGGCTGACGCCGAAGGCCACCACGCCGGTGGAGGACCTGGAGCCACTGGCCGCGCACGCCCTGCGCAGCTTCATCCGGGCGTACTCCACCGTGCCAGAACAGCCCATCGCCATCTACCTGCGGTCCTGGGCGCGGGTGCTGTTCCGCGGCGACGAGGAGCGGATACGTTCCGTCGCCCGCGCCATGATCGCCCAGTTGGTGACCTTCCACGCGCCCGACGACATATGGGTGGCGCTGTGCGTGTCCGACGAGCGGCGGGCGGACTGGGAATGGGTGAAGTGGCTGCCGCACAACCTCCACCCCCAGGAGAGCGACGGCGCGGGCCAGGCCCGCATGTGCGTCTCGGCCTTCAACGAGCTGGAGGACCTGCTCGGCGCCGAGTTCCTGGAGCGGCCGGCCTTCGACCCGGACGCGGCGGCCGGGCGCGAGGAGCCGTTCACCGTGATCGTGGTGGACGGCGGGAGCGTCCCCGGCGGGCACCGGCTGGACGGGCCGGGCTTCCGCAACGCCGTCGTACTGGATCTGAGCGGCGCGCTGACCTGGCGGCCCGGCCGGGTCACGCTCCGCTTCGAGGTGTCCGGGCAGGACTTCACGCTGGTCCGTACCGACCGGGAGCGCAAGGAGCAGCCCACCCGACTCGGCCGCCCCGACCGGTTCGGACCGAGGGGCGTCACCGCGCTGGCCAAGCGGATCGCCCCGTACCGGATGGGTATGGGCAGTGAGGTCGCCGAACCGCTGGCGGCGAATGTGGAGTTGACCACCCTGCTGGGGATCAACGACCTGCGCCGGCACGACCCGGCCACGCTGTGGCAGCGCAACACCGGCTCCGCCCGGCTGCGGGTGCCGATCGCGGTATGCGCCGACGGCACACCGCTGGAGCTGGACATCAAGGAGTCCGCCCAGGGCGGCACGGGGCCGCACGGCATGCTCATCGGCGCCACCGGCTCCGGCAAGAGCGAGCTGCTGCGCACCCTCGTGCTGGCGCTCGCGCTGTCCAACTCCTCCGAAACGCTCAACTTCGTCCTGGTCGACTTCAAGGGCGGCGCCACCTTCCTCGGCCTGGACGAACTGCCGCACACCTCGGCGGTGATCACCAACCTGGCGGGCGAGGCGGCGCTGGTCTCCCGGATGCAGGACGCCCTGCACGGCGAGCTGATGCGGCGGCAGGAGCTGCTGCGGGCGGCGGGCAACTACACCTCCGCGCTGGACTACGAGAAGGCGCGGGCGTCCGGCACCCCGCTGACGCCGCTGCCCAGCCTGTTCATCGTCGTCGACGAGTTCAGTGAACTGCTGGCCGCGCACCGCGAGTTCATGGACCTGTTCGTGATGATCGGGCGGCTCGGGCGGAGCCTCGGCGTGCATCTGCTGCTCGCCTCGCAGCGGCTCGACGAGGGCCGGATGCACCAGCTGGAGAGCCACCTGTCGTACCGCATCGGCCTGCGCACGTTCTCCGCCATGGAGAGCCGTGGCGTGCTCGGCGTGCCCGACGCCTACCAGCTGCCGCCGCGGCCCGGCAGCGGCTATCTGAAGTCCGGTGTGGAGGCGCTGACGCGGTTCCGCGCGGCGTACGTCTCCGGCCCGTACCAGGAGCGGCGGGCCGGCGCGAACCAGGCCCGGGTGGCCAGCCAGACCATGCCGTGGACCTCCGGTTATGTGGTGCCGCGCCAGCTGCCCGACCTGCCCGAGCCGGAGCCCGAGGAGAACTTGGAGGAGACGGGGGACACGCTGCTGTCCGTCGCCGTGGAGCGGCTGCTCACCGCGGGGCCGCCCGCCCACCAGGTGTGGCTGCCACCGCTTGACCTGCCCGCGACCCTCGACCAGGTGCTGCCGCCGCTCACCCCCGACCCCGACCTGGGGCTGACCACCGTCGGCTGGCCGGGGCGGGGGCGGCTGACCGTCCCGATCGGCATCGTGGACAAGCCCTTCGAGCAGTTGCGGGACCTGCTGACGATCGATCTGTCGGGCGTCGGCGGACACGTGGCCATCGCGGGCGGCCCGCAGAGCGGCAAGTCCACCCTGGTGCGCACCATCCTCACCGCGCTCGCGCTCACCCACTCCCCCCGCGAAGTGTCGTTCTTCTGCCTGGACTTCGGCGGCGGCGCGCTGGCGGTCTTGGCGGAGCTGCCGCACATGGCAGGGGTGGCGGCGCGGCTGGACACCGAGCGGGTGGGCCGGACGATCGCGGAGGTCAACTCGCTGCTGGCCGCGCGCGAGCGGTACTTCCTCGACCACGGCATCGACTCCATGGCCACCTACCGGCGCCGCCGGGCCGCCGGGGAGTTCGCGGACCAGCCGTACGGGGACGTGTTCCTGGTCATCGACGGCTGGTCGACGGTGCGGCAGGACTTCGACCAGCATATCCAGACGTTCAACTCGATGGCCGCCCGCGGCCTCAACTACGGCATCCACCTGATCGTCACCACCGCCCGCTGGGTGGAGCTGTCCGCGGGCGTGCGCGACCAGGCCGGCACCCATCTGGAGCTGCGGATGGGCGACTCGATGGACTCCGAGATCAACAGCCGCCGCGCGGCCACCGTGCCGCGGCTGCCGGGCCGCGGTCTGACCCGGGACGGCATGCTGCACTACCTCTCCGCACTGCCCCGCATCGACGGCGTGGAGAGCGCGGAGGACCTTGCGGACGGGGTCGCCGGCCTGGTCGCGGCGGTCAAGGAGAGCTGGCCGGGGCCGCGGACCCCGCAGGTGCGGATGTTGCCGACCAAACTGCCGGTCTCCCAGCTCCCGCCGCCCGAGGGCGATCTGCGGATGCCGATCGGCCTGGAGGAGAGCGAACTGTCCACGGTGTGGCACGACTTCAGTGAGACCCCGCACATGATCGTCGTCGGCGACACCGAGAGCGGCAAGACCAACATGCTGCGGCTGACGGCCAAGGCGATCATGGAACGGTATACGCCTGCCGAGGCACGGATCATGGTCGTGGATTACCGCCGCACCCTGGTGGAGGCCATCCCCGACGAGTACCGCCTCGGCCACGCGGTATCCGTCGACGCGCTGCGCGACATGATCGGCGGGGCGGCCCCGGCGGTCAAGGAGCGGGTGCCGGGCCCGGACATCGCCCCGGGCCGGATGAAGCTGTGCGACTGGTGGACGGGCCCTCGGCTGTTCATCCTGGTCGACGACTACGACATGGTGGGCGGCGATTCGATGAACGCGCCGTTCGACCCGCTGCTGGCGCACCTCGCGCTCGGCTACGAGGTCGGGCTGCATCTGGTCGTGGCCCGCTCCGCGGCGGGCGCCTCGCGCGGCCTCAACGACCGCCTGCTGCGGCGGATGCTGGAGGTCAACACCCCCGGTCTGCTGCTGTCCTGCCCGCCGGCGGAAGGCTACCTCTTCGGCAATGTCAAGGGCCGGGTGCTGGCGGCGGGACGGGCCACGCGTATCGCCCGTCACAAGACGACACAGGTGCAGACGGCGCTCGTGGACGACGGGCCGGCGACATGACGCGCCGATGCCGGAAAACGGCCCGCTCCCCCCGGACATATTCACCTTCCCGCGGGGCCTCGGCCGCCCGCCCGGGATATTCGGGCGGGGCGGCTGCCCGGATTACCGCGGAGGCTGCCCGAATGGAAGCGAGGGTCCGCCCGTACGGGCGGCGTTCCTCACGAACTCCCGGCCGCCGCAGGCTCGGTGGGCTCCGCGGGCGCTGTGGGCTCCCCGTCCCGCGCGCCCCCCGGACGCCAGCCCCGGGCCCGGCCGCGGGGGATCAGCACGGCCCCCGCGGCCACCAGCAGCACCAGGCCGCCGGCCGCGCCCACGATGATCAGGGCGCGCTGGCGCGGCTCGGCGGAGGCGGCCGGGGGGACGTGTGCGGCCGCCGGCTTCGGGGTGGCGCCCTGCTTGTCGGTGAGCAGCGAACTCACCGCCGCGTACGGGTCCACCCGTGGCGTGTCCGACGGATAGGCGGCCACCGTCAGCTGCCGTGCGACCTCGGCCGCGGACATCTCCGGGTACCGGGCCCGTACCAGCGCCGCCGCCCCCGCGACATGCGCCGCGGCCAGCGAGGAGCCCGAACCGATGTAGTGGCCCGAGCCCTTGGGCCCGACGCTGACCACCGCGTCACCCGGCGCCGCCAGGTCCGCACCGTCCAGCGCGGGCGCGCTGTCTGGGCGCTTGCCGTCCGGGCCGTAGTCGATGACCGAGAGCACACCCGGCGCGGACGCGGGCCAGTACCAGGGCGCGGGCTCGACCGTCCCGCCCGTGTTCCGGTCCCTGGGGAGGAAGTCCGGGCCGACCGGCGCGACCACCAGCGCGTCGTGCTCGGCCGCGTACGCCGCGGCCTTGGTCAGTTCAGCCTTCCCCGTCGCCAGCACCCGCCCGACGTAGATGACCTCGGCGCCCTTGTCGACCGCGGTGCGGATGGCCGCCGCGAGGGTCGCGGCGGTGGTCTCGCCGCGCGGCTGCGCCCCGCGCACCGCCAGGATCCGCGCCCCGGGCGCGACCCCCGCCACGCCCACGCCCTTGCCGGGCGCCGCCGCGATCAGGCCCGCCGCGAAACTGCCGTGGCCCACGCAGTCCTCGCCCGCGTCACCGACCGCGGTGACCCGGCCGGACAGCGCCGGGATGTCCGTACCGACGCCGGAGTCGACCACGGCGACGGTCACCCCGGCGCCCTGGGACAGCTCCCAGGCCCGGCCGAGCCCGAGCGTGGCCCGGGACCAGGTGGCGTCCTCGGCCTTCTTGGTGGACGCCTTCGCACACGGGGCGTCGGACGCCAGCACGGAGGTGACGGCGGGCAGTTCCACCGAGTCCGCGGTGGCGGGGGTAGCCCCCGTGGCGAGCGGAGCCGTGGCCAGCGCGGCGGCGGCGACCGCCCGCGCCACCGGATGACGGTGAGTAAGAACACGTCGCATGGCGCGCATGATACGTGGCTCGGGGACAACCCACCCCAAGGTGGTCGATTTACCCATATATCGTGGTGCGACAGGCACCACAACAAGGAGGTCTCAGCGTGTCACGGCAGTTGCTCACGGTCGGCCCGGACCAGACGGAAGACTTCCGGACGATCGGCGAGGCCCTGGCGAAGGCGCGTACGGGAGCGGTCATCCGCGTCAAGCCCGGCCGCTACCGCGAGAACCTCACGGTCAGGACCCGGCTCACCATCGTCGCCGACGGCGACCGCGGCAGCGTGGAGATCTGCCCGCCGCGCGGCACCGCCGTGGTGCTCGTCGCGGACGCAGTGATGCTCACCGACCTGATGCTGCGCGGCGGCAGCGAGGACCTGCCGGTGGTGGACGCGCCGCGCGGCCAGGTCGCCATGGACGGCTGCACCGTCGTCGGCTCCGGCTGGACGGCGCTCCTGGCCCGCGAGAACGGCTCGCTGGCCATGCGCGGCTGCCGGGTCTCCAACCCCGAGGGCGCGGGCGTCGTGGACACCGCCCCCACCGGCAGCGTCATCGACGACTGCCTGATCGAGCACCTGGGCACCTCCGCGGTCGTCCTCAGCGAACAGGCCCGCACCACCGTGCGCGGCTGCCGGATGCGCGACGCCAAGGGCAACGGCCTGCTCGCCAACGGCGAGGCGCAGGGCCGGGTCGAGAACTGCGACATCTCCGGCACCGAGAAGCCAGCCGTTGCCCTGGAGGGCCGGTGCGCCACGCATGTGGCGCGCACCCACGTACACGACACCTCCGTCGGCGTCTACGTCACCAGTGCCGCCCGGCCGGTGCTGGAAGAGGTCACCGTCAGCGACACCACAGGACCCGGCATCGTGCTCGCCCAGGGTGCCGACCCGGAGCTGCTGCGCTGCCGCACCGCGCGTACCAAGGGCAACGGCCTCGCGGTCACCGAGCGTTCCCGGGGCACGTTCCAGGACTGCGCGTTCGACGCCGCGGCCTCCTCCGCGATCCGCGTCGTCGCCTCCAGCGCCCCGCTGCTCTCCGACACCACCGTGCGCGACTGTGCCGACGCGACGGCGGCCGTCCTGCTGTCCGAGGACGCCTCGGCCGAGTTCGACCGCCTGGAGGTGGTGGACGCCGCCGGTGTCGCCGTCTCCATCCGCACCGGGGCCAACCCGCTGCTGCGCAACGCCCGTCTCCTCGCGCCCGGCGGCCACGGCGTGGAGGTCACCGAGGACGGCCGCGGGCGTCTGGAGGACTGTACGGTCGAGCGCTCCCAAGGGGCGGGCATCCGCGCTGTCAACGGCGGCGCCCCCGAGGTCACCGGCACCGTGCTGCGCTCGACGGTCCAGGCCGCCGTCTGGGTCGGCATGGGCGGCCGCTCCACCGTGCGGGACTGCCAGATCCACGCGTCCACCGCTGCGGGGCTCCACGCGGAGAGCGGCGCCGAACTCTCCGCCACCCGCACCCAGGTGACCGAGGCCGGGGCGCACGGTGTGCTCGTGGCCAACGGCGGCCGGGCCGAGCTCGACGCCTGCCAGATCAGCGGCAGCGTCGGCGACGGCATCCGCGTCGACAGCTCCGAGCAGGTCACCCTCACCGACTGCGCCGTACGCGACAACCGCGGCGCGGGCCTGAAGCAGACCCGCGCGACCGAACGCCTCACCGTCCAGGGCCTGAACAGCAGCGGGAACGCCACCCCCGACGCCTGGGGCGAGACCGCCGGGGACCTGGCCCAGGAGGGCAAGGCCGCCGCCCGCCCCGGCGAGAAGAAGCCCGAAGGCCCGCTGGCGGAGCTGGAGTCGCTGATCGGCCTCGCCGACGTCAAGCACCAGGTGCGCACCCTGGTCAACCTCAACCAGCTCGCGCAGCGCCGGGCCAGCCTCGGCATGCCCGTCCCGCCGATGAGCCGCCACCTGGTCTTCTCCGGTCCGCCCGGCACCGGCAAGACCACCGTGGCCCGGCTCTACGGCGGCATCCTGGCCGAACTCGGCCTGCTGCGCTCCGGGCATCTGGTGGAGGTCTCCCGCGCCGATCTGGTCGCCCAGATCATCGGCGGTACGGCCATCAAGACCACCGAGGCGTTCAACGAGGCGCTCGGTGGTGTGCTGTTCATCGACGAGGCGTACACGCTGCTGTCCGACGGCAAGGGCTCCGGCGCCGACTTCGGCAAGGAGGCCATCGACACGCTGCTGAAGCTGATGGAGGACCACCGCGACGAGGTCGTCGTCATCGCCGCCGGATACACCGACCACATGGGCTCGTTCCTCGCCTCCAACCCGGGCCTGGCCTCCCGCTTCACCCGCACCATCGAGTTCGCCAACTACTCGGTCGAGGAGCTGGTGACCATCACCGAGAGCATGTGCGCGGCGCACCGCTACGAGCTGGCCCCGAGCACCCTGGACGCTCTCGACCGGCACTATGAACGGATGCCGCGCGACGCCACGTTCGGCAACGGCCGCGCGGCCCGCCAGGTCTTCGAGGAGATGATCGACCGGCAGGCGTTCCGGCTCGGCTCCATGGTCAACCCCGCCGAGGCCGACCTCTCTCTGCTGCTGCCCGAGGACATCGCGGACGAGTCGGCGGCGGGCGCGGGCGGCGGCCGCAGCCCCGAGGAACTGCTCGCCGACCTCGACGCCATGATCGGCCTGCAGGCCGTCAAGCGCGAGGTCACCGACCTGGTCAACCTGCTGTCGGCCACCAAGCGGCGGCAGGCCGCCGGCCTGCCCACCCCGAAAATCAGCCACCACCTGGTCTTCTCGGGCCCGCCCGGCACCGGCAAGACCACCGTGGCCCGGCTCTACGCCGACCTGCTGCTCTCCCTGGGCGTGCTGGCCACCGGCCAGTTGGTGGAGGTGGCCCGCGCCGACCTGGTCGGCCGCTACGTGGGCCACACCGCACAGCTCACCAAGGAGGTTTTCGAACGCGCCCTGGGCGGCGTGCTGTTCATCGACGAGGCGTACACCCTCACCCCCGAGGGCGCCGGCTCCGACTTCGGCCGCGAGGCCGTCGACACACTGCTGAAGCTGATGGAGGACCACCGCGACGAGGTCGTCGTCATCGTCGCGGGATACACCGAGGAGATGGCCCGCTTCCTCGCCTCCAACCCGGGCCTGGCCTCGCGCTTCTCCCGCTCGGTGGACTTCGAGCACTACTCCACGGACGAACTGGTCGAGATCATGAGCCGCCACGCCACGGCCTCCGGCTACGACTGCGCACCCGAGACCGTCGAGGCGCTGCTCCAGTACGTGGCCGGACTGCCGCGCGACCGCTCGTTCGGCAACGCCCGCACGGCCCGCCAGATTCTGGAGGCGATGATGACCCGGCAGGCCCGGCGGATCGGCCCGATGGCCGCACCGGGCCTGGACGACCTACGGCTGCTGCTGCCGGACGACCTCCCGACGGACACGCGGCAACCGGCGGGCTGACGGCGGGGGCCGCCCCGGTCAGCCGATGGGGCCGCCCACGGCCCCGCCGATGGTGCAGCCGACCATCCCAGCCGTTACGAAGAACCGGCAATTGGATACGCTGGGCCGGAAAATGAGCCTTGACCAGGAGAGTTCCAGCGAGCCTGGAATGCGGGAATGGGCTGCGGCGGGCCACGCGGGACATGGGGAGGATCGGTGTCAGGGTCGATAGGGACCACCGGAGCGACCGGGCCCACCGAGGACGCGGAAGCGTTCGCGGAGTTGCTGCTGAGGCTCAAGGAACGCTCGGGGCTGAGCTACGGGGCGCTTGCCAAGCGGCTGGGCATGAGCACTTCGACGCTGCACCGTTACTGCAACGGCAGCGCGGTGCCGACCGACTACGCGCCGGTCGAGCGGCTCGCCCGGGTTTGCCGGGCGACCCGCGAGGAGCAGGTCGAGCTGCACCGGAGGTGGATTCTGGCGGATGCGGCGCGGGCACGCAGGAGGCCGGGTCCGAACGGAACAGAGCCGGAGGGAACGGGGCCGAGCGGGGCGGGGCCGAGCGGGGCGGGGCCGGGCGGAACGGCGCCGGGCGGGGCTGGACCGGAGAGAACGGCGTCGGCATCCACTGGCAGCGAACTCCGCAAACCAGGCGAAAGCGATGAACCAGACGTCGGCAGCGTCGCTCCGTCCGCCCCCGCACACCCCCGCCGACGCCGCACCACGCTCATCGCCCCCGTCGCCGCGGCCGCCGCTCTGGGAGCCGTCGCGCTCGCCGCGATTCTGCCGTCCTTCAGAGGCGACGACGGCTACCGGAGGGCCGGGGACATCACCGTGGGCACCCTCTCCGGCACGGAGGACGACGGAACCCCGGCCGACACAAGCCCGGCCGCCTCCGACTCCGCTTCTCCATCCCAGCCCGAGAAGAAGGGCAAACCCTCGGCGTCGGCGTCCGCCGCCCACAACAGCGGGGTCACCACCGAGCAGGCCGAGGCGGCACCAATCAAGGTCACCACCCGGCCCTACGTCTACAAGGACCCGTGCAACCAGCACTTCCTCGTCGACAGCGAGCCCGAACAGGTCGGTCCGCCCGTCACCGAGCAGGACGCGCCCCGCTGGGCCGCCGCGTACGGCGCGGTCCCCTCGAGGGATCAGCGCGTCGCCCTCTCCGTACAGGGCACCGGGAAGGACACGGTCGTCCTGGAGGCGCTGCATGTACGCATCGTCTCGAAGGACGCCCCACTCGCCTGGAACGACTACTCGATGGGCGTCGTCTGCGGCGGTGGCGGCGCCGCCGTCAAGAGCGAGTCCTTTGACATCGACCTCGACGACGGCAGCCCCCAGGTCACCGTCAAGAACGGCCAGCGCGACTTCCCGTACAAGGTCAGCGAGTCCGACCCGCAGGTCTTCTACGTCACCGCCCACACCAACGCGCACGATGTCCGCTGGGACCTCTCCCTGGACTGGTCCAGCGGCGACCGCCACGGCACCGTGCGCATCGACAACAAAGGCACCCCGTTCCGCACCAGCGCCCGCCGCCCCGGCTACACCTACCAGCCGGACAGCAGCGAGTGGATCAAGCCGGAGAGCTAGGGCGCGGCCGGCACGACCATCCGGTGGGTGCCGGGCGGGGCCTGGTACAAGGCGCCGGCCGGGTGCGCCCCAGCGTCATCGGCCGGGGTCTCCCCCACGACCACGACGTTCCAGGGCAGTTCGCTCTCGGTCTCGATGACTGTCTCGCCGCCCGAACGCCGGACGGTGAAGACCGCGGCGGCCGCAGAGCCTGACCGTGCGGGGATGGTGGTGACGGTCACGGCGCCGTCGGCCCCGCCCGGGTACACATGGAGGGTCACACCGTCCGCCCACTCGGATCGCGGGCCGTCGTCCACCGCGCCGAAGGGGACCACCGAGCCCGGCCGGGCCAGCAGCGGCAGCGTATGGAAACCATGCCGCTCGCGCCTCCAGCCCGGACCGCTGACCCGCTCGCCGGTGAGCACATTGGTCCAGATGCCCTCTGGTACGTAGTACTCGACCGTGCCGTCTTCGCTGAAGACGGGGGCCACCAGCAGATCGGCGCCGAGCATGTACTGCCGGTCGAGCGCGTGGGTGCCCGGGTCCTCGGGGAATTCCAGCAGCATGGCCCGCATCACCGGTGTGCCGGACTCCTTGGCCTCGACCGCCGCGTGGAAGAGATACGGCATCAGCCGGTGCTTCAGCCGGGTGAAGTCACGGGTGACCTCGACCGCCTCCTCGCCGTAGTCCCACGGCACCCGGTAGGACTTGCTGCCGTGCAGCCGACTGTGCGAGGAGAGCAGGCCGAACTGCACCCAGCGCTTGAAGACGGCCGGCGGCGGGGTGCCCTCGAATCCGCCGATGTCATGGCTCCAGAAGCCGAAGCCGGACAGGCCGAGGGACAGGCCGCCGCGCAGCGACTCGGCCATCGCCTCGAACGTCGACTCGCAGTCGCCACCCCAGTGGACCGGCATGCGCTGGCCGCCGGCGGTGGCGGAACGGGCGAAGAGCACCGCCTCGCCCTCACCGCGCTCTTCGACCAGCAGGTCGAAGACCGTCTCGTTGTAGAGCTGGGTGTAGTAGTTGTGCATCCGCTCCGGGTCCGAGCCGTCGAACCAGACGACGTCTTCGGTCGGCACCCGCTCTCCGAAATCGGTTTTGAAGGCGTCCACTCCCTGGCCGAGGAGGTGTCGCAGCTTGGCGGCGTACCACTCGCGAGCGGCGGGGTTGGTGAAGTCCACCATGCCCATCCCGGCCTGCCACTTGTCCCACTGCCAGACGTCACCGTCCGCCCGCTTCAGCAGATAGCCGGCCGCCATGCCCTCGGCGAACAGATGAGACTTCTGCGCGATGTACGGATTGATCCAGACGCAGACGCGCAGCCCCCGCTCCTTCAACCGGGACAGCATCCCTTCGGGATCCGGGAAGACCGCCGGGTCCCAGACGAAGTCGGACCACTGGTACTCCCGCATCCAGAAGCAGTCGAAGTGGAAGACGCTGAGCGGGATGTCCCGCTCGGCCATGCCCGCCACGAACCGGGCCACCGTCTCCTCGTCGTAGGAGGTGGTGAAGGAGGTCGACAGCCACAGCCCGAACGACCAGTCCGGTGGCAGCGCGGGCCGGCCGGTGAGACCCGTGTAGCGGCGCAGAACGTCCTTCGGGGCGGGTCCGGCGATGACGAAGAACTCGAGGGACTGGTCCTCCACGCTGAACTGGACCCGGCCGACGTTCTCGGAGCCGATCTCGTAGGAAACGTTGCCCGGGTGGTTGACGAAAACACCGTAACCACGGTTGCTCAGGTGAAACGGCACGTTCTTGTAAGCCTGTTCACTGCTGGTGCCACCGTCGGCCTGCCAGATGTCGACGCTCTGGCCGTTCTTGGTGAACGGGGTGAAGCGCTCGCCGAGGCCGTACACGGTCTCGCCGACGCCGAGCGACATCTTCGCCAGCATGTGGTGGCGGTCGTCGGCGTCGGTGACAAAGCCCATGTCGCGGGGGCCGAGCGAGGTGATGACCTTGCCGTCGGAGACAAACCTGAGGTTGCAGGAGCCCTCGGTGTCGGCTTTGAGGGACAGCGCGCCCGAAACGAGCTCGACCGCCGAGCCTTCGCGTACGGTCTTCGCATGCCCACCGTCCGGGTCGGCGGTGAGGGTGAACGCCGGGGTTCGCGGGCGCCTGCCGCCGTGGTGCCACAGCCGTACGCCGATGACGCCCTCGGCGGGTGACCACGCCTCCACGGTCACCAGCGGACCGTTGAGCGTGTCGCCGCGGTGCCGGATGCGGGTGACCGGCGCGTAGAGGGTGAAACGGTCGTCGGCGACGTCCACGTCGGCGACGGAGGTGGCATAGCGGGCCGTCACGCCCGGCCGCAGCTGCCAATAGCCGTCGGTGAACTTCATTTCAGTGCTCCTGCGTGGACGCGCGGTTGACGGTGATCAGCTCACGGAACCAGTGGTAACTGTCCTTGGGCGTACGTTCCTGGGTCTCGTAGTCGACCCGTACGATCCCGAAGCGCTGACCGTAGCCCCGGGCCCACTCGAAGTTGTCAAGGAGCGACCAGCAGTAGTAGCCGCGGACGTCCACTCCCGCGTCGATGGCGGCGGACACGGCCGCCAGGTGGTCGCGCAGGTAGGCGACCCGGTCGGTGTCCCGCACGGCTCCGTCCGGCGAGACGGTGTCGGCCTCGGCGGAACCGTTTTCCGTGATGTAGACGGGTGGCAGGTTCGGGTACCGCGCGGCCAGGTCCACCAGCAACTCGGTGAAGGCCGCGGGGACGACGGGCCAGCCCATGGTGGTGTGCCGGGTGCCGTACGGGTCGCTCTCGGCGACCCGGATGTCCATCGCGGTACGCCGAGACGCGTGGGCCTCCGCGTACGGTGCGTCGGAGACGGTCAGCGGGCGGTAGAAGTTCAGCCCCACGAAATCCAGTGGTGTGCCGATGGTGTCCAGGTCACCGTCGCGCCGGTACGAGCCGTCGGCCAGCTCGCCCCAGGTTTCCGACTCACCGGTGGGATACCGGCCGTTGAACAGAGGCTCCGTCCAGACCTCGTTGTGCAGCGTCTCGGCGCGGCGCAGCGCGGCCAGGTCGGCCGGGGAGGAACTGGCCGCGTGAATACGGTCGAGATTCAGTGTGATGCCGATCTGGGAGGCGCCGGCCTCGCGCAGCACCCGCACCGCGTTCCCATGAGCGAGCAGCAGGTGGTGCGCGGCGGCCAGGGCTCCGGTGCCTTCGCGGGCGCCGGGAGCGTGCCGTCCTTCCGCGTATCCCACGAAGGCGGAGCAGAAGGGCTCGTTGAGGGTGATCCACCGGCCCACCCGGTCGCCCAGTCGCTCCACCACCAGCCGGGTGTACTCGGCGAAGGCTTCGGCGGTCTCCCGGACCCGCCAGCCACCCCGTTCCTCCAGCGCCTGCGGCAGGTCCCAGTGGTAGAGCGTGACGGCCGGGGAGACACCGGCTTCGAGGAGCGCGTCGGTGAGCCGGTCGTAGAAGTCCAGCCCCTTCGCATTGGCCGGGCCGGTGCCCCGCGGCTGGATCCGCGGCCAGGCCACGGAGAAGCGGTAGGAGTCGACACCGAGCCGGCGCAGCAGTTCGACGTCCTCCCGGTAGCGGTGGTAGTGGTCGCATGCGGTGTCACCGGTGGCACCGCCCTGGGTGCGGCCGGGAGTGTGGCTGAAGGTGTCCCAGATCGACGGTCCGCGGCCGTCCTCGTCGTGCGCGCCCTCGATCTGGTAGCTCGCGGTCGCGGTCCCGAAGACGAAGCCGGGTGGGAGGACGGGAAACCGCGCGGTGTCCGGTGCCTGAGGGGAGGTGCTGCTCATGCTGTATTGCGGACCTTCCGGGTGTTGAGAGGTGTGCGTACTACTTGACCGAACCGCCGGTGATGCCCGCGGCGACGTACTTCTGGGCCAGTATCAGCAGGATCGCCGCCGGGACGGCGGAGACGACGGCCGTGGCCATGACCGCGCCCCAGTCGCTGACGTGGGCGCCGATGTACTCGTACATGCTGAGGGTGATCGGCTTGACGTCGTCCGTCGTGTTGAGCGTCAGCGCGAACATGAAGTCGGACCAGGCGAAGAGGAAGGTGAAGAGCCCGGCCGTGATGAGCGAGTTACGGCTGATCGGGAGCACGATGCGGACGAAGGCGGTGAAGCGGTTCGCACCGTCGACCATCGCCGCTTCCACGATCTCCTTCGGGATCGACACCATGAACGCCCTCAGCAGCACGATGGAGAACGGCAGTCCGAGCGAGGCGTCGGCCAGGATCAGCCCGGGGAGCGAGTTGACCAGGTGCAGATCGACATAGGCGCTGTAGAGCGCGTTGGCGATCACGATGCCGGGCACCATCTGGGTGATCAGGGTGCCGAACACGATGGACCGGCCGCCCCGCACACCGAGCTGGGCCAGGCCGTAGGCGGCGGGCGCCGCCATCGCGAGACAGACGACTACCGCGCCGAGCGCGACGACCAGGCTGGTCACGAGCGAGCCGCCCTGGCTGTCCAGCGCCCGCTCGAAGTTCGACCAGCCGGGCGAGGTGGGGAACCAGCTGGTCGAGGCGAGACTTTCGCCCGGCTGAAGGGCGATGTTGAGCATCCAGTACAGGGGGAAGAGCAGAATGGCCAGAACGACCAGCGCGATGACGGTGTTACTCCACCGTCGCACAGTGCGGGCGGACATGGCGATCACTTCCCCTGACCGAAGTCGGACCGGTTGGCCCGGAGATAGAACACGGCGAACACCGCGCTGATGAGGATGAGGACGTTGCCGACCACGGCGCCCTGCCCGAAGTCGAGTTGTTGGAAAGACAGTTGGTAGGTGGCGGTGCCCAGAGTCTGCGTGGAGTCGGCCGGCCCGCCGCCGGTCAGCGCGAGGATCAGGTCCAGGATCTTGATCGTCGACATGAAACCGAGGACCAGGACCACCGTGATCACCGGCCGCAACTGCGGCAGCGTGATGCTGCGGAACGTACGCCAGGGACCGGCGCCGTCGAGCGAGGCGGCCTCGTACATCTCACGTGGGATCTCCTGGAGCCCACCGTAGAGGATCACCATGTTGAACGGGATGCCGACCCAGATGTTGACCAGGATCGCCGACAGCAGGGCGACGCTCGGACTGCTCAGCCAGGGCACCGGCTCCGAGGTGAGGTGCAGGTTCATCAGCAGGGTGTTGAGCACCCCGGTGTCCTGGTCGAGGAGTTTCCGCCAGACGACCGACGAGACGACCATCGGGATGAGCCACGGAAGCAGCAGCACCGCACGGGCGAAGCCGGACAGCCGGAACCGGCGGGAGAAGAACACGGCCAGCGCCAGGCCCAGCACGAACTGGCCGAACAGTGACCCCAGCGTGAAGAGGGCCGTGTGCCAGAGAGATTTGGTGAACAGCTCATTGCCGAACACCGCGGTCCAGTTGTCGAGGCCGTTGAACGGTGCCTCGCCGGTGAAGAAGGTACGCGGTGTGTAGTGCTGGAAGCTCATGACGACGTTGCGTACGAGCGGATACCCGAAGAAGGCCAGCATGTAGAGCACGGCGGGCGCCACGAAGAGCCAGCGTGTCAGCGCGGCGCGGGACGCTCGCCGGCCCGGGACCGCGGGGCTCGCCGCCGCGGACTTGGCGGGCACGGCAGTGGTGGTACTCATGAAGGCTCCTCACTCTCCGCCGGCCGTGGCCTGCGACTGGGCACGCTTCAGCGCCGCTTCGGGCGAGGAACTGCCGGTCAGAACAGACTGGAAGGCGCCCGCCAGGGCGTTGGAGACGGCCGGCCAGCGGGCGCCGACCTTGGCGGTACGGGAACGGGCGGTGGCGACTGTGTCGGCGAAGCCCGCGAGCTTCGGGTTGTCGGCCTTGTACTCGGCGGCGGCGGAGGCCCTGGTGGGGATGTTGTTCACGCCCGCACCCCAGCCCACCTGGTTCTTGCGCTCGTTGAGGCAGTTGAGGATCTTGGCCGCGGTGGCCTGGCGCCCGGTGTCGCCGGTGCGGGGCAGGGTCATCACGGTTCCGCCCATCGGCGCCACCGGAGCCTTGCCGGCCTCGGGCACCGGGATGGTGGTGACCGCCCAGTGCAGGGACTTGTGCTGGCTGAGCACGGGAACCTGCCAAGGGCCGTTGACCATCATGGCCGTCCGGCCCGCGATGAACTGATCGTTGACGTCCTGCTGGTTCCAGGTGACCACGGCACTTGACGCGGACCGGTCTTTGACCAGGTCCTTCCACAGCTGGACCGCCTTTTCGCCCTTGCCGTTGTCGATGTGGGCCTCGTCGCCGCCCGCGGACCAGAAGAAGGGAAGGAACTGGTACACCCCGTCGGCGTCGGGTGTCGCGCTGAAAGCCATCCCGAACGTCTTGCCCCGGGTGAGCTTCTTGGCCGCCACCTTCAGCTCGTCCCATGTGGTGGGCGGCGCCACCCCCGCCTCCTTCAGCACATCCGTGTTGTAGAACAGCGCCAGGGTGTTGACCGAGCGGGCGATGCCGTACGCGGTGCCCTTGAAACTCCCCATGCTCACCGCCCCTGGCGAGAGCCCGTCCACCCTCACGCCCGCTGTCTTCAGCGGGACCAGGCCACCGGTGTCGGCGAACTGCGGCAGCTCCGATCCGTCCAGCTCCAGGATGTCGGTCATCGAGTGCGACGACGCCATCCGCAGCGCCTTGGTCGCCACTTGGGCGGCGGGAACACTGGTCTGCTCGACCTTCACCCCCAGGGGTTTGGCACACCGGTCGAAGAACTTCTGCTGCTGGTCGTGTTCATGCTGGTCCGTGGCGGAGTTCAGCACCGTGATGGTGTTGGGGTCGGCCTCCTGCGCGCATCCGGTGAGGCCGGCCGAGGCCACAAGGAGGGGCAGGAGCAGGACCGGCGCCGGCGGGCGGCGGCGAAGCAATGGCATGTGGGTGTCTCTCGGTTCGGGCAGCGGCTCTGGCTCCGGCTCCGGCTCTGGTTCTGCGAGGAGACGGGGGTCGTACGAGGTCGGTGTTCCGCGGTGGCCAGTGCGCCGGAACATCGCGTCGAATCGATTCGACGAAGTGGACTGCAGTGATGTTAAGGGCAGGTATCCGATGGCGACAAGAGTCTCAGGAGAGGAAAACAGCCACGGCTGCGCCGGGCGGGCCCACGGGATCCGGCGAGGCAGGCCCGCAGGGAAGGCCTGCGGAGTTCAGCCCCGCGGGGCGGTGAGCGGCGCGTCCCCCGGCAGCAGGGCCGGGGCGATCAGCAGATGCCCGACGGCGTCGGCGAGCAGCCGGGGACCGGCCTCCGCATCCCCCGCGGCGGTCTCGTGCAGTGCCGTGGCCGCGGCCACGGCGAGCCGGGTCACCTCGCCGGCCAGCGTTTCCACCGGCAGTTCGACACGAGGCAGCCGACGGCCGGCCGGGTCTCCGGGCAGGGCACCGATCACCACGACGGTGAGATCCTCGGGTATACGGAGCCCGGCATCGGTCACGGACGTCAGGATGTGGTGATGCGCGGAGGGGTGCTGCACGATCAGCGCGGTCGGCCGCCCGCCAGCCCCGCCGTCCGCGCGCTCCGCGAGCAGCACCCGGAGCCGGCGGGCCAGCCCGGCCGGATCGTTCACCGCATGGGCCACCGTGACGGCGGCGCCGGTGCCCCGGGCGCCACGGGTCGCTCCGGCGATACCCCGGAGCGCGTAACTGCGCCTGGCAACCACTTCCGCCTTGGTGGGCGCGAGGTAGACCATCTCGCGGTGTCCCGCGGCGGCCAGCTCGGACACCACCAGGGCGGCGGCCTCCTCCCAGTCCAGGTCGGTCCACGGCAGGGCGTCCTCGTCGGCCGGCCGCCCGATGAGCGCGGCGGGAAAGGCCAGCTCCCGCACGACATCGATCCGGGCGTCCTCCATATCGACGGCCATCAGCACCGCCGCGTCGGCGAGGCCGCTCAGCGCCACCCGGCGCAGCCCCTCGGCCTTGTCCTGGGACGTGGTGAGCAGCAGGTCGTAGCCGAGTCTCACGGCCGCGTCGCTGATCTCGATCGCGAAAGGGCCGTCCACAGCGTTCCGCCGGCCGGCCGGTCGGGGCAGAGCGAGCGCGATCACATGGGTGCGGCTGGAGCGCAGGGTCCGGGCGCTGGCCCGCGGGTGATACCCGAGCGCGTCCACGGCCTCCTGCACACGTCGGCGCGTCTCATCGGAAATGGGCCGGGAGCCGTTGAACACGTAGGAGACGGTGCTCGGCGCGACCCCTGCGTGCTGGGCGACATCCCTGATGGTTGGCAACCTCGACCCCTCGGTGATGCGGGCACGACGACGAAAGGCCCGAGCGGCAAACCCCATCATATATGCGACGCCTCACCTGCATAAATGCGACGGCTGCCGACACCGCGAAGTCAGACCACTCAGACCACGGAGAGCCGCAGATCTGTCACATACCAGCGGCCTTCCCTGACGCCAACCTCGATCCTGACAACGACCTCGTCCTCCTCCACTCCGGTGGAGTTCGACAGGACGATGGCCTTCAGCGTCTGACCGTCCACGGTGATCTGCTCACCGTCGACCGTCGCCTTCTTGTCCGTGACCGGGACCTCGGCGACCTTCACCGTCGGGGGATTCTTCGGCTGGTCGGGGGTGAACGCGGTGTGCACGCGGTGGACTTGTTCCTTCATCTCCTTTGCCTCCTCCCCGTTGCCCGAGCACATCTCCGCGGTGTTGGGCGTCGGGGGAGCCCCGTCCATGCCCGGGTTCGCCATGGCCAGGCATGCCTCCTTGGCACGGTCCTGGACGACCGCGGTGACCCACGTGGCCACCGCCCCCCGCGCCGAGGACTGATCGCCGGCACCGGACTGCCCCTTCTGGGACGGGGTGGCATCGGCGGTCGAGGCCGAGCCCTTGGTGTCCGTTGCCTTCGTCGAGTCCGTCTTCGTCGAGTCCGTCGAACACCCCGTGAGGACTGACACCGCGGCCATCACACAAAAGCCGGCGATCCAGCCGACAGCAGTCTTCTTCGACCTGATCATTTTCACTGCGCTCATGCTTCCCTAACCCTGGGGATTCAGCGGAATGGCGGCGGATCTGATGCTCCGACATCAGAAAGACGCCGTTGACCTGCGAGGATGCGAGTGTCTACATCGAATCCGTTACAGAGGGCAGGCCTTGCTGGTGGTCGAGAGTAACAGGGTGGGACCGTCGGCTGTCCGCGGTGGCCGACGGGACGATGCCGGTCGGGCTCATATCCGCGATCGGGCTGCTGTAGGACCTCTCACCTGCACTTATTGCTTCGACACTGTCCGGTGACGCTCATATTCCACAACATTGACGCTGTGGTTCAAGCGTGCGCCGCGCCACCCTCCTTAGGCTGCGCCGAGACCCGTAGTAACGGGGGTTGCCGGGAGTAACGGGGGTTGCTCCGGGCCCCTCGCATACCTCGCCTGACAGCCGCCACCACAAGGAACACCTGATGAAGCACGTCTCTCCGCCAAGATCCACAGTGGGCCCCTTCCCCCGCGAAGAGGCAGTTCGTCTCCATGACGGTGCCCGCTTCGCTGCCCGCCATCGGCGGTGACAGCGATCCAGGCCCCGCCGCGCAACCTGGGCGAGCCGTACTCCGGCCGCCCGTCAGTACATCGGGGGGTACCTCGGCAGCCGTTCGCGGTGTGCCAGGAGGTGAGCGAACAGCATGAATTCAAGTCACGAACAGACCAGGCGATACGCCATACTCGGTCCGGTCGAGGTCCTGCACGGTGAGACGCCGCTGGATCTGGGGCCACGGCAGCGCCGGGTACTGCTCACGCGCTTGCTGATCGAGGACGGTCGGCCCATCTCGCTGCCACAGCTGTGCCGGGATCTGTGGCAGGGAGACCAGCCTGCGGCGGCGGCCTCCTCCGTACGCGCGCACATCAGCAGGCTGCGCTCGGTACTCGACCCGGTGCGCCAGGGCCGGTCCACCGTGCTGGTGAACGGACCGGCCGGCTACGCCCTGAAGGTGCCCCGTGAGGCCCAGGACACCGTACTCTTCGAACAGTCCCTGGCCAGGGCTCGCGAGTTGCTGCGAAGCAATCAGTTCGCCTCGGCTCACACGGAGTTGGAATCCGCGCTCGGACTGTGGCGTGGTGATGCCCTCGGTGAGTCCGCCGAGTATGCCTTCGCGGCGCGTGAGGCGGCACGGCTCGCCGCCGCCCACCACGATGCCAGAGAGCTGCAGGCTGCCATCCTCATCGAACTGGGCGATCTGGAGCGGGCGGTCGGCATCGCCGAAGATCTCGTCGTCAAGGCCCCGCTCCGCGAGGCATCCTGGGCGCTGCTGATGCGCTCGCTGTACAAGATGGGCCGGTCGGTCGAGGCGCTGCATCAGTACGGGCGGTTCCGCACCTTGCTGGCCAAGAAACTCGGTCTGGACCCCAGCCCCGGGCTGAACGACCTGCACACCGCCATCCTGCGGCATGACACCGCGGTCCTCGGTAGCCCCCGTCACTCCCGCTCCGCCACCACCCTGTCCCCTGGTCCTGGCGTCACCGCGGAACCGCTGGTGGGCCGGACGGCGGAGACCGCCCATCTGACCGCCGTCCTCCAGACCGCGGCGGCGGGCCGCACCCAGTGGGTCGTACTCTCCGGTGAGCCGGGGTCCGGAAAGACCCGGCTGCTGGACGAGATGTCGGCGCAGGCGGAGGCCGCCGGGTTCACCGTCACCCGGGCCGTCGGGGGACAGACGCTGAGCGAGAGCGAGGAGATCTCGGTGGTGTGCCCCGCCACTCAACTCCTGGACGGCCTGCGCCAGGAAGGTGCCGGAACACCGACGCACGACGGTACCGGCGGGGGGCAGCTCACCGCGCTCCTGCGGGAGCTGAAGCAACAGCCCACCGTGTGTGTGATCGATGATCTGGACTGGGCCACACCGGACTTCCACGCCCTGCTGCGCCGGCTCGCCATCGTACTGCGGGGCGCCCGCGTCGCCGTCGTCTGCGCCCTGAGGAACGCCGATGACCCCATGGCCAGCGGGCTGCTCGCGGAGCTGGCCCGGCACGGCGCCACCAGGCTGCATCTGGAGCCGCTGTCGGTGGCCGACGTGGCCGAACTGCTCACCACCCGCGGGGAAAGCGCCTCGCCCGATGAGGCATCGCCGTTGCACCGGCGCAGCGAGGGCAATCCCTTCACCCTCGGCGAGCTGTTGAAGCTCCCGCCCGACCGGCGCAGCGGACCCTCGGCGCGGGTACCGGCCTCGGTGCGCAGCGTCGTACAGGCACGGCTGGCGGAACTGCCGGCCGCGGCCAGAACCATGCTCACCTACGCCGCAGCCGACGGCGAAACGCTGGACATCGGTCTGCTCGCCGATGTGCGGGGCATGGCACGGGACCGGCTGCTGCCGCTGGCCGACGCCGCCGTCACCGCCCGCGTCCTGGTCTGGGACGCCGGCCCCGATGAGCACTCCACGGGCCGTTACCGCTTTCCCGAACTGCCCCGGGAGGTGGTGCTGTCCACTCTCACGCCCTCTTCCAGACATCTGCTGCACGCCGCGCTCGCCCATGAGCTGGCCGGCAGGGGCGGTGCCGACCCGGTGCGGGTGGCCCGCCATCTGCGCGCGGCGGGCCCGATGGCCCAGGTTGCGCAACCCGGCCGGGACCGCAGTCCGGCGCCGGACCAAGGGTGCTGACGCGTTCCCTCATCCCGTCACCAACCCCACCCCCGCCGCCGGACCCGTGTCCGTGGCCAGAGGAGAAGTACATGTCCGATCCGCACAAGGCCACCGGTGAGCCCGCCACCACCGGCGAAGGGTCCGCCACCGCCTCCGGCGACGCCGCGAGCGTCGAGGCACATCTCACCGGCAACGACGCCCCCACCGTTCACCTCGCCGGATCCGCGTCCGGGTCCGCTCGGCCCGGGACCGGCAGGACCACCGACCGGGACGCGTCCGCCAACGAGGAGGTGAGGATCGCGAGCGCCGTCGAGGAAGTCACCGCCATCCCGCGGGGGGCCCCGCGAAGCGGCCTGGCCGCCCGTCCCACCTCCAGGCCGAGGACCGCTGTCGACAGCGACGGCGTGCAGACGCCGAGGACATCCGAGACCTCGGCGGCCCAGAGCGACGGCGAGGCCGAAGCCGCGACCAGCGCGGAACCGGCGGGCGACGCACGGGCCAGTGGCGGCATCCGCGGCTGGGCGTCCCGCCTGGGCAGGGACTCGGTGGCGACGGCGGCCGCCGATGGGAGGGCGGACGGTGTCGGCGCGACGGCCACCGCCGCGGCGGGTTCCGGTCCCGATTTCCCCGACCCGGACGGGGATTCCCCTGGCCGCCCCAAGAAGCCCGTGCTCGCCGGTGCGGCCATGGCGGGGGCCATCCTCATCGCCGTACCGCTGCTGGTCATGGCCACCGGCAAGGACGATGACGACAAGAGCGAGAAGGTGAACTCCGCCCGCTCCGCCGACACCGTTCTGGACGATGACGGCTCCAAGTCGGGTGCGTTCGTCGCCGAGTCACCGACTCCTTCGCCCAAGAAGTCAAAGTCCGGCAAGGAGAAGGAGACACCGAAGAAGACCGCCTCCCCCGCGGCGGAGAAGGCGGCCGCGAAACCAACCCCCAGCCCCTCGCACTCGGCGAAGGCCACGAAGAAGAAGCACACGGCGTCCAAGAAGGCGACAGCCGCCGGCAACCTCCCGTCCGTGCTGACCCGTGTGCTGATCAAGAACAACACCAACGGCACCTGCGTCGACATCCCCGGCTTGGGCAGTGGCCCCGTCAACGGCCCCGTCCACCAGTCGGACTGCACCAACAGTTCCGCCGACAACCAGGTGTGGAACCTGGAGAAGAAGTACGACAGCGCCGGTCCCGGCGGGGCGCCCCTCTTCCTGATCCGCAATAACGTGGACTCCCACTGCCTGGATCTGCCCGGGTACGGCAGCGTCGGCAACGCCACGAAGGTGCAGGAGTCCATCTGCGACGGCACGACCGCCGACAACCAGCTGTGGTGGCTGGACGAGCGGGCGGAGGGCAAGTTCTGGATCCGCAACCTCGCCAATGACAACCAGTGCCTGGACTCGTACGAGCGGGACAGCGACATCCGTGACCTGATCATCTGGCCCTGCGCACAGGAAAACCTGAACAACCACGAGTGGATCTTCACCCGCGGGTGAACCGCCACCAGTGAGCTCGCTCTTATGGCCCCGGCGGTTTCTTCCGCCGGGGCCACTGCCGTGACATCAGGTAACTTTCCCCAGCCCGAAGCCGCCCCCGCCCGCCGCCTCGAACCGCTCCAGATCGGCCTTGCTCGACCGCAGCGCACTCACCTCGACAAGCTGCGCCACCGGCGCGGAGGAGCTGAGGAACAGCACCTCCTTCCCCTCAGGCATCCGGTCCAGGAGATCGGGCACCGACATGACCTCGTGTGGGGGCAGCTTGTCCTCCTCCAGCTCCGGTGACGCCGAGAAGACCGGCACCGCGGATGTTCCATCAGGCGCCTCGGTGACGGCCGGCTCGCCCTTCTCGTCGAGGCAGACGGCCACTTCGGCGTCCGCGAGCGCCAGCGCAAACTGGTCCTCCGAGCCGTAGCCGGTGGCGACCAGCTGCACGGCGGCGTCCGCCGGGCTGACCGGCCGGGCCCAGCCGTAGGCGTCGGGTGAGGGACGGTACTCCCCTGGAGCCGATCCCGGTCGGTGCCCACGGCCCCGTCGGTGGTGGGATCGGCCGAGCCCAGCTCCGCCCACCGGCCCGCTGCCACGGCCCGATCCCAGACCTCGCGCGCCATCACCCCAAGCTGCTCGTTGGCGGCTCGGTGGTCGCCCAGGTACCGCCCGAGCCGTTCATCGAAGCGCTTCGCCTCTTCCTTGTACCGGATGCGGGCCAGGGCCCAGCCCGGCGCCCGTCGCTCCCCGAGCCGGCGCCGTACGGACAACGGCGCGGAGGACACCGCATCCACCACCCTGCGCAATCGCTCCTGGCTCTGGCCGGTGGTGTCGCCCGGCCCGTGCGGAGGTCCGGCGAGGTAGCGGTCACCATCGCGGACGAGAAGGGCGGACACCGCGCCCTCGGCTTCTGTGCCCTCGGCCGGGCCACCGTGGAACGCCGTCTCCCCGTCCGGACCCACCACGGCCACCCGCGCGCCGAGCCCGGAGGCGGCCGTCGCCACGAGCAGGTCCATCGGCAGCTCCGCGTCCTCGGTCGCGACGAGAACTACAGCACCGACGAACTGCTCACCATCATGGAACGGCACGCCGAGGAGTCCGGCTACACCTGCCCGGCGGCCACCTCAAAGGCGCTGCACACCCACATCGACGCCATTCCGCGCGACCGCTCCTTCGGTAACGCGCGGCTGGCCCGGCAGCTGCTGGAGACGATGATCACCCACCAGGCCCGGCGGCTGACGGCGCTGCGCCAACCGAGCGTGGACGATCTGCGGACGCTGCTGCCGGAGGACCTGCCGACTGCCGGGCCGGGCCTGCGCGGATGAGGAGGACGAGGGCCAGGGCGAGGCGGGGCAGCTCTGGCCCCACGGTCAGGGATGCCGGAGGCGAGTTGACGCCATAGACGCGCGACGACAGGATTGTTGACCGGTCAAGCAGTGACAGCCGACAGTGTCGTCGTTATCGACGACGACGGCGGTCCGTGAAGCGCCCTATGGCGAGGGCGCCTCCGTACTCACACGACAACACGAGCCGAAAAGCGGTGTCGGAGCGATGCATGGAGGTGGATCGGAAGGTGATGGACGGCGCCGGCGCGGAGACTGACGGCTCGTACGGGGCGTTCGCCCTGGACTCCACCATCCCCGGCGCTGTACCGGAAGGATACGACGCCTTCCGGCGCGAGTGGGAGACGCAGATAGGCGCGGCCTTCCCTGTGTCGAAGTTCAGTCCGGCCACGACCGGTGACCTCCGGGCCAGGACCCGCGTGGCCAAACTGCGCGACGTGGTGGTCACCGATATCCACAGCGTGTCCTCCCTCCGGACCGCGACTCCTCCGGGTGGCGTCGAGGATCAGGTGTTGCTGTACGTGGTGGGGGGCGGTGCGTGGACGCTGGGTGAGCTGCCCGACCGAAGCGACCACACCGTATCGGCCGGGCAGTTCCTCCTCCGCCACGTGGGCCGGCCCCTGCACTTCCGGACTGCCCCGCACACCACGACGGAGATCCTGGTCCTTCCCTCCGCGACGTTCGCACCGCTCCTCGGGAACCGGCGCATCACCGGGTCGACGGACACGGCCGAGGTACGCCTGCTCACGGCCCACGCGAACATGATCCACGCAACCATCGCCGACCTCAGCCCGGCCGGTGTCCACGCCGCCCACAGCGCCCTGATCGAACTGGCCAAGGCCGTGGCCAGACGCCGTTTCGACGACGTGGAGCCTCTTCTGGCTCCCGCGCTCGCCCAGGCCGCGAGGGACCTCGCCAACAGCCATCTCACCGATCCCGAACTCTCTCCCACGATGCTGGCGCGCGAGCTCGACGTCTCCATCCGCACCCTCCAGCGGGCCTTCGCCGCGACGGGAGAGTCGCTGACCGCCTACATCCGCCACCGGCGGCTGGAAGAGGCCCGGCTCGCTCTCACCGCGCCGTCCGCCCGGCTGACCGTCTCAGAGCTCGCCGCTCACCTGCAGTTCGCGGACACCAGCCACTTCACCCGGGCCTTCAAGAAGCGTTACGGCCAGACTCCCACCGAATACGCCCGCTCGGTCGCTTCAGAATCTCGTGCAACGGCCGTTCCTCGGTCCACGTTCGTGGTGCCGTGGCCGACGTCGTCACCGTCGAGGCCGGGCGCGAGGACGTCGAGCCGGGCGTACACACCGCAGCAGCCGGAGAAGGACTCGAACCGCAGCCGGTCGCCGTCGGCCGTCACCACCGGGTCGAGCGAGGCGCCGGCGCTCGGCCGGTAGTAGCGGGCGGCAGCCACGTCGGCGACCGCGAGCAGCGCCGTCGCCGCGGCGGCCGGCGCGGTCAGGAACCCGCTGAAGAAACGGGGGTTGGCCGCCTCCCCGGCCGGGGTGGCACCGCCGGAGGTCTCCAGCGCGAGATTGCGCCCGGCCGGGGAATCGTGCACGGCCGAGGGGCGTAAATAGGAGTAGATCTGCATGAGTTGGGGCACCCTCACAGGCTATGGCCGAGGACCGACACCGGGGCCGCAGGGGCACCGCACACCGCCGGGGCCCCTGCTGCGGCGAGGCACTGGTTTGCCGCCACAGCCCCGCCGCGGCGCACCCACGACGGCCCCGCCGGGCAAAGAGGCCGCGCGGTTCCGTCACCCTGCGCCCTTGCTACGGTCGGCACATGTCAGGTCGTCGCTACCACTCGCCCCGCCGCGCGGAGGCCGCTGCCGCGACCCGGCAGTCGATTCTGGACGCCGCCAAGGAGCTCTTCGCCACCCACGGTTACGTGGCCACCACGGTCACCCGGATCGCCGCCGCGGCCCGGGTGGGCACCAACACCGTCTACAGCAGCATCGGCGGCAAGCCGCAGATTCTGATCGACCTGGTCACCGCGGGCGTCGAGGACCCCGTCGCCGACCGAACCCTCGCGCGGATCGCGGCGGCCGACGACGCCCGTGACATCGTCGTATACGCCGTCGAGGGGGTCCGCCGCGACAGCGAGAAACACGCGGATGTCATCGAGATCCTTCTCGATGCGGCCTCGGTCGACGCGCACGCCGCCGAGGTGCTGCGCCTCGCCCAGGAGCGTTTCCGTGACGCGCTGCGTGCCACCGCCGACCGGCTCGCCGCGCTGGGCGCCCTGCGGGAGGGGCTCGACGCGGCGGACGCGACGGATGTGCTCTGGTACTACCTCGGCCTGTCGTCCTGGCGCGTGCTGGTGCGGGAGAACGGCTGGGACTGGGACACCGCCGAGCGGTGGCTGCGTAACCGGACCGTGGCCGCCCTGCTCACCGGGTGAGCGTGGCCTCCAAGATCGCGAACGGGCTGTCCACCGGCCCTGGGACGCGCCGGTCGAGGGTGAATCCGGCCCCGGCGAACAGCGCCGCGAACTCCGTCTCCCGGCGCTCGCGGCCCGACACCATGCCGAGCATGGTCAAGTCGAGCAGCTTGCTCGGATGCGGCTCGTCGCCCTCCGAGAGCACCGTCTCCAGCACCACCAGTCGGGCACCGTGGGGCGCCGCCTCCGCGATCCGGCCCAGGATGCGCGCACACGACACGTCGTCCCAGTCGTGCAGCACCGTGGACAGCAGATAGACATCCGCGGCCGGCACGCTCTCGAAGAAGTCACCGGCCTGCACCTCCATACGGTCGGCCATCCCCTCACCGGCCAGCCGCGCGTGTGCGGTGGGCACCACCTGCTCCAGGTCGAAGACGATGCCGCGTCGACCGGGTTCGTCGGCCAGCAGCCGGGCCAGCACGGAGCCGTCGGCGCCGCCGATATCGGCAACCACCTCGCCGGGCGGGAGCCGGTAGCCGGCCAGTGCGGCGTCCTTGGGGCCGTACGTCAGGTTCGCCATCGCCGACGCCATGACGGGTATGTGCTCCGGGTGGGCGCCCAGCCACTCCGCGAAGGGCTGCCCGAAGTGCGCCGTGGCCGCCGGGACGCCCGTGCGGATGGTGGTGCGCAGCTCGGAGAAGGGCGCGTAGTGCGTCTCCATCCACATGATCGCCATGTCACGCACCGAACCGGGCACATCCGCCACCAGTGTGGAGCCGAGCGGGGTGAGCGCGAACGCGTCCGCACCGTGATGGGCCACCACCCCCATACCGGAGAGAACATGCAGCAGCCGCCCCAGCGCGTCGGCGTCCGTCCCCGTGGTCTTCGCCAGCTCCGCGACCGTCATCGGACCGCCGTGCAGCGCCGTGGCCACATCGAACTTGGCCAGCGCGTACAGCGCCTGGGACTGCTGGAAACCGGACAGCAGACGCAGCATCTCCATGGATTGCTCGGACGAGGGAGTGGGCGCGGGGGGCATGGGCCTCTCCAGAGTGTGCAGAAATTCGCGGTAATACGACTACCGCGAAACGCTATCGCACCCTGCTTGCAGTAATGTTGTCAACTTGCTGGCAGGCTGGGGAGGTTGGGATGCTCCGGAGTCCGGCGAGGCTGGGTGCCGACCGAGCGGGCGTATTCGGTGGGTGTCCGGCCATAGCGCTTCTTGAAGGCCCGGGTGAAGTGGCTGGTGTCCGCGAACTGCAGATGGGCGGCGAGCTCCGAGACGCTCAGCCGACCGGACGGCGCGATGAGAGCGAGCCGGGCCTCCTCCAGCCGCCGGTGGCGGATGTAGGCCGTCACCGACTCGCCCACCACGGCGAACGCCCGCTGGAGGGTGCGTACGGAAACATTGAGCTCACGCGCCAGCATCCGCGGAGAGAGCTCGGAATCGGCGAGGTGACTGTTGGCGAGGTCCTTCGCGGCCTGGGTGAGCGCGGGAGCCAGTAAGGGTTCCACATCGTCGAAACGACGCCTGGCCACCGCCTT
This sequence comes from Streptomyces sp. NPDC020845, assembly GCF_044334165.1. NCBI lineage: Bacteria > Bacillati > Actinomycetota > Actinomycetes > Kitasatosporales > Streptomycetaceae > Streptomyces > Streptomyces sp. NPDC020845. Next base: position 213,199 of record NZ_JBIRSJ010000004.1, on the reverse strand, counting down.
GGCCAGTTCGATCAGGGCGCTGTGGGCGGCGTGGACACCCGCCGGGCTGAGGTCGGCGATGGCTGTGTGGATCATGTTCGCGTGGGCCGTGAGCAGGCGTACCTCGGCCGTGTCCGTCGGCCCGATGATGATCCGGTTTCCCAGGAGTGGCCTGAACAGCGGGGCCGGAAGGACCAAGAGCTCCGCCGTGGTGTGCGGGGCCGTCTCGAAGTGCAGCGGCTGCCCGACGTGGCGGAAGAGGAACTGCCCCGCCGATACGGTGTGTTCACCGCGATCGGACGGCTCACCCAGCCTCCATGCACCGCGCCCCACCGCATACAGCAATACCTGATCCTCACCGCCACCCGGAGGAGTCGCAGTCCGGAGGGGGGACGCGAGGTGGATATCGGTGATCACCGCGTCACGCAGCTTGGCGACGCGGGTCTTGGCCCGGAGGTCACCCGCCGTGGCCGGACTGAAGTTCGGCAGCGGGAAGGCAGCCCCTACCTGTGTCTCCCACTCGTACCGGAAGGTGTCGACACCTCGCGGTACGGCGCCTGGGATGGTGGAGTCCAGGGAGAACATCCCGCGCGAGCCGTCAGTCCCCGCTCCAGCGCCGTCCATCATCTTCCGGTCCACCTCCATGCGTTCGATGCGTGTCTGGTCGTCATGCTTCTTGAAGGTCCGGATGAAGTGGCTTGTGTCCACGGACTGCGGACTGCCGGTGGGCAGCGAGTTCCGAGACGCTCAGCCGACCGGACGGGTGGTAAGAGCAAGCCGGGCCGCTACGGGTTGCCGACGACTGTTGTAGTTCAGTAACTCTCCCGCCGGGCAGTGCGAAAGGAAGGAATTCAGGTGGCGCTGGAGCTGGTCGTGGCACGAGCGTAGGCTTCGATCAGGGCGAGCGTGACGTCGGGCTGCTCGATGTGGGGCAGGTGACCGGCTTCGGGGATGACTTCGAGGTGGGCGTCGGCGAAGGCCGCGGCGTAGGCAGCGCCGTAGGCCGGTGTGACCACGCGGTCGCTCTCCCCCCACAGCAGCAGTGCCGGTATGTTCACACGGCTCAGCCGGCGCAGCAGTTTCGCGTCGTGCATGTACGGCTCGCCCGCGAGGACGCGCATGGTGGCCATGTTGGCCTGCCGGGTGGCGCGTTGGCCGGCCGGTATGGCGGCGGGGTCCACGTAGTAACGGTCCGGGTCGTGCCAGGAATGCTCCGCCACACCGCGGGCGTCGAGGGCGAAGAAGTTCGTGATCGGCTCGTCCGCGATGTGCACGCCTACCGCGTCGATCAGGACGAGGCCGCTGATAACACCCGCCGTGTCACGTACCGCCATCTCGGCTGCGATCCAGCCGCCGAGCGAGGAGCCGATGACCAAGACGTCGCGCAGGCCGCGGCCGTGCAGGAGCTGCAGGTAGGCCATGGCCAGATCGTCCACGCCGGTCAGCCAGCCGGGGCGAGGAGTCCCCTCCCAGCCGGGATGCACGGGTGTGAGGGTGTGCGTGGTGGACGAGAGATGTGCGGCGATGCCGGCGACCGTGGCGGGCCCACCACCTCCGTGCAGGACGAGCACCGGGCGGCCGGTGCCCGCCTCGGACAGGGTGAGGTCGAGGTCGTCGTACGAGGCGTCAGGAGCAAGGGAATTGATGTCCGTTGTCATGCCCCACACTCTAACTAAGCTTCTTTAATTAAGCTAGTTTCAATGCGGGTAGACTTGCAGCATGGATGCTGATCTGCAGGTTTTGGGGCGCGCGGTCAAACAGGCGCAGTACCGGCAGCACCGAGCGCTGGACAGTGCGCTGAGCGAAGTCGGTACGACGTTGGCGCAGTGGGATGCGTTGCGCGCCGTCAGCCGCCGACCCGGAGCGTCGGCGCGCGAGCTGGCCGCCGTGACGTTCCAGAGCGAGCAGGCGTTCGGAGCGCTCGTGGGCCGTCTGGCCGCCCAGGGACTGGTGAAGCGCACACCGGGCCACGGACGCCGCGTCGAACATCACCTCACGCCCGCCGGTGAACAGACTCTGGCCGCCGGCCACCGGGTCAGCGACAAGGTCCTGGAGGAGTGTTTCTCGCCTCTCCCGTCCGCGGACCGGGCAACTCTGCTCGGCCTGCTACGACAGCTCAACGGCGAGGGCCCTGATCAACTCGACCTCCAGAACGCATAGTTGACGTCGAGGGCAGCGGCCGGCCGACGGGTCAGCGGGCGTCGATGATCATGAGGGCGGTGTGCAGCGAGGTCCGTGACTCGGCAGACTCCAGCGAGACGTCAAGGATGCGTTCGATGGTCCGCAGGCGGCTGTAGAGGGTGGGGCGGCTCAGGCCGGTCAGCCGGGCGGTTTGCGTCTTGGAGCCCGCGCAGTCGAGGTGGGTGCGCAGCAGGGTCAAGAGGTTGTCGCCCGTGCGGGCGTCGTGGTCGAGGAGGCGGCCCAGTTCGGTCTCGGCGAACGCCTGGACGCGGTGGTCGTTGCGGAGGAGGGCGACGAGCCCGCGCAGGCGTACGTCGGTCGAGCGGTAGAGGCGGTTGGTCTCCGGCATGGTCAGCCCCACGTCGGCCACGTGTTCCGCCTCGGTGATGCCCTGGGCCGCCGCGATGAGACTCGGGGAGGCGGGTGCGGTACCGGCAGCCCAGCCGTCCGTGCCGCCTCGTCCGGTCAGCCGCTCGCGCAGCCCGCCGCATACGGCGCTCAGCGCGCTGTCGGCGCCCTTGGGGGGGCACGACAGGATCGCCGAGACGGTTCCTTCCCGGCGGATGGAGACGATCGCGCTCTGCCCGGCGGCGGCGACCGCCTGACGCACGGCGGTCAGCAGGCGGCGGTCGACTTCGCCCTGGGTCAGCGCGTCGGTGTCGGGCCGCCCGGGGACCCGTACGGACAGCGGTACGTAGTGTGTGCTCGGGGTGAGGCCGAGGGCGCTCGCCCGTGCCAGGGCCTCGGCGCCGTCGTTGATCCGGCCGCCCCGCAGATCGTCCAGGAGGCCGCCGTGCGCGTGGACGACGAGGGCGTCGCGCTCCTGCTGGATCATCCGGTGCAGTTGCAGGGACTGCGCGGCGCGTTCGAGGACCATGCGTGCGCGGGACGCGTTCGGTGTGCGGGCGGGCAGCACGAGTCGGCCCCATCGTTCGGAGCCGACGCCCACTGGGACGGCCGACCAGGCCGAACCGGTGGCGGAACCGGTGGCGGATCCGCTGGTGGGGGTGTCCGCCGAGGCGTGGAGGCGTGATCGTTCGGCCCACTGGTACAAAAGTTGCGCCGTCGGGGTGTCCACCGCGCAGAAGGCCAGCACATGCCGGCTGAGGTCTTCCAGCACCAGGGGGGCGCCCAGGGTCTGTGCCGCGCGGGTGACGATGTCCGTGGTGGAGGCGCGGGCGATGTTGAGCGAGGTGAAGACCTCGTGGGTGGTCCGGGCGAATTCCACCTCGTCGTACTGGTCCGCCACGATCAGCCGGTGTACCTGCTGGGTGACCTCGATGAAGCGGATCGTGGCGGACAGGACCGCCACCGGGAGACGGAGCGAGTCGGCCAGGGTCCCCAGATAGTCGGGCGCCGCCTTGAGGTGGGTGCCCAGTTCGATGACGAGTCCCGCCACGTCCTGCTCGGCCAGCATGGTCAGGTAGGCGGACGCCTGGCGGGCACCGCCGGACAGGGGCAGACCGGTGGTCAGGACGAGTTCACCGCCCTCGAGCAGATCGGTGAGGTCGGTGAGATCGCTGATGTGGACCCAGCGGACCGGTCGGTCGAGGTGATCCCGGCCGCCGATGACACGCGGGCGGCCCGCAGCCATGACGGGCAGCGCGAGGACTTCCCGGATCGTCAGCTGCATGGCCGAAGTGTAAACAGCCGGGCGGATATTTTTACAGTCTGTCGGCCCGGGCTCTGGCAGCCTCACAGCAAGCAGGCCGGCGGCCCTTCCCCGGCGCCGGGCCGGCAGCGTCGTGAACGAATCGAGCGAGGGCGAGGAATCAGTGGCGACCAGCGATCTTTCACGTATCGGCCATTGGGCGAACAACAAAGCTTTCCCCGGTACGAGCGGCCGTACCGCCGCCGTGACCAATCCCGCGACCGGTGCGGTGACGGGCGAGGTGGCCCTGGCCCATGTGGAGGACTGCCATGCGGTGATCGAGGCGGCCGCGGCCGCCTTCCCCGCCTGGCGTGACACCTCGCTGGCCAGGCGCACCGCGATCATGTTCCGGTTCCGTGAACTGCTCAACGAGCGCAAGGGCGAGCTCGCCGAGATCATCACCAGTGAGCACGGCAAGGTCCTGTCCGACGCGCTGGGCGAGGTCACCCGCGGCCAGGAGGTCGTGGAGTTCGCCTGCGGCATCCCGCATCTGCTCAAGGGCGGGTTCAGCGAGAACGCTTCGACCGGCGTGGACGTGACCTCGATCCGGCAGCCGCTCGGAGTGGTCGGCATCATCTCGCCGTTCAACTTCCCCGCCATGGTGCCCATGTGGTTCTTCCCGGTGGCCATCGCGGCCGGCAACACCGTGGTGCTCAAGCCGAGCGAGAAGGATCCCTCGGCCGCCCTGTGGCTGGCCGAGCTGTGGGCCGAGGCCGGACTGCCTGCCGGCGTGTTCAACGTACTGCAGGGTGACAAGGTCGCGGTCGACGAGCTGCTGTCCCACCGGGCGGTCAAGGCCATCAGCTTCGTGGGCTCCACGCCGGTCGCCCAGTACGTGTACGCCGCGGGAACCGCCGAGGGGAAGCGGGTCCAGGCGCTGGGTGGGGCGAAGAACCACGCCGTCGTGCTGCCCGACGCCGATCTGGACCTCGCCGCCGACGCCATGGTCAACGCCGGATTCGGGTCGGCCGGGGAGCGCTGCATGGCGATCTCCGCGGTCGTGGCGGTCGGGGCCATCGCCGACGAACTGGTCGCGAAGATCGCCGAGCGCACCCGTCTCGTCAAGACCGGCGACGGCACCCGGGACAGTGACATGGGGCCGCTGGTGACGGCCGCGCACCGGGACCGGGTCGCCTCCTACATCGACGGGGCCGAGCGGGAGGGCGCGGCCATCGTCGTGGACGGACGGCAGGTCGTGGCCGACGGCGGCCGGGACGGATTCTGGCTCGGCCCCACCCTGGTCGACCGCGTCACCACCACCATGAGCTGCTACACCGACGAGATCTTCGGACCGGTCCTGTCCGTCCTGCGGGTCGACTCCTACGACGAGGCCCTGGAGCTGATCAACGCCAACCCGTACGGCAACGGCACGGCGATCTTCACCAATGACGGCGGGGCCGCGCGCCGCTTCCACAACGAGGTCGAGGTCGGCATGGTCGGCATCAACGTACCGATTCCCGTGCCGATGGCCTACTACAGCTTCGGCGGCTGGAAGAGCTCCCTGTTCGGGGACACCCATGCGCACGGCACCGAGGGCGTGCACTTCTTCACCCGCGGCAAGGTCGTCACCACCCGCTGGCGCGGCCCCGACCAGGGCGGCCTCAACCTCGGCTTCCCGCAGACCGCCTGAGATCGCCTGAGCCCGCCTGAAGGAGAATGAAGGAGACACCCGTCATGACTCTCGTCCACCCCGAGCTCAACCGGCAGGCCGTCGCCCGGACCTACGAGCTCGACCGCCGCCATGTCTTCCACTCCTGGTCCGCCCAGGCCGAACTCACCCCCATGGTCATCACCCGCGCCGAGGGTTCCTACATCTGGGACGGCGAAGGCAACCGGCTGCTCGACTTCTCCTCCCAGCTGGTGAACACCAACATCGGCCACCAGCACCCCTACGTCGTGGAAGCGATCGCCGACCAGGCCCGCACCCTGGCCACCGTCGCCCCGCAGCACGCCAACGACCAGCGCTCCGAGGCGGCCCGCCTGATCTGCGAACGCGCCCCCGGCGATCTGAACCGGGTGTTCTTCACCAATGGCGGCGCCGACGCCAACGAACACGCCGTGCGCATGGCCCGGCTCACCACCGGCCGGCCCAAGGTACTGAGCCGCTACCGCTCGTACCACGGCGGAACGCAGACCGCGATCAACCTGACCGGGGACCCGCGCCGCTGGCCCAACGACGAAGGGACCTCCGGCGTGGTCCACTTCTTCGGCCCGTACCTCTACCGCAGCCACTTCGACGCGACGACCGAAGAAGAGGAGTGCCGGCGGGCGCTGGCACACCTCGAGCAGGTCATCGAACTCGAGGGGCCGCAGACCATCGCCGCGATCCTGCTGGAGGCCATCCCCGGGACGGCCGGCATCATGCTGCCCCCGCCGGGCTATCTGGCGGGCGTAAGGGCGCTGTGCGACCAGTACGGCATCGTGTTCATCGTCGACGAGGTGATGACCGGCTTCGGCCGCACCGGCGCGTGGTTCGTCTGCGACGACGAAGGCGTGGTCCCCGACCTGCTGACCTTCGCCAAGGGTGTCAACTCCGGATACGTCCCGCTGGGCGGTGTCGTCATCTCGGACCGGATCGCCGAGCACTTCGCACACCGTCCCTACCCCGGCGGGCTCACCTACTCCGGGCACCCGCTGGCGTGTGCGGCGGCCGTCGCCGCGATCACCGTCATGGAACGCGACGGCATCATCGACAACGCCCGCCGCATCGGCACCGACGTGTTCGGCCCCGAACTCGTCCGGCTCGCCGCACGGCACCCCAGCGTCGGCGAAGTCCGCGGACGCGGTGTCTTCTGGGCCATCGAGCTCGTCACCGACCGGCACACCCGCCAACCTGTCGCGCCGACCGGGGGCAGCAGCCCGGTGATGGCCGAGGCCGTCCGCGCTTCGAAGGAGCTCGGGCTGCTGCCGTTCACCAATTCGGGCCGCATCCACCTCGTACCGCCGTGCACCATCACCGAATCCGAGGCCCGCGAGGGGCTGCACATCATCGACCAGGTGCTGAGCCGGGTCGACACGCTGGTAGCCCAGAGCTGAAACATCAGCGGTGCAGCACCATCAGGTCCGGCCGCTCGAGAAACCGGGCGATGTCGCGCAGGACTTGCGAGCCGAGCTCGCCGTCGACGAGGCGGTGGTCGAACGACATGGTGAGGGTCGTGGTATCGCGCAGCCGTATGCGGCCCTTGTGTTCCCATGGCGTTCGCCGCACCTGGCCGAAGCAGAGGATCGCGGCTTCGCCGGGGTTGAGGATCGGTGTTCCGCCGTCGATGCCGAACACACCGATGTTGGTGATCGTGAACGTCCCGTTTCTCATCCGCTCGGGTGGCGTCCTGCCGGCGCGGGCCTGATCGATGAGATCGGTGAGCGCCACGGCGATCTCCCGCAGGGAGAGCCGCTGGGCCGCGGCGATGTTGGGGACGATGAGCCCCCTGGGCGTCGCCGCGGCTATGCCGAGATTGACGTCGGCGTACTGGACGATCTCACCGGCCGCGGCATCCCACTTCGCGTTGATCTCGGGATGCCGTGCGATGGCGGTCAGCGCGGCCTTGATGACCAGACACAGCGGTGTCAGGCGCACACCGCCGAACGCCTTGTCGGCGCGCGCCCTCGCCAGCAGTTTGAGGGACCGCGTCATATCGACGGTGACCCACTCCGTGACGTGCGGAGCGGTGAAGGCGCTGGTGACCATGGCCTCCGCGGTGTGCTTGCGCACTCCGCGGATCGGCGTGCGCACCACGTCGCCGCGGAGGGCATCGGGGGTGTTCGGCGCGGTTTCCCGCTGCTCGGCGAGGCGGTACACATCCTCGCGGGTGATGCGTCCCGACGGGCCGGTGGCGGTGGCGAGGCTCAGGTCGACTCCGAGGTCGCGGGCGAGCTTGCGCACCGGCGGGGTGGCCAGGGATGTGCGGGCGGCGGGTGTGGCGGCCGGTGGCCCGGGCTTTGTCTTGCGCGGGCGGCGCGCTGTCCGCGCGTGTGCCGGACCGTAGCCGACCAGGACGGGCGCGCGGGCGGGGGCGGAGGGCTCCTCGACCTCGAACGCGATGATCGGCGCGCCGACGGCCACCGCCTCGCCGGCGGCGCAGAGGACTTCGGTGACGGTCCCGGCGTACGGGCTGGGCAGCTCCACCGCTGCCTTCGCCGTCTCGATCTCCACGATGATGTCGTTGACGCCGACCGGGTCGCCGGGTCCCACGCGCCACTCGAGGATTTCGGCCTCGGTCAGGCCCTCGCCGACATCGGGGAGGTGGAAGTGCTTGGTTACGGGCATCGTGTCCTCCAGATGAGATTCGCCGGACGGTTCAGGGGGCGCACACCCGGTCGACGGCGTCGAGAACTCGATCGAGATCGGGCAGGTAGTCGTCTTCGGCCCGGGCCGGCGGATAGGGGACGTTGTAGCCACCGACCCGTGCCACGGGGGCCTCGAGGTCGTAGAAGCAGTGCTCCATGACCGTCGCGGCGATTTCAGCGCCCAGGCCGACGTTGACGGGCGCCTCGTGTACGACCACGACGCGTCCCGTCTTCGCTGCCGAGCGGGTCAGTGCGGTGGTGTCCAGGGGCGACAGCGAGCGGAGGTCCAGGACTTCCAGCGAACGGCCTTCGGTGGCGGCGACCTCGGCCGCGTTGAGTGCGACGGCGACCGTGGGCCCGTACGCGACCACGGTGACGTCGGTGCCCTCGCGCAGGACCCGGGCGCGCCCCAGCGTGTCGCCGTCCACGGGGCGGCCGAGGTCGAGCTCGGCCCGGTCCCAGTACCGGCGCTTCGGCTCGTAGAAGATGACGGGGTCGTCGCAGGCGATCGCGGCGCGGAGCATGTCGTACGCATCCTGGGGATGGGCGCAGGCCACGACGCGCAGTCCGGCCGTGTGGCAGAAGTACGCCTCGTTCGACTCGCTGTGGTGCTCGACCGCGCCGATCCCGCCGCCCACCGGGATCCGGATGGTGACGGGAAGCCGCAGCAGCCCGCCCGACCGGGCGCGCATCTTCGCCAGTTGGCTGACGATCTGGTCGAAGGCGGGGTAGACGAACCCGTCGAACTGGATCTCGCACACCGGTCGGTACCCCCGCAGGGCCAGGCCGATCGCCGTCCCGATGATTCCCGATTCGGCCAGCGGGGTGTCCATGACGCGGTCGCCGAACTCGTCGGCGAGGCCGTCGGTCACCCGGAACACCCCGCCCAGGGACGCGATGTCCTCACCGAGCAGAATCACCCGCTCGTCGTCGCGCATGGCCTGGCGCAGGCCCTCGTTCAGTGCGCGTCCGAGCGTGGCCGTGGCCGCCGTGGTGGCTGTGGCGTTGGTGGTCACAGGAAGGACTCCCGATACGTCTCGAAGCCTTCGCGTTCGCGTCGCAGGGCCTCGGTCTCCTCACACAGGGTGTTGCGGAAGGTGTCGCTCAGGGACGGCTCCGGAAGCGCCCGGCAGGCCTCGCGCGTCCGCAGCGCAAGCTCCTCTGCTTCGGAGGCGACCGTGGCGAAGTAGTCCTCGTCGGCCCAGCCGCGCGCGGTGAGCAGCAGGCGTACGCGCTCCACGGGGTCGTGGGCCTGCCACCGGGCGAGTTCGGCGCTGTCGCGATAGCGCTTGGGGTCGTCGGATGTGCTGTGTCCGGACATGCGATACGTGTGCGCCTCGATGAACCCGGGCGCCCCACCACCGCGGACCCGCTCGGCCATGCGCTGGGTGGCGGCGTAGACGGCCAGTACGTCGTTGCCGTCCACGGACACCGCGTCGAGCCCGAATCCCCGCGCGCGTTCCCTCAGCGGGCCGGCGTACTGCTTGCTCGCGGGTGTCGAGATCGCCCATCCGTTGTTCTGGCAGAAGAACACGATGGGTGCCGATGTCACCGCGGCCCAGTTCAGCGCCTCGTTGGCGTCCCCCTGGCTGGACGCGCCGTCACCGAAGTAGGTGAACACGACGCTGTCGGCGGCGTCGTACCGTACGCCCATCGCATAGCCGACCGCGTGCAGTGTCTGCGTCGCCAGCGCGAGGCTGTATATGTGGAAGTGGTAGCGCTCGGGGTCCCATGAGCCATGGCTCGCGCCACGCCACTGTGACAGCAGCTCCGCCGGTGAGATTCCGCGGCACAGGGCTGCCACGTGTTCGCGGTAGGACGGGAAGACCCGGTCGTCCGTCCGGAGGGCGCGGATCGACCCGGCTTGTGCCGCCTCCTGCCCGAGGGACATCAGCCAGAGCCCGAGCTCGCCCTGGCGTTGCAGGGAGTACGCCTCCTGGTCGAAGCGGCGCCCGAGCACCATGTCGCGGTACAGCGTGCGTACCAGGTCATCGGTTACGTCGAGGATGCCCGCGGCCGTCTGTTCGTTCAGCGTCCCGGCGGGATCGACCAACTGCAACACGTCATCGGCCCGGGCCATGCGGTTCGTACTCATGACGGCCCCCAGGTCCGCGCGCGGTCCACGGCGGTGTATCGCGGCCGGGGCGGGCACGAGATCCGCAGCGGCGGCGCCGTCACGAGCTCCCGGATGGTGAAGCCGGAGAGCGCTTTGACGAGGGCGTCGACACGGGCGGGCTCCGCCGCGGCGAAGACGGTGCAGCGCGTCCGTTCGGCTTCCACGATCTCGGCGGAGAACGCCCGCGCGATGGCGAGGGCTTCGGGGAGTCGGCCTTCGGGGAAGGCGACCGTCACAAATGCCCCACGCCGGTGGTGCGACCTGTCGTCGGAGAGGCGGACGACCTTGACGACCTCGGGTGACCGGTTCAGGAACTTGACGAGCTGCTGCAACTTGATCTCGTCTGCCGTGTCCACCTCGATGGTGATCCTCCGCAGCCCGTCGACGGGCGCGGCGACGTCCATGGTGATCACGTCGAACTGGCGGTGCGCCAAGATCGACGCGACCCGGGCGACCGCCAAGGGCATGGCGACGACATCGAGTTGCAGCACGGCACCACCGGGGTGCGGGCCTGGTTTCACGGCTTCGGAGGGGGCAGCGCGGGTTGCTGATTGTGTCGCGGCTGACATGAGGGACACCGTGGCAAGGGCGCGATGGCGTCCACAACGAAAGTGCGCACAGCGATGCGAAGCACGCTCCTCCCGAGCAGTCCGCCTGGGGCGAAAGTGAGCGTTGCGGTAAGTGCTGCTTACACTTGGGGCATGTCGGCACCCGTACATCTCGACTCGGTCGATCTGCAGATCCTGGAGTTGCTGCGAGCCGACGGGCGGCGCACCGTGCGCGATATCGCACGTCTGGTGAAGCTTTCGCCGGCGCCGGTCCGCCGGCGCATCACACGCCTCGAGGAGTCGGGGGTCATCACCGGCTACACGATCACCACGGATCAGGCCAGGCTCGGTCAGGGCCTTCAGGCGGTCACCGAGTTGCGTTTCACGGGCGACACGGACATCCATGACATCGTGGAGTTCGCGTCGACCCTGCCCGAGGTCGACGAGGTGCTGACGCTCACCGGCGATGTGGACGCCTTGGTCAGGTTGCATGTGGACAACGTCGATGACCTGCAGAAAGTGGTCAATCGTCTGCGTCGTAAGGGGGTCGGTGTGCTGCAGACGAAGACACTGATCGTCATCGCCTCCTGGCAGCGTGGAGCACCCGTGCCCTGAGGTCGCAGGGACTCGGCGGTGTATATGTGATCAGTCGGGCCAGGAACAGCAGCCACGGTCGGAGGAGCGATGTCAGGTGCGTGTTGCGCCCCCGCCTCAGGGGGCGACCGGGGGCTCCCCGAGCCCTCCGCCGTTCGGCTCCAGGCCTCGGAGCGGGACCGGGCGCAGGGGCTGCGCGCCATGCTGCGCATCCCCGGAGGGACGTTTTCGATGGGGGGCGATGACGCCGACGCTTTTCCCGAGGACGGTGAGGGCCCGGTCCGGGCGGTGCGGCTGTCACCGTTCCTCATCGACGCCACGGCTGTCACCAACAGGCAGTTCGCGGCGTTCGTGCGCGGCAGCGGCTATCGGACCGATGCCGAGCGCTACGGCTGGTCCTATGTGTTCTACGCGCTCGTCCACCCCGAGGCCCGGCACCTGGTGCGCGACAAGGTGGCGCAGGCGCCCTGGTGGCTCGCGGTGGAGGGGGCGTGCTGGCAGGCCCCGTACGGGCCGGGGTCGTCATGGACCGAACTGTCGAACCACCCCGTCGTCCATGTCTCCTGGCGCGACGCGTCCGCGTATGCGGCCTGGGCGGGCAAGCGCCTGCCCACGGAGGCGGAGTGGGAGCGGGCGGCGCGTGGCGGTCTGGAGCGCTCCCGCTTCCCCTGGGGGGACGAACTGCTGCCCCGCGGGCAGCACCGCTGCAATATCTGGCAGGGGCGATTTCCGCAGGTCAACACGGGTGAGGATGGGTATCTGGGCACCGCGCCGGTCAAGACCTACCGGCCCAACAACTTCGGCCTGTACAACACCTCGGGCAATGTGTGGGAATGGTGCTCCGACTGGTGGAGCACCACATGGCATGCGGCCGACCGCCCGGAGACCCGCCAGGACCCGGCCGGGCCTCCCGCCGGGGAGGCGAAGGTGATCCGCGGCGGCTCGTATCTGTGCCATGCGTCGTACTGCAACCGCTACCGCGTCGCCGCGCGCACCTCCAACACACCGGACAGCAGCACCGGACACATGGGGTTCCGTTGCGCGGCTGACCTGCCCCGGACGGTTCGGTAGGCGAACCGCCGCCGCAGCGGGCCGGCTGGGGTGGCGATGGTTGACACCGCAACAGGTGCGGGCGAAACTTACTGCCCAGACTACTGGTAAGACCAGTTAACCTGAGCCTCCCTTGGTCAAAGGAGCGTCCTGGATGACCATCGCCTCCCCGCATCCGCCGTCCGAGAGCGGCACTTTCCAAGGCAAGATCGGCACCACCTACGAGGAGTCGACTCCCTGGTGGCCGGAGCCGCAGACGCTCCCCGAGGACACGCCGAATGTCGTGGTCATCGTGCTCGACGATGTCGGCTTCTCGGACCTGGGCTGTTTCGGCTCGGACATCGACACCCCGGCCATGGACGCCCTCGCCACCGATGGCCTTCGCTACGCGAACTTCCACACCACCACACTGTGTTCGCCCACCCGTGCCTCCCTGCTGACCGGCCGCAACCACCACTCCGTCGGCATGCGCATGCTGTCCAACTTCGACACCGGCTTCCCCAGCGGCCGCGGACGGATCACCAAGGCCGCCGCGACCCTGCCCGAGGTGCTGCGCGACAGCGGCTTCAACACCATGGCCGTGGGCAAGTGGCATCTGGCGCCGATGGAGCAGACCACCGCCTCCGGGCCGTACACCCAGTGGCCGCTGTCCCGCGGGTTCGAGCGCTACTACGGATTCCTGGAGGCCGAGACGGACAGCTTCTATCCGGAGCTGTTCTACGACAACCACGCCGTGGACCCGCCGAAGAGCCCGGAAGAGGGCTATCACCTCAGCGAGGACCTGGCCGACCGGGCGATCCAGTTCATTACGGACCAGACGTCGGTCACCCCGGACAAGCCCTTCTTCATGTATCTGGCGTTCGGCGCGGCACACGCCCCGCACCAGGCTCCCCAGGAGTACCTGGAGAAGTACCGGGGCCGGTTCGACCACGGCTGGGACGCCGAGCGCGCCACCCGCCACGCCCGCCAGATCGAACGGGGCATCCTGCCGCCCGGCACCGAACTGGCGCCGCGCAACCCAGGGGTCGTTCCCTTCGACGAGCTGTCGGACGACGAGAAGAAGCTGTCCGTACGCCTCCAGGAGGCCTACGCGGCGATGCTCGACCACACCGACCACCAGATCGGCCGGGTGATGGAGTTCCTGGAGCGGATAGGCCGGCTGGAGAACACCATCACCATCCTGCTCTCGGACAACGGGGCCAGTCAGGAAGGCGGGCAGAAGGGTTCGCTCAACCCCACCGCGTTCCAGAACGGCATCGCCGAGGACCTGGAGGAGATGGTCGCGCGGATCGACGACATCGGCACCACCCGCGCCCATGCCAACTACCCCTGGGGCTGGGCACAGGCGGGAAACACACCGTTCAAGCGCTACAAGCAGAACACCCACGAAGGCGGCGTCCGCTGCCCGCTCATTGTGCGGTGGCCGCGGGGACTGCCGCGCACCGGCGAGATCAGGCAGCAGTTCCACCATGTCACGGACATCGTCCCGACCCTTTTCGAACTGCTGGGTGTGCAGTCCCCCTCGGTCTACAACGGCATTCCGCAACTGCCGATCCACGGTGTGAGCATGGCCTACACCTTCGGCTCGCCGACCGCGCCGACACGCAAAGAAGCCCAGTACTTCGAGATGTTCGGACACCGCGCGATCTGGCACGACGGCTGGAAGGCAGTCTCCTTCCACCAGCGCGGTACGTCCTTCGACGCGGACCAGTGGGAGCTCTACCACCACGACACCGACTTCTCTGAGTGCGACGACCTGGCGCAGAAACGGCCCGAGCAGCTTCAGAAGATGATTTCCCGCTTCTGGGTGGAGGCGGGAAAGTACGATGTGCTGCCCCTGGACGACCAGGGGTTCGCCTACCGGGCGAAGATTCCGCGCCCCGGCTCTCCGCGGATGCGCACCACCTTCACCTACTACCCCGGTATGGCCCATCTGCCCATCGCCGCGGTCCCACCGGTGATGAACCGCGGACACCGCATCACCGCGTTCGTCGACCGGGCCGCCGCGTCGGACGAGGGTGTCCTGGTGTCCCTGGGCAATATCAGCAGCGGATACGTTCTGTACGTCAAGGACAACCGGCTGATCTACGAGTACAACTTCCTCGGCACCCGGTACACGGTGACCTCCACGGAAGAACTCCCGCTCGGCCCGGCGGAGCTGACCTTCGAATTCGTCAAGACCGGTGATATGCGGGGCACCGGACATCTGTATGTGTCGGGAAGGCCGGTCGGCTCCGAGCCCATTCCGCGGGTGCTCCCGCACTTCCTGGGCTGGCAGGGCCTCGACATCGGCCGGGACACCCTGTCGCCCTCTTCTTCCAGCTACGAGGGCGAATTCGCGTTCACGGGAGGGTTCGAGAAGGTGGTGTTCACGGTCGCTCCGGACGAGGAGGACACGGAGCCCTTCGAGCGAATCGACTGACCCCCGCCGCCATACGACTGGGAGCGACGCGGAGCCCTTCGGGGCCCGCGTCGCTCCCAGTTGGTCCATCCGGTCAGGTGGGCGGTGTGAAGCGCCCGTCGATCGCCGTCCAGCCACCGTCCACGAAGAGCTGGCTCCCCGTGACGAAGGACGACGCGTCCGACGCCAGGTAGACGACGGCGCCGGCCAGCTCGTCGGGGCGGGACCAGCGGCCCAGTGCGCTCTTCGTCGCGTAGGCCTCCGACCACTCGGGCACGGCCTTGATCTGCGTGGTCAGCGGGGTGTCCACGATACCGGGGGCGATGGTGTTCACCCGTACGCCCGACGGGCCCAGTTCGGCCGCCGCGGTCCGTACCAGCTGGACCAGGCCCGCCTTCGTGGCCGCGTACACCCCCTGTCCCGGCTCGACGGCCACCGCGCGGATCGAGCTGAAGCCGATGATGCTTCCCCTGCCGCGTTCGGCCATGCCACGGCCGAACGCGCGCACCAGGTCGAAGGACGCGCGCAGGTTGAGCGCCACGACCCGCTCGAATTCCTCCGCCGTGTAATCGAGCAGGCGCTTGCGCACGTTCGTCGCGGCGGTGAAAACGAGCACGTCGACGGGGCCGAGCTCCTCGGCGGCGCGCGCCACCGCCTCGCCGTCGAGCACATCGAGGGCGTACGGGACAAGGCCCGGCCCCATCGACGCCGACGCCGTGGCCGCCGTCAGATCACGGTCGGCGCACACCACCGAGGCGCCGTGCGCGGCCAGCGCCAGGGCGCTCTCGCGGCCGATCCCGCTGCCCGCGCCCACCACGACGGCCTTGCGGCCGTCGAGCCTGAACAGGCGGGAGTAGGCGTCCACCGCATCGGTGCGGTCCTTAGCTTGCATGGTCCTCACGGCTTCTTTGTCGTCGGAGTTGTCGTCGGACGGATCACTGCCATACGGGTGACGGTGAGCTCTTCGATGGCGAACCTCGGGCCCTCCCGTCCGGCCCCGGAGTCCTTCACGCCGCCGTACGGCATGACGTCGGAACGGAAACCGGGCACCTCGTTGACCACCACTCCGCCCACCTCCAGGCGGTCGAGAGCGGCGAACGCGGTGTCGAGGGAGCTGGTGTAGACGCTCGCGTGCAGTCCGTAGCGCGAGTCGTTGACCAGGTCGAAGGCCGTCTCCAGATTGGGGACGGACCGCACCGCGACCACCGGGCCGAAGATTTCCTCGCCCCAGACGGGCAAGGCGCGGTCCACGTCGAGCAGCACGGTGGGCTCGATCACCCCGTCGGTGACCTTGCCCCCGGCCACCAGCGACGCCCCCGCCGCCACCGCTTCGTCCAGCCATCCGCGGACCCGCTCGGTCGACCGCTGGTCGATGAGTGCCGAAACCCTCGTGTCCGGATCGCGGGGATCGCCCACGACCACCTGGGCCACCCGCTCCGCCAGACGGGCCAGGAACTCCTCGCGCACCGCGTCCACCACGATGACCCGCTGCACGCTGATGCACGCCTGACCCGACGCGTAATACCCGCCGCGCACCACCGCGTCGGCGGCGGCGTCGAGGTCGGCGTCGGCGGCGACCACCAGGGCGGCGTTGGAGCCGAGTTCGAGCAGCACCTTGGTGGGTGCCGCGTCCCGGGCGATCTGGTGGCCCACGGCGGCGGAGCCCGTGAAGGACACCGCCCCGATCCGGCGGTCGGTGGTCAGCGCCACGCCCACCTCGGGGCCCCCGGTCACCAGTTGCACCGCGGCCTGCGGCGCGCCGGCGGCGCGCAGGGCCTCGCGGAGGAGGTGCACCAGCCACAGGGTGGCCAGCGGCGTCTGCGGGGCCGGCTTGACGACGACCGGGCAACCTGCGGCCAGCGACGGCGCGACCTTGTGCGCGGCGAGCAGCAGCGGGTAGTTGAAGCCCGCGATGCCCACCACCACGCCGATCGGCTTACGGGTCCAGAAGCCGAGCAGCCCCTCCCCCGACGGCAGCAGGTCCAGCGGCACCGTCTCCCCGTGCAGCCGGGCCACTTCCTCGGCCGCCGTCAGCAGGGTCAGCAGGGTGCGGTCCACCTCGACACGGCAGTCGACCAGCGGTTTGCCGGTCTCCAGGACCAGGAGCCGTTCGAAGTCCGCGCGCTTGGAGGTGATCGCCTCGTGCGTGGCGAGCAGGGCCGCCCTGCGGGTGTGCGAGGGGAGCCGGCCGACCTGTTCGCGGACCGCGACGGCCGCGTCCACCGCGCGGCGCGCGAGGTCGGTGTCCCCGACCGGGGCCCGCGCGACGAGCGTCCCGTCGTAGGGGAAGCGGACGTCTTCAGCGGCGGGTGCCGCCACCCAGTGGTCGCCGATGGGCAACCCCGTCGGGAACTGGTGGAACTCCAACACCTGGGCGCTTTCGCCACCGGCGGGTTCGACGTGGGTAGTCACGGTCAGTACTCCCGGTTGAGGTCGGCCGCCGACACTCCGGACAGTGCCTTGCCCAGAGTCGGTACGGCGGCGATCAGCCTGCGTGTGTAGGAATGCTGCGGATCCTCGTACACCTGCTCCGTGGGCCCGGTCTCCACGATCTGTCCGCCGTTCATGACCGCGACCCGGTCGCACACATGGCGGACCACGGACAGGTCGTGGGAGACGAAGACCAGCGTGAGGGACAGCTCCTCGACGAGGTCGGCGATGAGGTTGAGCACTTGGGCCCGTACGGACACATCCAGGGCGCTCACCGGCTCGTCGGCCACGATGATCTTCGGGCGGGGGGCGAGGGCGCGCGCGATCGAGATGCGCTGCCGCTGGCCGCCGGAGAACTGGTGCGGATACCGGTCCGCCGCGTCGGCCCGCAGGCCGACGGCCTCGAGCAACTCGGCCACCCGCTCCCGGCGGTTCGGGTGCCCCTGTGCGACCAGCGGCTCGGCCACGATGTCACCGACGCGCATCCGCGGGTCCAGCGAACTCATCGGGTCCTGGAACACGAGTTGCAGCCGTTCGCGGACGAACCCGAGCTGTCTTTCCCTGAGCCCGGTGATGTCGCGGCCGTCGATCGCGACGCTACCGCTGGTGGGGCGGTCGAGCCCGGCCAGAATCCGCAGCAGGGTCGACTTGCCGCACCCCGACTCCCCCACGATGCCGAACCGCTGCCCCTGGGGGACGGTGAAGCTGACACCGCGCAGGGCGTGCACCGGGGGGCTGGGGTGGCGCAGCGAGGTACGAGGACGGTGGTAGACGCGCGTGATGTCGCGGACGCTGATGGCGGTCGGCTGCTCAGCCACGGCCGGCCTCCTGGTTCATCGGTGTGCCCTTCACATGTGCGCCACTTTCGGCTGCCGGACTCGCAGCCGCAGTTGCCGGGCTCTCGGATGCCGGGTGGAAGCAGGCGTAGCCGGAGTCCGGCCCGGTCGGGACCCATTCCGGCCTGGTGGCGCACACCTCGGTCGCATGGGCGCATCTGTTTCTGAAGACACATCCGGCGGGGAACTGGCCCGCCGGCGGCACCGATCCGGGGATCGTGGCCAGCCGGCCGCGGTCGTCGACCACCGTCAGGTCCGACGCGCCGATCAGGCCCTGGGTGTAGCGGTGCCGAGGACGGGTGAACACCTCCTGGACCGGTCCGGACTCGACCAGCCGCCCGCCGTACATGACCATGACCCGCTCACAGGCGGTGGCCACCACGGCCAGGTCGTGGGTGATGAACAGCATGGCCGACCTGCGGTCCTGGACACCTCGCACGATCAGGTCGAGCACCCGCGCCTGCACCGTGACATCGAGCGCGGTGGTGGGTTCGTCGCAGACCAGGAGCGCGGGGTCGTTCGCGAGGGCGATGGCCAGCACCACCCGCTGCCGCTGGCCTCCGGAGAACTGGTGCGGGTAGGCCTGCGCGGCGGCCGCGGGGTCGGGGAGCCCCACCTGGGCGAGCAGTTCCACGGCGGCGGCTCGCGCGGAGGCCCGGTCGGGCCTGGTCCGGTGGATCAGCAGCACCTCGGCGATCTGCCGCCCGATCCTCATCGTGGGGTTCAGAGCGGTCATGGGCTCCTGGAAGACCATGGCGATCTCCTTGCCCCGTACCCGGGACATCCGCGCCTCGTCGGCACCGACCAGGTCGTGGTCGACTCCGGCGAGCCGCACCGAACCCGTGGCCCGGAGCCCTTCGGGGAGCAGACCCATGACGCTCAGCGCGGTCAGCGACTTGCCCGACCCCGACTCGCCGATCAGGCCGACCCGCTCGCCGGCCCGGATGGTGAAGTCGACATCTTCGACGAGCTTGCGGCCGCCCACCGTTACGTCGAGGTTCCGCACGGCCAATACATCCTTGGTCATCGGCGGTCCTCCAGCTTGGGGTCGAAACGGTCGCGCAGGCCGTCACCGAGCAGGTTGAATCCGAGCACCGCCACCGCGATCGCGATGCCCGGGAACACGGCGAGCCGGGGGGCGGACGACAGCATCTCCTGGCTCTCCTGCAGCATCCGGCCCCAGGACGGAGTGGGGGGCGGGGTGCCGAAGCCCAGGAAGGACAGTGCGGCTTCGGCGAGTACGGCGATGGCGAAGCCGACCGACGCCTGCACGATGACGAGACTGCTGACATTGGGCAGAACATGCCGCACGGCGATCGCGAACGGGCCGCGGCCCGCCGCACGCGCGGCGGTGACGTACTCGGTCTTCATGACCTGCAGCGTGCCGCCGCGGATCAGCCGGGCGAAATTGGGGATGGACGCGATGCCGATGGCGACCATCGCGACCAGCGTGCTGGCGCCGTACACGGCGGCGAACATGATGGCCAGCAGGAGCGCCGGGAAGGCGAGCAGCAGGTCGTTGGCGCGCATCAGCAGCTCGCCGAGCCAGCGGGGCGCCATTCCGGCGGCGATGCCGAGGGGCACCCCGACCAGGGCGGCGACCCCCACCGCCACAAAGCCGACGAACAGCGTGGTGCGCGAGCCCACCAGGATCTGGCTGAACACATCACGGCCGAACTTGTCCGTGCCGAACCAGTACTCCAGCGACGGCTTCTCCAGCCGCGCCGAGGCGTTCACCAGAGTCGGGTCGTGCGGCGTCCATACGAAGGACAGCAGCGCCATGCCGAACACGACTGCGACGATGAGACCGCCCACCAGCAGGCTGCCCGTCACCGGGCGGCGCCGACGGCGGACGTCGGACACAGCGGACGCGGCAGCCTTGATGTCCGGAGCGGACTTGGTGTCCGGAGCGCTCATGACGCACCCGCCCCCCTGAGCCGCGGGTCGATCACCAGATACATGATGTCCACCAGGAAGTTCACCAGCAGCACCGCCATTGCGATGATCATGACCACGTCCTGCACCATGATGAGGTCCCGGTTGGAGACGCTGTCCAGCAGCAGGCTCCCGAGCCCGGGGATGACGAAGACCCGTTCAATGACGACGGCGCCCACCAGCAGCGTGGCGAGATGCAACGCCAGGACGGTGACCACGGGCACCGCCGCGTTCCGCAGGCCGTGCCGCAGCAGCGCCCGGGTCGGGCGGAGTCCCTTGGCACGGGCGGTGCGCAGATAGTCCTCCCGGAGGACATCGAGCACGGCGCTGCGGACATAGCGGGTGAGCATGGCCCCCTGCACCAGTCCGAGGGACAGCGCGGGCAGCACCAACTGCTTGAGGAACATGACCGGATCCTGCGCCGGGGGTGTCCAGCCGTTCGCCGGCAGCCACCCGAGCCCCACCGCGAACACGGTGACCAGGAGGATGCCCGCGAGGAAGGCCGGGACGGCCACGCCGACCTGGGACAGGGCCGAGAGAATGAGCCCGGACGGCTTGCGGTGCCGCACCGCCATGAGCGTGCCCATGGGGATCGCCAGGATGCAGGCGAGCGCCATCCCGGCGCCGACGAGCCACATGGTGACCTGGAGGCGGTCGGCGATCTGCGGGCCGATCGCCGTCTGTGAGATATAGGAGTTGCCCGGATCGAAGGTCACCAGTCCCTTGACCCAGCTGAAGTACTGGACCACAAGCGGCCGGTCGAGCCCGAACTGCTCGCGCAGTTGCGCCACCGCCGAGTCCGACGCGCTGACACCGAGGGCGACGCGGGCCGGGTCCCCTGGCAGCACCGCCATGAACGCGAACACCAATACGGAGCTCACGACAAGGCTGGCCAGGAGGATCCCGATCCGCTGCACCAGACGGACGATCATCGGTTGAGTCCGCCTTTCACGACCGGCCCAGGCCGGTGAGATCCAGCGACTCGGAGACGTTGTCCACGGGCAGGCCGGTGATGTCCTTGTCCGCCACCATCAGGTTCGGCAGCAGGAACAGCCAGTCGGCCGCGGCGTCCTTGGACAGCAGCCGGGCGGCCTCCCGCATGGCGGTGATCTGCTCCTTCTGGGTGCCCCGGTCCGCCTTCTTCAGCAACGCGCGGAATTCGGGGTTGTCGTAGTGGGTGTAGTAGCTCTTGTCCCCGAACACCGTCTGCATATCGCGGGGTTCCAGGTGACTGATGATGGACATGTCGTAGTCGCCGTTCTTGAACACGGTGCTCAGCCAGGCGGCGGGGAACTCCAGCTGATCGAGCTTGACCTTGAACCCGGCCTGTTCGAGCTGGCTCTTGACCACGGTGCCGCACGCGGTGGCATAGGGCAGCGTCGGAATCCGCAGCCGCAGCGTACTGCCGGCCTCACCGGACTCCTTGAGGAGCTTCTTCGCCTTGTCGCGGTCGTACGGATACTGGTTCGAGAGGTCCTGGTACCACGGGTCGGTCGGCGGGACCATGCTGCCGATGAGCTTGCCGCGCCCTGCCCAGCAGGTGTCCAGCAGGGCCTTGTGGTCGATGGCGTAACGGACGGCCTGGCGGGCCTTCAGATTCTTCAGCGGGCCCGAGCCGTTGTTGAAGGAGAGAAGCACCTCGCCGTTGGTCGTGCCCTCGATGACCTTGTACGTCGAGTTGTTCGCGAACCGGTCCAGAGAATCCGGGGTCTGCATCGTGCCGATCACGTTGATGGTGCCCGTGAGCAGCGCGTTGTTCATGGCCGTCGGGTCCTTGAAGTACTTGAGGGTGACCGACGCGAAATGCGGTTCGCTCCCCCAGTAGCCATCACGGCGGGCCAGGGTGATCGAGTCGCCGCGGGTCCACTTCTTGACCTCGTACGGGCCGGTGCCCACCGGCGCGGTGGCCAGCTTGCTCACACCGGTCCGGCTGAACATCACGCCGACGCGGGTGGTCATCCGGTACAGCCAGTCGTTGCTCGGCTCCTTCAGGGTGACCTTGAGTTCGGTCGGTGACACCGCCTGCACCGTGTCGACGACGTCCATCTGGGACTTCTGCGCGATCGTCCAGTCGGACTTGACGCGTTCGATGGAGAACTTCGCGTCCTCGGCGGTGAACGGCGCGCCACTGCTGAACTTGGCATCCTTCACCAACTGGAACGTGTACGTCTTACGGTCCTTGGACAGGCTCCACGACTTGGCCAGTTGGGGCTGGATCTTCCCCGACTGGTCCACCTTCACCAGGTTCTCGTAGACGTTGTAGAGCAGCGCCTGGGGAATGGCGGCGCCCGCGGTCTTGGTGATGTCGAGGTTGGCCGGCTCGGCGTTGAGGCCGATCTTCAGGGCGTCGTCGGTCTTCCCGGACTTGCCGCCGCCACCTCCGTCTGCCGTGGACCCGGCCGAGCAGGCAGCCAGCAGTAGGGATGCGAGCGTGGCCGCGACCACCCCGGTGTGCCGCGTCAGCTGCTTGTTGTCTCTCATAGGTGCTACCCCTGGCTTTCCATGGTGTGCAGGACAGCGGATGACACATCCGCTGTGGTGGCGTTTCCGCCGAGGTCGGCCGTGTGGTGCCGGGCATCTCGCAAGGTGCCCGCCACCGCGTCACGGATGCGGCCGGCCGCGCCGGTGTGTCCGAGATCGTCGAGCAGCAGCGCCCCGGAGAGCATGCATGCCACCGGATTCGCCACGCCCTTCCCGGCGATGTCGGGCGCGGAGCCGTGGACGGGTTCGTAGACACCCGGCACATCGGCGCCCGGAAGGACGTTGGCGCTGGGCGCCATGCCCATACCGCCGGCGAGCACCGCTGCGAGGTCGGAGAGGATGTCGCCGAACAGGTTGCTGGTGAGCAGGACATCGAGGGAGCGCGGAGCCTGGATCATACGGGCGGCCATGGCGTCGACCAACACGGTTTCCAGCCGGACCGCCGGGTACTGCTCGCCGACCTCGCGCACCACCCGGTCCCACAGCGGATAGCCGTAGCGCATCGCGTTGGACTTGGTCACCAGGCACAGCCTCCCCGACCGCCGGCCGGCCAGGGCGAAGGCATGGTGCGCCGCCCGCTCGATGACGCGACGGGAGTGCACCGCGATCTCGATGCCGAGATCGTGTCCGCTGCCCGCGTGCGCCACCCCGCCGGCGCCGACGTACTCGCCCTCGGTGTTCTCTCGGACGATGACCAGGTCCACACCATCGGTGTCGCGCACCTTGGTGGGGACGCCGGGGAACGCGCGCACCGGGCGGATGTTGACGGCGAGGTCGAGCTGCTGCCGCAGGCCGATGATCAGGCCCCAGACCAGTTCGTGATCCGGCACATCGGGGCGTCCGACGGCGCCGAACAACACGGCGTCCGTCTGCTTGACGAGGTCGGCCGCATCGGCCGGCATCGCCGCTCCCTGCCGGAGGAACCGCTCGCCTCCCCAGTCGAACGAGGTCACGTCGAGCCGGTGGCCGTCGGCCTCCAGCGCGGCCCGGAGCACGGGCACCGTTGCCGCGACGACCTCGGGGCCGATTCCGTCACCCGGTATGACGGCGAGCCGTACGACCTTGGTCTCCCTCGTCATAAACGCCACCTTCCCCTCTCACTGGCCTGACCAGTAAGCTCACTTGCCAGGTACCGTGACGACTGAGGCTGTACTTGTCAAGGGTTCGTATGCGACGGGTATCGCGAGGGGGCACCGCCCAGCGGCAGCTGGGGGATAGGGAGAGTGCAAGTGCTCACCGAACAGGGCCTGGCCACCATGCCGGCCGTCGAGATGGTGGCCGGATTCGCCGACCGCACGCTGTCGCCCGTGCAGGTCCACGACGCCGTCCAGGCGGTGATCGAGGCGCGCGAGAGTGTGCTCAACGCGTTCTGGGTGCGGGATCCGGACGAGTCCCGCAAAGCGGCCCTGGCCAGCGAGGCGCGCTGGGCGGCGGGTGAACCGCTCGGGCCCATCGACGGCGTGCCCGTGACGCTGAAGGAGAACGTCGCCCGCAGGGGCGTCCCCATGCCCTCGGGCAACGCGGGGACCGAGCCGGTCGTCCCCGAGACGGACGCGCCCATCACCGCGCGGGTCGTCGAATCCGGTGGGGTGGTCCTCGGGTCGACCGTGATGCCGGACTGGGGCATGCTCTCCTCGGGAGTCTCCAGCCGGCACGGCATCACCCGCAGCCCCTGGAACCCCGCCTGGACCACGGGCGGTTCCAGCTCCGGCGCGGGGGCCGCGGCCGCCGGGGGCTACGGTCCGCTCCACGTCGGCACCGACATCGGGGGGTCGATCCGGCTGCCGGGCACCTGGCTGGGGCTCGCCACGCTCAAGCCCAGCTACGGGAGGATCCCGCTGGACGCCCCGTACCTGGGGCGCGCCGCCGGCCCCATGGCGCGCACCGTGGCGGACGCGGCCCTGTTCATGAGTGTCCTGAGCCAGCCGGATCCCCGGGACTGGTCGAGTCTGCCGCCGCAGGACATCGACTGGTCGGCGCCGGCCGGCGAGGTGCGCGGGCTGCGGGTGGGGGTGCATCTGGACGCCGGCTGCGGGGAGCCCTGCGACGCCGAGATCCGTGACGCGGTGAACCGCGCCGCCGCGCTCTTCGAGGCGGCGGGAGCCGTCGTGGAGCCGGTGGAGCCGTTTATGAGCCAGGACCTCCTGGACGATCTGGATCTGTTCTGGCGGGTGCGGTCCTGGAACGACTTCCGCGCACTGCCGGCAGACGCCAAGCTACGCGTCCACCCCAGCATCATCCGCTGGGTCCAGGGAGGCGCGGATGTGCCGGGCACCCGGGTGCTCCAGTGCTACCAGCGGATCATGCGCATCCAGGAGCGGACCGTGGCGGCGACGCTCCCGTACGATCTGGTGCTTTCGCCGGTGGCTCCGGTGGCGGCGTTCCCCGCCGAGCAGCCGATGCCGTACCTGGAAGACGCGAAGACCATGGCCCACATCGGCTTCACCGCGCCGTACAACATGTCGGGCCAGCCCGCGGCGACCGTCAACTGCGGTCTGACTGCGGACGGTCGGCCCATCGGGGTGCAGCTCGCGGGCCGCCGCTTCGACGATCTCGGTGTCCTGCGGGCGGCGGCGTGGTACGAACGGAACCGGCCTGCCGAGGCGGTCCCGCACTGGCCGGACAGCGCCCCCAGGACGACCACCGGGGAGAAGGCGCCCACCGGGGAGAAGACGACAACGCTCGAAGGGGAGAATCCGTGAGTGACGGGGCACAGTTCCAGCAGGTCGCGCCGGTACGGCTCTACCAGCGGATCGTCGAGCAGATCGAGCAGGCGATCACGCGCGGGGACCTCAAGCCCGGTCAGCGCCTGCCGAGCGAACGAGAGCTGGTGACGCAGTTCGGGGCGAGCCGGCCCACCGTACGCGAGGCCCTGCGCGTACTGGAGAGCAACGGCCTGATCCGCTCGCGCCCGGGTGACCCGAACGGCCCGGAGATCCTGCCGTTCTCCTCGGCGGGCCTGACCAAGGAGATGACCCGGCTCGTCCAGTTCGACAATGTGTCGATGGCCGAGTTGATCTCGTTCCGCATGATCCTCGACGGCTCGGCGAGCATGCTGGCGGCCCGGCTGCGGTCCGAGGAGGAGCTGTCCGCCATGGAGCGGACGATCGCCGTCATGTCGGACGCGATCGAGAGGGGGTACGACGAGTTCAGCAAGGCGGACGTCGCGTTCCATGAGGCGGTGGCCGTGGCCAGCCGCAACTCCCTCATCGAGGTCTGCAACCAGGTGGTCCGGGGCGCGGTCCTCTCGCTGATCTCGGACAAGGTCGCCCATGCGCACAACCGCAAGGCGCTCATGCGCGAATCGCTCCAGCACCACCAGGAGGTGCTGGAGGCGATCCGGGCACGGGACGGTGCGGCGGCGGCGCGCATCTCGCGGCGCAAACTCCTCGACTACTACGCCGGCTACGTCCCCGAGGGCGAGCAGGGGCCGCTGCTCGCCCTCGTGGACGACGAGGAGGCCTGAACCTCCACCGTGACCGTGGTCAGACGTTGCGCCGGTACTGGCCGCCGACCTCGAAGAACGCCTCGGTGATCTGCTGGAGCGAGCAGACCCGGGCGGCGTCCATGAGGACGGCGAAGACGTTGCGGCCGCTCACCGCCGCGTCCTTGAGTGCCACCAGGGCGGCATGGGCCTGGTCGCGGTGGCGGGTCTGGAAGTCGCCCACGCGCTCCAGCTGGGACTCCTTCTCCTTCTCGGTGGCGCGCGCCAGCTCGATGGTGCCGGGCTCGACCGTGTCCGCATGCGGGTTGCGGAACGTGTTGACTCCGATGATCGGCAGGGTGCCGTCGTGTTTGCGCTGCTCGTACAGCATCGACTCGTCCTGGATCCGGCCGCGCTGGTAGCCGGTCTCCATGGCGCCGAGCACACCGCCGCGCTCGCTGATCCGCTCGAACTCGGCGAGCACGGCGGCCTCGACCAGGTCGGTGAGTTCATCGATGATGAACGAGCCCTGCAGGGGGTTCTCGTTCATCGCCAGGCCCCATTCCCGGTTGATGATCAGCTGGATGGCCAGCGCCCGGCGGACCGAGTCCTCGGTGGGGGTGGTCACCGCCTCGTCATAGGCGTTGGTGTGCAGGCTGTTGCAGTTGTCGTAGATGGCGATGAGCGCCTGCAGGGTGGTGCGGATGTCGTTGAAGTCCATCTCCTGGGCGTGCAGGGAACGGCCTGAGGTCTGGACGTGGTACTTCAGCTTCTGGCTGCGCTCATTCGCCCCGTACTTCTCCTTCATCGCCACCGCCCAGATGCGGCGGGCGACCCGGCCGAGCACGGAGTATTCGGGGTCCATGCCGTTGGAGAAGAAGAAGGACAGGTTCGGGGCGAAGTCGTCGATGTCCATACCGCGCGCCAGGTAGGCCTCGACATAGGTGAAGCCGTTGGCCAGGGTGAAGGCCAGCTGGCTGATGGGGTTCGCCCCGGCTTCGGCGATGTGGTAGCCGGAGATGGACACCGAGTAGAAGTTGCGGACCTTGTGCGCGATGAACCACTCCTGGATGTCGGCCATCATCCGCAGGGAGAACTCGGTGGAGAAAAGGCAGGTGTTCTGGCCCTGGTCCTCCTTGAGGATGTCGGCCTGCACCGTGCCGCGCACGCTCGCCAGCGCGTGTGCACGCAGCTCGGCGGCTTCCTCGGGTGAAGGGTCGCGCCCCTCGGCGGTGCGGAATCTTTCCGTCTGCTGGTCGATGGCGGTGTTCAGGAAGAACGCCAGGATGGTCGGCGCGGGTCCGTTGATCGTCATGGAGACCGAGGTCGTCGGCGCGACCAGGTCGAAGCCGTCGTAGAGGGCCTTCATGTCCTCCAGCGTGGCCACCGACACCCCGGAGGTGCCGACCTTGCCGTAGATGTCGGGGCGTTCGCCGGGGTCACGGCCGTAGAGGGTGACCGAGTCGAAGGCGGTGGACAGCCGGGTGGCGGGCTGGCCCTCGGAGAGCAGCTTGAAGCGCCGGTTGGTACGGAACGGATCGCCCTCGCCGGCGAACATCCGCGCCGGGTCCTCCCCGTCGCGTTTGAACGGGAACACCCCGGCCGTGAAGGGGAAGTAGCCGGGCAGGTTCTCCCGGCGCCAGAACCGCACCAGCTCCCCGTGGTCGGTGAACCGGGGCAGGGCGACGCGGGGGACCTTGTTGCCGGACAGGGACTCGCGGGTCAGCTTGGTGCGGATCTCCCGGTCGCGGACCTTCACGACCTGCTCGTCACCGGAGTAGGCGGCCACGACGGCCGGCCAGTTCCCGATCTGCTCCGTGACGTCGTGCGGAAGTTGCTTACGGGCATCCGCCAGCAGTGACTGCACGCTCCCGGCGTCGGAGCCGGCCTCGACGAGCTCGCCCCTGACCGCGTCCAGGCGCTGCACCCTGCGGGCCGCCCCGGCCAGCCGCTCGGTCTCCTCGTGATACCGGCGGACCGTCTCGGTGATCTCGGCGAGGTAGCGCACCCGGTCCGTGGGCACCACCTGCCGGATGCCCGAGGAGTGGCGTACGTCGACCGGCGGCAGCGTGCCCTCGGACAGCGGCAGGCCCCGCTCGGCCAGGGCGGTCCTCAGGTACTGGTAGAGCGCGGTGACACCGTCGTCGTTGAACGTGGCCGCCGAGGTGCCGTACACCGGCATGTCCTCGGGCCGCATACCGAACGCCTCGCGGTTGCGGACCAGTTGGCGGCCCACATCACGCAGTGCGTCCTTGGCGCCGCGGCGTTCGAACTTGTTGATGGCCACCACATCGGCGAAGTCGAGCATGTCGATCTTCTCCAGCTGCGAGGCGGCGCCGAACTCCGGCGTCATCACATACAGCGAGGTGTCGACGAACGGCACGATCGCCGCGTCCCCCTGGCCGATGCCCGGCGTCTCCACGACCACCAGATCGAACCCGGCCGCCTTGACCACGTCGATGACATCGGACAGTTGCTCGGGCAGCTCGCGGCTGCCGCGAGTGGCCAGGCTCCGGAAGAAGACCCGGTGGCCGTCCAGGGAGTTCATCCGGATCCGGTCGCCGAGCAGCGCCCCGCCGCCACGGCGGCGGGTCGGGTCGACCGCGATCACCGCGATCCGCAACTTGTCGTGCTGGTCGACACGGAACCGGCGCACCAGTTCGTCGGTCAGTGACGACTTTCCCGAGCCGCCGGTGCCGGTGATGCCGAGCACCGGTGTGACCCGTGCCGCCGCGGCGGCACGCACCCGTTCCAGCAGCTCCGGGGGCAGTTTGCCGAGCTCGGCACCGGTGATGGCGCGGGCGATCGCGAACCGGTCGCCGGCGAGTACGGCGGCGGCATCGGCCGGCTTGCCGTCCCAGAGGTCGAAATCGCAGTCCCGCACCACCGAGTTGACCATCCCGGCGAGGCCCAGCCGCTGGCCGTCCTCGGGAGAGAAGATCGTCACCCCGCATTCGCGCAGCCGGGCGATCTCCTCGGGCACGATGACACCGCCTCCGCCGCCCACCACGCGGACGTGGTCGGCTCCCCGCTCGCGCAGCGACGTGGCCAGGTACTCGAAGTACTCGACGTGTCCGCCCTGGTAGGAGGAGACCGCGACGCCGTGTGCGTCCTCCTCCAGCGCCGCGTCCACGACCTCGCGCACGGAGCGGTTGTGCCCGAGATGGATCACCTCGGCGCCCTGGGACTGGAAGATCCGCCGCATGATGTTGATCGACGCATCGTGCCCGTCGAACAGCGCCGAAGCCGTAACCAGGCGGACAGGGTGCACGGGACGGTGCAGATCGCTCATGAGGGCCTTCCCAGGCAGCTGAGGGGACGCTGACCAACAAGATACTAGGACGTCCTAGTAAATCACTGAAGGTGAGATCTGTGTGAAGAGCAGCACAGCGGGCGAACTCTCCCGGCTCACAGCGCGGCGACGAGCCGCCTCAGCATCTCGCGCGCCGGCAGCAGCGACGGGCCGTACCAGGTGATCAGCCGGCCGCTGACCAGGCGGGTCGGTGCGCGATGGAAGGCCTCGGGGCCGTCGCTCTCGGTGAACACATACGGCTCGTCGGGCAGCAGGACGACGCCCACGTCCGGTCGGTCGACCTCATCCAGCGCCATATGCGGATAGCGGTCCGCATGCTGGGCAAACGCATTGGCGATACCGGCCCGGCGCAGCAGGTCGCCAGTGAAGGTGGACCTCCCGACCACCATCCAGGGGTCCCGCCAGATCGGGACCGCCGCCGTGACCGCGATCTCGGGAAGGGGGCCCGACCAGAGCTCCCGCGCCGCGTCGAGCCAGTCGGGGACCGGGACTTGAAGCGCCTCGGCGAACAGCCGCTCGAGCGAGTCCAGGGCCTGTGGGACGGTCTCGATGACGGTCACCCACACCGGCACTCCGGCGGCGCGAAGCCGGGTGACGTCGAGTTCGCGGTTCTCCTCCTTGTTCGCGATCACCAGATCCGGCCGCAGCCGGGCGATCACCTCCCGGTCGGGGTTCTTGGTGCCCCGTACCCGCACCACGTCCAGATCGCCGGGATGGGTGCACCACTGGGTCGCCCCGACCAGCACCTCCGGATGGCCGGCGGCGACCGCCTCCGTGAGCGACGGCACCAGCGACACCACCCGGCGTGGCGGACGGGCCAGGTGCACAGCGGTGCCCATGTCGTCGTACAGCGGTGGCATGGCCGCTCTCCTCGCTTTCTCTCGTCCTCCCTGGCCTTCCAACTTAATGGGCACCCGTGGAGCTCGGCCTTCGGAGGAAAACCGAGGCAAAATCAGCACGATTTACAGGCTTTTCCAAAAAAACGCATCCCCCGGTTTTCTGCTACCGAATCTCCCCAAAAAGGCAGCGGAGTTGAACCCCAATGGATTGGCTGTTGTAACCTCTGCTTTCTCGTCCGGTCATCTTGTCGCCGAGAGGAATACACGTGGGTTTATCCCCTGGAATCAGGCCCTCTTCCGTCCGCGCCGCGGGGAAGGCACGTGCCATCCTCTACGTCGTCCACAACCGGGTCTCCCTGCGGACGCTGCGCCGGGTGCACCGGCTGCTGGCGGACGACGGACGTCTGTCCTTCGCCGCGACGCTGGCCCCGGACCGCTTCGGGCAGGGATGCGAGGCGGAGGTGGGCCGCTGGGGCCTGCCCCTGGTGCCGTTCGACGCCGCGACCGCCGAGCCCTGGGACCTGGCGGTCTTCGGCAACCACGGCGGAGCCCACCTGTTCACCGAGGCCGGGGCCCGGGTGTTCGTCCCGCACGGGGTGGGCGCGGGCAAACAGGCGCTGGGCCA
This sequence comes from Streptomyces sp. NPDC020845, assembly GCF_044334165.1. NCBI lineage: Bacteria > Bacillati > Actinomycetota > Actinomycetes > Kitasatosporales > Streptomycetaceae > Streptomyces > Streptomyces sp. NPDC020845. Next base: position 182,509 of record NZ_JBIRSJ010000004.1, on the reverse strand, counting down.
GGACTTCACCTATGGCCCGGACTTCGTCCTGCGCTCGGGAGAGCCGATCTACACCGCCATGTTCGAAGCGAGCGAAGAGGGGCGGGAGCGGGCCGAGGACATCACCCCTCGGCTCGCCGGACGCATACGGGTCGTCGGTGATCTGGAGACCGACGAATTCCTCGCCGTCCTCGCGCGCCGCGCCACCGCCCGCGCCCTGCTGGGTGTCGGCCCCGAGGACCTTCTCGTGCTGCTCTCGGCCACCTGGGGCGATGCCGGAATGCTCGCGTGGCACGGCCCCACCCTGCTGAAGAGCGCCCGTCGGCTGCCCGGACACGTCCGAGTCGTCCTCAAACCACACCCCCACAACTGGGACCCGCGCGGACGCCCCCGTCCCCACCTCGCCCGCGCTCTCGCCGCCGCCCCGGAGACGGTCTGCCTCGTCCCGCCGTGGCAGTCCTGGATGGGCGCGTACGCCGCCGCCGACCTCGCGGTGTACGACTTCGGCTCGCTCGCCCTGCGCTTCGCCCTGCGGCCCAGGCCGATGGTCGCCGTCCCCGCCGAACCGGGTGCCGTCACCCCCGGGTCCCCGGTGGACGCGCTGCGCGCCATGACGCCCGAACTGGCCGCGCCCTCGCTGCCGCAGGCCCTCGAACTCGGCCTGGAGACGGGGGCGCCGCCGGGGCTCGCCGACCTCGCGCCCCGGTTCGTCAGCCACCCCGGTCAGGCCGCGCCGCGCACCCGGGGCGCGCTGTACGAACTGCTCGGCCTGGCCGTACCGGGCCCGTGGGAGGGAGGACGGGAGGAGGGGGCGCCGCAGGAAAGGCAGCTGGAGGCGAGCGGATGAGGGCCGTCGTCGCCGGCATCGCCAACCTGCAGACCCGGCTGCCCGTGGCGGGCTTCCCCCACCCCTACAGCCCCGCGCGTCATCTGCCCGGCGGGATCGAGGACACGGTCGGCGGGGTGGGCTTCAACGTCGCCGCGGGCCTCGCGCGGTTGGGCGCCACCGTCGAGCTGATCGCGCCGTTGGCCAACGACGCCCCCGGGCAGGCGGTGCTGGCCGCCGCTCACCGCATGGGCATCGGCACCAGCCTGTGCACCCGGTCCCTGGAGCGCACCCCGCGGTCCGTCGTCCTCGTGGACGCCGCGGGCCGTCGCCAGGTCAACACCGACCTCGGCGGGGCCCTGGCCGTCTCCTTCGACCCGGCCGCGTTCCGCGCCACCGCCGCCGGTGCGGACGTATGCGTCCTGGGCAACCTCGACTTCTCCCGCCCGCTGCTGCCCGCCGCCCGGGCGCTCGGCGTGCCGGTGGTGGTGGACCTGCAGGACGTACGCGGCCCCGACCACCCCTACGATCAGGACTTCCTCACCGCCGACACCCTCGTCATGAGCCACGAGCGCCTGTCGGACCAGGACTTGCCCGGCTTTCTGCGTGCGCTGCGGTCCCGCTCCCGCGCCTCGCTGCTCGTCCTCACCCTCGGCGCCGACGGCAGCCTCGCCATTGCGCCCGACGACGCCGACTGCCGGCACACCCCGGCCGTGGACATCGGCCCGGTTCCCGACACCACCGGGGCGGGCGACGCCTTCACCGCCGCCCTCGCCCATGCGCTCCACGGCCTGCGCCTGCCCGCCAGGAAAGCCGTCCGCGCCGCCACCGCCCACGCGGCCTGCCACCTCTCCCCCGGCGAGCGGCGGCGATGACGGGGCTGCGCGTACTGGTGGCGGCCCAGGCGGTGTCGCTGGCCGGCTCGGGGATCAACGCGGCAGCGGTGGCCTACCTGGTGACGGTCCGCTCCGGTGTCCCCGCCCTCGGCCTGGTGCAGGGGATCCCGCTGGTGGCCACCGTCGCGTGCGCGCCCTGGATCGGCGTCCTGGTGGACCGTCATGACGCCCGCCGTGGCCTGGTCGTCTCCTCGACGGTGCTGGCGGTCCTCACCGCCCTGATGCTCCACTACGGAGCCTGGTGGTACGCCCTGGTCCTGGCCCTCCGCACGCCGTGGGAGGTCGCCCTCTCCGGGTCCCTGACCCGCCTCCTGCCAGCCGCCGCCGCCCGCGCCGGTGTGCCCGTGGCCAAGGCCGGTGGGACGATGTCGCTCACCGGCCGGCTGGCCACCGCCATCGGGGTCGCCGCCGGCCCCTTCCTCGCCGGGACGCTGGGGCCGGCCGTCTTCGTGGCCGACGCGGTCACCTTCGCCGTCACCGCCATCGCCTTCCATGCCTTGCGCCTGCCGGCCCCGGCCACCGCCACACGCACCGGAGCCGGCGTGGCCCGCCAGTTCCGCGAGGGCCTGCGCTATCTGCACGGGCGGCCGCTGGCCCTCTACACGGCCGCGCTGTACACCGTCGCGGGCATCGCCTGGGGGGCCAAGGACACCCTGTACGTCGCCTATGTCGACGAGCGCCTCGGCCTGTCGGCGGAAGTGTGGGCCGGCCCTTACGGAGCCGCGGCCCTCGTCGGGGAGACCGCCGCCGCGGCCCTCATCGCCTCCGGCCGCCTGGGCCGACCCGAGCGGATTCCCGCCGTGGCCACAGGAGCGGTGCTGCTGCTGGGCGGCTGCCTGCTGACGGCCGCCGCGACCACCTCGCCGCCGGTGGCCTTCGCCGCCAAGGTGCTGGAGGGAGCGGCGACGAACGTGGTCGGGGTGCTGGCCGTGACCTTCGTGTCACTGCTGGCGGCCGAGCAGCTGCGCGGCCGGATGAAGACCCTGCTGACCACGGCCAACCGCGTCTCCCTGGGCGGCGCGAAGGGGGCTCTGCCTCCCCTTGCCGGAGGGCTGGGTGTCCAGAGCGCCTACGCCGCGGCGGGGGCGGTGGTCCTGGCCGGTGTCGCCCTGGCCGCTCTCCTCCTGCGCCGCCGCCCCGCTCCTCGACCCGTTGTGCAGCGATGAGGCAGGTCTCAGAGGGCCACCGGAAACTCGGCCTGAAGCCACCGCTGCTCGACACCGTCCGCCGCCGTGCGCAGCATGGCGATGGCCTGATCCAGCAGCGGGTTCGGGTCCGCGGCGCGGCGGACCGCGGAGACTCTTCGCACATGAGAGGGGTCGGCGAGACGGATCACATGGACATCCGAGGACTCGATCATGGCCAACTCCGGGATGATCGCGATGCCCAGGCCCTTGCGGACGAGCTCGAACGGAAGGTTGTAATCGTTGGTGCGGAAGAGCACATCGGGGTGGAAACCGGAGGCCGCGCAGATCCGGAACAGGGAGCGGGCCGCATCCGTGTCCTCCAGGAAGCAGATCCAGCGCTCATCGGCCAGCTCGCTGATCTGCACGCGCTTGCGGTGCGCCAGCCGGTGACCGGTGGGCAGCAGCAGATACAGCGGCTCTTCCAGGAGCGGCGTCAGGTCCAGGTCGCTCTGCCAGCTGCTGTGCGGCACCGTTCCGTATTCGAAGACGACGGCGAGGTCCAGCCGTCCGTCGAGGACGGCGGGCACCGTGACCGGTGGATCGCCTTCCTGGTAGCGGATGTCCACGTCGGGGCGGTCCCGTAGGAAGGCGGCGAGCAGCGCGGGGACGAGTTTGAAACCGGCCGACCAGAAGCTGCCCAGGTGAAGCCGGCCGCGCTGAGCCGAGGCGAACGAGCGCATCTCGTCCTCCGCCGCCGTCAGGTCCGCCAGCAACCGGGTGGCGCGGCGCGCCAGCTGGATGCCCGCCGGTGTGGGCCGCACGCTGCGCGGAGTGCGCTCGAAGAGCTTGACGCCCACCGCGCGCTCGATGGATGAGATCTGCTGGGAAACGGCCGATGGCGTGAATCCCAGTTTTCTGGCAGCCGTCCGGAGGGAGCCGGTGGCCACGACCTCGCGAAGGGCCATGAGCTGCGTCGGGGTCAGCATCGCCCGAACTTAACGCCTGGCGCGCCATGAGCACCATGGTCTGTTCCTCGAGCTTCTTCCGGCAGCTCCGCCCCGAACACGTCTGACGTGGCGGGGAGGGATCGACGGGGGCGCCGAGCATCAGCTCAACTGAACAACAGGGTCGCTAATGCTCATCCTGAACGACCTTGCGTCGGTGGTGGGCGTCCCGCACATTGTGGGGAGCCAAATCCAGCCAACCCGATGAGAGAGGGGCCCTCATGGCCGTTCGACGTGCGCTGATGTCTCTCGTCCTGGTAGGGCTCGCGGCCACGACGGCGTGCGGCCCGTCGGGCGGTGAGTCGAAGTCCACCGCCCCGAAGCAGAAGGTGGACCAGCGGCTGCACGATCTGCTGCCCGCGAAGATCAAGAAGTCCGGCAAGCTGGCCGTCGCGCAGGGCAACAACTATCCGCCGCTGGTCTTCCTCGACAGCGACAACAAAACGGTCATCGGCATGGAGCCGGACCTGATGAAGGCCATCGGCGAGCTGCTGGGCGTCAAGGTCGAATTCTCCCAGACCAGCTTCGACAGCCTGATCGCCGGCGTCCACGCCCACCGCTACGACCTCGCCATTCAGGCCATGCTGGACAAGCCGGAGCGGCGTGAGCACATCACCTTCGTCGACTACTTCAAGACCAGCAGCTCCATTCTGGTGCAAGCGCAGGACGCCACGGAGATCGGCTCGCTCGGCGATCTGTGCGGCAAGTCCGTCGCCGTGGAGCAGGGCACCGCCCAGGTCGACGACGCCAAGGCCCAGTCCGACAAGTGCCAGAAGGCGGGCAAGCCGGCGGTGAAGCCCCTGGTCTTCCCCGACACGGTCGGCTGTATCCAGGCCCTGTCCACCTCACGGGCGGACGCCTTCGTCGGCGGGACCCCCACCGTCGTCTACCACGCGGGGAAGTCCGCCGGGAAGCTGAAGAAGGTGGGCGAGCCCTACCGGTACCTGCCTTACGGAATCCTGGTCGACAAGAAGGACACCTCGCTGGTCAAGGCCGTCCAGGGCGCCCTGAGCGAGCTGATGCGCAACGGCACCTACCGAAAGATCCTCCAGGCCTGGAAGCTGTCCTCCGGCGCCCTCGACCGCGCCACGGTCAACGGCGGTGCCTCATGAGCGGACGGTCGCCGCAGTACACCACCGAGGTGCTGAAACAGGACGGTGGTACGGCAGCGCGCCCGGCCGACCAGGGCGTGCCGATCCGGGCCGTTCCGCTGCGCCACCCCGGCCGATGGTGCGCGTCCGCCGTGATGGTCTTTCTGGTGGTCTTCCTGGTCCAGGGGTGGGCGACCAATCCGCGCATGCAATGGGGCGTGGTGGGGGAATACCTCTTTGCTCCCGCGGTGCTCGAGGGACTGCGGACCACCGCCGTGCTGACGGTGCTGGCCATGGTCATCGGGATCGTGGGCGGCATCGTCCTGGCGATCTTGCGGATGTCGTCCAATCCGCTGCTGTCGGCGCTCAGCGGTTTCTACATCTGGGTCTTCCGCGGCACCCCGCTCCTCGTCCAGCTGTTGTTCTGGTACTTCCTGTCCGCCGTTGTTCCCACGGTGGGGCTCGGCATCCCGTGGGGCCCGACCTTCATCGAGGCCGACACCAACCAGCTCATCACCCAGATGACGGCGGCCGTACTCGGACTCGGGCTGCATGAGGCCGCGTACATGGCCGAAATCGTACGCGCCGGTATCGCCTCGGTGGACGACGGGCAGACCGAGGCGGCCCATGCGCTCGGAATGACGCGGCGCCAGACGATGCGGCGGATCGTCCTGCCGCAGGCGATGCGGGTCATCATTCCGCCCACCGGCAACCAGGCGGTTTCGATGCTCAAGACCACCTCGTTGGTGTTCGCAATCGCCGTGCCCGAACTGCTCACCTCCGTCCAGGGCATCTACTCCCGCAACTTCGCGCAGATTCCGCTGCTCACGGTCGCCTGCATCTGGTATCTCGTCGCCACCACCGTGCTCACGGTGGCCCAGCGCTACCTCGAGCGCGTCTTCCGGAAGGACAGCTCGTCATGACCGCGGTGGTGAGGGCCGAGGGGGTACGCAAGAACTTCGGGCCCGTGGAGGTGTTGAAGGGCGTCGATCTTCAGGTGGCCCAGGGCGAGGTGCTCTGTCTGGTGGGGCCGTCCGGATCGGGCAAGTCGACCCTCCTGCGCTGTGTCAACCATCTGGAGCGGGTGGACGCGGGCCGTCTGTACGTGCGCGACAGACTGATCGGGTACGAGGAGCGCGGAGGGAGGATCCATGAACTCTCCGACAAGGCGGTGGCCGAGCAGCGCCGTGGTATCGGGATGGTCTTCCAGCAGTTCAATCTCTTCCCCCACATGACCGCGCTGCAGAACGTCATGGAAGCGCCGGTACGGGTCGCCAGGGAACGCAAGGAGATCGCCAGGGCACGGGCGCTGAGGCTGCTGACCCGGGTCGGCCTGGCGGACAAGTGCGAGAGCTACCCCTCCCAGTTGTCCGGAGGCCAGCAGCAGCGGGTGGCCATCGCCCGGGCGCTGGCCATGGAACCAGAGCTGATGCTCTTCGACGAGCCCACCTCCGCCCTCGATCCCGAGCTCGTGGGCGAGGTCCTCGATGTGATGCGGGCGCTCGCCCGGGACGGCATGACCATGATCGTCGTCACCCATGAGATGGGTTTCGCGCGAGAGGTGTGCGACTCACTGGCCTTCATGGACGGCGGGGTCGTGGTGGAGTCGGGTCCGCCCGACGCCGTCATCGGTTCACCGCGCCACGAACGCACCCAGGCGTTTCTCCGCAAGGTCCGCTGAACCAGTCCGCCGACCCGCCGCCGCTGACACCTGGTCAGCTCTGATCAACCCTTAAGGAATCCACGTGTCCCGTGTCATCGTCCTCGGTGCCGGTGTGATCGGCGCTTCCGTCGCCTATCACCTGGCACTGGCCGGCGCCGACGTCACCGTGATCGAAGCGGGCGGCCCCGCCGCGGGAACGTCCAGCGCGACCTTCGCCATGGACGTCACCCACCTCAAAACCCCCGTCAGCTACTACGAGTTCAATCGTCGCAGCGCCGCCCTCCACGCCGAACTGACCGCGGAACTGGGCGGCGCCTCATGGCGCCATGCCGCCCCCACGGTGCAGTGGGCCGACACGGCGGCCGAACAGCGGTCGCTCCGGGACCGGGCCACCCGGCTGCGCTCCTGGGGCCACCCGTGCCGGATCGCGGACCCGGCCGAACTGCGCGAACTGGCGCCCACAGTGGACCCCGGTGCCTGCTCCGCTGAGGAAATCGTCGTCCACGACGGCACCGCCTGGTATGACGCTCCTCTGTTCGTGCGGTCACTGCTCGACCGGGCCGCCCTGCTCGGGGCGGACATCCACTACGGTCTGCGGGCCACCGGTCTGTCGCTCGACGGTGGCCGGGTGCGGGGTGTGCGGACCGAGTCGCGTCGTTGGGAGGCCGACTGGGTGGTGAACTGCGCGGGCCCGGACGCGGACCGGATCGCCGGCTTCGCGGGCGTGCGCCTTCCGATGGACCGCGTGCCGGGCCTGGTCGGTGAGACCACCCCGGTGCCCGAGGCTCGGCTGGAGGCGATTCTCACCACGCCCGAGGTGGATCTGCGGCCCGCACCCGGCGACCGGGTCTGCTCGATCTCGTGGTCCATTGACGCCCTGCTGCCCCAAGAGCCCGCTCCGGGTGACCGGCTCACGCCCCAGGAGCGCCTGCACCGTCATGGCCAGCGCCTGCTTCCCGCGCTCCGCTCCACACGGCTGGCCGGCGCCCGGATCGGCGTCCGCCCCGTCCCCACCGATGGCCTCCCCCTGGTCGGCACCAGCCCGGCGGCCCCGGGACTCTACAGCGTGGTGACCCACAGCGGCGTCAATCTGGCCCCGCTGCTCGGGCGGTTGGTGGCCGACGAGATCAGCCATGGACGGCCCCGTGCGGAGCTCGCCCCGTACCGGGTGACACGCGATGTGGCAGCCACCGTGCAGGATGAGAGCCTGCACCGGATGAGCGGTGAGAGAGCCGCCCTCCACTGAGGTTGTAGGCGTGTTGTCGCACCGGAGGCCGGTCGGCGACGCCGACAGGACAACCCGGATTCGGCCCTACGACGCCAATCCTTGCGTGTCGCGCCATTCGCGGGGAGCCACCCCGTAGGTGGCCCGAAAAGCCCGGCTGAAATGCGCGGCACTGCTGAAACCCCATCGGTGCGCCACTGCGGCGATCGTGGTGCCATTCGCGCGGTACGCCAAGTCGCGTCGGCACTCCTCCAGGCGACGCCGCTGGATCCACCGGCCGACAGTGGCGTCTTCGCTCTCGAACAGCTTGTGCAGATAGCGCAGGGATATGCGGTGGGCTCGGGCGATGGCCTGCGGGGTGAGATCGGGGTCTGCGAGATGACGGTCGATGAACGCCTGGATCCGCAGCAGCAGTGCCCGGTTCCCGCCGGGTGTGTCCGCGTTCGATCGGCCGAGAATCTCGCCGGCCAGCACACCGAGCAGGTCCACGACGTTACGGGCCATCCGCTCGCTGGTGCTTGGCGAGTAGGTTCCCGCGCCGTCCACGAGCCCGGCCAGGAAGGGCGAGAGCAGACCACCGAGGGGGGTGTCGGGGCCGAGCGGGGACGCCGTGACATGAGTCATGTCGGACTCGCTCAGGCCCAGAACGTCTCTCGGCATGACGAGGGACTTCGTCCGGAAGGACTGGGGAAGATTCAGCCGGACGGGGCGCGCCATGTCGTAGACGAAGATTTCTCCCGGTCCGAGGACCGCCTCACGGCCGTCCTGCTCCAGCCGGGCGACTCCCCTGTCCAGCAGTTTGACGACCACGTACTCGTCTTCACGGCCCTGTGCGACCAGTCGGCGGGTGCGCAGGGCGGACAGGCAGTCGCCGTCCACGGTGACGGCCTGGAGCCGGCCGAGCGGTGCCGTACGGATCGTGCCGGAATACACCTCGTCGGGGACGGTCATGTCCACGGCGCCGAACGTTTGGGACAGGGCTTCACGCCAGTACGACCGTCTGCGGGGGACGGGCAGCGATTCGGTGGTGTGGAAGCTGCCGAGGGCGCTTCGTTCCTGGACCAGCACGTCGGGCGACATCAGATCCGTCCGTCCCTCTCGGGACGGGGGTTCACGCGAGTCGGGAGCCGCGCGGGCTCCGGCCTCAATGAATCCAACGACATGATCCCTGCCCTTCAACCGGTGAGCCTTCCGAATCACCGTGCCAGCGGCGGCGGAGCGGCACATCGCGTGAATCCGCTAGATCACGGGTACGGGACCGGGACGGGCGGGACCCGCCCTCACTTGCCGACCCCCCTGGTGGCGCCGGCGGCGACATGGCGCTGAGCGACGACGAGCAGTACGGCGGCAGGGACGGACGCCATGACTGACGTGGCCATGACGGCGTTCCACTGGTTCGTATGGGCCCCCATGTATTGGTAGATGCCCAGGGTGATCGGCTGAACGGTATCCGTGGTGGTCAGTGTGAGAGCGAAGAGGAAGTCGCTCCAGGTGAAGAGGAAGGTGAAGACGGCGGCGGTGATCAATGCGTTTGTGCTCATCGGCAGCACCACGGAGGCGAAGACCCGCAGCCTGCCGGCGCCGTCCACGCCCGCGGCATCGATGATCTCTCTGGGAATGCTCCGCATGAACGAACGCATGATGATGATCGCGAAGGGGACCCCGGCGGTGGAGTCGGCGAGGATCAGCCCGGGGTAGGAGTTCAGGAGTCCCAGGTCGTTGTACGCGCCGTAGAGCGCGTTGGCCACGGCGATGCCCGGCACCATCTGTGTGATCAGGATGCCGAAAATCACGAGGTTGGTTCCGCGGAGCGGGAAGTGGGCCAGCGCGTAGGCCGCTGGTGCGGCGAGCCCGAGGCTGAGCGCCACGCTGCCGAGGCTGACGACGAGGCTGGTGACGAGGTTGCCTCCCTGATCGCGCAGTGCGGTGAGGTATCCGCTCAGGTCCGGGTGGGAGGGAAACCATCCTCCCTGGAGTGTGTTGCCCGCCGGCTGGAGGGAGGCGTTCACCATCCAGTAGACGGGAAACAGCATCACCGCGAGCAGGACGATCCCGACGATGGTGGACAGCCGGCCACGGCCCGGCGCGCGCTTCATGGAATCGCCTCTCAGACGGTACGGGCGCGACGGCCGGCGCGCAGGTAGACGAGGGCGAAGGCGAGCGAGATGACGATGAGCACATTGCTCATCGCGGCACCGCGCCCGAACTCGAACTGCTGAAAGGACAGTTCGTAGGACTGCGTGGCGATGGTCTCCGTGGCGTTGGCCGGTCCTCCGCCCGTCACCACGAGGATGATGTCCAGCACCTTGACCGTGTAGACCACGCCCAGCACCAGCACGACACTCACCACGGGCCGCAGCAGTGGCCAGGTGATATGGCGGAACAACGCCACCGGGCCCGCGCCGTCCAGCTTCGCCGCCTCGTACAGGTGCGCGGGGATGTCCTGGAGGCCGCCGTACAGGAGCGCGGTGTTGAAGGGGATTCCGACCCAGATGTTGATGAGAATCACCGACACGAGCGCCTGTGAGGTGCCGGTGAGCCAGGGGATGCCGGACGACGAGAGATGGAGGCCGCGCAGCACCGCGTTGACGACTCCCGTGTCGGGGTCGAGCATCCACTTCCATGTCGTTCCGGAGACGACCAGCGGCAACAGCCACGGCAGCAGCAGGAGCGATCGCAGAACGCCGCCGAGCGGGAAGCGGCGCTGGAAGAACAGCGCGAAGGCAAGGCCGAGCACGAACTGCCCGATGATCGAGCCGGCGGTGAACAGGACCGTGGTCAGCAGGGCCTTGGAGAACAGGTCCGACGAAAGGATCGCCGAGTAGTTCCGCAGCCCCACGAACGGCGCGGAACCCGTGTAGAACGTCGTGGTCGTGTACTGCTGGAAGCTCATCACGACGTTTCTGAAGATCGGATAGCCGAAGAACAGCAGCAGGTATGCCGCGGCGGGCACGATGAACATCCACTGGGCCGGGCGCTCCCACAAGCGCGCCCGAGCCGCGGCCCGCTCCCCCGCGGCGATGGCGCCGTCGTCCTGCCCGGTGCGGGACTTCGGCCGGGTCGGGGGCAGGTCAGTTACCGGTCGCGAACCGCTGCGCATGCCTGAGGGCTTCCTCCGGTGTCTGTTCGCCCGTCAGTGCGGACTGGATCGCGGTGTATATCCCGGTCGCCGCCTTGGGCCACCTGACGCCGAGCTCGCTGGTGCGGGCGCGCGCCGTCTCCACGCTCGTGACGAAGGGAGCCATCGACGGAACCTGCTCGGCGCGCCGGGCGGCCACCGCGGTGCGGGAGGGCACGGTGAAGTGCTGCTTGGCCAGGGTGACCATGTTCGAGGAGCTGTTCAGGCAGGCGAGGACCTGGGCGGCCTTCTGCTGCCGGGCCTTGGAAGAGCTCTGCGGGACCGCCCACACCTCACCGCCGAGCGGGGTGACCGGGGTCTGCCCCGCCCGGGGAACGGGGATGGGGGCAACCCCCCAGCGCAGGTTCTTGTCCTTGTTCAGGGCGGGGATCCGCCAGGGGCCATTGACCATCATGGCTGTTCTTCCGGCGATGAACTGATCGTGGACATCGGCCTGTGTCCAGTTCAGCACCGACCTCGACATGGATCCGCTCTTCACCAGGTCGACCCACAGCCGGAGTGCCTGCGCGGCCTGCGGGGTGTCCAGCCGCCTCTCGTCCCCGCCGTTGGACCACAGGAAGGGCAGGAACTGCCAGGTGCCCTCAAATGTGGCGTTCGCGTCGACCGCCATGCCGTAGCGCCCGGGACGGGTCAGCTCGGCCGCCGCCTTCTTCAGTTCGCCCCAGGTCCTCGGTACGGCGACTCCGGCCTTGGCGAGCATGTCCTTGTTGTAGAAGAGGGCGACGGTGCTGACGTAGGGGGCCAGTCCGTACACCTTTCCCTCGTATGTGCCCGCCGACAGGATGCCCTTGGCGAAGCCGCTGGAGTCGATGCCGAACCGGTCCAAAGGGGTCAGCGCGCCGGTCTGTGCGATCTGCTGGAGGTCGGGGTTGTCCAGCATCAACAGGTCGGGAAGGGTCCGCGACGACGCCTGCCGCAGGACCTTGGGGACGAGCGACGCAGGCGGAACACTCGTCTGCTCGACCTTCACACCGGCGGTTTTGCCGCAGGCGGTGAGCATCTCGCCCCACTGGGTGTGCTCGGGTTCGTCGGTGTAGTAGTCGAGCGCGGTGATGGAGGTCACCTTGCCGCCGCCGGACCCGGCGCCGGTGCCGCACCCGGTGGCGGCCACCAGCAGAGTGATGGCTCCGGTCAGGAGGGCGGCGATCCGCCGCGCCGGCGGTCTGGCCGGTGAGATCATGATGGTGCCTTTGCCGAGTGATGTCAGTGGCCGAAGCCGGTGTCGCGAGGGTGGACGACTCCAGGGCGCCGCCGAGATGGCCCATACCGGCATCTTTCGCTCGAACGCATGTTACAGGGCGGCCCTGACCGGCCGATGACATGGATCATTCGGCCCGGTGGTCATGGCCCTGTTCGGCGGCTTCCCGGATCATCGCCACCACGGCGTCGGGCTGCGACAGCACAACGGCGTGCGAGCCGTCCAGCGCGTATTCGGTGGCCGCCATGCGTTGCGCCATGAACCGCTGAGCGGTGGGGTTGAGTATCCGGTCGGCGGTCGCGATGGCGTACCAGGACGGCTTGGAGGCCCATGCCGGCGGGCCCGACCTGCTGGTCAGCGCCGCGCAGGCGATCGGGCGTTGCGCGACGGACAGCACCTCCTTGACGCCGGTCGGCAGGTCGGCGGCGTACACCTGCGGGAACTGTTCTTTACGGATGTAGATCTCGCGGTCCGGGTCGCCGGAAATCGGGGCGGGGAGAGCGGCGGTGAAGGTCGCGTCGGCCCCCGGCGCGGGGGCGAAGCGGTTCACGATGTCCAGGACACACTCGCCCGCGTCGAGGCCGAACGCGGCGACGTAGCACAAGGCCACGACATTGTCGGCGTCAGTGGCGGCGTGTGTGATGACCGCGCCACCGTAGTCGTGGCCGACCAGGACGACAGGGACATCGATCTCCCGCACCACGCTCCTGATGTAGGCGGCGTCCTGCACCAGACCACGCAGCGGGTTCGCCGGGGCACACACGGTCAGCCCGGCGGTGTGAAGCCGGCTGATGACCCCCGCCCACGACGAGGCATCGGTGAACGCCCCATGCACAAGCACGATGGTCGGCGGTACGGGGAGGGAGCTGCGCATGCCGGTGGCCTCCGACTGACTGTGGGGATACGCCAGCCAAGCGCGCTCAGGTGTGGCAGCGCATCGCGTGAACGTACCAACAGGTCCGCTCAGCCAGGTCCGCTCAGCTGTCGGGCAAGGTCATGACCAGGTTCGCGAGTTGAACCCGCGAGTTGATCGACAGCTTGTGGAAGACGGACGTCAGATGAGTGTTGACCGTATGCGGGGAGACGACGAGCAGGTCGGCGGCCGACCGGTTGGTGTGACCCGCGGCGACAAGGCGTGCGACTTTCTTCTCCGAGGCCGTGAGGGCCCCCCACCCCTGGACGGGGCGCTGCTTGGCCGCCGTCCCGGGGCTGCCTGCACCTGCCCCCTCCAGAGCGTGCTGTACGCATGCCGCCGCGGCGTGGGAGCCCGACTCGGCGAACGTGCCACGGGCGTGCGTCAGCGCGGCCACTGCCTCACGCTTCCGGCCTGCCGCCAGGAGTGCCTGTCCGAGATCGGCGTATGCGGCGGCCCGGACCAGCGGGCGAGGGCTTGCCTTCAGCAGCTCCGCGGAGCGTTCGAGCATGGCGAGGTCGTTTTTCACGAGCCCGAGGGCCTGCGCCGCGATGCCCGTGGCGGTCGGTACGGCGGCGTTGCGTTCGGCATGGGCTACGGCCTGTGCGCCAAGGTCCTCGGCGAGCTCGTGCTCCGCGCCGCGCAGGGCCATGCGTATCGCGGAATCGACCCAGTCGCGCAAGAGCCGCCAGCGCATGAAGACGCCTTGCTGCTGCACGTGTCGAATCTTGTCGACGGCAAGCCCGATGTCCCCGTCGGCCTCGGCATGGACCGCTTCCAGGAAGCGCACCGCGGCCGTGTTGCCCGGGTTCGGTTTGGCCGCCAGCCTTTCCTGCGCTGCGACCAGGTGCTCCCGCGCCGCTTCCCGGTCGCCGCGCAGCAGGGCGATCCGGGAGCAGATCACGCGACCGTTCACCTGCTGGACGGGTATCTGCACCTCGTCTTCCAGGCGCTCCATGGTCATGAAGTCGGCCTCGGCGTCGTCGAGTCGGCCGAGGCCCAGATCGCGCAGGCCCTGTGCCCACAGCATCATGGCCTGACGCATCGCCCCGGCATGGTCCGCCGCTTGCGAGAGCAGCCGTTCGCCGGCCTCGAAGTCGTCCATGTGCAGATGCGCGACGATCTCTTCGGGAAGGAAAGCGGAATCGATGGCGCTCAGCGCGGCAAAGCGCCCCAGCGCGACCGCGTTCTCACCCGCGTTCTGCGCGATCTCGCCGAGCCCGGACAGGGCCAGGATGTGTGCCTCCCGGTCACCGGCCGCGGTGGCGGCACGCAGCGCGGTCTCTCCGGCCTCACGCGCCGCGACGAGATCGTGATCCCGGGACAAGGCCAGGGCGTGCAGGGCGGCCAGCCTCGCCCCGATCTCCGGGGCGGCGCCGCCCATGGAGAGGGCGGTTTCGGTCCGGCGGCGCAATTCGCCGGCGAGATCCATGTTCCACAGCGCCCCGCCGAGGGCGGCCTGCAGCCGGCTGAACGCCTCCAGCGGCGGCCGGCCGGCCAGCAGCCGGTCACCTGCCGACAGCGCCTCGCGGTTCCTGCCGGCCCGTGTCAGGGAGAGGATCGTCCGCTCACCCACGGTGAACCTCAGCGGCAGTGCTGGCGGCACCAGTTCCAGAGCGCGTGTCATCAGGTCGGCCGCGAGGCCCGGCGTGACCGACAGTACGTCGTCGGCCGCTCGCTGCAGCAGCGCTACGGCTTCCTCGTCTCCGAGCAGGGCTCCCCTGAGGATGTGCGGCACCGCGTCGATCGGCTGGTGGCCCGCGGAGACAAGGTGGTGGGCAGCCTCTCGGTGAAGAGCCTTCCGGGCTGACGGCGGGATGTCGACGTAGACCGCCTGGCGCAGCAGATCATGCCGGAAGGCCAGTTGATCGCCGTCGTCGTCCAGGAGTCCGGCGCGCACGGCTTCCTCGAGCGCCTCGATCAATGTGGCGGCCGGCCGGCCGCAGAGCGCGGCGGCGTCGTGGAAACCGAAACTGCGTCCCAGCACCGCTCCCATCTGGAGGAAGCGCAGCGTGCCGGGCTGCAGGGACCTGAGCCTGCCCCGCACACCCACCACGAGCCCGGGGGGCACAAGCTCGCCGGGGGGCACGAGTTCGCCCGATGCCTCGGCGGTCCGCAGGCCCGCAAGCATCTCGACCGCCAGAAACGGGTTCCCGCCGGCTCCCTCGAGCAAGTCCCGTACCTGCTCGTCAACCGCTGCCCCGAGTGTGTCACCGACCAGTTGATCGATGGCCGCGCCGGACAGTGGCCCCAGGGGCACGGTGGCCGTCGGGAGGTTGCCGGTCGCGGCCGCGACGACCTCTTCCGCCGGGCCCGCGGGCTCCCGTCGCGCGGTCAGCAGCCACAGCACCGGCGAGGTCCGCAGGCGTGCCGGAAGCTGCTTCAGGGCAAACCGGCTCAGCGGATCGGCCCACTGCACGTCGTCCAGGCCGATCAGCACCGGCACGCTGCCCGCTCTGGCTTCGATCGCCTCCGCCAGGCGCTCCACCAGCCAGATGCGCTGATCATGATTGCGGGCGAGATCGGCAAAGGCATCGCCGGACAGCAGCGGCTGATCGCCGTGCAGGACGCAGGCCGCCAACGATGAGAGCGGCACGATGTGATGAAGCTCATCGGCCTTGCCGACACCGACTGAGAATCCCGCTGCCCTGGCCCCGGCGACGGCCTCGGCGAGCAGCGTGCTCTTACCGATGCCCGGTTCCCCCTGGATCAGGGCCAACCCGCCGCTTCCGGTACGGGCCACCGAGGCGATCAGTGCCTGAAGCTCTGCGAGCTCGACCTCTCGGCCGCGCAGACCCCTACGGGTCAGCGATCCGCCTGCCCTCGCCACTCACGTACCTTTCCTATCCGTACTCCCCGGCCGAGGCCGGGGCCTTTCGTGGGTCCTGTGTCGGTGAGTGGCTGGAAGAACGATGGAATGCCTGGGACGGGTTTAGTAGCAGCATAACGGGTCACACCTCCCCCGCCGCCGGGCGCCCATCGACCCCAAAATGACCCTATGTTTTCAACTTGGCACTTAGCGCCACCGTCTTGTGATGTCGGCGCCGCTCAGAAGTCGCCGGCCTTGATCCTGTCGAACGCGGCAAGGAACTCCGGGGGGCCGTAGGCCAATTCGGTGTAGACGCCGAACGGGTCGACCGTGTCCGTGTAGGTGAAGCGGGCGTCCTCGGAGCGGCCCGACATCGCGATCGGGTGGCCCGCCGCCTCCATCCCCGCCACGGCTGCCTCGAACTGCTGGACACTGCCCATCAGGAAGCAGACGTGGTGCAGCCCAGGCCCTCTCTCGTCAAGCCAATCCTTGAATATGCTCTCCCCGGAGTCATGCTGGATCAGCTCCACCATAATGTCTCCGGCATAACCAAACGCACAGGAGAATTGAAATTCTCCCGGCCGCCCTCGGTATGTCTTCCCGGTAATCGTAGCGCCCAAGTCACGCCACACGAAGAATCGCGAAACGCCGAATGTGGCAGAGAACTGCTCGATTGCCTCATCGAGGTCCCTCACCACATATCCGAGCTGCTGGAGCTGACCGTCGGGAAACGGCGGCACGGCAGATATCATCACATACCCACCAACTGCTCCGTGATCTCTTTCAAGCGCAGCGCGTCCGCGACGTCGAACGCCTTTCCGCGGGTATTCACCGACTTCTTCTTCCAGTATGCGGCGAAAGGTTCGGCGGGCGGGCTGTCGAGCAGTTCGACCATGGGCTTGATTGCCTTGTCCACCGACGTCGCCGCCACAGCGAACGTGGCCCTGGTCATGACCTTCATGGGGAGCGGCAAGGAATTCGGCATTCCCGTGGAGACCACGCCCGGGTTGTATCCGATGTAGGTCACGGAGCCTTTGTCGTAGGTCTCGGCGAAACCCACGCCCAGGAGGTCGTTGGCCCGGAAGGACTGCAGCGTGGCCTTGTTGCCGTTGTAGCCGCGCTCCAGTTGCAGGTCATCCCAGTGGATCTTGCCGAGACCCACGCCAGGAGTGCCCACATTCATGATCACCGGCCGCTTGGTGCACTCGAGCGCGTCCCGCAAGCCGTAGCTCAATACGAACCGGCTCAGATAGGAAAGGGCGAAGCTGTGCTCGAACCCCTCCGCCGTCACCGAACGCTTACCGAAGAGTTTGTAACGCTGAGCACACAGGACGAGTTTGTCCACGGACGCGTACGTGTTCTCGATTTCTTCCACCAGACGCCTCGACGGCGGCTTGCCACGAACCGGGGTCGCTGCCGGTGAGCGCCACGAAGTCGGCGAAGACGACGAACCCCGTCAGCTGGATGTCCAGCGTGAGCTCGTGGAGGTGGCGCAGGGCGGCCCCGCCACCGGTGTGGAGGACGACGCTCAGTGGTGTCTCGTCGCCGGTGTCCGCGAGGGCGGCGGCGAGCGCGGTGCGGTCGGACGGGTCCGCGGCGTGCAGCCGTACGATCGCTCCGCGCGCCTCGAGTTCGGAGCGCAGGGCGTCGGCCGCGGCGGTCGCGGCGGGCACGGTTTCGCTCTCGGTCTCGGCCTCGGGGACGAGGAGCAGGAAGTGATGGTGGCCGGCGTCGGCGAGTGCGAGCGCAGCCGCCCGGCCCGCGGTGGCGCCCGCCCCCGTGACCAGGACGGTGCCGTCGGCGGGAGCCGCGTCCGGCTCCGGCACCGGCCAGGGCGCGCGTAGCAGACGACGGACATGGCGGCCCGAGGGCCGTACGGCGAACTCGTCCTCGCCCTCGGCTGAGGCGAGAACACGCGTCAGCTGGGCGACGGTGACGGAGTCCAGGGCGGCCGGGAGGTCGATCGTGCCGCCCGCGCCGTCGGACGGGCGGAGCCCGGGAATGCGGCTCAGCCCCCACAGATGCCCCTGCGCGGGGTCGGGTGACGGGTCGCCAGGTCCGGTGGAGACAGCTCCGCGCGTCAGGGACCACAGCGGAAGGTCCTCCCCGAGCACCGCCAGCGCCTCCACGACCCGGGTGGTCAGGGCGACCCCCACGGGGATGGCGGGGTGCTCCGGATGCGGACCCTTCGCGGCGGCCAGCGCGGACAGAACACCGGCTGCGCCGCCGTCCTGCCGGAGGCGGTCCAGCGCCTCGCCGAGGCGCTCGGCGACCGATGCGTTCTCGTCGTCGGGGTTCACGGCGAATCGCGACACCCTCACTCCGGCGGCCGACAGCGCCTGATGGAGGTCCGACCGCTGTTCCTCGTCCTCCTGCCGCGGCTCCACCAGGAGCCAGCCGGCGTCGACGGCGGGGGTAGCCGCGTGCAGGCCGGTGCTGGTCTCCGGCAGCCGCCGCCACTGCCACTCGTACGTCCAGCCACGCTGGCGACGCCATCCTGCGAGCGTGGACTGCAACTCCGCCAGCAGCCGCCGTTCCTCGTGACCGGCGCCGAACGTGCGGGCCACGACGGCGGGATCGCCGTGCTCCACGGCCGACCAGAACTCCTGGTCGTCCACCGACGTCCACCCGTCGTCCGTACCGGTGCCCGCCCTCGGCGCCCGCTCCGACGTGGCCTCCAGCCAGTACGGGCGGTGCTGGAAGGCGTACGGCGGAAGCCTGAGACGTCCCGCCGTCGCGCTCGGAGCGGTCGGAGCGGTCGCTTCGGGTAGCAGTGCCCGCCAGTCCACGGCCCTGCCGTGCGTCCACGTCTCGGCCAGGGCGAGGAGCAGAGTGCCGGGCTCGGCGCGGTCCCGGCGGAGCGTGGGGGCGAGCACAAGCGGCTCGGAGCCCAGGCAGTCGCGGGCCATCGCGCTCAGGACGGCGTCCGGGCCGATCTCGACGAAGAGGCGCACGCCGTTCTCCTCCAGGGTGCGCACCCCGTCGTAGAAGCGCACGCCCTGCCGGATGTGCCGGGCCCAGTAGTCGGGGCTCATCAGCTCATCGGCGATCGCCACCCGGCCGGTGACGTTGGACACGACCTCGATGTCCGGCGCCCGGTACGTCAACCTGGCTGCCACGGTGCGCAGTTCGGCCGCGGCGGAGTCCATGTGCGGGGAGTGGAAGGCGTGGCTGACCCGGAGCCGCTTGGTGCGTCGGCCCCGGCCCCGCCATGCCTTGGCCAGTTCGGCCACGGCGTCGGCGTCGCCCGAGATCACGGTGGCGGACGGGCCGTTGACCGCGGCCACGGCCACGGCCACGGCCACCTTGCCGTCGTAGGGGGCAAGCGCCTCGCGCACCTCGCTCTCTGGTGCCTCGATGGCGGCCATCGCGCCGTCCGCGCGTACCGCCTGCATCGCCCTCCCGCGCGCGGCGACCAGTTCACAGGCGTCGTCCAGGCCGGAGACACCGGCGACATGGGCGGCGGCCAGCTCACCGATGGAGTGGCCCATGACGAAGTCTGGCCGCAGTCCGGTGCGTTCCAGCAGCCGGTAAAGGGCGACCTCTATGGCGAACAGGGCGCACTGGGTGTAGAGCGTCTGGTCGAGCAGCTTCGCCTCGGGCGAGCGGGGCGCGGCGAGCACGACATCACGCAGGGGATGTTCCAGGTGCCGGTCGAAGTGTGCGCACAGGTCCGCGAACAGTTCGCCGAAGCCCGAGAAGGACTCACTCAACTCCCTTCCCATGCCCAGTCGTTGGCTGCCCTGCCCGGTGAAGAGGAAGCCGAGGCGCGCGTCCTTGTCGCTGCTGCCCGTCGCCGTCGTGGGTCCGCTCTCGCCTCGGGCCACAGCCGCGACGGCACGCAGCAGCCCCTCCTGGTCACCGCCGACGGCGACCGCGCGATGGTCGAAGGTGGTCCGCTCGGCGAGGGACCGGGCCACCTCCGCGGGCCGGGGTTCGTGCCGCTGATGCCGAAGGAGGAGACGGCACACCGCCGGGGACGGTCGTGCTCCGGCCACGGCCGCGCCTCGGTCAGCAGCCGCACCTGTCCGGTCTCCCAGTCGACCTGCGGGGTGGGCTCGTCGACGTGCAGGGTGCGCGGCAGTACCCCGTGCCGCATGGCCTGCACCATCTTGATGACTCCGGCGACACCGGCGGCGGCCTGGGTGTGCCCGATGTTCGACTTCACCGAGCCGAGCCAGAGCGGGTGCCGGACATCCCGGTCCTGCCCGTACGTCGCCAGCAGCGCCTGCGCCTCGATCGGGTCGCCGAGCGTGGTGCCCGTGCCGTGCGCCTCAACGGCGTCCACGTCCGCGCTCGTCAGGCCGGCGTCGTCCAGCGCCTGCATGATCACCCGCTCCTGCGAGGGACCGTTCGGCGCGGTCAGACCGTTGCTGGCGCCGTCCTGGTTGACGGCCGAGCCCCGCACCACCGCCAGCACCTCGTGCCCGTTGCGCCGCGCGTCGGACAGCCGCTCCAGCAGCAGCACGCCGACGCCCTCACCGAACCCCGTGCCGTCCGCGTCCGCGGCGAACGATTTGCAGCGGCCGTCCGCGGCCAGCCCGCGCTGCCTGCTGAACTCGATGAACAGGCCGGGCGTGGACAGCACCGTGGAACCGCCCGCGAGCGCGAGCCCGCACTCGCCTCCGCGCAGCGCCCGCACCGCGAGATGGAGTGCGACGAGCGAGGACGAGCAAGCGGTGTCGACCGACAGGGCCGGGCCCCGCAGGCCCAGGACGTACGACACCCGGCCGGAAGCGACGCTGGCCGCGCTGCCGTTGCCGAGGAACGGCTCGTACTCCGGCGGTACCGTGTGCAGGCGGGCGCCGTAGTCGCTGTACATGATCCCGGCGAAGACGCCCGTGTCACTGCCCCGCAGGGCCGTCGGGTCGATCCCGGGCATCGCGGCCCCCACTGGGCAAGTGCGCGACTCTGGAAGCCGGGCGCGGTCTGTCGGCGCGGGAATGGCGGGAATGAACGGGCCCGGCGACCAGCCGGGGGATGTACCGGTCGCCGGGCCCGCTTTTCGCACCGCCCCGTCCCCACGGATCGGTGCGAACCCGGAAGCTCATCTCCGCTGGATGAGCGGTTCCGGGTCCCGGGCCGCGGGGCGTGTCGTCCGCGGCGGCCCGGGACGTGTGCTGGATGCCGAGTGGCGGCGGCTCGGCCGGTCCGGGCCGAACCGGCCGTCGGTGTCAGACGTGGACGGCCGCCTCACCCGTGGCACTGGAGCCGCGCCGGGTCAGCAGGGCGAGTATCGCCCCGCAGCCCGCGATGACGGCGGAGATGGTGAAAGCGAGCCCCATCCCGCTGATGAAGCTGTCGTGCGCGACCTTCGTAATGGTCTTGCCGACTTCCGCGGGGGTGCCTTCGGGTACGGGCGCCAGCCCGACGGAGATGGCGTCCTTCATGGCTTCCTGCTGCTGCGCGTCGACCTTCGGGAGGTCGGCGGCCGCCCACTTGCCAGGCAGTTCGTCACCGACCCGGGAGGACATCACCGCTCCTAGTACGGCCGTGCCGAGGCTGCCGCCGACCTGCATCGCCGCCTGCTGGAGGCCGCCCGCGATACCGGCGTGCTCCTCGGGGGCGTTGCTCACGATCACATCGGTGCTGGCAACGATGACCGGGGCGAGTCCGAGGCCGAGGAGGACGAACCACAGGGACATCGAGAGGGTGCTCGCGTCGGTGTCGAGGGAGCCGAGCCCGAGGATGGCGGCTCCCGAGAGGGCCATGCCGCCGGCCAACGGGAGCTTGGGACCGTACTTCGACATGAGGGCGCCGCCGATCGGGGACCCGATGATCATCATCGCGGTGACGGGCAGCAGGTGGACGCCGCTGTCCACCGGGCTCATGCCGTGCACGTTCTGCAGGTAGAAGGTGATGAAGAACAGGCCGCCCATGAAGGCGAAGGCCATCAGGACCGTGACGACGGTGGCCGCCGACAGGGAGACGGAGCGGAACAGCCGGAGCGGGATGAGCGGGTCGCGGGCCTTGGTCTCCCAGACCGCGAAGACGATGCCGAGGACGATCGCCGCGGCGAGGAAACCGATGGTCTTGGCGCCGGTCCACCCCCACGCCTCGGCCTTGATCAGGCTGAAGATCAAGCAGAACATCGCCCCGGACAGCAGCACGACGCCGGGAAAGTCGAACGCGCCGCCGGCCCGCTTCTCGGCGGGGGGCTTACGCAGCACGACGAGGCCGAGCGCGAAGGCCACGACGCCGACGGGGATGTTGAGGAAGAACACCGACTCCCAGTTGACGTGCTCGACGAGCACGCCGCCGATGATGGGGCCCGCGGCGATCGAGGCGCCGATCACGGCACCCCAGATGCCGATCGCCATGTTGAGTTTCTTCGCGGGGAACGTCGCGCGCAGCAGGCCGAGTGCGGCCGGTTGCAGCAGGGAGCCGAACATGCCCTGCAGGACGCGGAAGGCGATGACGAGACCGGGGCTGCCCGACAGGCCGATGGCGGCCGACATCGCGGCGAAGCCGACAACTCCGACCAGGAAGGTCTGACGGTGACCGAAGCGGTCACCCAGCTTGCCGGCGGTGATCAGCGAGACGCCGAGGGCGAGCAGATAGCCGTTGGTGATCCATTGGATCTGTTCCAGTGACGCCTTGAGGTCCTGCTGGATGGCGGGATTGGCGACGGCGACGATCGTACCGTCCAGGGTCACCATCATGGCCCCGATGCCGACGGTGAACAACGTGAGCCAAGGGTGCCCGCGCAGGCCGCGGCCTGGCCTCGAAGAGGCTGTTTCAGTGGAGTTCTGTAAGGAGGTCTGGGCCATGACGGCTCCGATCGAGTGATGTCGTAACAGACAGCGAGGGCAACTCAGCAACCCAGGCCGAAGATATGGCAGTCACTGACAAACGTCAACGCCTGCCAGTAGACATCTTGTGCCATGATTTTCTGGCACAATGGTCCCCACATCGGTCGCGGTACGGATACCTCAACCGGCGTCGTCGCCACGGGGATCGCGGCGGCAGGTAAGCCCATCAGGTGATCACTAAGGAGTTGGCCACAGGTGAAGCTGGGAGCCGAGGCGGGCGAACCCGGACTGCGGGAACGGAAGAAGCAACTCACCCGCGACGCGCTGATCCGCTCCGCGATCAGCCTGTTCACAGAACAGGGTTACGAGAAGACGACGGTGGACGAGATCGTCACCGCGGTCAACGTGTCACCGCGCACGTTCTTCCGTTATTTCGTCGGCAAAGAGGACGTCGCCCTCGCCCCCGTGACCGAGATCGACGAGCGCGTCCTCGAACTGCTCGCCCAACGCCCCCCGAGCGAAGGGCCTCTGGAGGCGCTGCGCGGATCGGTGCGGGAGACCTGGGCAGACGTCAGAGAGCAGACCGAGCGGATCAGCGGGGTCACCGCACTCGCCAGGATCCTGCGCATCATCGAGACCGCTCCGGGCCTTAGCGCCGCGCACGCGCAGCGCACCATGGCGTTCGAGGAACGCCTCGGCCGGGAAATCGCCCGAAGAGAGGGCGTCGACTACGACACCGATCCCCGTCCCAAGCTGGTGGTGGCCATCTTCACCGCGGTGACACGAGTGGCCAGTCGCTGCTGGGGCCTTGACGAGGATGCCGATCTCGACGCGGTCGCGCAGACGATCGAGGAGCACTTCGACCTGCTCCTGCCGACACTCGAGGGCCCGTGGGCCCCACAGGCTCCGCACTGAGCGCGCCTCCTCCGCCCCCTTCACCGAGCCGTCGTCGAACCGCCGGGGGCCTTCGTGCACAAAGTCTCAACTGCGCAGTTCCTCCCGCAGGCGCCGCTCGACCGGAGTCAGCGGGCGCTCAGGACAAAGCCGTTCAGGGTGGCGAGGGGCCGGGCCCTCGCCTGGCGGCGTAACGGTCGACGCCGGGACGACCTGCGGGAACTGGACCCAGAGACCGCCGAAGGTCACCAGCATGTCCCAGGCCATGCGCAGACAGCAGGCACCGCGCGATCGCTCCATACGCGCCATTCGCTCACGCTCCTCGCTCGCAGCACCGCCATCGAGGCAGGCACTGTTGGGGTGGGCAGTACCGTGCCGGTCGTCGCTTAAGGCGCACTGAATGACCAAGCCGCAACTGCGCCAGCGAACCGATGAGTTCCGGCCCCATCCACGCAGGCGAGGTGTTCCTCCTTCGCACACTGTCAGACAATGGGCGGGCATTTGACCCAGAGGAGCCCGTCGCACGCTCGCGGGACCCGGCGGCCGCCCGGACATCCACGGAGGAAACCGTGCTCGACGACCGGTCCGTCTCAGTGCACTGCTTCACCCTGATGCCCCGGCCGAAGTTTCAGCTCGTGTGCTTCCCGCCTGCCGGGGAAGGGATGTCGTACTACCGGTCGATATCGGAAGCACTGGCACCGTCCACCGAAGTTCTGTCGGTGCAGTACCCGCAGTCGGCTCCGGAGCCAGCGGGCGGGGATGCGTTGCAGTCCCCCGCGCCGGCGCACCTCATCGCCGAAACACTCGTCGACCGGCTGGACAGCCCCACGGTCCTCTTCGGTCAGGGGCTGGGCGCTACCGTCGCCTTCGAAGTGGCGCAGACACTCGAACTGACCTTCCTGCTCAACGACCGGAGCGGAGGCAGACTGGCGGCCCTGCTGGTGTCCTCCCAACCCGCACCCTGCCATTCCCTGGCCAAGGATGCCGCGATCACCTGCCCCATCGGCGTCTTCCTGGGTGACGCCGACCCATGCCTGTCCTACGACGAGGCAACCGCCTGGGCGTACCACAGCAAGGAACGGTTCGACTGCCAGATGCTGCACGGCGGCAAGGACTACTTCAGGGACCGCCCTACCGAACTCGTCAACGCGATATCGGACTACCTGCTCATGCTCGGCTGACCCGGCTCGGGCCACACAACGACAGCGACGAGCGGGTCGCAACCTCGTCTCAGCCGTCGGTGCCGAGTCCGCCGTCGAACGTTTCCAGACCGTCCTTGATGTCGGTCAATACGTCGGCGGCCTCAGCACCGTCGATCACACGGTGGTCGAAGGCGAGGCTGAGCCGCATCACCTTGGCGATGTCCACCTGGCCACCACGGACGACCGGACGGTCCGCCGCCCGCCCGACCCCGAGCGTGATGGTGGTACCGCCCACCGAGTGGAAACCGTCCACCGGCCGGTGGCCCAGTGAGGTGACGGCGAAAGTACCCATGAAACGGGCCCGCGTCTCCAACGGCCGCACCGTACGCCGGAACAGCGCCCGCCCCACCGGACCGGGCAGCCGGTGCAGCAGACGCACTCCCCCGAACTCCGGCGCCTTCTGCGGATCCATGTCCTTGACGTGGTCCAACTGCTTCTGGATGTCAAGGAGCCCCTGGGAGTCGAGCCCGGGAAGGACCGCGGACAGCACCACCCGCCGACCACCCATGGTCTTGTCGAGAGTGACCTTGGCGTTCGCAGCGGCGTATCGTGCGATCTGCGGCCGCAGCCGCCCCTTGATGGCGGCGTTCGCCTCCGGGTGGGCCACGAGAACCCGAGATGACACGTGCAGCACATAACTGAGCACCGAGTACGGCTGCCCCGACTCGCGCGCCACGGCACGGTGCTGCATGACGCGGGTCATGTCGACCTCGGTGTCGAGGAAGACGGGCGAGAAGGAACGGATCTCCCGCAGGAAGTGCAGCGTGTGGCGGCGCTCCGGCGCGATGGGCACCACCGCTGCACTCCTGTCGGACCTCTTGATCGCAGTGTCGGCCACAGCCCTTTCCTCCCTTGCGCCGCACGTTCAGCCGTCCGGGGAAGCCTCTCTGACGGGCCTTAAGCCTCTCTTGGCTCAGCTCATCTCCGGCGGCCGAGCGGGAGCTGTAGCCCAGGTCGCTGAACTCCGGGTCAGGCCCCGCTCCGGCCCAAGTCGGCCCGTAGTGCGTAGGCACCAGGACACGTGAGTGGCTGGTCCGGGTGCACCAGAGGAAGACGGCGGCCAGGGACGATGCCCGGCGGGGCGATGGAGGGAAGGGTTGGACGCGCGTGAATCCCGCGCATTCCCCTTGCCCAGCGGCGTCTGGGTGATCAACAGGTGGCGACTGAGCGGGGAGCACACATCAAGCAGGTCCACACGCTTGCTCGCAACCAACGATGAAAAGGACGTCCATGTCCGAAGCTGTGGTTTCCCCGGTCCGCATCGAGAGGCTGTCGATCGGCGCTCTCGGCATCTTGGCACTCGCCCTCGGCACCCTGCAGTCAGTGGTGGAGCCTGCGCTCCCGCTGCTGCAACGTGAGATGGGGGTCAGTCCTGCCGAAGGGGCTTTGATCGGCAACACGTTACTCGTCACCGGCGCGGTCGTCGCACCCGTCGCAGGCAAACTCGGCGACCGCTACGGCGGAAAGCGGGTGCTGGTCCGGCTGATGGCCGTGGTCTCGGTTGGTGGTCTGTTGGCCGCTCTGGCGCCGAACCTGCCGGTGTTGTTGCTCGGTCAGGTATTGCAGGGCGTCATGGTGGGTGCGCTGCCCCTCTCGTTCATTCTGGTGCGCAAACACCTCCCGACAGGAGAGTCACAGCTGGCTCTCGGGGTGGTCATGGCGCTGTTCACGGGCGGCGGCATGGTCGGAACGCTGTTTGCCGGGCCGATCGCGGAAGGGCTGTCCTGGCATTGGATGTTCGCGCTGCCGACGATCGCGATCATCGCGATGACGTTGGTCGTGGCTCGGCTGATGCCGCATGATCCGCCGGTCCAGTCGGACAACAGGATCGACTGGCCTGGTATGGCTCTGCTGAGCGGCACGTTGCTCGCGTTCATGCTCGGGCTCGTGAAGGTGACGGGCGCCGGACTGCCGCCACTCGCGGTCGGTGCCATCGCGGTGGTCGTGGCCGCCCTCGCGACCGGATGGGTCGCCGTCGAGCGCCGCGCGGCCTCGCCGATGGTCGATCTGCGCATGCTGGCGAAGCCTGCGATGTGGCATTCGTGCGTGCTCACCCTCGTCATCACCACCAGTTTCGGGATGGTGGCCTTTCTGCTCCCGCAGCTGTTCGCGGTATCGGCCGACGGGTACGGCTTCGCAGCCGGCACCACCGACATCGGGCTGTTCCTGCTGCCCGGCGCCATCGCCGGGGCGGTGAGCGATTCGGTCGGCGGGATCGCGGCGCGGCGTTTCGGTCTGCGTGCCGTGCTCATCGCGGGCGCCGTCGTCACGGTGGCCACGATGATCGCTGTGGTGTCGCTGCACACCGCGGAGTGGCAGCTCGTCCTCGCGAAGGTGCTGGCCGCCATCGGCGCGGGCATCGGTACCACGGCGTTGCTCACCCGAACCGCCACCGCCGTCGAGACCAGGGACACCGGCATCGCCACCAGCCTGCTCGTGGTGACACGCGTGATCGGCGTCGCCGTGGGCTCCCAGGTCGCCGGCGCGATCCTCGACGCCGGGGCCGACTCGATGACGGGCCGGCCGACCGAATCGGCCTTCGTCACAGGTTTCGCCGTCGCCGGCCTCGTCGCCGCACTGTCACTTCTCGTTGTCCGTATCACGAAGAAAGGAACCCAGGCATGACACCTACGGATCTGCCGATGGACGTGAGTACTCCCGCGAAGCGCAGAGTGCTGATCTCCGGGGCCAGTATCTCCGGGCCCGCCCTTGCGTACTGGCTGCACCGGTCCGGATGCGCGGTCACCGTGGTGGAGAAGGCAGGAGCACTGCGCGACGGTGGATACCCGATCGACGTCCGCGGTACCGCGATAGAGGTGGTCCGACGGATGGGGATACTGCCGCAACTGCGGGACGCGCACATCGACTCGCGTCGCTGCACTTTCCTCAACGCCGATGGCAGTGAAGTGGCCTCGCTCAGCCCGCGCGCCGTTGCCGGCGGTGTCGAGGGACAGGACCTCGAGGTGCGTCGTGGGGATCTGGCCGCGCGCCTCTACGCGATAGTTCGCGACGACGTGGAATTCCTGTTCAACGACTCCATCGACACCCTCGACCAGTCCGAACAAGGGGTCGACGTTACTTTCCGCAGTGGGCAACGGCGCACGTTCGACCTGGTGGTCGGCGCCGACGGGATGCACTCACACACCCGGGAGTCCCTGTTCGGCCCCGAAGAGCAGTTCCACCGCTACCTCGGCTACTGCTTCGCCATTTTCACCATGCCGAACACCTTCGGGCTCTCCCACGAGCTCATGATGTGGAACACCCCGGGGAAAGCCGCGGCCCTCTACGCCGTCGGGGACAACGACGAACTGCACGCCTTCCTGAACTTTCACCAGCCAGAACCGCCGTTCGATGCCCTCCGGAACCCCGACGCCCAGCGGGACCTGGTCGCCACGGTCTTCGCAGACGCGGGATGGGAGGTCCCCGGCATGGTCAACGCCATGCGCGACGCGGATGACCTGTTCTTCGACACGGCCGGTCAGATCCGCATGCCCCACTGGTCCAGCGGCCGCGTCGTGCTCGTCGGCGACGCCGCGTACGCACCCTCGTTCCTTACCGGACAAGGCTCAAGCCTGGCGCTGGTCGGTGCCTACATGCTCGCCAACGCCCTGGCCACGAACCGGGACCACACTGCGGCCTTCGCCGCCTACGAACGCGACGTTCGCGAGTTCGTAGCCATGAATCAGGCATTGGTCGACAACGGTGCGGCCGCCCTCTTCCCCACCACGGTGCGGGCCCTGGAGCAACGCAACACCATGCTGCGTGGCCTCGTCACCATGCCCTCCGCGACACCACGACCGGCCCACTCAGCCCTTACGCTGCCCGAATTCGCCCCGGCGCCGTGACCTGATACGGGGGCACCGACCGCCTGTGGGACTACGACAAGCGGTCGGTGCCGCCGTCGGGGGTGGCGTGGGCCAGGCCCGTCCGGTAGGCGATGACGACGAGTTGTGCCCGGTCGCGGGCCTCCAGTTTCGTCATGGCGCGCTGCACATGGGCGCGGACGGTGAAGGGGCTGAGGAACATCCGCTCGGCGATCTCCTGGTTGGACAGGCCGGTCGCGACCAGAGCCACCATCTCGCGTTCGCGCGGGGTGAGCACGGCGAGCTGTTCGGGGTGGTGCGCCGGGGCGTCGTCCGGTGTGGCCAGGAAACGGGCGACCAAGGAACGGGTCGCGGCGGGGGACAGAAGAGTGTCGCCGTCGGCGATCGTACGCACGGCGTCCAGCAGGTCCTCGGCCCCGATGCCCTTGCCGATGAAGCCGCCGGCCCCCGCGCGCAGCGCCTGAGCGACGTACTCGTCGGTCTCGTACGTGGTGAGGATCAGGATGCGGCTGGCACGCAGTTCCGGGTCCGCGCAGATCTCCGACGTGGCGGTGAGACCGTCCACCTCTGGCATCCGGATGTCCATGATCACCACGTCCGGGCGCAGCTCCCGGGTGAGTCTCACCGCCTCCCTGCCGTCGGCAGCCTCGCCGACCACGGTGATGTCGTCGGCACTGTCGAGAAGCATCCGGAAGGCACCGCGCAGCAGGGCCTGATCGTCGGCGAGCAACACCCGGAGCGTCACGGCGCGTCCCCGGCCTCTCCGTCGCCCGTCCGTCCGTCGGCCATCTGCCCCTCGTTGGTAGTCGCTCCGTCAGTCTTCCGCGCCGTGTCCTTGGCGGGCGGGAGGGGCAGCTGGGTGGAGACGAGGAAGCCGCCCTCCGGGCGCCTGCCTGCGGAGAGGTGTCCCCCGACCGCGGTGGCACGTTCACGCATCCCGATCAGACCGTAGCCGGGCGGACGGTCCGCCGCCGCGGACGCGGTCGGCGCCGTACGGGCGCCCCCTCCGTCGTCGGCGACGGTGATGGTGACGCGATCGCGCTTCCAGGCGAGGCGTACCCGGGCGCTACCGGTACCGGCGTGCTTGGTCACGTTGGTCAGGGCCTCCTGGACGATGCGATAGGCGGTGAGGTCCACTCCCGGCGGCAGCGGCCTGGCCATGCCCTCCTGGTGCACCGACACCTCCAGACCCGCCCGGCGGAAGGACTCGAGGAGCGTGGGAAGCCGGGCCAGTCCGGGCGCCGGTTCGCCGGTCGCCGCCGTGTCCCCGGACTGACGCAGCAGACCGACCGTGGCCCGCAGTTCGTCGAGCGCGTGGCCGGTGGTCTCGACGAGCTCCTTCAGGCTCTTGCGGGTCTGCTCCGGGCGGGCGTCGAAGAGGTGGGCGGCGACCGTGGCCTGCGCGTTGGCCAGGGTGATCTGATGGGCCACGAGGTCGTGCAACTCCCGGGCGATGCGCACCCGTTCCTCGGATACTCTCCGGCGCGCCTCGCTGTCCCGGCTCTGCTCGGCCCGCCGGGCCCGCTCTTCCACTGCCGCCAGGTAGGCCCGTCGGTTCTGTGCCGAGTGCCCGAGTACGCCGGCCACCAGCGGGAACGCCGTCACCGCTGCCACTCTGCTCGCGTCCTTCCACGAGAGGGCCCCGAACAAGGGGGCGGAGGCGACCAGCAGCGCCGCGGAGGTGAGCGCCACCGCGCTCGCCGCGTGCCGTTCGGTGCGCGCGGTGAGCGAGTAGGCGGTGATCACGGCGGGGGCCACGATGAGCGGGCTCAGCAGGAGACCCAAGGGCGGCACCAGCATGCCGCTCGCGGTCGTGACCGCCATGGCGGCCAGGGGCGCCCGGTGCCGCACCGGCAGCACGGCACAGGACACCACGGCGATGAAGTAGGCGGCGGCAGGCGGCGGTGACAGCGTCCTGCCGTCGTCCCGCAGCACGCCGCCGAGCAGACAGAGCGCGAACGCCGTCGCCGTGACCGCTGCCTCCCGCCCCCACGTGCCGCGTGGTCGCGGGCCACCGCCACCCGTGTTCGTCATGGCCGGATCAGTGCCGGTGCCGGCCGACGGGGAGCCGCGGCACCGCCGCGTCCAACTCGGCCGCGGAGGCCGGGACATGCCTGCTCAGTTTCTCACCCTCGATATCCACATTCGGCAGCACACGGTTCAGGATAGGGGGCAGCCACCAGGCCCGGTGGCCGAGCAGTGCCAGGACCGCGGGTGCGATCGCCATCCGGACCACGAAGGCGTCGAAAGCGACGGCGGCGGCCAGGCCGACGCCCATCGTCTGGACGGTCGGGCTGCTCATCCCGATGAATCCGGCGAACACGCTGATCATGATGATCGCCGCCGCGGCCACCACACGTCCGCTGTGCCGGAAACCGTTGACGATTGCCTCGCCGGGGGACGCGCCATGGACATACGCCTCCCGCATCCTGGTGAGGAGGAAGACCTCGTAATCCATGGCGAGGCCGAACACTATTCCGATGATGAGAATCGGCATCAGCGACATGACCGGTCCGGTCTGTTCGATGCCGACCAGGTCTGCCGCCCAGCCCCACTGGAAGACGGCGACGAGGACGCCGAAGGCGGCACCCACCGACAGCAGGAAGCCGAGCGCGGCCTTGACCGGGACCAGGACCGAGCGGAAGACCACCATCAGCAGGAGCACCGCCAGGCCGATGACCACGGTCAGATAGGGGATGAGGGCGTCGGACATGGCTTCGGAAATGTCGATGTTCATCGCGGTGGTGCCGGTCACCAGGATGTCGGCGCCCGTGTCGGCCTCGACGCCGGAGACCGCGCCCCGGATCGCGTGCACCAGGTCCTTGGTCTCGCCGCTGTTCGGCGCGGTCCGCGGGACGGCGGTGAGGACGGCCGTGTCCTTGCCCCGGCTGAGAACCGGATCACCGACCGACGCGACCCCGTCCACTCCCCGTACGGTCTTGGCGACCAGGTCCGTGGTGGCCCGGGTGTCCCCAGACCCCGAAGACGCTGACGTGTCCACGACCACGGTCAACGGGCCGTTGAAACCGGGACCGAAGCCTTCTGACAGCAGGTCGTAGGCACGGCGCTCGGTGGTCTCCACCGACTTGGACTCGTCTCCGGGCAGCCCGAGTTCGAGGCTCAGCGCCGGTACGGCGACGGCGCCGAGACCGAGTCCGGCGATCAGCAGCACGGCCGCCGGCCGGCGCAGCACGAACCGCGCCCAGCGGGTGCCGAGCCCGGGCCGGCCGACCGCGGTGGGCGCCGGGTGCGGACGCTCGCTTCCCGGGCGTTCACTTCCCGGGCGCTCGTGTCCCGGGCGCTCGTGTCCCCGGCGCTCGTGTCCCCGGCGCTCGTGTCCCGGGCGCTCGCTTCCCGGCCGGGTGGCCTTGCGGACGGCGCGGGACAGTACCCTCCGGCCGAAGAAGCCGAACAGCGCGGGTACGAGGGTCAGTGCGACGAGTACGGCGAGGGCCACGGCGCCCGCGCCGCCCATGCCCATCTTGGTGAGTTCGGGGATTCCGACGACCCCCAGCCCGACCAGGGCGATGAAGACGGTCGCGCCGGCGAAGACGACGGCGGATCCGGCCGTGCCCACCGCCCGCCCGGCGGCCTCCTCCGGCTCGCTGCCCTGGGCGCGTTCGTCGCGGAAGCGGGAGGTGATGAAGAGTGCGTAGTCGATGCCGACCGCAAGCCCCAGCATCAGCGCCAGGATGGCGACGGTGGACGTCAGGCCAAGCGGCACGGCCAGCGCGGAGACCAGGCCGAAGGCGATGGCCACGCCCACGAAGGCGGTCAGCAGCGACAATCCGGCCGCGACCAGCGACCCGAGGGCGAGGACCAGCACCACCGCCGCCACCGCCACGCCGATGATCTCCGTCGTACCGCCCGGTTCCTCTTCCGAATCCAGGGCCGAGCCGCCGATCTCCACGGTCAGCCCCGCGTCCCGGGCCCGGCTCGCGGCCTCCTCGAGGGCGCTCTTCGTCGGCTCGGCCAGGTCGACGGCGTCCGCGGTGTAGGTGATCGTGGAGTAGGCGATGGTGCCGTCCTCGCTGACCGCGCCGGTCTCATAGGGGTCGGTGGTCGACGCGACCTGATCGCCCCGGTCCAGCGAGCGGAGCGTGTCCTCGACGGCCGCCTTGTTCTCCCTGGCCGTCACCCGCTGCCCATCCGGGGCCCGGAACACCAAGCGGGCCTCGGCGCCTTGGGAATTGCTCTGGGGGAAGCGCTCGTCCAGCAGGTCGAACGCCTTCTGCGACTCGGTACCGGGCATGGAGAGGTCCTCTTCCTTCCCCTCCGGCGCCATGGCGGCGGCGGCGACGGCCAGCACCAGGACACCCAGCCACAGACCACCCACGAGCCGACGGCGCCGGAAGGCCCACCGTCCGATCCGGTAAAGAAATGTCGCCACCTGTTGATCACTCCAGACACCGCTAGGCAAGGGGGAAATGCGCGGGATTCACGCGCCTCCAACCCTTCCCTCCGGCGCCCCTTCCGGGCATCGTCCCTGCCGCCGTCTTCCCCTGGTGCACCCGGACCAGCCACTCACCTGTCCTGGTGCCTACGCACTACGGGCCGACTCGGGCCGACTTGGGCCGGGGCAGGGCTTGACGTGGAGCGGTCAGCGCACCGTCAGGCGCCGCAGGCGTGACACCGGCGCATGTGCCGACCCGTCGGCCTCGAGGCTGACGTAGCGGGCCGTCTCGGAGGCGGTCAGCCGACGCGTGCGGCCCCGGCCCGTGAGGGTCCCGGCGTCCCGGTAGGTGATGCCGTCCATGCTGAAGGCGACCTTCGCGCCCGGCGCCGCGCCCGCCGTCCACTCGGTCTCCACCAGGCGGACCGGGCGGGCCGCGCCGAGGTCCACGACCATGCGGCCGCGCGTGCCCGGCTGCCACGCCGTGCCGGCGTCGCCGTCCACCGCCGCCGCGGGGTCGGACATGCCCTCCGGCAGTGGGCTCGTGGGGAAGACGGTCCTGCCGAGGGCCAGGTCGTCGTACGGGTGGGCGGCCGCGCCGGCCAGGACGACGGTGATCGTCCGGCCCGCTCTGACGACGGCGACCCTGCTGCGTCCCTGGGCCCGGACGCGCAGCGCGCACGAGGCCCCGGACAGGCGCACGGTCGCGCCGTCGACGACCTGGACCCGCAGGCCCGACGGCAGGCGTCGGCTCGTGAGGGGGGTGAGCGTGAAGCGCGGGGCCAGCACGACCGCCGTGGCGGCGGGCAGCGCGGCCTCGAAGGACGTGCCGTCGGCGGTCAGCCTCTGCGTGCCCTCGAAGACCACCGTGTCCGTGCCGGTGCTCGGGATCGTGATCCGCGTCCTGACGGGCTCGCCGGAGAGGTTGAACAGGGTCAGGTGCCCGTCCGTCAGCGTCGTGCGCACCTCGGCGGCCTCCGCCGTGGGCGCGGTCCCCCGGGCGGTCGCGCGCAGGTTCCCGGCCGACGCGGCGGGGAAGCCCTCGACGAGGAGAGGTGCCGCCGGTCCGTCGCTGAGGACGATCTTGTCGTCGTAGACGCCGATCGGGTTCCGGCCGTCACGCACCACGAGCCCGGCGCGTCCTTCGACGTCGAGCCAGCCGCCGCGGCTGCTCACCGCCGGCCTCGGCCCGGTCGCCAGATCCCTCCAGTCCCGGCCGTCCGTGGAACCCTGGATGCGGTAGGCGCGGCCGGCCGCCGATTCCCAGCGCAGGGTGACCCGGTCGATCCGGCGCTCGGCGCCGAGGTCGACGGCCAGCCAGCTGTCGGCGCGCGGACGGTCGGCCCTCGACACCGCCCAGCGGGTGGCCGCGTCGCCGTCGACTGCGAGCGGCGCACCCTTCCCGGCGTCGGCCGACGAGGCGGTGGCGGACCCGCCGCGCGCGAGGTCCGCGCCCTGGGCGCCGTCGCGCACTTCGAACGCGTACAGGGAGTACCCGTAGGCCGGGTCGGGCCGCACACCGAGCATGCGGACGTGGCGCACCGTCGTGGGTGTGAAGCCGAGGTCGTCGACCCGTACGGCGGGTGTGTCGGTGGAGGTGTCGCGGGCGCGGACGGTCGCCTCGCCCTCCTCGAAGCGGTAGGTGCGCGCGCCGTCGAGCCCCGGCACGCCGGGCATCGTCAGGTTGTGCACGTCGAGGTGGCCCTCCGCGTCGGCGGTGCCGCTGCTCGCGTAGACGACGGCGCCCGTCGGGAGCGTCGCGAACCCGGCCCAGCCGCCGTCGAGGCGCAGGAGCGTCGCGCTGCCGTCGAAGCCGTCGCGCAGGGACTCGTACACGCGCACGGTACGGCTCTGGATCTTCGCGGCGGTGGCGGGCAGGAACATCGGGGTCGCGCCGCTGAGCCGGAACAGCCAGTCGTCGTGGCCCGGCTGCCAGGCGAACTTCACGAACCCGGACTTCGTCACGGCACCGGCCCACGCGGCCCGCGACTGGTGCGACACCAGTCCGGGGCCGGTCCCGAAGTCCGTGACACCGGAGGCCCGCGCGAACAGTTCCTCGCGCGACAGCGCCTCGACGGGCTGCCCGGACGCCGCCGCCCACACATGCAGCAGGTAGCTGATCGCGATTTCGGCGCGGGCCTCCGGCTCGTACTTCGGCTCCCCCGAGAACTTCGCCATCCGGTGCTCGGGCGGGTACTGCTGGTACGCCTCCAGCCGCGACGCCAGCTCCTGCTCCGCGCGTGCCGCGGCCCGGTCGCGCATCACCTGGGAGAGGAAGGCGAGTGGGATGACGTCCCTGCCGTAGAGGTGCTCGCGGTCGTTGACCATCGGCATCAGCGGTTCGCCCGCGTCGCTCATGACGCCCAGCAGCGTGCGCCACAGCGGCTGGGCGTTCGGCTGCCGCGCGAGGACCTGCGGGAGGGGGCGTCCGGCGGCCAGGAAGTGCGCGGCGTTGCGGCCGGAGGTGCGCCACAGCTCCTCTTGGTAGTGCGGGCCGAAGGAGCCGTGGTTCTCGACGATGAAGGTGTCGTACAGGTTGCGGGCGGTGTTCTCGGAGACGGCGACGCCGTCCACGCGGGCGGGGTTGGCGAGGTCGGCGGGCGGCATCCCCGCCTCGTTGCGCGACCAGATGCCGTACCACATGGCCCATTCGGCGGCGCGGCGGTCGTCGTGGGCCCATGCGAGCGCCGGTGCGAGGGTCTGCGCGTACAGGCCCATCTCTTCCAGCTTGGTGTCGCCGATGTGTCCGCCGCTCAGGCCGTTCGGTGTCCAGTCGCCCGAGGCGGGGTCGTCGCCTCTGCCCAACGACACGGTGTAGGCGGCCTGTTCGCGGACGATGGTCTCGACGTTCTGCTGCGTCGCGGTGTCGAGGTCCTTCCACAGCAGCCGGGCGGCGAGAACGAAGTACGACTGGAAGGTGGTGTCGAAGAAGAGCGTGCGGCCCCACTCGTTGCCGCCGGTGAGCCGGTTCGACGCGGCGAAATGACGGACAGTGGCGAGCGTGCGCCGCGTGAGGGTATCCCGGTCGATGCCCGCACGCGCCGCGTCGTAGGTGCCATGAGTGAGCAGGACCGCGTTGCCGAGGACCACGGCGAACCCGAAGTCCTTGGCCCGGTAGTGGCCCTGGGCCTCGTCCCACTGCGTCTCGGACCAACGGGTGTGGTCCAGGAGCACCCGCAGGTAGGTGGCCGCGACGGCGTCGGGCGGTGTGTCCGTGCGGCCGCGCGCCGCGTGGGCGCTCGCGGCTCCGGTGAGCGTGGGCAGGGCGGCCAGCGCGCCCGTGAAACCGGTGAGGTGCAGAAAGCGGCGGCGGTCGAGGGGCAGGGACTGGTGCGACACGGAACGACACCTCGAAGGCTGGACAACGTTGTCAGAGCAGGGGTGCCACACATTCTTCGACGGTGCCGGCCCGCGCGTCAACGGGTGTGACGTCAGCCCTCGTCGACCGGTGGGGGCAGGGCCGCCCACCGGCCGTGCCGGGGGTCGTGCGCAATGGCGTCAGACGGCGACGAGTTCCAGGCCGAAGTAACCGCCGCCCACGGGGTACGTCTTCGACCGGCGCCACCCCGAGGCCGCGAAGAGGGCGTCGAATTCGTCCAGATCGCGTTCCATGCCGTTCGTCGTGGTGAGCATGGCCATGTCCGACAGGGTGGCCAGATCGGGCCGGCCGATCTCGCCGACGACCATCTCGACGACCAGCGCGCGTCCCCCCTCGTTCACGGCGGACCTGCAGCGGCGCAGGATGGTCGTGCATTTGGCGTCGTCCCAGTCGTGCAGGATCGTCTTCACCAGGTAGAGGTCCGCCGGGGGAACCTCCACGAAGAAATCGCCCGCCACCGCGGTGAAGCGGCCCGACAGACCGCGCTTCTCGGCCTCGCCGCGTGCGCTCTCGACGGCGTGGGGCAAGTCGAGGACTTGCCCCCTCAGCTGGGGGTCGGCCTCCATCAGCGCCAGGACGAAATCACCGTTCGAACCGCCGACGTCGACAACGGTGGACACCCCGGCGGTGGAGAAGGCCGCCACGGCGCCCTGTGTCACCAGGCCGGACAGGTCCCCCATCGCCTGAGCGAAGAGAGCCGCTTCCTCAGCGTTCTCCGGCTTCGCGTAATACTCGAAAATGTCCATCCCCAGCGCCTTCTCGGTCTGGGTCCCCCCTTGCCGCACAGCTTCGGGGAAGAGGGCCCAGGACTGCCAGAGCGCTTGGCCGGTCTGAGCCAGCACCAGGGAGCGCATGGAGCCGGGGACCTCTGAACGCAGCAGTCGGCCTCGACCGGTGAGACCGAAACGATGGTCCCCTTCATGGCTCAACATGCCCATTGACGAGGCCGCGCGCATCAGACGGTACGTGGCCTGCGGATGACTGCCCTCGCGCTCGGCCACCTCCTCGGCCGTCATGGCCCCGTCGGAGAGGTGATCGGCTATGCGCAGCGCCGCCAAGCCCCTCAGGACCTGGGCCCGGACCAAGCCGATCAGCAGGTCGAAGACAGCGGCAGCGTCGGCTGCGGGGTCGCTCGACGCGACGTCAGCGCCGCGATTCACGTCAGACATCAAGGCCAAAACCCTTCAGGACTCACCATGGGGCGGAAAGCATGGAAGCAAGCGCGGGACGTTCGAACGTCCGGTGACGCGATGGCTCCATGACGGGCACCGCGCCGGCCCCGAGTTGCTGTCTGTCCGTTTCGGAAGAGGCGCAACTCAGTCTCCGCGCTCTGCGACATCGTCCGCGTCACTCACCTTAGGGAGATCGCCGCGGCGTGCGCTTGTACCTCAGCGTCACTCTGATGGAACGTGAGTGCCGGGAGGCGTACGCCGTGGTGGAATGAGGCCGCGAGGGGTGTGGGTCGTTGGCAAGGCGAGGCGTTGAAATGAGCGACACTGGACACACCGAGCCGCGGATCGGCGGACCAGGGAGGAACTTCTTCGTTGATGTAACGGCTCCGAGTACCGCGCGGGACGGCTTCGACGTCTTCCGGCGTGAATGGGAGTCGCAGATCGGAGAGGCCCTCCCCCTGCCGCCCCTGGAACCGCTCGGATCGGGTGGTTTCCGGGTCAGTGTCCGCGCGTCCAAGGTGCACGACGCGGTGATCGCGGGCCTCTATGGTGAGTCGATGGCCGGCGGTACCCGGGGCGCCTCCCACCACCTCGACGACCGAGTCCTGGTGCATGTGATGGAGCGTGGCGAGTGGCGCTTCGTCCGTCCGCGCAACCGGGGCGAGACCTCCGTACCGGCGGGGCAGTTCATCGTGCGGCACAACGGCCCTCCGGCGCGGTTCGAGGTGGACCCGCGCACGACAGCGAAAATACTGATCCTGCCGGCCTCGCAACTCAGGCCGCTGATCCGCGACCGGGCGACCGTCGGGCCGGCCGACTCGCCCGAACTACGTCTGCTCACGGCGTACGCCAAAGCCGTCGAGGCGACGATC
Organism: Streptomyces sp. NPDC020845; assembly: GCF_044334165.1. Lineage (NCBI taxonomy): Bacteria > Bacillati > Actinomycetota > Actinomycetes > Kitasatosporales > Streptomycetaceae > Streptomyces > Streptomyces sp. NPDC020845. The sequence continues at coordinate 144,151 of NZ_JBIRSJ010000004.1, read as the reverse complement.
AACGATCTCACCGCTGCCGGTGTGCGAGCCGCCCGCAACGCTCTGCTCGAACTGGTCAAAGGGGTGCTGATGCAGGCGTTCGACGACACCGAGCCCCTGCTGGCCCCCGCGTTGGCCCAAGCGGCCAGGGACATCGTGGACAGCCGCCTCACCGATCCCGATCTCTCCCCCGCGGCCCTGGCCCGCGAACTCAAGGTCTCCGTAAGGACGCTGCACCGGGCCTTCGCCGAGGCCGAGGAATCAGTGGCCGCGTATATCCGACGCAGGCGGCTGGAACAGGCCCGGCTCGAACTGGCGGCGCCGGTCGGCCGACCGAGCGTTTCAGAGCTCGCCGCACATTGGCAATTCGCCGACAGCAGCCACTTCATCCGCGCCTTCAAGAAGGAGTACGGCCAAACACCCGCCGAATACGCACGCTCGAGTCAGGATCTGTCCCTGGGGCGCAGTACGGGGCGAGCGCGTCGGCCGTTGTCCAGGTGAGGCGCCAGTTCGGCGACTGTGGGGGCCTCGAAGACGGTCTGTAGGTCAAGGCTGATCCCAAACCGCGCGCGGACGCGGTTGACCAGGAGCATGGCGAGCAGTGAGTGCCCGCCCAACTCGAAGAAACTGTCGTCCCGGCTGACAGCGGGTACCCCCAGGATGTCGGCGAAGAGCTTGCACAGGGCTTCTTCCCGGGCGTCGCGAGGGTGTTGCGAGGTCGAGGCGGCCGCCTGGCCGGGGGCGGGCAGCGCGGCACGGTCCAGTTTGGCGTTGATGGTCAGCGGCAGTGCCTCCAGTTGCACGAAGGCCGACGGCACCATGTACGTCGGCAGGCGCTCGGCGAGCCGGTCGGCGAGCGCGGCCGTGTCCAGTTCGGCGCCGGTGTCCGATGTCACGTAGGCGACGAGTCGTTTGTCGCCGGGCCGGTCCTCGCGCAGTGTCACCGCGGCACGCCGTACGCCGGGCAGGGCCGTCAGGGTGGCTTCGATCTCTCCCGGCTCGATCCGGAAGCCGCGGAGCTTGACCTGGTCGTCGGTACGGCCCAGGTAGAGCAGGTTGCCGTCGGCCGTCCAGCGGACCATGTCACCGCTCCGGTACATCCGTTCCCCGGCCGCGCCGAACGGGCACGCGACGAAGCGGGTGGACGTGAGTCCCGCGCGTCCGACGTATCCCCGGGTCACACCCGGGCCCGCGAGATACAGCTCGCCGTCCACTCCGGGCGGCACCGGCCGGAGGGCGTCGTCCAGGACGTATGCCTGGGTGCCGTCGATGGGTCCGCCGATGGTGACGGTGCGGCCCGGGGCCAGGAATTCGCCGGTGGATCCCACGGTGACCTCGGTCGGCCCGTAGAGGTTGTACAAGAAGTGGTCGACGGACCAGAGGTCGGCCAGCAGCTGCGGTACCGCCTCGGCCCCGGTGACGATCGTGGTTCCGGCCGGTACGGCGGCCAAGGGCAGCGCGGACAGCAGTGCCGACGGGATCATCGCGTGCGTCGCGCCGTGCGCGGGCGTGCTGCCGGGCTCGGCCTCGGCAAGTGCCTCCGGTCGGCAGAACCGGAGCTTAGCGCCGGTGAGCAGGGCCATGAAGATCTCCCACACGGACAGGTCGAAGCCGATCGAGGCCAGTTGCAGCACCAGGCTCCGCGGGTCGACTCCCAGGGCAGATGTGTGGGTGCTGATCAGCCGGGCGATCCCGGTGTGGGGGACCGCGACGCCCTTGGGCACCCCCGTGGAGCCGGATGTGTAGATCACGTATGCCGTGGAGGCGGTGTACAGCGGACCGAGCCGGTCGTCGTCGCTCACCTCCGTGGCGGGGAAGCCCGCCAGGTCGAGGTCTCCCAACACGATGGCCTCGACGTCCACACCGTCGAGCCGCGCGGGATCGTCCACCAGCGCCATCGTGGCCGCGGTGTCCGCCATCATGAAGGCCTGACGCGCCGACGGAGACGCCGGGTCGATCGGCAGGTACACCCCGCCCGCGGTGAGCACCGCCAGCATGGCCACCAGGAGGCCGGGGCCGCGCTCCGCAGACACGGCGACGGGAACCTCGGGACCCACCCCGCGCCCGATCAGATAGCGTGCCAGCCGGTTGACGCATCGGCTCAACTCGGCGTACGTGATTCCCCCGTCGCCGTCCTCGACGGCGACGGCGCCCGGTCGCTGCCGCACCTGCTCCTCGAACAGGTCGGGGATGGTCGCCGGCTCGACCTCGGTGCCACGGCCCCATTCGGCGAGGATCCGCTTCCTCTCGTCGGGGAGGAGCACCTGGTAGGTGCTGAGCCGGGCGTCGGGGGCGGCCGTCGCCTGCTCGAGCAGCTGGATCAGCCGCCGGGCCAGGCTGAGCGCGGTCGCGGGGTCGTAGAGGTCGTCCGCGTATCCGACGCTCAGCCTGAGCCCGGAGCCGCGGCGCTCGCTGAACTCGAATGCGAGGTCGAACTTCGCGACGTCCAGGGGAGCCGGGCCGGGCTCGCAGCGAAGGCCGGGCAGCTCGAGGGCGGCGCTGGTGGCGTCGGTCCAGACAAGTGCCGTCTGGAAGAGGGGATTGCGTGACGGGGAGCGAGTCGGCTGGAGTTCTTCCACGAGGCGGTCGAAGGGAAACTGCTGGTGTTCGAAGGCGGCCAGATCGGTCGCGCGGACCCGGGCGAGCAGATCGGAGAAGGCGGGGTCGCCGCTGGTGTCGGTGCGCAGGACCACGGTGTTGAGGAAATAGCCGACGAGGTCGTGCAGGGTGTGGTCGGGGCGTGCCGCGACGACGGCGCCCAGCGGGATATCGGTGCCGGCGCCCAGCTGGGTGAAGAGGGCGGCCAGGGCGGCCTGCGCCACCATGAAGGGGGTGACCCCGTGGGTCCGGGCCAGTTGTCGCAGCCGCTGGTCCAGTGCCTGGTCGATCGGCAGTTCGACCTGGCCGCCGCGGCGGGAGGCGCGGGCCGGGCGGGGCCGGTCGGCGGGCAGCGTCAGCTCCTCGGGCAGGTCGGCCAGGGCCGTACGCCAGTAGTCGAGCTGGTGGCTCTGCACACCGGCCGGATCGTCGGCGTCCCCGAGCGCGTCCTCGTACCAGAGCGCGTAGTCCGCGTACTGGACGGGCAGCGGCTCCCAGCCGGGGGCCTCACCCCGGGTGCGGGCTGCGTAGGCACGGGCCAGATCGGCGGTCAGCGGCCGCATGGACCAGGCGTCGATGGCGATGTGGTGGATGGTCAGGACGAGGGTGGAGTCCTGTGGGCCGGTGGTGATGAGTTCAGCGTGCAGGGGAAGGTCGGTGGACAGGTCGATGACGTGGGCGCAGGCTCGGGCGATGGCATGCTCCGCCTGCTCGGCCGTGGTGTCGGTGAACCGCGGCTGCGGCCGGGCCCGGTCGGCGGGAACGACGATCTGAACCGGCACCCCCTCGCGTTCGGCATAGAGCGTACGCAGGGCCTCGTGCCGCGCCGTGAGGTCGGCCAGTGCCGCGGTCAGTGCGTCGCGGTCCACCGCCCCCTGGATCCGGGTGACCATCGGGACATTGTGCGTCGCGTCGGGGCCGTGCAGCCGATGCAGGAACCACAGCCCACGCTGGACGGGGGACAACGGCAGCACCTCGGGGCGCGGCACGACCGCCACCACCCCCGGTGGTGTCCGGTCGGCCGACTCCTCGGCGAGGCGCGGGGCCAGTTGGGCGACGGTCGGCGCTTCGAACAGGGTGCGCACCTTCAGCCGGACGCCGAACCGGACACGGATGCGGTTGATCAGGCGGATGGCGAGCAGAGAATGACCGCCCAAGTCGAAGAAGCTGTCGTCGGGGCCGACCCGGGTCATGCCCAGCACCTCGGCGAACATCGCGCCCAGCGTCCGTTCGGGCTCGCCCAGGGCCGCTGGCCCATCGGGGCCCGGGGCGTGCGCCGGGGACGTCGGAAGGGCCTTGCGGTCCAGCTTGCCGTTCGGCGTGAGCGGCAGGGCGTCGAGGGCGACGACGGTGGACGGGACCATGTACTCGGGAAGCGCCGACCGGACGTGATCGCGGAGCTCGGTGGCGTTCGGCACCCGGCCCGGCGCGGGCACCACATACGCCAGCAGCCGCTGTTCATGGGCCACCACGACGGCGCGGGCCACCGACTCATGCGCGTCCAGCGCCGCCTCGATCTCCCCGGGCTCGATGCGGAAGCCGTGCACCTTGACCTGGTCGTCCACCCGGCCCAGGAACTCCAGCACGCCGTCGCGGGTCCGTCGGCCCAGGTCACCGGTGCGGTACATACGGGCGCCTGAGCCGTCGCCGTACGGGTCGGCCACGAACCGCCCCGCGGTCAGGCCGGGGCGGGACAGATAGCCATGGGCCAGCTGTGCGCCCGCGAGGTAGAGCTCCCCCACGGCACCCGGGGGCACCGGCCGCAGGGCCGTGTCCAGGACGTAGACCCGGGTGTTCCAGACCGGGCGGCCGATGGGGACCGGTTCCACGCCGGGGATGACCTGGGTGGCCGTCACATCCACCGATGCCTCGGTCGGGCCGTAGAGGTTGTGCAGCTCGGTGGCCGGCACGACCTGGTGGAAGCGTCCGACGAGCGACGCCGGCAGGGCCTCGCCGCTGCAGATGACGCGCCGCAGGGTGGTGCATCCGGCCGCTGACGGCTCTGCCTCCAGCGCGTCCAGAAACGCTTCGAGCATCGACGGCACGAAGTGCGCCGTGGTGATCCCCTCGGACTCGATGAGCTCGGAGAGATAGGCCGGGTCGCGGTGGCCGTCGGGCTCGGCCACGACCAGCGTGGCCCCGGTGATCAGCGGCAGGAAGAACTCCCACACCGACACGTCGAAGCTCGCGGAGGTCTTCTGGAGCACCCGGTCGGCGGCGCTCAGCCCGTACTCGTCCCGCATCCACAGCAGTCGGTTGACGATGCCCGCGTGCGGCACGACCACACCCTTGGGGCGGCCGGTGGAACCCGATGTGTAGATCACGTACGCCGGCAGGCTCGGAGCGTACGCCTTCGGCAACTCACCGGGCGGGCCGTCCGGGGCCGCCCCGTCCAGGACGAGGACCGGACGGGCGTCGTCCAGCATGAAGGCGGTCCGCTCGGCCGGATACTGGGTGTCCAGCGGCAGATAGGCCGCCCCTGTACGGTGCACCGCGAGCAGCGTCGCCACCAGCTCCACCGAGCGCGGCAGCGCGACCGCCACCGTCTCCCCCGGCCCCGCGCCTTTCCCGGCGAGCACCCGCGCCAACCGTTCCACCCGTGCGTCCAGGTCCGCGTACGTCAGCCGCTCATCCCGGAAGACCAGCGCGGTCGCGTCGGGTGTCCGCGCCACCTGCGCCCGGAACAGTTCCGGCAGGGTCGTGGACGGCACCTCGTGGGCGGTGTCGTTCCACCCGTCCACGGCCCACGCGCGCTCGTCCGCGACCAGCATGTCCAGTCGGCCCACCGGCTGTTCCGGGTCCGCCGCCACTTGCTCCAGCAGGCGGACCAGTCGCTGTGCGAGCGATTCGGCCGTGTGTGGGTCGAAGAGATCGCGACGGTAGGCGATCCGGCCGTGAAGGCGGCCGTCGGGCCCCTGTTCGGCGAGGTCGAAGGCGAGGTCGAACCGGAGGTCGTACGCGGCCGCCGCTTGCTGATCGATCGGGTAGGCCTCGTCGACGGCCGCGAGTGGGCCCACCATCACCTGGCAGAGCGGATGATGTGCTGGATCACGGCGGATGGCGTTGCCGGTCGCCTCGACCAGCTCCTCGAACGGCAGGTCCTGGTGCTCGTGGGCCGTCAGGAGCGTGGCATGGACCTGGGCGAGAAGGTCGTCGAAGCCGATGTTGCCGGCGAGGTCGATGCGCAGTACCAGGGTGTTCGCGAAGTGGCCGACCAGGTCCCGCGACTCTCCGTGGGGTCGGCCGGAGACCGGTATGCCGAGCGGGATGTCGTCGCCCGCGCCGACGCGGTGCAGCAGGGCGGCGACGGCTGCCTGCGCCACCGTCGACATGCTGATGCCTCGGCTGAGGGCCCATTCGCGCAGCGCCCGCGCCGGCTCCACCCCGACCGTGAAGTCCACGGTGGCGGCCTGCCGGCCGGGCACCTGCCCCCGAGGCCGGTCGACGGGCAACCTCAGCTCCTCGGGCAGGTCGGCCAACTGATCTGTCCAGTAGTCGCGTTGCCGATTCCCCAGCCGCTCGAGCCGGTTGACCGTCGCGGTCACGTGATCGGCGTAACGGGGCGCAGGGCCCCACTGTGGCGCCCTGCCACCCGTGCGCGCCGTGTAGGCGGTGTCGAAGTCCCTGAGCAGCGGGCGTACGGACCAGGCGTCGATGGCGATGTGGTGGATGGTCAGGACGAGGGTGGAGTGCTGTGGGCCGGTGGTGATGAGTTCGGCATGCAGGGGAAGGTCGGTGGACAGGTCGATGGCGTGGGCGCAGGCTCGGGCGATGGCATGCTCCGCCTGCTCGGCCGTGGTGTCGGTGAACCGCGGCTGCGGCCGGGCCCGGTCGGCGGGAACGACGATCTGAACCGGCACCCCCTCGCGTTCGGCATAGAGCGTACGCAGGGCCTCATGCCGTGCCGTGAGGTCCGTCAGCGCGGCGGTGAGCGCCTCCCGGTCCACCACGCCCGGGATCCGGGTCACCATCGGGACGTTGTGCGTCCCGTCGGGGCCGTGCAGCTGATACAGGGACCACGGGCCACGCTGCGCCGGGGACAACGGCAGCACCTCAGGGCGAGGTGCCGTTGACGCCGCAGGACCATGTGAGGACTTCTTTTCGGGCATTACCATCGACCTGCCAATCTTCGCTCACACTATGGCGTCAACTACTGGGGTCCGCAGCTTAATTGTGCTCTGTGGCACGTCGGCCGAGGATGCCGTCTGTGATGTTTACGGAATCGCGGGGCGCTCGAAAGGGATATATCGCAAATGAATGATTTCGAACCTCGTCTGATAGAGGCGCTGCAACCGGTGCGCCACTTCTTCCTGGCGCAGGCGATCGAGTTCGGCCTGACCTCTGGGCTGCTGGACGAACTGGCTGCCGACCGGACGACAGCCGACCGGTCGCCGGCGGATGTGGCGAAACGGTTGAGCATGGACCCCGACCGCCTCCTCGGCCTCCTGCGCTACTTCGCGGCCGAGGGCATCGTGCGCGATCCCGAGACCTCCCCACGGCTCACGCACAAAGGGGAGGAGGCGCGTCGGTTCCGGCCGTGGTACGAGCTGCTGATCGGCGGGTATTCCGCGACCCTTGGGGAACTGCCGGCCGTCATGGCCGACCCGAGGGCGTATGCGGGGCGTAACGGCGGCATGGTGGGCCTGGGCAGCTGCGGGATCAGCCGCCACGATGCCATACCTCTGGTACGGCGCCTGCTGGCGCTGCTGCCGGAAGAACCCGCGGTCGTGGTCGATCTCGGCTGCGGGGACGGCTCGTTCCTGCTCGAAATCCGCGCGGACGGGGGCCGGGGAATCGGCATCGACCCGGACGCGAGCAGTATCGCGCGCGCCCGTGCGCTCTCCCGTGAACAAGGACGCGGGGCGGAGATGGCGTTCGATGTGTCCACGGCTCAGGATTTCCTGTCCCGCAAACTCGATCTGCCGCACCGCTCGGTCTGCTTCATTACCGCGTTTTCCCTTCAGGAAGTACTGGAACAGCGCGACCGCGGGGCAGTGGTCGACCTTGTGCGCTCCGCTCTGGAGCAGGCGCCGGAGTCCTATCTGATTGTTGTGGAGGTCGACCATCGGCCTACCGACCCCGCTATCATGAGGCATGGCCTGGGGCTGGCCTACTACAATCCCTATTACCTGTTGCATCAGGTGACGGAGCAGCGGCTCGAGACCGCCGAATTCTGGCGGGACCTCTTCGCCGAAGCGGGTGGTTCGGTCGTCGAATGCCTGACCACTGACCCGGAGGTCGACTCGACCGGCCTTGAACTCGGCTTCCTTGTCCGGAAGGCCGGTTAGGTCTGCTGTCGGACTTCCCAAGCGGCCATGGCCCGGTCGAGCAGTGCGAGACCTTCCCGGATCGTCCGGGGTGCCAGTCCGGTGGGAAAGCGAATGAATCCCGGGATCACCGGAGCGTAGTTCTCCGATGTCGTGAGCACGAGCCGGTATTCGTCGAGAGCGAAGTCGGCGAAAGCCTCGACATCGGCCATCCCGAGGTCCATCCAGAGCTGGGTGCCACCGTTCGGCAGTGGGGCGTCTAGGAGGTGGTGACCGGCCGCGCTGCGCCGTATGGCGTCGCGGCCGGCCCGAACCCCGTCGACCAGCGCGGCATTTCCATGGCCGATGACCACCGCCGCGAGCTGCTGCGCCCGGCTGTTGATCGAAACGGCCTCCCACTCCAGACGGGGAACGATTCGGCCGACCGTCTCTTCATGCCCGGTGATCCAGCCGATCCGGTCGCCGGGCCGTCCGTAGTTTTTCGACAGGGAGTTCACCACGACCAGGTCGGTCCTGCTGACCGCCAGATCGACGGGAGCAGCACAGAATTCCGGCCCGAAGGAGAAGGAATCGTAGACGGCGTCGTAGACCACCAGGACGTCGTGCGTATCCGCGAACCTGCTCAGGAATCGCGGATACCCGGCACTCGCCGTGGCTCCTGTGGGGTTGTGCGGGAAGTTGACGTACAGGACCGTGGGCTCGCGGCACATCGGGGCGAGCACGCTCCAGTCCTCCGCCGACCCCGTGAGCGTGACCGTCTCGACCGCCAGCCCCGCCGCCAGCATCGCGTCGTGCACTCCGCGGAACACCGGAGCCTGGCAGACCGCCTTCCGGTATCCCCTGGCGACGCTGTCCCGGAACACAAGCCCCAGAGCGTGCATGCCGCCGGCGCTGATGACGATGTTCGACGGATGTACGGCCGCGCTTGCGGACATCTCGCGCTCGCGCCGGGCTATGGCCTCGCGCAGGACCGGCAGCCCCTGCGAAGGCGCGTAGAAGTACGGAGCGTCGTCGGAGTCCGGAGAAGCCGTACTGGATTCCGGCCGCTTCCCCTCCGGCCAGCAGGGAACATTCTCCACAAGAACCGACCATGGTTCGTCGGGCCGCGACTCGGCGATCGCCAGCCGACGCTGCAGGGCGGACACAGCCGGTGTTGCGAGGTTCTTTTCGATGAACTCCGGTCGCATCAGCGGTACGTCTCCAGTGTTCCGGTTCTGCGTATGTCGAGGGAGACGCAGTGGAACGATCCGCCCAGGGTGCGCGCGTGGGTGAGGCGCATCGGAAGGACGTCGATCCCGCGCTTCTCAAGAGCGCGGAGAAGCGCGGGCTGCCGCTCGTCCGCCACCACCAGATCGTCTCTGACGACCAGGAGATTCATGCCGACCCAGGGGGAACCGTAGGGGTACTCCCCCACATACTCGGTCTCGGTCATTTCCGGGCACCAGAGATGGTCCCAGCCGCGGAGGTAGTCCGGCATGTTCTTGTCGTTGACACGCTCAGGATTGAGGAGTACGAGTCCGGGCCGGAGCGGGACGATAGTGGTGTCGATATGGGTTCCGGTGTAGATGTCACGGCAGGGATGAACCGTGTAGGTGTCCCCCAGCGCCGACTGGAGCCATTTCCAACCCAGTTCGTTTCCGCTGTCCGACACCAGATACAGCAGATCGGTCCCGCAGCGCATCACGTTGGCCGCGTCGAATGCCGGTTCCAGGTTTCCGAGCCGCCGTCCGGGCTCGGCCTCCATGTCGTACATGTCGTCGCCGAGCCGCGGCTTCGGTGCCGATATCCATCGCGCTCCGCTTTCAAAGAACTCCAGCAGCATGTTCTTGTAGGCGAAGGGTTCCAGGAATCTTGACCGAAGAACCATGGGGGTCTCGATGACGGTGCTGCCCACGGTCAGAAAGACATCGCGCGGGCAGTAGTCGTAGAAGCCGTCGGTCTGCCAGTCCGGGGTGGCGAGCTTCGCCGCGTGATCGCGGGCCTCGGGCCGCCGGACCTTCACGCCGAGCTTCGTGAGCTCATCGCAGAGCATGGACAATTCATGCTCGGTCTCCTCGAGAATATGGTGCGCATACGGACCGGAAGGGATTTTGTCGACCGTGCCGTATTCCGGGTACTCCAGGGTGAACAGGCCCTTGTCGGGGCTCGGTACGCGGGCGCCGGTCGCGGTGCCGATGATGACTTCTTCGAGCGGATCCCACTCGTTGTGCACATCGACCAGACTAAACGGATTTGTCACGGCAAACCCCTCCCCGTCGCCCGCATACGCCGTCATGACTGCGGGCAATCTAGGAGATTCCGCGGCCCGGCGACAAGCCTTGCACATTTGATCTCGGCCCTGAAATCATGGCCGAATTATTTTGGGCGGTGGCAAGCGGGGGCAGGGGATGGCGTCGGCTGAAGCGGGTGAGACGACCGCGGGTTTGCGTCCGCTGCGCAGGAACTGGCGGTTTCAGATGCTGTGGGCAGGTTCCGCGGCATCGCTGCTCGGCTCCCGCATGTCCACCACCGCGTATCCGCTCCTGTTGCTGGCGATGACCGGATCGACGTTCGCCGCCGGAGCGTTCAGCGGAGCGCAGCTTCTGACGCAGGTGCTCTTCGGGATCCACGCGGGCACTGTCGCGGACCGTTACGACCGCAGGCTGGTCCTCATCGTGGCCGACGGGCTGCGATTCCTGGCGTCCCTGACCGTCCCCCTCGCCCTCGCGATGGACCGGCTGACCCTCACCCATATCCTTCTGGTCGCGGTGGTGGTCGGCGCCACCATGGCCTATGCGTTTCCGGTCCGGACGCTCGCGATTCGCTCGGTCGTGCCCAAGGCGCAGCTGCGGCAGGCACTCGCCCAGGACGGCTTGCGGACCAACGGTACGGGTCTGCTGGGGCCGCCGCTGGCGGGATTCCTCTTCGGGCTCGGCCGTTCGGCTCCGTTCATCGGCGCGGCTGTCGGTTCGCTGCTCTCGTTCGGCGCGGCCTGCGCGGTCCCGTTCGACGGCAAGGCGGAGACGAGCGGGGGGAAGGCGCGCGGCGGAGCCCTGGAGGGAATCCGCTTCCTGGCCCGGAGCCCGCTGCTGCGGGCCACGGTGGGCATCACCTTCGCGCTCTATCTGGTCTGTTCCGCCACGGTGCTGTCGTGCCTGGTGCTCCTGCAGCGCGAGGGGGTCGGCAGTGCCGGCATCGGCCTCGCCCTGTCCGGCGAGGCGGTCGGCGGGATCGTCGGGGTGCTCTTCGTCAGCCGGCTGCACCGGCTGATGGGCCCCGGGAAGCTGCTGATCGCCGCGTCCTGGCTGTATGTGCCGCCGCTCCTGGTGCTGCCGCTGTCCAGCAGCCCGGTCCTGGTCTTCTTCGTACTCGCGGTGATGTTGCTCAGTGACCCGTCGCTCGATGTGATGACCGATGTGCTGATCTTCCAACAGGTCCCCGACGAGCTGAGGGGCCGGGTCATGGCCGCGACCTTCATGCTCTTCACCCTTGGAATGCCCGCCGGAACGCTCGGCAGCGGCCTGCTGCTCGACTTCCTGTCGCCCGGCGCCATGTTCACACTGCTCGCGGCGGTACTGGCGGTCGCTCTGGTACCCGTAACCCTTAACCGCACACTGTGGGAGTCCGGGTGGCCGGCCTGATTCCGCTGTCCTTCGCCCAGCAGCGCCTGTGGCTCATCGACCGGCTGGAAGGGCCCAGCCCGGTCTACAACGTCCCCTTGGCGCTGCGATTCTCCGGCGCCGTGAACCATGCCGCCCTGGAGGCCGCCCTGCGGGATGTGGTGGTCCGCCACGAGAGTCTGCGCACGGTGTTCACCGAGACGGCGGGAGTGGCACACCAGGACATCCTCGATCCGGAGGCGCTGAGCGTGCCGTTCGAGGTGGGTGAGACGGATGAGGCGGCGCTCGCCCAGGACCTGGAGGAGTTCGGCGCGCGCCCCTTCGACCTGGCGCGGGAGATTCCTGTCCGCGCTCGGCTGTTGCTGCCGGCACCGGAGGAATCGGTACTGGCGCTGGTGATTCACCACACCGCCTGCGACGGCTGGTCCATCGGCCCGCTCTTCCGTGACCTCGGGACCGCGTACCGGGCGCGGTGCCAGGCGGATGGCCGCGCACCGCAGTGGGAACCGCTGCCGGTCCAGTACGCGGACTACGCCCTCTGGCAGCGGGAGATGCTGGGAGACGAGGACGACCCGGACAGCGAGGTGTCCCGCCAGTCCGCCTTCTGGTCCGCCGAACTCACCGGCCTGCCCGAGCAGCTGTCGCTGCCCGCCGACCGGCCCCGTCCGGCCGTGAGCGACTTCCGTGGTGGGGCCGTACCGATCGAGGTCGGCGCCGAGGCCCACCGCGGACTGACCCGGTTGGCACGGGACACGCGGGCCAGCTCCTTCATGGTGGTCCAGGCCGCGCTGGCGCTGCTGCTGACCAGGCTCGGGGCCGGCACCGACATCCCGATCGGCACCGTGACGGCGGGCCGCGACGAGGTGGCGCTGGAGGAACTGGTCGGCTTCTTCGCCAACACTCTGGTCCTGCGCACCGACACCTCCGGCAACCCCACCTTCCGGGAGTTGCTGGAGCGTGTGCGGAGCGGGACCCTGAAGGCGTACGCACACGGCGAGCTTCCGTTCGAGCGAGTCGTGGAACTCATCAGCCCCGAGCGGTCCCTGGCCAGGCATCCGCTCTTCCAGGTGATGCTGGTCTTCGAACCCGAGGGGGATGCCGTCCCCGAACTGCCCGGGTTGCGGGTCGGCCTCGAAGAGGTGGACACGCGGAGCGCCAAGTTCGATCTGACCGTCAGCCTGAGGGAGCGATTCGGCGGCGACGGTGAACCGGCCGGCCTTTCGGGGGAACTCCGTTACCGCACCGACCTGTTCGACCATGGGACGCCCGAGCGTATGGCCGCCCGTCTGGTACGGATCCTGGCCGCCGCCCCGCGGAACCCGGACCTTACCGTCGGACGCATCGATATCCTCGACGCCGCCGAGCGGCACCGTGTGCTGACCGAGTGGAACGACACCGGCCCGGGCGCACCCGCCCCGAGCCTCCCCGCGCTCTTCTCGGCCCAGGCCGCCCGGACCCCGGCCGCACCGGCCCTGTCCGACGGCGGCCTGGTGCTCACGTACGCGGAGCTGGAGGCGCGGGCCAACCGGCTGGCACACCTGCTGGCCGCACGCGGAATCGGCCCGGAGAAGCTGGTCGCGGTCGCCCTGCCCCGTTCGGCGCAGGCCGTCATCGCGCTCCTGGCCGTCCTCAAGGCAGGGGGCGCCTACCTTCCGCTGGACCCCGGCTATCCGGCGGAACGGCTCGGCGCCATGCTCCGTGACGCCCGGCCGGAGCTGGTCCTCACCACGGCACAGGCCGACCCGACGGCCGAGCCGGCCATCCCCCGGCTGTGCCTCGACAGCTCCTCGGCCCAGGCCGAGCTGGAGAGCCGACCCGCCGCCCATCCGGCCGTGCGAACACATCCCGGTCATCCGGTCTATGTCATTTACACCTCAGGCTCGACAGGCCGCCCCAAGGGGGTCATCGTCACCCACGGAGCTCTGGCCGACTACCTGGCCTGGGCACGCCGGGCCTACCCGGCGACCGCCGGTACGGTTCTGCTCCACACGTCGCTCTCGTTCGATCTGACGGTCACCGCCCTGTGGACGCCGCTGACGGTCGGCGGCTGCCTGTTCACGGCCTCAATCGCTGAGGTGGCGGAGCTGGCCGAGATGGCGGAGCCGGCCGGTATGGAGTTCACCTTCGTGAAGGCCACACCGAGTCATCTGCCGCTGCTGGCCGAGGCATCCGACCTCTGCGCGCCCACCGGTCAGCTGCTGCTCGCCGGCGAAGCCCTCACCGCCGAGGCGCTTCGCAGATGGCGCCGCAGGCACCCGGACATGACCGTGCACAACGTGTACGGACCGACGGAGACCACGGTCAGCTGCGCCGACTTCCCCGTGGAGCCCGGTGCCGAGCTCCCGCCCGGAACGGTGCCCATCGGCCGTCCCCTGGCCGGCACCCGGATCTATGTGCTGGATTCCGCGCTGGCTCCGGTGCCGCCTGGTGTCGTGGGCGAACTGTACGTCGCGGGCTCGGGCCTGGCCCGGGGATATCTGGGCCGGCCGGGCCTGTCGGCCGAGCGGTTCGTCGCGTGCCCTTTCGGGGCCCCGGGCGAGCGGATGTACCGCACCGGCGATCTCGCACGGTGGCGGCCGACCGGGGTGCTGGACTTCATGGGGCGGGCCGATCAGCAGGTCAAGGTCCGTGGCTTCCGTATCGAACCCGGCGAGATCGAGACCGTACTGGCCGCCGACCCGGTCGTGGGCCAGGTCTCGGTGGTGGCTCGGGAGGACAGGCGGGGAGACCAGCGGCTGGTGGCGTACGTGGTGCCCGTCGAGGGCGGGACCCCCGAGAGCATGGACGGCTCGGCCGTACGCGAGCGGGCGCGGCGGCTGCTGCCGGAGTACATGGTGCCCGCCGCCGTGGTGCCGCTTCCGGCGCTGCCGCTGACGCCGAATGGCAAGCTCGACCGTGCGGCGTTGCCCGCGCCACGGGCCGGCGCCGGGAAGTCGTGCCGGGGACCGGGCACGCCGGTCGAAGAGGTCTTGTGCGAGCTGTTCGCGGAAGCTCTCGGCGCCGAGGGGATCGGCGCCGACGAGGGGTTCTTCGAACTGGGCGGCCACTCGCTGCTCGCCGCCCGGCTGGTCGGCCGGATCGCGGCCCGGCTGGGCGTGGAGGTGCGACTGCGGGACCTGTTCGAGGCGCCTACGGTCGCCGCCCTCGCCAGGCGTCTGGGCAGGGTCGGCGAGCGCGACGGGGCGGCCTTCGACGTCCTTCTGCGGCTTACGGCGGGCGGTTCGGGCACCCCGCTGTTCTGTGTGCATCCGGGTGGTGGCATCAGTTGGTGCTACGCCGGGCTGATCCGCCATCTGCCACCGGATCTGCCGGTGTACGGACTGCAGTCCCGGGCGTTGTCGGCCGGGGCGACGTGCCCCGCGACCATCGAGGAGATGGCACACGACTACCGCGAGCAGATCGTCTCGGTGCAGCCCGTCGGCCCGTACCGGCTGCTCGGCTGGTCCTTCGGCGGCCTCGTCGCGCATGCCGTCGCCGTACAGCTCCAAGAGGCGGGCGAAGAGGTGCGGTTCCTCGGGATGCTGGACAGCTATCCGGAATTCCATGACGACGGCGACCGGCTTCCCCGGTGGGGGGAGGGCGACGCGGTGGAACTTCTCCACGAGGCGATCGGTGGACTCGACGGGCTCGCGGCGGACGAGATGCCGCGGGTGCTGGCCGCCCTGAGGCATCACCGTGCGCTGTGGCGGGGTTACGTACCCCGGCGGTACCGGGGAGATCTCCTCTTCTTCACCGCCGCCCTGGACCGGCCCGAGGGCCGGGACGCGGTCGGGGAGTGGACCCCTTTCATCGATGGGACGATCGAG
The DNA here is from genome assembly GCF_044334165.1 of Streptomyces sp. NPDC020845. Lineage (NCBI taxonomy): Bacteria > Bacillati > Actinomycetota > Actinomycetes > Kitasatosporales > Streptomycetaceae > Streptomyces > Streptomyces sp. NPDC020845. The sequence goes on along the minus strand of NZ_JBIRSJ010000004.1, from coordinate 128,902 downwards.
GAGATCTCCGTCGAGTGCACTCATCCGGCGATGCTGTCCCCCGGACCGTCGGCCATGATCGGGAGAGCGCTGGCAGCCGCGCTCTCCCCCTGACCTGCCCGGCCCACGAGATCCACAGAGCCGTCGCCGCGCAGCCGGGCCCGGGCGCCGGTGCGGTACATCCGCCCGCCGGGCGGCCCGTACGGATCGGCCACGAAGCGCTCCGCGGTGTGGGCCGGTCGCCCCGGGTAGCCACGAGCAGGGCCCGGACCGGGCAGGTACAGCTCGCCGACGACGCCGGGCGGCACCCGTCGCCCGGCTCCGTCCAGTACGTAGGCCGGAGGCCGGTCGGCACTCGTGTCCGCGACCTGCCCGGCCGAGACCTGCCCGGCCGAACGGCGGGACGTGACGGTCACGCGGCCGCCACGCAGCAACTGCCCCCACCATTCCCATACGGTGAGGTCGAAGACGTCGCCGAGCCCGGGACAGGCACCAGCCCCGGTGATCACACGCAGCACGTCCTGGTGGGAGAGGACGGCCCCCAGGGGTTCGCCGTGCTCGCCCGCGGCCCTGACCACGCAGGCGGCGCCGGCCGGCTGTGGAGCCGGTGTGCGGAGGTGCGGCGGGGCGGCCGGCCCTGGTTCGCCGATGACCAGTGTGGGCAGGCCGGCGGGCAGGAACCAGGCATGGGCGCGGTCCGTGACGGTCAGGACGGGCGGGCAGCCGGTCGGCAGCAGTTCGAGGCGATCGTGCGGCGTGCCGGGGTCGAGCGGAAGACAGCAGCCTCCGGCTCTGAGCACGGCGAGCGTCGCGATCACCAGGTGGGCCGAGCGCGGGAGCGCCACCGCCACGGTCAGCTCCGGTCCCACCCCCGCCTCCCGCAGCACCAGCGCCATCTGGTCCACCCGCTCGCCGAGTTCGGCGTACGTGAGCTCGGTGGCGCCGTACACCACCGCGATCCGGTCGGGTGTGCGCCGGACCTGGGCGTCGAAGAGGGAGATGACGGTCTGCCCGTCGGCGGTCTGCCCGTCGGCGATCGGCGGTGGCGGGCACTCCGCGCCGGTCGGCGGTGCCGCGAGCGGGCGGGCGGCGGAGAGGGGCAGGTCGGACAGGCGGGTGTCCGGGGCTGCCGCCACGCTGTGCAGCAGCGTGCGCCACAAGGAGGTGATCCGCTCAGCGGTGTCCGCGTCGAAGAGTTCGCTGCGGTACGAGAGCACGCCCTGGAGCCCGGAGTCGGTCTCCCAGAGCTGCATGCCGAGGTCGAACTGTGAGGTGCGGACGTCGAACGGTACGGGCTCCACGTCAAGTCCGGTCAGTTCGGCGGTCTCCGGGGCGTTGTTCTGCAGTACGAAGAGCACCTGGGCCAGCGGATTGTGCCATGGGCTCCGGTCCGGGTTCAGCTCCTCGACGATCTTCTCGAACGGCACGTCCTGATGCGCGTAACCGTCCAGCGCCACTCGGCGTACCTGGTCCAGCAAGGATCGGAAGGTGGGATTACCGGAAAGGTCGGCGCGCAGCGCCAGGGTGTTGACGAAGAAGCCCACGAGACGGTCGAGTTCGGTACGGCCCCGGGCGGCGGTCGGCACGGCCACCACGATGTCGTCCTGACCGGTGAGCCTGCCCATCAGGCAGTGGAAGGCCGCGAGCAAGGTGATGAACACCGTGGCGCTCCCGGCCTGGCTGACGGCGCGGATCCCGTCCAGAACATCTGCCGGGACGCGGAATTCCACCACCCGTCCCGCCGAACTGCCGGCAGCCTCGCGAGGTCGATCGAAGGGCAGTTCGATGGCCGTCGGCGGGCCGGCCAGCCTTTCCTTCCAGTAGACCAGTTGGTGTGCGAGAACCCCGTCTCGCAGCCAGTCGCGCTGCCACACCGCGTAGTCGGCGTAGCTCACCGGCAGCTCGGCCAGGCCCGCCCGCTCCTGGTGCCCCCCGGCCGCGTAGAGGGCGGCCAGGTCCTCGAAGAAGACGCTGCCGGACCAGCCGTCGGTGACGAGGTGGTGCATGGTCAGCAGCAGGATGTGCTCGTCGGCGGCCAGACGCAGCAGCTCCGTCCGCATGAGCGGTCCCCGGACCAGGTCGAAGGGGCGCATGGCCTCCTCGCCGACCAGCCGCTCGGCCTCGCGCGTCCGCTCTCGCGCCCCCAGCCCGCTGAGATCGGTGAGAGCCAGTTCCCAGGACGGCACGGGCCGGATCTCCTGCCACGGCTCGCCGTCATCGGAACCGAAGACCGTACGCAGCACCTCGTGGCGTTCGACCATCGCCTCCAGACTCCGCCGCAGCGCCTCCCGATCGAGCGCGCCGCGCAGCCGCAGCGGAGACGCGATGTTGTAGGCCGGGCTGCCCGGCTCCAACTGGTCGATGAACCACAGGCGTCGCTGGGCGAACGACAGCGGGAGCCGCTGTCCGGCGACACGGGGCAGGGGCACGATCGGCGGCGTCGTCGGTGTGCCGGCCCGCAGCGACGCCTCGGCCCGTTCGGCGAGTCCCGCGATCGTCGGGCTCTCGTAGATCGCGCGAACCGGGAGCTCGGCGCCCAGATCGGTGCGGATCCGGGCGAGCACCTGGGTGGCCAGGAGTGAATGGCCGCCGATGGAGAAGAAGTTGTCGTGCACGCCGATGCCGCCGAGCCCGATGACATCGCTCCAGATGCCCCCGATGATCTCCTCGACCGGGTTGCGTGGCTCGGCGCCGCCGCCGACTTGGGCGGACAGCTCCTGTTCGGGGCTCGGCAGCCCACGGCGGTTGAGCTTTCCGTTGGAGTTGAGCGGCATGCTCTCCAGCAGAACGATCGCTGAAGGGATCATGAAGCCCGGCAGCCGCCCACGCAGGTGATCGCGCAGCCGGGCCCGGGTCTCTCGCTCCCACGTGGGCCGTGTTTCGCCCGAAGTCGGCCACCGTCCGGCGGCGACCGACGCATAGGCCACCAGATGCCGGTCCCCGGGGGCCTTGTCATGCACGATGACCAGGACGTCCTCGACATCCGGGTGGCCGCGCAGGGCTTCCCCGACCTCCCCCAGCTCGACCCGGAAGCCACGGACCTTCACCTGGTGGTCGGACCGGCCGACGATCTCGATCGTGCCGTCGGGGCGGTACCGGGTCAGATCACCGCTGCGGTAAAGCCGTGCCCCGGGGACCCCGCTGAACGGATCCGGAACGAAACGGGTCGCGGTCAGAGCGGTCCGGCCGAAGTAGCCGCGCCCGACACCGGCACCCCCGACATAGAGTTCACCCGCGACTCCGGGCGGGACCGGCTGCAGCGCGCTGTTGAGGATGTAGATCCGGCTGCCCGGCAGCGGGCGGCCGACCGGGAGGGCGCCGTCGGGGTCGTCGCCGGGGTGCCCCTCGGCGAAGTGGGTGTTGTCGATGGTGGACTCGGTGAGACCGTAGGTCCCGGCCATCACGGTCCCCGGGTGGCACAGCCGCCGCGCGCGCTCGAAGTCGCGTACGTACCAGACATCACCGCCCGCCATGAGGAAGTCCAGGAACTCCAGCGACTGCCCGCTCGCCTCGACATGGTCCAGGAACACCCGCAGCAGCGGCGGCACGAACTCCGCGCTGTTGACGCCTTCCTGGAGCATCAGGTCGAGCAGCTCCGGCGGCGACAGCGAGACCTCGCGCGGGCACACCACCAGCGTGGCGCCGGTGAACAGCGCGCGCATGGTGTCGCCCATGAACATGTCGAAGGAGAAGCTCGCCATCTGCACATGAGCCCTCAGGCGCCGGCTCAGGCCGTAGCGCTCCTCGAACGAGTGGAAGTAGTTGGCGAAGTTCGCGTGCGTGAGCATCGCGCACTTGGGGGTTCCGGTCGAGCCGGAGGTGTAGAGCATGCCCGCGAGATTCGACGGGAGTACCGCGGTTACCGGCGGCACTGTCGGCTGGGACCGTATCTCCAGGTCGTCCCTGTCGATCAGGAGGACGGGTACGGCGTCGGCTCCGGTCAGGGCCGCTGCCGTGGTGGCGTCGGAGATCAGCAGCGAGGCCTTGGAGTCCGACAGCATGAACGCCAGGCGCTCCGCCGGATAGTCCGGGTCCAGCGGGATGAAGGTGCCCCCCGCCTTGAACACCGCGAGAAGGGCGACCAGAGTCGCGGCCGAGCGCTCCAGGCAGATGCCGACACCGGTTTCGGCCCCGACCCCCCGGGAGCGCAGGGCGTGCGCCATCTGGTTGGCGCGCTCGTCCAGCTGCCGGTAGGTGAGCCGCTGATCCCGCCACACCACCGCGAGGGCTTCCGGCGTGCGGCGGACCTGCTCCTCGAAGAGGGTGTGCAGGCACCGGGGCTCACCTCGCTCCGAGCCGGTGTCGTTCCAGCTGGTCAGGATCTGCTCGCGTTCCGCCGGGGTGAGCAGGCGCAGCGCGCTGACGGGCCGGTCGGGGTTGGCCAGGGCGTCTTCGAGCAGCTGCCGCAGGTGTCCGGCCATGCGCCGGATCGTGGCGGGGTCGAACAGGTCGGTGCTGTATTCCAGCTCGCAGACCAGCCGTTCCCCCAGATGCCTGACACCCAGGGTGAGATCGAACCTGGCCGAGGTGCGCGGCAGGTCGATGCGCTCCACCGCGAGCGGGGCGAATTCCGGTGCTTCCTCTGCTTCCTCGCGCCCTTCCGACGCGCGGAAAAGCACCTGAAACAGTGGGGTGGAACTCGGATCACGTTCCGGCTGAAGGATTCTGATCAGCTCTTCGAAAGGCATGTCGCCGTGCACCCGGGCCTCCCGCACCGCCGCGTCCACCCGGCGGACGACCTCGCCGAAACCGGGCTCGAGCCGGGCGCCGGAAAGGTCGCTGCGGAGCACCACCGTGTTGGCGAAGTGCCCGATCGCGCTGTCCGGTTCGCCCTGGGGCCGGTTGGGCAGGATCGTGCCCACCGTAATGTCCCGCTGGTCGCAGTAGTGCGCAAGCAGGGTCTTGAACGCCGCGAGGACCGTGGTTGCCACGGTGGTCCCCCGGCTGTCGCTGAAGCCGGTCAGCCGGTTCGTCAACTCCTGGCCGAGCTCGAAGCTTTGGACCGCACCGCGTCCGCTCCGTACGGCGGGCCGACGTCGGTCGCACGGCAGCCGCAGCATCGCGGGCACGCCATCGAGCCGCTTCCGCCAGTATTCCAGTGAGGCGGCGTACGACCGGCCGCGCTGCTCGCGCGCGTAGTCGGCGTACCGCGGGGAGGGCGTGGGCAGCACGGGGGGCCGGCCGTCCCGGAACGCCGCGTAGACCTGCCCGAGCTCGCGAAGCAGTACCTCCATGGACGCGCTGTCAAGGACGATCTGGTGCGCGGTGACGGCCAGCGCGTGGTCCTCGCCGCACAGGCGCACCAGCCGCAACCGGATCAGCGGCCCCGACGCGAGATCGAAGGGAGCGTCGGCCTCCTCGCTCAACAGCCGCTCCGCCTCGGATTCCCGCCAGTCTTCCGGGAGCCCGCCGAGATCGGTGAACGACAGCGGAAGCTCCGCGCTGTCGGCCTGTACGCACACCGGTACGCCGGCTCTGTCGGGGAAGCGGGCCCGGAGTGTGTCGTGGCGCCGCACGATCTCGCCGAAGGCCCGACGCAGCGCCTCGATATCCAGGTCCCCCCGGATGCGCAAGGCGACAGCGACGCTGTGGACCGAGTTGCCCGGCCGCAGTCTGTCGAGGAACCAGAGCTGCTCCTGTCCGAAGGACAGCGGCAGATCGTGCGGGGCTGAGTCGGCCATAACCTCACCAGGAACCGATGGAGCACTGCCAAGGCGATGAGATTAGCGGATCATCAGCCAGCCGCATCGTCACCTGTGGCGACCGGCAGGGAGCGGTCGCGCCGACAAGAGGACCACCTCGCCCGGAGCGTATTTCACAAGCGGCGCCGGGCGACTCAGACCTCGGGAAGGGACGGATCGGGTGTCCAGGGGTTCGGTGCGGTGATGGCCCAGCGTTCGTGGTCCCGCCAGCCCCCGTCGATGTAGAGGTAGGCGGACGAAACCCCTTCGTAGCGGAAGCCCAGCCGCTGGACCAAGGCCAGGGATGCTTTGTTCGCCGACTGAATGTTGGCCTCCAGCCGGTGGAGCCGCAGGTCGGTGAAGGCGTACTGCAAGGTGACGGCGAGCCCTTCGGTCATGTACCCCTGCCCGGCGGACGGGGCGAAGGCCGCATAGCCGAGAGACGCGCCCTGGTAGCGGCCCCGGATAATCGAGTTGATGTTGACCGTGCCGGCGGCTGCGCCGGTCTCCCGGACACGGATCAGAAAGCCCCGGTTGGTGCCGTCGTCAAAGCGGTGCATCCAGGCCTGGAACTCCTCCGCGGTCGCGGGTAGCCGCATCCATGGCAGGTGCAGCTCGGAGCTGGCCTGCACGAGCGTGCAGAACTCGTCCTGGTCGGAGAGGGTGAGCGGGTGTAGTTCGACCCGCGGCATCTTGAACATGGACCAACGTTAGGGCCTGTGAGTGGTGGACCAGGCCGGCTGCCCCTGGCAGCCCGATGCATCCCTCACCTTCGGCGACCAGTGCGAGCGGACCGATCGGCTGCGCTCGACCCTGGCCGCGGTCGGTCTGGCCCTCGCGGGCCGGGCCGGAGCCCGCATTGCCCGCGTCCTCGGGGTGTCGGTGAGGCCCGCGTCCTCGGGGTGTCGGTGAGCCGCAGTACGATCCTGCGGCTGGTCGACGCTCTTCCCGAGCCCGAGGTCGCCGCCCCGTGTCTGGTCGGCGTCGACGGTCTACGCCGAAGGCGCCGCCGCCGACGCTCCGCAGGCCGTCCCCCCAGGGAGCAGGCCCGCGGTCAGCTGCCCTCGGACATGGCCGGCACCGATTGTCACAGGCGTGGTCTAGCCTCCCGAAATATGAACCTGGACCTGGCGGGACGACGGGCGATGGTGACGGGGAGCAGCGGAGGCATCGGCGCTGCAGTGGCCCAGCGGCTGGTCGATGAAGGGTGCGCCGTATTGGTGCACGGTCGCGATCCTGAGCGTGTCGGCGGGGTCGCAGCACGGCTTCGTGCTGCTGGCGGGGTAGTGGACGTCGTGCTGGGGGACCTTGCTGATGATGCTGCCGCCGGGACGGTGGCCGAGCAGGCCTTCGGGTGGGGCGTGGAGATATTGGTCAACAACGCCGGCCCATTCGCCGAGCATGACTGGGAAACGGCGGAACCGGCGGCGTGGTTGAACGCGATCAACGGGAACGTCGTGTCCGCCGTGCGGATGATCCAGGCCCTGGTGCCTCGGATGCGCGAGCGCGGGTGGGGGCGGGTGGTCAATGTGGGAAGCCGGGCCGCGACGACTCCGTTGCCGAACATGGTCGAGTATTCGGCGGCGAAGGCGGCGGTGGTCAACATGACGACCAGCCTGGCCCAGCATCTGGCCGGATCCGGCATCACCGCGAACACGGTGAGCCCCGGTGTCATCGTTACGGACGGCATGCGGCAGATGTTCGAAGACGGAGCGGCTGCACGAGGCTGGCCAGAGCAATGGACGGAGTTGGAACCGCTGGTGGTGGCCGAGTACGCCCCGAACCCGACGGGCAGGCTCGGCACTGCGGACGATGTCGCGGCAGCGGTCGCGTTTCTCGCCAGCCCGCTGGCCGGCTACATCAACGGCATCAACCTGCGCGTCGACGGGGGCATCGCGTCGGTGCCGTAGTGGCCTCGTCGGGCAACTTCTCGAGGCGATCAGACTGACGCCCGCCGACGGTGCTCAGCCACTTCTTCGCTGTACCGCGCAGGCTCCGCCGGGGTACGACGACGCGGGGCCTCTCTCCTTGGAGAGAGGCCCCGTGCCGTTCGGCGCTGTTCGCGGTCTACCCGACGTTGATCTTGAACGTGCTGGTCGTGTTGCGGATGTCCTGGGCGTTGCCGCTCATCCGCAGGTTGCGGAAGGTGGCTTCGCCGACGGCGGGGCCCTGACCGGGTTCCGGGAGTTCGTTGGCCCAGATGCCGAACCCGGACTTGGCGTCGAACGCGTCTCCGCTCTTCTTGGAGTTGGTGATGGAGATATCAGTGAAGATCGTGTCCTTCACCGGGAACTGCGGCTGACCGCCGACGTAGTTGGTCTGGAACATCACGCCTCCGTAGGTGGAGTCGTCGATGTCGACGTCGTTGACGCGGATACCCTGGAAGACCTTGGAGGCGGAGAAGGCCCAGATGGCCGGGAAGACCTGCGAGCCCCAGAAGTGGCCGCCCGTCCTTTCCAGGGAGACGTTCTCGATCGTCGTGGGGTCGGTCCCGAAGCCGTTCATCGGGTAGCCGAAGTCCAGCGAGGAGATCGTGATGCCGGAGTAGACCAGGGTGTCGGCGACGCGGATGTTGCGGAAGGTGTTGTTGTAGCCGCCGTAGACGGCGATTCCGGCGGCCCGCCAGGTGAGTGTGGACGTCAGGTTCTCGTAGAGGTTGTTCTTCTCGTCGGCTCCGCCCGCGTCGATTGCCGAGAAGAGGGCGAAGCTGTCGTCGCCCGTGGCCCGGGCGTCGTTGTTGACGACGTGGTTGTCCGTGGAGCCGTTCGTCATGTTGATGCCGTCGGCGAACATGTCCCGGATGCGGGAGTTCTGGATGGTCATGTAGTCGGTGTTGGCGCCCCAGTAGAGGCACACCATGTGCTCGACCCAGATGTTGTCGATGGTGATGTCGGAGACGCCTGCGAAGTCGAACACCTTGCCCGGGCCGTCGATGCGGGACGTGTAGTTGCCGAAGTAGGCGAATCCGGCGAACGTCGAGCCCTTGGCTGTGGCGTCCGCCCGGAAGCCGATGTCGGTGTTCTCCTGCGAGGAGGGCGCGTGGAAGCGGGTGAACCATGGTCCGGCTCCGACGACCTTGACCGCCTTGCCGTAGACCTGGAACTTGCTGGAGGTCTCGTAGTCTCCGGCGGGCAGGTAGACGCCGACGAGCTTGCCCGTCGTGTCCATGCGGACCTTGTCGAGCGCGTTCTGCACGTCCTGCTGCGAGAAGCCGGCCGGGACCGCATAGCCGGCCGGGTCCGGGTTCGCAGCCGCGGTCGCCTGCTCGGTGTTGATGAAGTCGATGGCGTAGGAGGAGGTGTTGGCCGCGTCCTTCTGGAGCCGGATCTTGGAACCGGCCGGAACGGTCTTGCCGAGCAGCAGGTTCGCCTCGTCGTAGATATGGCGGGGCGCACCGGAGCCGGGCGAGTTGCCGGGTGCGGTCTCGTTGCCGTACAGCCAGGCGTACTTCGAGGTCAGATCGATCGCCTTGAGGAACTGGCCGTCCACGTAGACGTTCAGCGTCGTGTTGGTGCCGTCGGGGATGGAGAAGCGGGTCACCAGGGTGTTGGTGGCCGCTCGGGTGGTCCACTCGACGTACTGGCCGGTCGCGCTGAGAGTGACCGCCTTGCGGCCGCTGGCCTCGCCGGCGATGTCGCCGATGGTCCGGTTCGGGCCGACGACCTTGGCTCCGCCGCCGACCGTGCCGTCCTCGGCCTCGTACATGTCGTACGGCATGTCCGCGCCGCGGCCGACGAACAGGGGCTGCGTGGTGGTGTTGTTGGCCCGTTTGACCGGCAGTTCGTTGGCGTCGTCGGCAATGACGGTCTTGACGGTGTACTTGCCGTTGACCGCCGTCCACGAACCGAGGCTGACGGGTGCGGTCGTCTGACCGGCCGCGATGGCACCGCTATAGGAGCCGGTCAGGGTCTTGACGGTGGCGCCCTTGGAGTCCTGGATCGTCAGCGTCACGTCGTGGGCACCCGAGGCCGAGGCCGTCGTGCCCTGGTTCTTGATCGCGACGGTGAATTTGACGTCGTCACCGGCCGACGCGCTGGACGGGGCCCACGAGACCGGTGCGGCGACCAGGTCGGAGCTGGAGACCGGCTTGACGACAAGGGCGTCGGAGCGGGTGAAGACGTTGTTCGCCTCGTTCTGCTCGATGACCTTGTTCGACGGGTCCACCGCGGCGCCGACCGCGTAACTGCCCGCGTCCCGGGTCCCGATGCTCGCGGTGACCGCCTTCGACTCGCCGGCCGCGAGGGCCGGGACGTCCGCCGTGGCGGCCTTCGTGCCGCCGAGCGTGAAGTTCAGGTCGGTGGCCTTCGACGCCTTGGTGCCGCCGTTGGTGACGGTGGCCGACAGGCTGACAGCGTCCGTCTCCAGCGGGGCGGCGGGCGTGTTCGTGATGCCGGTGACCTTGAGGTCCGGGTTGGCGGCCGGGGTGCCGATCACCTGGAACTCGGCGACCTGCGCGCCCGGAGCGCCGGAGTTGGCGGTGAACTTCAGCTGGATGTCCGCGGCCGCGCCGGAGACCGGGATCGTCACGGTGTTGCCGCTGGACGGGTTGAAGGTGTAGTCCTTCGCCGCCGCGAGGCTTGTGAAGGCCGTCGCGTCCTGGTCGCGGCCGAGCACCTGGATGTTCTGGGTGCGCGTGGACCAGGCCGCATCCGGGTTGAGCTTGACGACGACCTGGCTGAGGTCGGCGTTGGCGCCCAGCTTGGTGGTGAGGGTGGCCGGGTAGGCGCCGCCCGCGCTCTCCCAATAGGTGCTGGTCTGGCCGTCGTTGGCGTTGGCGGCGAGGTAGGTGAAGGTGTACGAGGATGCCTCGATGGGCTTGCCCTGGCCGAGGTCGGAGTCGGAACCGGAACCGGGCCGGGTGACGCTGTTGCTCGCCGCCGACACGTTCCCGGCAGCGTCCTTCGCCTTCACGTAGTAGGTGACCGTCGCCGCGGCCGACGGGGTGTCGGTGTACGTCGTGACGTCGCCCGCCACGGACTTGACGAGTTCGCCGCCCGCGTAGATGTCGTAGCCGGTGACCTTGACGTTGTCGGTCGACGCCTGCCAGGTGAGCTTCACATCGCTGCCGGACTGCGTGTAGGCGAGGTTGCCGGGCGCCGTGGGGGCCTGGGTGTCGCCGCTCGTTCCCTTGCGGGTGACGCTGTTGCTGTTGGCGGAGACGTTGCCCGCGGCGTCCTTGGCCCGGACGTAGTACGTGATGTCGCTGTCGGCCGGCTGGGTGTCCGTGTACGTCAGGACGTTCCCGGCGACGCTCGCCCGCAGCTGACCGCCCGCGTAGATGTCGTAGCCGGTCACGCCGGTGTCGTCGGTGGCCGCGTTCCAGGTCAGCTTGATCTGGCCGGTGGCCGGCTCGGTGTAGGTCAGGTTCGTCGGCGCGGTGGGTGCCTGGGTGTCACCGGTGGTCGGTCCATATACCTCGAGCTCGGACAACTGCCCTGCGGGCCAACCGGAATTGGCGGTGATCAGCACCCGCGCATAGCGCGTCGTGGTGGTGTCGAAGCCGATGGTCGCCGACTGGTCGTTGCCGCTGTCGAAGGTGTACGCCTTCGGGGCCGTCAGATCGGTGAAGTTCTGGTTGTCCGTCGAGCCCTGGATCTTGAGCGTCTGGCTGCGGCTCGGCCATCCGCTGGGCAGCCGCAGGGTCACCTGGTTCACCTTGACCGACGATCCGAGATCGACCTGGAGCCACTGGGGAAAGGCGTCGTTCTTGCTCTCCCAGTAGGTGGCCCGGTTGCCGTCACCGGCGTTGGCCGCCCCGTAGACGTCGGCGTGCCCGCTCTCGGTGAAGGTCTTGCCCAAGGCGAGGTTGGGGGTCGAGGCGGCGGCCGTGAAGACCTGCATCTCGCCGAGCTGGGCGGTGGGGGCGACCGAGTTCTTGCTGAAGTCGGCGCGCACGTACCGGGCGAGGGTCGCGGGGAAGGAGATCTTGACCGTGTTGCCGTTGCCGGGGCTGAAGACGTACTGCGCCGACGACTTGAGCGTGGCGAAGCTCTTGCCGTCGAAACTGCCCTGGAGGGCCAGCGTCTGCTTGCGGGTCTGCCAGTCGGCGGGCAGGCGCAGTACGACCTGGCGGACGCGCTCGGTCCGGCCGAGGTCGGTCTGCACCCACTGGGCGGACTTCTTTCCGGCCTGCCAGTAGGTGTCGGCGTCGCCGTCGGCGACATTGGCGGCCGAGTGGGTGCCGAGGGCGCCGCCGGACTTGGCCGGGGCGTCCGCGGCGGCGTTGGGACCGCCGGCCGCCTGCGCGCCGACGGCGGGCATGCCTAGAACCATGACAGTGGAGGCGAGCGCAGCAGTTGCTGCGCGCCGTCTCCAGGATCTCGGCTTGGGTCGAATCATGCGGGGTCACTCCCTGCGGAGGTTCGCGCGCGCCGGAGGGGCGGCGAGGACGGCTCTTTCCTGGGCAGAGTGGTGGCGCGGTACGACAGGGCGGCGGGATCTCTCCGTATGGAGGCAGGAGCTCTCCGTATGGAGAGGACGAGCTCACACGGATGCCGTGTTCATTTTTTTGCACCCTTTCCATCGGAATATTGCAGAGCGATGTGAGTGCGTCTACAGTCAGGACGACATACTTTTCACCCGCGCCTGTCGTCGAAGCTCCTCCTGAGCCTCAATGTCCCGCCCGGTGGTTGCGGAGCGACACCTTGTCCCGTGCGGCGCAAGCTCACGCAAGTAGCGCAAATTCTTGCGTACGGCGGCGCGCACGGCGGTACGGTGCGAGCTCGAAGGCGTAGTCCAGCACGCGGGTGACACCGGCCCGGGTGAAAACGGACTCCTGGACGGCCATCTCGTCCGGGAAGCCGCGGTTGAGCCGGCCGCCGACCTCGCTGTACTCGCCCTCCACGTTCTCGCGGACGACAACGAAGCCGACGTCGCCCGCCCGGGCGCAGCGCACCGGGCTGTCGATGCCCTCGAAGACGCGGATGGGCCGGAGGTTGACGTACTGGCGGAAGCTGCGCCGGATGGGGATCAGCAGGCCCCACAGCGAGACATGGTCGGGCACCCCCGGGTAGCCCACCGCGCCCAGCAGGATGGCGTCCTTGTCGCGGAGCTGGTCGATGCCGTCGGCGGGCATCATCGCGCCCTCCCGCAGATACCGCTCGCAGGACCAGTCGTCGTACGACGTGTACGACAGGGTGAAGCCGTGGCGGCGGCCCAGGACGTCGAGGATCTGCTGCGCGGGCGGCAGCACCTCGGCGCCGATGCCGTCGCCGGGAATCAGGGCAATACGGTGGTTCGTCATGCCGTCGATTCCAGCAAGGCGGCCGGCAGGGCGTCCAAGACTCAATCCGGATCTGCCTTATAACCGACGCCTATCTGTCAGGGGCCGGACGGGACCGCCGTCGTCCAGAAGGCCGCGGCGGCCGGCGACAGGACGCCACGGCGGCTGACGAGCGAGACCCGCAGCGCGGTCGCGGGTTCGATGTCCAGGACATCGGCCCCCGTCTGCCGGGCGATCTCCCGCCAGGACTCCGTCACCACCGCGAGCCCGACCCGGCCAGCACCAGAGGCAACAGAGCGACCCGGTGCTCGGTCTCGGCCGCCACGGTGAAGCCGATGCCCTGATCCCGCAGGGAATCGACGTACGCCCGCATCCCGGTCCCGGGCTGCCCCACGATCAGCCGCTGACCCGCCAGCTCCTCACTGCGTACCACCTGCCGGCCGGGGAAGGAGCCCGGCGCAGCCACCAGCACGAACCGCTGCTCACCCAGCGCATGCGAGCGGACCTCCTTGTCCGGCACCGGGCCGGCGGAAGCCAGCAGACCCAGCTCGACCGCCCCGGTCCGCACCGCGTCGATGACATCGCGGGCGGTGAAGGCCGCCTTCACCGCCACCGCCACGCCGGGATACCGCTCGGCGAAGGACCGGATCAGCGTCGTCAGCGGCTCGACCGCCTGCGACAGCATCGCCGCAACATCCAGCCGCCCCTCACGCAACTCCTGCGCCGCCGCCACGCTCGCTCGCGCCGTCTCCAGACACCGCGACAACGAGGGCTGCGACACGTCACAGCGCCGAAGCGGCCCGGTTGAACCCACCCCGGTCGACGACCGCCAGGGTTGGTGGTGTCGATGACGACCTTGCCGCGCAGCGGCACGGCGGCCGGCTCTCGACCGGGACCGTCCGGTAGGCGTGCGACGGTGCCGCCGATCAGTCCACTGCCGATCAATCCGATGGTGCAGCCGGACCCATGACCAGCACAGCAAGTCCGCGTACTGCGACGTACTGCGACACCAACGCCTGCGACACCAACGCCTGCGGCACCTCCAGCGCGACCGAGTAATCGTCAAGACCTGTGGATCAGTTAATTGCTTCAGCTTGCGTTGGCGGCGCGGCCTGATGGCGCTGGAGGGCCTCGGCTGCGGTGTAGGAGGAGGCGAAGGTGAACGCGCGGGGGGACGGCCCGTGCGCCCGCAGGTCCGCCAGCCGCTCCAGGGCCTCGTCGACGGTCGGGAGGTGGCCGACGGGGACCCACCAGAGCACCAGGTGCGCCTCGACGTGCCGTTCAAACCATTCGCGGCGCCGCTGCATGGCCTCCAGGTGCCCGCTGCGGTAGGTGAAGTCCCACAGGGCTTCCTGCGTCTCCCACACCGACAGGGTGACGATGACGTTCTCGCCCGCCGGGCGCAGGCCGGTGGCGTCGGCCGCCCCCTCCTCGACGAGCCGCCACACGAAGCCGGGCGCGGCGTCGGCGGAGGCGTTGACCGGGTCGAGCATCTCGACGAACGGCGCCGTGCGCGGGTCGTCAAGGGGGTGTCGGAGTTTGGCGACGTTGAGGTGGGCGAGGTGGGCGGCATGCGCGGATGCGGTCATGGCCTCATCCCAGCATGGCCCCCATTTCTATGTCAATCAATGTTGTTTTTAGAATTCTCGACCACCACGCAGCACTCCCCCGGCCGGGGGTCCATGCGGGCGCGGACGGGGCCGTCCGTGCCGAACAGCCCCTCCAGCAGCGCGAGATTCATGCCGCAGACCAATGGCGGGAAGCGTTCGGCGACAGCATGGAAGGGGCAGTTGCGCATACGCACGACACTCGCGGCCGCCTCCGACACCCCTTTGGCGTCTTCGGCGCCTTCCAGGTGTGGTTCGTAGCCGCGGGCGGCCAGCATCTCCATGGCCTCTTCAAGACCGCCGCAGGGCGCCGCCGAGCCACGCAGGACCTCACCCCGGCGGCGCGCCGCCGCACACAGCCCGGCATCCAGCCCGGCCTGCTCGGCCGCCTCAGCGAGCAGCACGGCGGCAGTGCGGTAGTCGCGGGCGGGCAGCGACACCGACAGCTCCGCCTGCGCCCGCGTGTACACCTTGGCGGGACGGCCCGCCCCCGGCCCCGAGCGGCCCGACAGACGGCGGCTGCCGCTCTCCAGCAGCCCGACCTCGGCCAGCCTGTCCAGATGGTGCGCAGCGAGCGTGCGCGCGACCCCGGTCGCCTCGGCGGCCTCGTTGCGCCCGACCTCGCGGCCCTGCGCCGCCACGTACTCGTACAGGCGACGCCGCACCGGATCCTGCAACGCCGCGATCGCGTCAATGTCCTCCACCCGGCCATTCTAGGAACAACACAGGTTGGAGATAGAACGGCGGACCCGACCCCGGCCAGTGTGCCCGATTCACGTGGCCTATCTGGGATGCAGGTGGCGTGCCCGTTCGATCATTCCTGGCGAGATATCGGCGCCCGTGAGGTTGTCGAAGCCGTGCTGTTCGAGCTTCTCCATGACGCGGCCGTAGCCGGATCCGTGGTCGAGGATCGCGGCGTGCCTGCTGATCCCGTCGAGCCGGGACAGATGGAGCGGGTGGGTGAACGCCTTCGTGGCCGCGGCGGCATCCCAGTAGGGAACCTAGCTGTCGAGGTAGGACATGAGGGATGCCTCCCTGGGGGCTTGGCTGAAGCCGGTCATGCTGCCATGGCGGTGGGACGCTCGACGAGCTGGCCGCGCTCGAAGCGGGCACCTGCCCGGACAAGAGCAACCAGGTGAGGCGCGTTCACGGCCCGCCACCGATGCTGGGCGGACTCCACCAGCTTGAAGACCATCGCCAGGGCGGCCGTCCGGGAGCCGGCCCCGCGGGTGACCTTGGTCCGCAGGCGGACGGTGGAGAAGGTGGACTCAATGGGGTTCGTGGTGCGCAGGTGAATCCAGTGCTCGGTGGGAAAGCCGTAGAACGCCAGCAGTTGCTCCTGGTCGTCAGTGATCTTCTTGACGGCCTTGGGGAACTTCGCGCCGTAGGAGCTTCTCGAACGTCTTGACCGCCGCCGCAGCGTGGTCGGTCCTCGGCGTTGTAGATGTCCTGGATCGCCTTCTTCGCTCCGGGCTGCGCGGACTTCGACATGGAGTCGAGGACGTTGGCCGTTTTATGAACCCAGCACCGCTGCTCGCGGGTGGCGGGGAACACCTCGGCCAGGGCCTTCCAGAAGCCAAGAGCGCCGTCACCGACCGCCAGGACGGGGCGCGCATGCCCCGGCGGGCGCAGTCGCGCATCAAGTCAGCCCACGATTCCGCCGATTCGCGGTAGCCGTCGGTGAGGGCGACCAGTTCCTTGGAACCATCGGCGCGGACCCCGATGAGGACCAGGACGCAGGCTTTGGCCTCCTCCAGGCGGATGTTGAGGTGGATGCCGTCGGCCCACACGTACACGTAGTCGGCATGCGACAGGTCACGGTCCATGAAGGCGGCGTGGTCGGCCTGCCACTGCTGGGTGAGCCGGTTGACCGTGGTCGGCGAGAGCCCGGCCGCACTGCCGAGGAACTGCTCCAAGGCCGGGACGAAGTCCCCGGAGGAGAGGCCGTGCAGGTAGAGCAGCGGCAGCACCTCACTGATCTTCGGGGACTTGCGGCACCACGGCGGCAGGATCGCCGAGCTGAACCGCTTGCGCTCGCCTGTCTCCTCATCGACGCGCTTGTCGTTCACCCGCGGGGCCTTCACCTCGACCACCCCGGCCGCGGTGCTGACCTTCCTGAGCCGGCGGCAGCCGTTGCGGACCACGAGCCGTCGGCCGGTGCCGTCGCGCTGGTCGGCCAGCTCGGCTATGTACGCGTTGGCTTCGACCTCCAGGGCCGCCGCGAGCATCCGCCGGCGCCCTCGAACACCGGGCTACTCGATGACCATCAGTCGATCACTCGGGAAGGTACGCCCTTCGCGCGCTCCCCGAGCTCGATCCACAGGTCTTGAGCATGGCTCGCGCGACCTTGGTCACCTGCCCTGTACGTGAACGAGGCCAAACGGCGTCGGGCCGCAACTGCCTGAACTGACGCCACCCGTGCAGGGCCCTACACGGTTCCGATCCACCGCCCGTCCGAAGCTCCGTACCCCCGGGGCCTGCGACCGCTGGACCTGGCTCGTCATCGCCGCCAACACCCAGCCCCCGCTCCTCCGCCAGAGTCCGCCGGAGGCAAACCCTCACGGCCAGGCCCGGACGACCTCCCGGCTCCAAGAACAAGCGGCCAGCAGCCCGCTACGACGCAGGCAAGACCATCAAACGACCTGACAGCATCTACCGAACGCGACCAGCTCAGAGAGTAGAACTCAAGCTCTAGAGTCACGGTATGACTCTGAACGACCCGGTCGGACTGCGAAGGCGGCTTCGACAGCCCAGCGGTAGACGCCCAGGCCGAAGCTTCCGAAGAACCGAAGGCGGTTCATGGACTCACCGGACCGGTATGGTCCCAAGCTGTGCCACCGAACAGTTCCTGACGCAGATACGCGCCCGCGCGGTGGCGGGCAACCCAGCCGCCGCGCGCGAGCTGGGACGCCTGCTCAACCTGCCGCCTGGCGACCCAGCGGATATGGAGGCGGCCGATCTCCCTGGTCATCGACCTAGTTGGCCCGGTGAGCCCTGGTTGCGTGCGGCGCTCTCGGCCCGTCCTGGCGACACCGCCGCAGCCTTGCTACTCGCGGGTCAGCTCCTGCGGCAGATACAGGACCGGCAGCAAGCACCACGTAATCACCGAGGCGCACGGCATCCCACTCGCTGCCACGCTGACCGGCGGCAACCGCCACGATGTCGCCCAGCTCATACCCCTGGTCCACGCGGTTCCGCTGTGCGGGCAGGCGCGGGCATCCCCGTCGGCGTCCCGACGCGCTGTACGCCGACCGCGGCTACGACTACGACACCTACCGCCGCGACCTGCACGAACTGAGCATCCGCCCGATCATCGCCCGCCGCGGGAGCCAGCACGGCTCCGCCCAGCACGCGGCATGAACTGCGCGGATGATTTATCGGCCCCCAAAGGGACCCGGCTTCGGCCAGGGGCCCGTTCCCACGTCAGCGCTGTGGTCGCTGCAGTCCCGGCCGGTAGTGGCGGTCGTCCGCGGGGTCGCCTCGTCGCGCGCGCTCATCGCGGGGTGACGCCCGTGGCGGCGACGTCTGGTCTGTGTCGCCTGGTCACGGCAAGGAGTTCAGCAGCAGGGCCGACCAGGGGGCGTTCCGATGCCCATACGGCGCGCAGGACACGGTGCAGTTTGATGCCCTCGACCTCAACCGCTACCAGGCGGCGATCGGCGAGGTCCGTTCGCACAGCGAGTTCGCTGATCACTGCCGGGCCGGTCCCGGCGATCACGGCGTTTCGCACGGCGGTCGCCGACCCCAGCTCCAGCAGGGGCCGGGGCTCAGCCGCCCCCGCCCGGCGCAGCGCCTGGTCCAGAGTTTCGCGTGTGCCCGATCCTTGTTCACGGAGAACCAGCGGCGCGGCGGCAAGCTCGGCGACGCCCAGCGGGCGACGGCGGCGCGCCCAGGGGTGCCCCGGCGCAACCACCACGAGCAGACGGTCATAGGCGACCCGCCGAGCAGGCAATCCGGCTGGAGCCTGCGGTGACTCTATGAAGCCGACATCCACCGCTCCACTGCGCAACAACTCGGGGACGTGCTCGCTGTTGGTCACCTGGAGACCCACGTACAGCTCCGGCCGCATCCGGCGCAGTTCGCCGAGCCAACCCGGCACCAAGTACTCGGCCACAGTCATGCTCGCCGCGACCCGCAACTCGGCGTCCCGCTTGGTGCGCAACGCCTCCGCGCCGGTGAGCAGACCGTCCAAGTCCTGGAGAACCTGCTGGGCCCAGCCCGCCACGGCCCGACCCGCATCGGTGAGCTGTGATCCGCGCCGCGTCCGCTCCACCAGCACCAGGCCGAGCCTGCGCTCCAGTGTGGACAGCCGTTTGCTGGCCGACGGCTGAGCGAGACCGAGCTGCGCCGCCGCCCTGCTCAGACTCCCCACGTCGCCGACAAGGACGAGCAAGCGCAGCGATTCCAGATCCGGCAACTGGCTCATAGCTCCAGGGTATGGCTCAGGTCAGACCAGCAGTCATACCTCTTGGCTATGACCTTCTCGCGATCTCAGTACGACAACCACGGCTGTGGTCGCGCCCGTGACGCGAAGATGTCCGCCCCGTCGTTGGCGACCACGCCCGTCAATCCGCCGTGCTGTCCCAAGCAGGTGCACTGACCTGGTGTCCAGCCGCTCTGTCATGCACTCCGGGTATGACGTCCCAAGTTGTTGACCGGTACCGCGCTCCGCGCAGCACGACGACGATCAAATCATGATCAAACCAAGACACCTTGTCGGGAGTTCCACAGCCACTGCCAGGCCGGTTCGTTCGCTGGGCCCGGGGCTGCTCATGGCGGCTATCGGCACGGCTACCGCGTTCTCTCTCAACGAGCTGGTGCCTGCGGTGAGCGCGCTTACCGTCGCGGTGGTGCTCGGGGTCGCCGTGGGAGGTCGTCTTCCGGCGAAGACGCAGGAAGGTCTGGGCTGGGTGACGAAGAAGTTTCTGCGGCTCGGCGTCGTTCTGCTCGGCCTCCAGCTCGGGCTCGGCGAGGTCTGCGGGCTCGGCGCGGGCAAGGTGCTGGCGGTCGTGGTCACCGTGTTTGTGGCCTTCTTCGGAACACTCCTGCTCGGTCGGCTGATCCGAGTGTCGAAGGGGCTCGCGCTGATGGTGGCGACAGGATTCTCCATCTGCGGGGCGTCGGCGATCGCGGCAATGGACAGTGTCACCGAAAGCGATAGAGAGGACGTAGCGACCGCTGTCACTCTGGTGACCCTTTACGGAAGCGCCGCGATTGCGCTCGTACCGTTCGTCGGCCAGGCGCTGGGAATGAGTCCTGAGCACCTCGGGTCCTGGGCAGGACTTTCCGTTCACGAAGTCGCCCAGGTGGTTGCGGCTGCCTCACCGGCGGGCGGCGGGGCGGTTGCCATCGCGGTCGTCATCAAGCTGACCAGGGTCGTCCTGCTCGCCCCGATGGTCGCCGGCGTCAGCATCGTGCAGCGCCGGCAAGGCGGGGCCTCGACGGGGAAACGCCCGGCGATCGTTCCGCTGTTCGTCCTCGGTTTCCTGGTCATGATGCTGGTTCGCAGCAGCGGTATCGTGCCGTCGACCGCGCTGTCCGTGGCCAAAGTCGGCACCACGCTGCTCTTCGCCGCCGCCCTGTTCGGTCTGGGCAGCGGCGTCAAGATCGGCGCACTGCTTCGCGCGGGAAGACGAGGTCTTGCCCTGGGGGCTTTGTCCACGCTTCTCGTCGCGGTTGCCGGATACGGCGCGCTGGCCGTCGTCGGTGTCTGATAGCGGAAGATGTCGGCGATCTCGGCCGGGGTGTAGTCGGCGATCTGGTCTCGACTGTTTTGGCAGGCACAAAGGTGCCCTCGGGAGGCGGCTGAACTCCTCGATGAGTGCACGGATGCGGGCCGGGGTGCGGTTGTGGGCGGGCGATGTGCTCATCGTCGTGCCTGCTTCTGGGGGTGAGGAAGGCCGGGCGGGGCGCATGACCCCGTCCGGCACCGCGGGATGGTGCCCGCGTCCGCGACGGTCTGGCCGAAGCGCTGCGGGTGGGGTGCTCCTGGGTCCTCGTGGGCGTTCTCCGGCCCGGAGTGCAGGGCACCACGGACACCACGATGAACGTCGTCGCAGCGGTGGGCGCCGGCCTGGCCGGGCCCCTCATGGACTGGATTGGCTACGGCGGGCTGAACGCCGTCACCGCGGCCTTCGTCCTGCCCGTAATCGTCTTCTGGATCTTCCTCGGCCGTCGGCCGGTCTGATGCAGCACGTGCAGTCCTTCACCCGAGCGAGCGCTCATACCGGTGTGGGTGCTTGGGCGCCGACGTCGTCGGGGGTAGCGATGCGTTCGATCCGCGGGTCGGCGAGCCGTACGTAGTCGCCGCCGGAGATGACGGCGGAACGGTTGAGGCGGGCGGCATTGAAGTAGAGCTGTGGACGGGTGACGATCTCAGGGTCGGCGACGAGTTCCAGATCGGGATCGAACGAGAAGGGCAGGACCGTGCCCGGGACGGCGTGGGCCAGTCGTTCGGCGGTCGCCGCGTCGCTGAATCCGACGTAGCGGGCATCGAACAGCCGGCGGACGGCGTCCAGGTCGACGCGCCGGTCGCCGGGGACGACCGCGAGCACGTGGCGGGTGGTGCGCCGGTCGATCTTGACTCTGAGGATGATGCACTTGGCTGCGTGGGACACGGGGTGACCGCGCAGGGCACTGACCGATTCCGTCGTGCCGTCCGGTTCATGGTCGATGAGCCGATAGGGGGTCTGGGTGGTGTCGAACAGGGCGATCAGACGCTGGTAGGTGTCGGGGTAGGGCACGTTCTGTCCTCTTCCAGAGTTTTGCCGGTGCCGGTGCCGGTGCCGGTGCCGGTGGCGGTGGCGGTGCGATGGGTGCGTTCGATGGCCTGGCCCCAGTACGTTCCGGCGATCATGAGCACGGCACCGAGGGAGGCCCACACGGTGAGCCGTTCGTTGCCGAAACTGATCCCGATCGCGACGGCCCAGATCGGTTCGGTGCCCAGCAGCAGGGTGGCCCGGCTGGCGGAGGTGCGTTGCACGGCCCAGGTCTGGACGAGGAAAGCGAACACACTGCAGAACAGGGCGAGATAGATCAGCTGCGACCATGTGGTGGCGCTGCTGTGGGCAAGGTCGGGCAGGTGGATGAGGGCGGGCACCAGGAACAACGCCGAGCCGACGACTGTCTGCGCGGTCGTCAGGTGGAGCGGATCCATGGGGCTGCGGGCGGTGAGCCGTCCGACGAGCGCGACATGCCCGGCCCGTACAACCGCGGCGGCGAGCACCAGGGCGTCGCCGAGCCGTAGGGCGTGCAGTCCACTGCTGGAGGTGAGCAGCCCGACGGCCAGCACGCACAGGCCGGCGGCGACGAAGAACGTCCAGGGCAGCCTGCGGCTGCTCGCGGTCCGGTCAAGCAGCGGCGTCAGCACAATGGTCAGGCTGATGATCAACCCGGCGTTCGCGGCGCTGGTGTGCGCGACCCCGTAGGTCTCCAGTACCAGAACGGCTGCCTGCGTAACCCCCAGCAGCGACCCGGCGCGGACCTCTGCGCGAGTCCAGCGGCGCGCCCGGCGACGGGAGACGACCAAGGCTCCGCACGCGAGCGCGGAGATCGCGTACCGGGCGAACAGCACGGTGGTAACCGGGAGCGCGCCGGTGGCCGTCTTGGCCGCCAGGTAGCTGGAACCCCAGACCAGCGCGATCAGGAACAGCGCTACATCGGTACGGCGTGCAACGGGCATACGCCCACGCTGCACCACCAGGATGTTGAAGACAATCACCAGCTTCTAAAGCAAAGCTGTAGCTGCCCTACACTGTCCGCATGGATGAGCGGCAACTTCAGATCCTGCGGGAACTGGGAGAACTGGGCAGTGTCAGTGCGGTCGCCAATGCACTGCACGTGACGCCTTCCGCCATCTCCCAGCAGTTGCGCCTGTTGCAGCGCTCCATCCCCGTCCCGCTCACCGAGCGCGCCGGGCGCCGGGTCGTGCTGACCGAGGCCGGGCAAGCCCTGGCCCGCGCGGCCATCGAGGTGGAGACGGCCCTGGCCCGGGCGCGACACACCATCGCCGACTTCGCCGAGCAGCCCGACGGCGACGTCTCGCTGGCGGCGTTCCACAGCGCGGCCTCCGCGTTCTTCCCCCTGCTGCTGCGCAGCCTCGCCGGTCCGAGCCACCCACGACTGGCTCTCGCCGACGAAGATGTCGCCCAGGACCGCTTCCCCGCCCTCACCCGTGACTACGACCTCGTTCTCGCCCACCGCCTCGACCACGGCCCACCCTGGCCACGCACCGTCACCGCCAGCACCCTGCTGCGAGAGCCGCTCGATGTCGCCCTGCCGACCGGCCACCCGCTGGCCTCCAAAACGCTGCTCTTCCCACATGACGTGGCCGACCAGCCCTGGATCACCGTCCATGACGGCTTCCCGCTCATGTCCACCATCGAAGCCATCGCCAGTGTCGCCAACCGCCGCCTCGACATCGCCCACCGCATCAACGAATTCGCTGTGGTCGCCGAGGCCGTAGCCGCCGGCGGCGGCTTGGCGCTGATGCCACGCTGGACAGCCCGCGAGCACCCGAACCTCGTCCTGCGGCCGCTGGGCGCAGTCCACGCCCGACGCCACATCGACGTCCTCCACCGACCGGAACGCACCGCACGACGGGCCGTCCGAACCGTCCTCGCCGAGTTGCACCGCGCCGCCGCAGAGATCCAAAGCCAGGACACCCACGCGTCTGACTGCGCTTGACCGGGCGGCGGCCAGAAAGACACAGCGTGCGGGGAGCGCACCTGAAACGAGCGTCAATTACAAGTTGACGGCCAGCTATCGTCAACTTACGATTGACGCATGAGCCCACTCGACATCAGCCTCGCTGACCTGATCGCCCGTCTCGATGAGGAACTTTCCGACGCCGACGAACTGGCCCGCATCAGCGAGGCGCGACTTCGTGCCCAGACCCTGTCCGACCTCGGTGACCAGCTCATCGACCACTACGTCAGCAAGGCCAAGCGGACCGGCGCGTCGTGGACCGAGATCGGCGACGCCATCGGAGTGTCCAAACAGGCCGCCCAGCAACGCCACACGCCCGCCGCATTTGACCGGTTCACCAACCTGAACCGGCACAGCATCGTGCTGGCACAGGAGGCCGCCCGAACCCACAAGCACGACTTCATCGGCACCGAACACATCCTGCTCGGTCTGCTCGGCGAACCGCAGGGCCTGGCGTACGAGGTGCTGATGGCGAAAACCGAGTCTGAGCAACGCATCCGCGACGCGATCGAGGAAGCGATGCCGCCGGCCGGACAGAAGGCGCTGCGAGGTCACATCCCGTTCCGGCCGGAGAGCAAGGAGGCCATCGAGCAGGCACACCGCGCGTCGGCCGACCTCGGCCACGACTGGGTCGGCACGGAACACACGCTGCTAGGCCTGATCCGCGCCGAGGAGAGCCCCGCCGCGCAGATCCTGCGCAACCTCGGCTTCACGTCAGACGAGCTGCACGAGACGGTCAAGACCCAGATCGCCAAACGGCTCGCCGTGCGCGACAAGCAGTAACGAAACGAGCCGCCGCCGCGCGTCGGCCAGGAGGCGGGCGTCTCGATCCCCAGGGCCCAGACCCCGGGGAAGGGGGTGAGGCCGCACGCTGTGGTGGGCATCCGCAGTGCCGCAGCGCGCCTGCTCGCCCATGATGAGCTCTGTTTGGTCAGGCGATGGGGTCGCCGACGGCCCCGCCAGTCGCCGTGCGGATCGCGTGGGCGAACCGCCGGGCGGCGGCCTTCACCTCGGTCAGTTCCGTGGCGCCGGTGCCGGTGCCGGTGCCGGTGCTGGTGTCGGCGCCGGTGCCGGTGCCGGTGCCGGTGCCGGCGAGGAAGGCGACGCCGATCTGCTCGTCCAGCACCCGCACCACCGCGGCGGTGGCCGCGGCGTGCAGCCGCACCTCCAGATCACCAGCCGGACGCCCCAGCCGGTCGCCGATGATCACGCGCATCTGCTGTTCGGTCTGATCACAGGCCATCAGCCAGGCCGTGCGCAGCGCCGGTTCGGTGTCGGCGAGCCGGATCATCTTCATCGCCAGCATCTCATCAGCCAGATCGACCGGCCGCATCTCGTACTGGAGCCGGACCAGTTCCCCCGCCAGGTGATCTTCGAGGGAACTGTCCTTCGGCCAGCTGTGCAGCACGCTCATCAAGGTGACGACGCCCTGCATGACGATCGGCTCGGCGCATGCTTCCTTGCTGCGGAAGTGGCGCCAGATGGTGCGCGTGGACAACCCCACCGCATCGGCGATCTGGTCGCCGCTGGTCGCGGCCACGCCCTGCTTCCAGAACAGGCGCGCCGCCTCCCGGGAGATCTCCAGCCGCAGCCGCGTACGCCGCCGCTCGCTCATCCCTCCCACAGGGCGATTCTCCGTCGCCATAACATTCATCAACTCTTCTCCTTCTCCGTCCACAAGCGGCATGACGTCGCCAAGTGAGCCGATGCGCGGCGGTGCGCGGCGGCGGTGGTGTTACCAGCTGAGGGCGTTGTCCATCGACTGCTGCCAGTACGTGACGCTCAGGGAGTCATCCACGTAGACGCCCTCGGCGGGCAGAGACGGGTGAGCGACCCAGGAGGTGTTCTTCCCGGCGCGATCCTGGAAGGTGACGGCGAGGGACTTCACGGTGTGGCCGTTCGTGCCACTGCCGTCAGTGGCCGAAAGATTCACAGCCGCGTAGCCGGACTCGCCCGGCGCGAGCGTGACGACGGCCTGCGGCTTGGAATCCTCGTCGACCGGCGGCACCGACTGGGCCTCGCCGAAGCGGGCGGCCGGGTAGCCGTAGAGGTCGCAGGGGACGCTGCCGGTGTTGGTGACCGTCAGCAGCATGTGGTTCACCGGGCGATTCACCGGGGACGCAACCGTCTTGATGCTGGAACTCTTGCAGGCAACGGCCTTGTTGCCACTCGCGCCGGCGCCGCCGGAACTCACATCTTTACCGGGGGACGAGCCGGAGGACGAGCCGGAGGACGAGCGAGAAGAGGAGCCGATCGAGGAGCCAGCCGGGGAGCCACCTGCCGACGAGCCCTCATCAGACTCCCCCGATCCGTCGCTGCACGCGGTCAGGGAGAGAGCGGCGATCGCGGCGGCTGCGGTGGCGGTCAGCAGGCGGGTACGGGTGTCCCGGACACTGGACATGTGGGTGGTGTGCCCTTCTGTGGTGCAGTGGGGGGTGCTGGATGACCGGAGTCTGTTGGGTGATCCATCCCAGCCGCTACGAAGGACCGGCAATTGAATACGCTGGGACGGAAAACGGGCCCTGACCAGGAGCGATCCAGGGAGCCTGGAATGCGGGAATGGGACGCGCCGGGCCACGTGGGACATGGCTAGGAACGGTGTCAGGGTCGATGGAGCTGGTCGTGGAGCGGATCACCCGGTGCTCAGCGCCTCGGTAGGTGCCAGGCGGGCGGCACGTACGGAGGGGTACACCCCGGCCAGGACGCCGATGGCTGTCGCCCCGCCCGGGCCCATGGCGAGGGCGGTCAGCGGGATCGCCAGTGGCCAGCCCTGATACGTCACGTAGGCGACCGTGGCCAGAGCGCCCATCACTGTTCCTGCCACACCGCCGAGCAACGAGAGCACCACGGATTCGGTCATGAACTGGGCTCGAATCTGTCTGCGGTTGGCCCCCATCGCACGCCGAAGGCCGATCTCACTGCGCCGTTCGAGGACTGAGATGTACTACATGGTGTTGGTGTCTCCGATGCCGCCAAGCAGCAGTGCCACCCCCGACAGTCCTAGGAAAACGTGCTGTCCGCCGCCCGCTTGGCGGCCAGAGCATCGGATGGCCGACTGACTTGCACCAGCCCGGGGAGCCGCGGGTACACGGTGGCGGGAAGGACGTCGGCCACGGCCTCCATGGCGATCGTGCGGCTCACCCCTCGGGCTGGTCATCGTGCGCCGCCTGGCCGAAGCGCACAAGGGAACGTTCACCGCGGTCACCCCCGGTGAACGCCGGTCCCCCAGTGAACGCCGGTCGGCTACGGCCCCGGGGCCGCACATTCCGAGCCCGTCAGGCTTGACGGCGCGTTACGGCCGTGGCTTGTTCGCGAAGACCCACCGGTTGCCCGCCAGCGCGTCGCTCGGCTCGGGCAGCGGGCCGCGTCCGTGCCGGCGGGTGAAGTCGAAGGGGGTGTGGACCGATGTGGACCAGCCCTTGCCCGCCAGATCACCTGCGGAGTCGGGCCGCGGCTCGCCATCGAACAGGTTGAGCAGGTCGATGCCGATCTGGTGTTTCGTCGAGGTGTAGAGCGGGCTGTCGCTGAACTCCAGCAAGTCCTTGTCGAGCTTGACCTCGAACGCCAGGGCGCTTCCCCCCGTGCTCAACCGGTCCACCGTGTCGATGAGGTACGTCTCGGCGGCGCCTGGCAGGTAGAACAGCAACCCCTCGGCCAGCCAGACGCTCGGTGCGGCCGCGTCGAAGCCGGCGTCGGTCAGCGCTCCGACCCAGTCGGCGCGCAGATCGATCGGGATCGGTACGCGCGCTGCCTTCGGGGTGGCCGACAGTCCGCCGAGCACCTTGCGCTTGAACGCCAGCACGCCTTCCCGGTCGACCTCGAAGATCACACAGCCGCAAGGCCAATCGAGACGGAACGCCCGCGAATCCAACCCCGCTCCGAGCAGGACCACTTGGCGGGCGCCCCCCGCGTGCACCGACTGGAGGAGAAAGTCGTCGAGGACCCTCGTCCGCAGACCGAAGTAACGCGCGAATCGCCCCCACAGCGGGTTCGCGTCCCCGTCCGGAACCTGTTGTATGCGGACCGGCCAGCCTGCGGACGCCGGTGCGGCGAGCACGAAGTGCTCTGCGTACACGTCCCGTGCCAGGCTGTCGTGGCGGTGGGTCTCGATCGCCCGTGCCGCGGCGACCATGAGAGCGGTCAGACCGACACCCCCTTCCACGCCTTCCACACCGGTGTTCCGATGCGCTGTGCCGACCATGTGTCCTCCCTTGGCGCGAGGGTGCGGTGTCCATGACTGCCCGCCAGGTGGCGGCCCATCAGACAGGCAGCGGTGTTGAAACGCCTCGCCCATCGTCCCTCCCCTGCGGAACCAGGACGGGTTTGACCACGCGGCCCGCGTCGCAGTCGCGTTCGGCCTCGTTGATGTCGGCGAGCGGGTACGTACGGATCAGCTGGTCGAAAGGAAAACACCCGGCCTGCCACAGCCCGGTCAGCCGCGGAATCAGCAGTCCCGGCACCGCGTCCCCCTCGCAGATGTGGGAGATCCTGCGGCCCCGGTCCAGTGCCCCCGGTTCGAGCGGCAGCGCGGTGTGGAGCCGTGCCACCAGGCCGAGGTGGCCGGTCGGGCGCAGGGCCCGGAGCGCGTCGTTGATCAGCTGGGCGGAGCCCGTGGTGTCCAGCGCGTACTGCGCGCCGCCGTCGGTCAGTCGCTGAATGCGGTCGGGCAGGCCGGTCGATGCAGCGTGCAGAGGGATCGCGCGGAGCCGCTCGGCGAGGGCCAGCCGTTCGGGGTGCCGGTCGACGGCCACGGTCACTGCCCCGGCGGCGGTGGCCGCCATCACCGCGGCCAGGCCCACCGCTCCCGCGCCGAAGACCGCGATGGTGTCGCCGGGGCCGACGCCGAAGGAGTTGAAGACCGCTCCGGCGCCGGTGAGGAAGCCGCAGCCGAGCGGTCCGAGCAGTTCGATGGGCAGCGAGGGATCGACCCGGACGGCGTTGCGGGCCGGGACCATCGCGTACTCGGCGAAGGAGGACTGGCCGAACCACCGGGGAGCCAATTCGTCCCCGGCCGCGTCGGTGAACCGCGCCGCGTTCTCCTTGCGCCCTCCGAAGAGGTTGAGCGACGCGAAGGAGTCACAGTAGGCGGGGGCCGCGCCCATGCAGTTCCGGCAGCGTCCGCAGGAGTCGAAGCTCAGCACGATATGGTCGCCGACGCTCAGGCCGGTGTCCGGGCCGCCCGTCTCCACCACGACCCCGGCCCCCTCGTGGCCGAGCACCGCTGGCAGCGGTGAGCGGCCCGCCGAACGCCGGACCGCGAGATCGGTCCGGCACATCCCACAGCCCGCGATCCTGACCAGGATCTCGCCATCGGCCGGCCCCGCGTTCAGGATCACTTCCTCGACGGCGAATCGGCTCTGGTAAGAGCGCAGTACCGCCGCACCGAACCTCATCGTCACGCCTCCTCCGGACGGTGCACGACGAACGGCCTGAGGTTCCCGTAGAGCCCCCACGGCCCGCCCGCGACGCCGACGCCGCTCTCCTTGATGCCCGCGAAGGGCTGGGCGAGGGACAGTTCGGCGTGGTGGTTGATCCACGCCGTCCCGCACTCCAGCCGGTCGACCACCGCCTCGGCCCGGTCGAGGTCGGTCCCCCATACCGAGCCGCCCAGCCCGAAGCCGGTGCCGTTGGCCGCCTCGACGGCTTCGTCGAGGCTCCCGTACGGAAGCACCGGCAGGACCGGACCGAACTGCTCCTCCGTCACCACCGGGCAATCGGAGGGGACATCGGCCAGGATCGTCGGGGCGAAGAAGTAGCCCGGTCGGTCCAGCCGGTGGCCACCGGCCACGGCTCTGGCACCGGCTGCCAGGGCCTGGGTCGTGTAGCGCTCGACCCGGGCCAGTTGGGGGGCGTTGTTGACCGGCCCCAGCTGCGATCCCGGGTCGAGCCCGGCTCCGACGACGGCGGTCTTCGCGCGCTGTGCCAGGGCCTCGACCACCTGGGCGTAGAGCCGGGCCGGGGCGTAGACGCGCTTGACCGCCATGCAGACCTGCCCGCAGTTGCGGAACGCCGCCCAGAACAACCGGTCCGCGATCCGCTCCACATCCACGTCCTCCAGCAGGATGGCAGCGTCGTTACCGCCCAGCTCCAGGGTGACCCGGGCGAGCGAGGCCGCCGCGCCCTCCGCGACGGCCCGTCCGGTGCGCATCGAACCGGTGAAGGTCACGTGGCGGATCCCCGGATGGGACGCGAGTCGGGCGCCGAGAGGTTCGCGACCGGTGACGATCGTCAGTACGTCCTCGGGGAGCGCGGTGGAGATGACGGACCCCAGCAGCCGCGTGGCGAGGGGCGTGAACGGGGAGGGCTTGAGCACCACCGTGTTGCCTGCGGCGAGCGCGGGCGCGAACTTCGCCGACGCGAGCTGGAGGGGAAAATTCCACGGGACGATCGCGGCGACGGGCCCGAGCGGTCGCCAGCGGATCTCGCCGCGTACCGGCCGACCGTCTGCGATCGGCTGGGGCCCGGGGTCCAGCTCGGCGAAGTAGCGCAGGCGGGCCGCCGCACGGGCGATCTCCGCGTACGACTCGGCCAGCGGTTTGCCCTGTTCACGGGTGAGCAGCGGAGCGAGGTCGGCCCCGGCCGCCTCCACGGCGTCGGCTGCCACGAGCAACGCGGTGGTGCGGGCGACGGGATCGGCCCGCCAGCCGCGCCAGGCCTCGTGGGCCCGCTCGACAACGGCGTCCAACTCGTCCGGGTGCTGATCGGGAGCCTCGTCGAAGGCCTCGCCCACTGCCGGATCGAGAACGGCGAAGCGCTCGCCACAGGTGGGCGCGCGACGGGGCAAATGTGCCGGCATGCCGGCGGTCAGCTCGTGGCGGCGACGGCAGCTGCGTGTTCCCGGGCATGCCGGTCCATCTCCGCCCGGAAGGCGGCCACCAGCTGCGGCTGAATCCTTCCGGTGTTGCGGTCGCCCCCCTGGCAGACCGCCCCGCGCACCCCCACGATGTCCGTGCCGATGCGGGTCAGCGCGCCGAGGTCTCCCACCTTGACGCTGCCTGCGAGGGCGGCGAGCAGATCGGCCTCGTGGGCCAGCCGGACGAACTCCGCGCAGACGTCGGGCGGAACGTGGTCGAACAGCCGTGTCCCGTCCTTGATCGCGGTGTCGAGCATGGCCGCGTCGGAGCCGGAGCGGCGGGCGATGTCGGGCAGCGCGAGCGGGTTGACGCAGCCGATCCGGCCGGCGTCGGCGTAACCCGAGGCGACGACGAACGCGTCCGGCCGATAGTCCTTCACTGCCCGGACGACCCCTCGCATGACATCGATGGCCTGTTCGGGCGTCGTGCAGCCGTAGAGGCCGACCTTGATATACGTGGCTCCGGAGACAGCTGCACCGAGCGCCGCCTGGGCCACCGTGCCGGGCTTGTACGGGACGTCTCCCACGGTGGCGGACACCGGCTTGTCCGCCGGGACCGCATCGCGGATCTCCCTGATGACCCACGGGAAGTTCGCGCCCAGCGAGCCCTCGTCAGGCTTCTTGACATCGACGATGTCGAGGTGCTCCGCCGCCTTCGCACAGTCGAGGGCCTCCTCGACGCTGTCCGGGGAGATGAGAAGCAACAACGTGGCTTCCTTCCACCGCATATCCACCTGCCAAAGGGCAGGTGTGCGGAGTCGTCTGGATCACGTGCGGTCTGCTCATCATTGCTGCGGCCCGTGGCCATCGGCAGAGCGCGCGGAGTCCGAACGGGTCGTTGCATGACGTGTCCGCGCCCCTCAGCACGCCGTCCACGCCGGTCCGAAACCTACGGCTTGACAGGGATGTGGGGAGCAGCGTCCAGGCCGATGCGATCTGCCACCATCTGCCGGAAATGAGCGCACTGGGTGAAGTCCTCGTGATCGCAGTCGAGAGCGCATTCGATGAGGTCGAGGGACGCCTGCGCAGCTGCGATACGGGAGCGAAGCGCCTCGGCCTCCTCGCACAGGATGTCCCGTCGCTGCGTCGGATCGGCGGTAGCGGCCAGAGAGCGGATGGTGTCGAGGGAGAGCCCCGCCTCCTTGGCGCGCAGGATGACGGCGACGCGCGTGAGGTCGGTGATGCCGTAGCGGCGCCGACCGGCGGCATCGCGTGCGGGGGTGAGGAGCCCCATTGACTCCCAGTGACGCAGGACGTGCGTGGCCAGACCGAAGCGTTGGGCGATGGCACCGATGCTCATGGGCTCGCGCCCGCCGCCGGCAGTCATCCCGTGCTCGCTTGACTTCATGCCGACATTAAGTCGCAGCCTTGGGGCTCATGACCAGGGAAACAGATCAGAAACCCCAGTCGACGGACGACCTCATCGCGCTGCTCGACGCGGCCGACCGTCTACCGGGTGCCAAGGAACTGAGGGCTCTGTCCTGCGATTTGCTCGGCGCCGCCGCCGGCAAGTGGGTGGTCGACGTGGGTTGCGGCGCCGGCCGGGCCGTGGCGGAACTGGCCGAGCAGGGTGTGAAGGCCGTCGGTGTGGACCCGAGCGAGCGGATGATCGCCGTCGCCCGCGGCCGGTGGCCCGAGGGGGACTACCGGATCGCGGGGGCATACGAGTTGCCGCTGCCGGACGCCTCAGTGGACGGTTACCGGGCCGACAAGGTGTTCCATGAACTGAGTGAGCCGGAGCAGGCGTTGGCGGAAGCACGCAGGGTTCTTGTGCCCGGAGGGCGGATCGTGCTGGTCGGGCAGGACTGGGACACGTTCGTCATCGACTCCGCCGATCCGGCCCTTACCCGCACCATCGTGCACGCCCGCGCCGACCTGACCGCCGGCCCGCGTGCCGCTCGCCGATACCGCAACCTACTGCTGGACGCCTGCTTCGACGACGTGACGGTCGAGGTGCACACGGGCGTTTTCACCGGGTCGACGATGTTGCCCCTGCTCACCGGCCTGGTCGAAGGAGCTTGCTCCGTCGGCGCCGTCACGCGCAAACAAGCGGACGGCTGGATCGCTGAGCAGCGTGAGCGGGCCGAGGCCGACCGGGTCTTCCTGGCGCTGCCGATGTTCGTGGCAGCGGCGACCTCACCGCGATGAAGTGGTAGCCGGCTACTACCCGGTGCTGGGGCCGACCGGGCGGGCCGGCCCCAGCACCGGGCAGGAGCGGTGACGGTCAGGCCTGGTACGCGACCAGCGCCATCATGCCGGCCTCTCCGTGGTACGCGTTGTGGCAGTGCAGCATCCACTGACCGGGGTTGTCGGCGTCGAAGACGACGGACAGCTTCTTCTTGGGCAGCACGATGGCGGTGTCCTTGCGCGGGCCGGTGTTTCCGAGCTGGTAGGTGTGGCCGTGCAGGTGCATCGGGTGCCACATCTCCGTGGTGTTGACGAAGTCCAGCCGGACCCGCTGCCCTTCCTCGATCGTGAGCGGATGCGCGGCCGGGTCGTCCATGTCGAAGGCCTTGCCGTTGATGGCCCAGTTGTACTTGTCCATGCCGCCGGTCAGCTCGACACGGTGCACCCGGTCCACCTTCTTGGACGGCAAGCGGACATCGTCGGCCGCGCGCAGCTGGGACGCCGTCAGGATCCTGCCGTTCAGTTCCTTCGGGCGGACGGTCGCCTTCGGCGCGCTGCCGGATCCTGTACGCACCAGGGCCATGCCGGTGGCGTTCTTGCCCTCGGCCAGCGCGACGAGCGGGAAGACGCCGTCGCCGACCGTGACCAGGACGTCGTACCGCTCCCCCATGCCGATCAGCAGGGCGTCGACCTGCTGGTGCTCGACGGGGAACCCGTCGGTGTGGGTGATGGTCAGCTTATGGCCGCCGAGCGCCACCCGGTACGCGGTGTCACCGCCCGCGTTGATGATCCGCAGCCGGACCCGCTTGCCGGGCTTGCCCTGGTAGACGTCCGGGTCGGCCGGCACTCGGCCGTTGACCAGGTGGTACGGATACTTCACGTCGCCGGCGTCGCCGCCGAGCAGCTCGCTCTCGGCGCCCATCAGCATGAACTTCATCGACGTTCCGCCGGACGTGGGCGAGGCGGACGGGGACGCGGAGTCCTCCCCCATGTCCATGCCCCCCTTGCCGTGCATGTCGTGACCCTCCATGCCGCCGGAGCCGGAGTCACCGCCCATATCCATACCGCCCATGTCCATGCCGCCCATACCTTGACGCAGTTCGGCGAGGACCTCGTCGGGGGTGCCGGTGACTCCGTCGACCCAGTCGTCCAGGACGACGACCCATTCGTCGTCGTACGACAACGGCTCCTGGGGGTCCTCGACGATCAGCGGCGCGTACAGCCCGCGGTCGAGCTGGACGCCGACGTGGGGGTGGAAGAAGTACGTACCGGGGGCGTCGGCGATGAAACGGTACGTGAAGTTGGCACCCGCCCGTACGGCCTGCTGGGTCACCGGGGGCACGCCGTCCATGTCGTTGCGCATGGCGAGGCCGTGCCAGTGGATGGAGGTGGTCGTCTTGTTCGGCAGTTGGTTGGAGAGTTCGGCTGCCAAGGTGTCGCCGGCGGACAGGCGGATCTCCTTGCCGACGGCCTGACCGCTGAAGGCCCAGCTCTTGGCCATGATCCTGCCGCCGAGGTCGAGTATGGCGGGCGCGGCGGTCAGGGTCACCTTCTGCGTCCTGCCGGTGCCCTTCCGCTTCTTCTCGGTCGCGGCGACCGCCGAGCCGGAGGGGCTGATCAGGGTGGGCGTGCTGGTGGAGCCGCTGCTGCAGGCGGCGAGCGCGCCGGCGCCCGCGGCGCCGAGCCCCGCGAGCAAGAGGGAGCGACGGTTGATGCTGTTCATCGGGTGTCCTCGTTCTCAGTGTGCACATAAGGAGTTGGCATGCTGGAACGGCTCCTCGGCATGACAAGGGCGGCACGAGAAAGCCGTGGGCACGGCCTAAATGCGCAGCTGAGAAAGTACGGACAGGTCCGGCGGCGCCCGGTCCACCGTCCCGGCGGCCTTCGGCCCCGCGGTGACACCTCCGTGCGCGGGGACATCCCACGACGCAAGGGTCTGTTGCGGTGCCGCGAGCTTCACGGCCTCGAGGCTTGCGGTCGAGCAATGCTGCATGGCCATACCGGAGCAGGCCGGGCCATCGGCACTGTTTGTCGCGGGGGCGGTCGCCATCGGCGCGGCGGACTGTGCGGGAGCGCTACCGTGCGTGTGCCCGGACATGGCCGTCGCCGGTGCGGCATGGTTGCCCGCCATCACCATGCCGGGCGTCATCACGTGCGCGGCGGACGAGGGCGTCGGTCCGATCGCCAGGGCCGCCGTCTCGTGGTGGATCAGTACGGCGAGCGCCGCGAGCAGAGCGATGACGGCAGCGCGCGCCCAGCGGACGGCAGCGCGCGAGGCGCTGGTCCGCGGGGCCAAAGCTCCTCGTGCTGTCATCGCTGCCCTCTGGGTTCCGGTGAGACGGTGCCGCCAATATACCCGGTGGGGGTAAGTGGCACGTCAGTACGGTCACTCACACCGGGGTACGGAGAGCTCGACCTGCGGGTCTGCGGCCATGTGCGCAACGTTGATGAGGAGCGGCCACTCTTGGTCGGCGACTGCTCTTGGTCGGCGGCTACTCTTGGTCAGTGCACGTGCGGGCCGCCGGCCGACTGCGGCTTGCCTCGCGGTACGAGGCCCAGGGCCACGGCGGCGCTGGCGGCCGCCGCCACCGCACACACGATGAACGCGTCGGCGAAGCCACCCACTGAGCCTCGCTCGAACCCGGAAGCCGCGACCGTGGAGACGACGGCGACGCCGATCGAACCACCCACCTCGTGGAAGGTGTTGACGACTCCGGAGGCGAGCCCCGCCTCCCGGTGTTCCACCATGGCCAGTGCGGTCGTCGTGGCGGTGACGAACACAGCGCCGACGCCGAGCGAGGCGATCACGAAGCCCGGCAGGAGCCCGGTGTACACGCTGCCGGTCTCCGACAGCTGGGTCAGCGGGACGGTTCCGGCGGTGGCGACGAGCATGCCCGCGACAGCGGTCGGGCGGCTGCCGATCCGGCCGACGAGCCGGGAACCGAGGTGTGCCCCGATACCGGTGGCGACCGCGACGGGCAGGAACACCAACCCGGTGCGCAGCGGGCCGAAGCCCCGGAGGCGCTGCAAGTACACAGACCCGAGGAAGAAGAACGCGATCAGCAGGGCGGTGGCGATCAGCATCAGGAAGGCCCCGGCGAGCACGGGCCGCCGGGTGAACATCCGCAGGTCCATCAGCGGAGTCCGGCTGGCCCGCTCGACCGCCGCGAAAGCCGCGTACGCGAGCACCGCACCGACCAGCGGCAGCAGGCTCGAGGCGGCCGCCCAGCCGGCGTCCCCCGCCTTGACCAGGCCGTAGATCAGAGCGGCGGTGCCCGCGGTGACCAGCAGCGCGCCGGGGACGTCGAGCCGTGCGGGCTGCGGCGCTCGGGCCGGGACGAAGGCGGGCAAGGCCACCAACAGGAGCAGCCCGACCGGCACGTTGATGAAGAACACCCATTCCCAACCAGGCCCGCCGGTCAAGGCTCCGCCGACGAGGACACCGGCCGCGGAGCCGGTGCCGCCGATGGCCGCCCAGACACCGAGCGCCTTGTTGCGTTCGGCGCCGTGGAAGGTGGTGGTGACGATGGAGAGTGCGGCCGGGGAGAGCAGGGCTGCGCCGACGCCCTGGCCGACCCGGCCGCCGAGCAGTGTCGGGGCGTTCTCGGCCAGGCCGGTGACCAGCGAGGCGGCGGTGAACAGCGCGAGTCCGGCGAGGAGCGTACGGCGGGCGCCGAGGGCGTCGGCGAGTCGGCCGCCGAGCAGCATCAACCCGCCGAAGCAGAGGGTGTAGGCGGTGACCACCCAGGTCACCGCCTCCCGGCCGAGGTCGAGGTCGGCCGCCATGTCGGGCAGGGCAACGTTCACGACGGTGACGTCGAGAATCAGCATGAACTGGGCGAGGCAGATCAGCGCGAGGGCTGCCCAGCGGCGCGGGTCGGCGGGCGGGTGGTCGTCGTGTTCGGCTGTATGCGGTGCACCGGCTGCAGAGTGGGTCATGACGGGTCCTTCTGGTGCGTGGTCAGGGTCGTGGGTCGCGGGTCGTGTCCGCGCCGCGGGAGGGCGCGAGGAGAAGGGCGAGGAGCACGGCTGCCGCGGTGACACCGGCCCCGGGGGGGGCACCGCCGGGTCCATGCCGTCGACGAACGCTCGGCCGCCGCGCCGATTTGGATGGCGGCGCTGTTGGCGACACCTACGGGCACTGACGACGGCGAGGGTGACCATCGCCGGACCGGCGGGGCGGAGGTCTGCGGTGCAGCGGTCACCGGATCGGACGCGGAAGGCACGAGGTCCCCTTTCTGACGCACGGTCCCGCTCTCGCTCGGCCGAACGCCCATCTGAACCATACTGTTCAGTTCAGATGAACTCAACCGTACAGTTCAGATGGATGCTAGGGTCGAGGTCATGAGCGTGGACAGCGTCAAACGACCGCCGAGCGGCCCTCGGGCAGAGCTCAAGCGGCAGGCCATCGTCCGGGCCGCCCGCGAGCTGTTCCTGCGGGAGGGCTTCGGTGTGGGAATGGACACCATCGCCGCCGAGGCAGGCGTGTCGAAGGTGACCGTCTACAACCACTTCGGCAGCAAGGAAGCCCTGTTCACGGCGGTCATCACGAGCGCACTCGACGAGCCGCTCGCCGGTGAGTCCTCAGCCGCACTCGAGGGCCTCGCGGAAGCCGAGGACCTGCGGACAGCCCTCGTCGAGGCGGCCCGCACCTGGGTCCACGCCGTCCGCACCAATCACGAGGTCACCGCTCTGCGCAATCTCGTCGCCGCCGAACTCCACCGCTTCCCCGAGCTGGGCGAGGCCTGGAAACACCACGCCACGGAGAGCCACCACCCCGCCGTCGCCGGCGCCCTGCGTTCCCTCGCCGAGCAGGGCCGGCTGGAAATCCCCGACCTCCAAGTGGCGATCATCCAGTTCTACGGGCTCCTGGTCTTCCCGCACATGGTCTTCAGCTCCTACGGCACACACATCGACGAGGACCTGACGGACCGTCTCGTCAGCAGCGGCATCGACATGTTCCTGGATCACTACAGCCCACGGGACGCATAGCCGGTACCGCTCGAGGCCGCCGAGGATCCGCGTGTCATGAAAGGCTGGGCAGCATGGGCGGACCGTCTGAGAATCCTGAACTCTGGGCGTTTCTGGAATCACTGCACCTCGGCGAGACCCTTTCCGGAACCATCACAGCGATTGAACGGTTCGGCGTGTTCGTGGCACTGGACGACGGCCCCAACCACCCGGTTTTCCCCGGCGTCGGGTTCATCTCGATCCCCGAACTGTCCTGGCGGCGCTTCGAAGCGGCTTCCGATGTCGTTCAGGTCGGACAGCGTGTCTCATGTGAGTTCCTCCAGCTCGACACATGGAACCTGGAGGCCAGACTGTCCTTGCGGGCGACGCAGCCGGATCCCTTCCAGGCATTCGCAGATCGCAATGCGGTGGGTCAGAAACTGCGTGGGCACGTCACCAAACTGGTCCCATTCGGTGTCTTCGTCCAGGTGGCCAACGGAATCGAGGGGCTGATCCACCTACAAGAGCTCACATGGACCCCCCTGAAGGCTCCGTCGGATGTCGTCCAAGTCGGCGACGAGGTCACGGTCGTCGTCACCCAAATCGACCGAGAGCTACGCAGGCTGGTGCTCTCCCGACGACAGGCCTCACCCGACCACCTGTGACCCCGCTGTGTTCCCGTGACACGGTTCCCTGCGTGAGCGTCTCGAAGTGCCTGTCGACAGTCACGTATTTCGGCTCTGTCGGGGATCTTGTGATGACTGCCATCTGCGGGCTCCGGGCGCTGACGGCCGCCCGAGGGTGGCTGATCCACCGTCTTGATCGTCGATCCCGAACCGCCCAGCCTTGCCTTTCACCGCCAGGCGGGATTGCGGTTCGGCAGCCATGGCCCGAACAGGGACTCGTACGCGTCGCCGGTTTTGACGGTGAGTACAAAATCAGGCGCGGTAGCGGAAACCGCAGCATGCAGGCGAGCCAGCAAGCCCGGGACGGACCCGAGCTTCAGGTCCAGCGCCGCCGCCACACGCACTCGGTCAGCGCCGATTTCCGGTTCGTCCCTGAGCTCGTCGCGGCCAAGGTGGGCTGCGGTCGTCCGCATAACCTCCAGATCACCGGATCCGGAGAACTTCAGGCAGTCCCGCCAAGACGGCAGTCCAATCATGATCTCCAGTGCTTCGGCCACGCTCTGGCCGATCAGACCGGCCTGTCCCTCCGAGCTGGCATACAGCACGGGCCGAGCCGCGCCGTGATCACCACAGCGGAAGAACGTCCCGCCGGTGAAGTCGCCGGCAACACCGTCCAGGGCAACCCCGGACGACAGCCGGACAGGCTCACCGTGGTCGCCACGCGAGAGATCGAACTCGCAAACCTGCCATAGCAACTCAGCGAGCGCAGAGTCCCGCCGGATCGAGTCCAGGATTTCATCGTCGCTCGCCACGCAGTGCACGATAACAGCACCTCGACCCACTCCTTTCGAGCCGGCTTCGGGAGGACGGCCTGACTGCGCTCGAAGCGGCTGTACCGCCACGGCTGGCTTACCGCCGCCCAAGCCGACGTACCCAACTCCCGCTTCAACGGCGCCTTGCCCATCCGACGCCCGCGCCGACCGAGGACCGGCCGCCTCCACGTACCGGCTAGCTGTGCCGTGCGGTGTGGTGCGGTGCGGTGCGTCGTCAGCGGGCCACCAGCTCCGTGAGGTCGGCGAGCAGCTCGGACGCGGTCACCGGGTCGAGTTCGGCGAAGGCCAGCCTGGACGGTTCCCCGGGCGGGTCCCATGCGCTGGGCTGCTCGGACAGCCCTATGAATTCCAGCGACTGCTCGGTGGAGACGTCGACGGCGCCGATCGTGAACCCCTCCGACGGACTGACTACGATCCAGCGGTCCTTCGCGACTCGCTTGGACAGCCGGCACTGCACACCCGCGAACATCGGCTCGTCGCGCTCCCAGCCGCGCCGTTCCAGGCCGAGCAGTTTGGCGGTCGGCACGGTGATGTCCTCGAACCGCGCCAACCGGTCGGCGGCCGCCTCGTCGTCCGTGAGCCGGTGTACGGCACGGCCGAGCTGCGGGAACGGCTGCAGGATCTCGTGGTCGACGAACAGCCCCTCCCACTCCGTCAGCTCCTCGCCGAGGTGGAGCGGGTGCGCCAGCCGCACCGAGGCGTCCTCCGGCAACGAGAACTCCTCGTCCCGTACGTCGGCGAAGGTGCGGTCCTCCGCCACCCGGAACGCCG
Organism: Streptomyces sp. NPDC020845; assembly: GCF_044334165.1. NCBI lineage: Bacteria > Bacillati > Actinomycetota > Actinomycetes > Kitasatosporales > Streptomycetaceae > Streptomyces > Streptomyces sp. NPDC020845. The sequence goes on along the minus strand of NZ_JBIRSJ010000004.1, from coordinate 89,547 downwards.
TCGCCGCACCAGCGCCGCTGATGGCCGGGGCCCCGTACAAAGCCCCCTCCGAAACCCCGGCCGGGATGCACAGCCACACCAGCCGCCGCACCAGATGCCACAGCAGGGGATGGGAGACGAACAGCTCGCGGAACTCACCGGTCGTCCAGCTGCGGCCCGCGACCATCGCGCCCTCCAGCCGGCGCACCTGGTCCGAGGCCACCGTCCGCACATCCTTCTTCAGCGCCATGAACCGCTTGCGTTCCGCCGGCGCCAGCTCGGCGTCGTCGCGGGCACCCGGCTTGGGCAAGTCCTTGCGCCGCTTGCCGTCCTGGTCCAGGACGTACGGCCGCAGTTGCTCGTCGAAGCCCACGGTGAAGCGCCGGGGCCCGTAGTCCACGACGGTCGAGCCGTCGGTGTCCAGCCCGAAGTCCGGCACCAGCCGGTCGGCGAGTTCCTCGCCGGACAGCCCCAGATCGGCCGCCACCTGCTCGATCTTCTCCTTGGCGCGCGTCTTGAGCGCCTTGAATTTCACCCGCTGGGACACCCCGTGCAGATGCATCAGGGCCACGTCGCTGCCGATGGCCGCCAGCACGTCCAGGCCCTCCACAGCCCGCTGGTGCGCTCCCTCGCCGGGCCAGTTCCGCAGGACCGGCGCCAGCCGGCGCACCGTCTCGTCGTCGCCGAGCCACCCCAGGGCATGCAGCGCCCAGCTTTCCTTGGCCGGCATCCCGGACAGCCGCCACTGCTCGAACAGGGACCAGGCGAAGGTGGCCAGCGACTCGGGATCGCACGCCTCCTGCACTGTCTCCACGCCCGTATAGACCGCGCCCGGCCGGGAGATCGCCAGCATGGTGAGCAGATGGCGCACGGATTCGGCCGGCAGCGCCGAGGTCCGGTCACGCAGCAGCACTCGCGGCAGCAACCGGGGGGCCGCCCAGGCGACGGGCTCCGGCATCCTCGACGGCAGCGCGAGCTCCAGACGATCGGCCGACAGCAGGTCACGGACGACCGCGACCGCCTTGGGACCGTGACCGGCCGCCGCGTCGAGTACGGCGTCCTTGCCGTGCGTGGCGGCGATGGCCCGCAGCGCGTGCTCGGCGCTGTGGCGGGCGGCGCCCGCCGGACCGGCGGCGTCGGGCACCAGCAGCACGGCGGCGTCCGCGCCGTGCCTGGCGAACCAGGCGCGAGTCGTGGCCGCGACGGACTTCAGCCGCACGAACCAGTCGGCCATCAGCCGCGCGACCTCCAGCTGCCGATAGGGCAGGAGCAGCCCGCCGGCCACAGCGGGCTGCCGCGCCGCGGCGTGCAGCAGCGGCGGCAGCGCGTCCTCCTCCCATCGGGCGGCCACCGGCTTCAGCTCCTTGACGAGCTCCCACATGTGCTCGGGAGTCCACTGCGCCAGCAGCGGGCGGTACGTGTCCGGGCCGTCGGCGAACAGGGCGGCCAGACGATAGTTGTCGAGGTCCGTGAACTGCTCCCACAGGGTTCGGACGTCGGGATACGGCTCGTTCTGCCGTTGCCGCACCCGCCGCCTGGGCTCCTCGACGGCGGCAGCCCATGCCTCGCGCTCGCCGGGCTGCCACAGCATGCGGGTCTCCTCCCCGACGACGAGCCCCTTGACGGTTCCCGGCATCGGCGCCGTCCGCGTGCCTGTCCACGGCGGGCTCACCAGCAGCCCGGGCAGCGCATCGGCGGGGGCGTCGGCTGCGGCGGGGTGCAGCAGCACCCGCACCACCTCGGCGACCTTGGGCGGGAACTGTGCGAGCCGCGACTCCAGCAGCTCACCGTGCGTGGCGACATGCGCGGTCAGCAACTGGCCCAGCAGGAAGGAGTTACGGCCCGGGGCGGGCGCCGCCCGGCCGGCCAGCAGGCGGGCCGCGCGCACCGGATACCGGCGCACCGCCTCCAGCAGCGCCGGACGCACCTGTTTGTCGTCCGCGTGGGCCATCAGCAGCTCGAACGCCTCGTCCGTCGGCAGCTCCGCCAGGATGCCCGCCTGTTCTTCCGCCGATGCCCCGTAGGAAGGCGTACGGTGCCGCCAGATCTCCGCGATCAGCGCGGCGACGGCCGGGCCGACGCCCTCGGCGACGGTGGCCGCGGTGGAGAGCCTGCCGTCGTAGGCGGACACGCCGCCCGCCCGCAGCAGAGCCCGCAGCTGCTCCTCGTCGTTCAGCGACTCGAACAGCATGGCGCGTACGACACGGTCCTCCCGGCCGCTCTCCCCCGGGTCGGCGCAGCACTCCGCGACCCAGTCGGTCTCGCCCGGGACCAGATACGACACCACAATTCGGCGCCGCGCACCGCCGCGGTGCGCGGCCAGAGCCGCCACCACCTCGCGGTACTCGCCCTCACCGGCCATCGACAGCAGCGTCCGCACCCGGTCTGCGGCGCCCCGGCGCAACCACAGCCGCTGCGGCGAGTCGCCCTCGGGCAGGACGGCCAGCCTGGTGGTCCGGCCCTGGTCGTCGTCATGGTCGAGCTCGAACAGCTCCACCGTGGCACGGGCCGCGAAGGCCCGCCCGTGCCGCAGACACCAGGCGTCGGCGACCGCGTCGTACAGCAACCTCCCGCGGTCGGTGACCACCGCCAGGACCGCGGCGCCGACCGGATCCGCCGTCCCCTCCAGATAGCGGCGTGCGGCGGCTGCCGGCTCAGGGGCGATGGCCGGGACGGCCCCGCCGAGGACCGTGCCGGTCCACTCCTCCTTCGCCGCCGCAAGCCGCCTGTCCCAGGAGTCGAGAGCCGACTCGTGGGGGGCGTGCGAGTACCGGGTGATGCCGCCCCAGCGCGGGCGGAGGCGCTGCCGCCAGGCGGCGGGCAGCGTGAAGGAGTCCTCGTCGGGTGCCGCCGCAGCGTCTTCGGCATGTCCGGTGCCCCCGGCGTCCGACGTGTGTCCGGCGCCCACGGGCGCGTGCCCCTCGCGTTCCTTCTCCCGCACGGCCGCCCCTTCCTCCGCTCCTGTGATGAGCCCGCCCCCGACACGGGCTTGACGGGCCTCACATTAGATCCGGTCACTGACAACAGCCGCCGGCAGCCCTGCACTCGGCTGATCCGGCGGGCCTTCAGCGGTGTTGTCCTGGTCGTGATCGGTGGAGAGGGCGACGTGCCGCCAGGTGTCCATCTCCTTGCGGAAGGTGTCCAGCTTGGCGTCGAAGGCTTGCAGGGTGTCGGCTCCGAGCGGAAGGCGCAGGGGCGGCTCGGCAACGGCGGTCATCTCGACAATGGCGCGCGGCCTTGACCGGGTCGCCGGGCTGGGCGTGGTTCAGGCTCGCGGCGGCCGCACGCATCGCGCCGACGGTGGGCGCGTAGTCGTCGATCGTGTCGGGGCCGGTGTGCAGGCTGGCGGGGTCGAGGAAGTCGGTGCGGAAGAAGCCCGGTTCCACGAGCGTCACGTGGATGCCCAGGGGTGCCAGTTCGGCGTGGAGGGTCTCGGTGAAGCCTTCGACGGCGAACTTCGTGGAAGGGAGACACCGGCATGGCCAAATTCCTGCTCAGCATCCACGTGCTGGCGGCGATCCTGCTCATCGGACCGGTCACCATCGCGGCCAGCTTGTTCCCGCGTTTTGCGCGCCAGGCGCTGGCAGACGGGCCCGAGCAGCAGTCGGCCAAGGGCCCGGTCCGGCTGCTGCATCGGATCTGCCGGGTCTACGCCGTGGCCGGCATCTCCGTCCCGATCTTCGGTGTCGGCACCGCCCAGGTGATGGGCGTAATGGGCAGCCCCTGGCTCATCGCCTCCATGGCTCTGACAGCGGTGGCCGCCGTCCTGCTGGGCATCGCGGTGCTCGGCACCCAGGACAACGTGGTCAGCCGGCTCGACAAGCCCGAACAGCCGTCGACCGCCGCGGAGTCCCTGATCGCCCGGCTGCCCCGCCTGTCGATGATCACCGGCCTGTTCGCCCTCGCCTGGCTGATCGTGGTGGTCCTGATGATCGTCCGCCCCGACTCGACGACAGGCGCATAACGGCTCAGCCGCCGAAAAGCAGGTTTGGATTGCTGAAGTGCGTCAATGGGCTGGAATATAGAGGTAGTTGCTGTCCGGCAGGACGAGCTGTACGAAGCGGTGCCGGACGTGTTCATCGAGACGAGCACCACGATGTGTTTCGAGGACGCAACGTCGGGCAGGCGGGTACCGCATCTGTGCGCAACGAAAGTCGGCGACTGGGTGGTCGTCATCGATGCGGGCTGCAGGCTGTCGGGGAACTACGACTACCTGGATGAGGCATCAGCGTCGACAGACCTGCATCTTGTACGGATCGCCGACAAGCCGATCGCACTGCACTACCGCAACGGTCAGCAGGTGTTGGAAGCGACCGGCAGCGATGCGGTTCCGGAGATGACGCCTGACGATGACGGAGAGTCGTGGGCGATGCATGCGCTATTCAAGAGAACCGGCGTGAATTTCGGGGAAGAAGACCCATTGGGCCTATGGAACGCGAAATTCACGCTCTTCACGATCTGACTGGTTCGCCCCGTTGGTCGGCCGGCGATCCTGGATTCGCAGTCAGCCGCTGGAACCGCGGACCACGAGCTCGGGTTTCAGGACGACATCACCGCTGCCGCCGTCGAGGAGGGCGAGGGATGCCTCGACCATGCGCTCGGCGGTCGAGCCCAGGGTGGTGAGTCCCGGCGCGGCGGTGTCGGAGAGGTACGTGCCGTCGAAACTCGTGATCGCGTACTCGGCAGGCACGCGCTTACCGGCGTGCTGAAGCGCCGTCAGCAGGCCGAGCGCGACAGTGTCAGCGGTGCAGATGATCGCATCTGTGTCGCCGGGGTTCGCGAGCAGGTGCTTCGCCGCGTCGATGCCGCTCGCCACGGTGAAGTTCGGCATTTCCAGAACCCGGTCGTCCGGCCCGGCGAGCGCGCGGAACGCGGTTGTGCGCTCGATGCTCGACGAGGAGTCCTCCTGGGCGTCGACCATCAGGATGCTGCGGCGGCCCCGCGCCCGCAGGTGATCCACGAGCAGGCCGACCCCCGCCGCGTTGTCGAGCCGTACCGACGGCGCTTCGACGCCTCGTGCGCGGCGGTCGACCTGCACGACACGGTTGGACCGCGCGAGCTCCGTGATCGCCGCGCCACTCCGCTCGAACGCCGCAGGCACCACGAGTATCGCGTCCACCAGCGCCCGATCCATGGCGCCGAGCTGACGCTGCTCGGTCTCCGGGCTCTCGCCCGTGTCGATCGTCACCAGCCGCTTGCCCTGAAGATCCAGGCGGCGCGAATACGCCGACACCAGCTCCGCGAAGTACGCGTTCGCGATCGCGGGAACGACAAGCGCCAACGAATCCGTCGACTGGATCCGCAGCGCCCGCGCCGCCGCGTTCACCCTGTAGCCCAGTTCCTCGCATGCGTTCCGCACCCGCAGCGCCAGCTCCGGATCGACGTTGCGCTGAACACCGGAGAGCACACGGCTCGCCGTCGGCACTGACACTCCCGCGCGCAACGCCACGTCCTTCAAGCCGATGCGCGCGCCCATCTTGATCTCCCCTGGCTCCTGGCCGTCGATGCTATCAGGGCGTTCCCGGCGACCCGTTGACGCGGCAGGGACCAGCGTGCTTAGGTTCGGAAATGGTTTTCCCGACGATGAGAGTACCGCGTGACCGCCCGCCGTACGCCCCAGGGGGCGACGGACGGGCGCTTGTCGTCGGATCGGTCCCGCTCATCGCTTGCGGCGGCAGGCGCATCGTCGTCCACGCGGGAGCCGGCGATCTCCTGAAGCCCGCGCATGTCCGCGCGCTCGCCGCCCCTCTCACCGGCGATTTAGCGGTCCACCCCACCGCTTAGCGGCCCGCCTCACCGCCGTACACGCGTCCCCGTACACACATCCCCGTACTCGCGTCCGCCGCGACCGCGATGGCCGTCACCGCGAACGCCGCACATCGCATGCGGAGCCGCGTCGTCCCCGGACGCGGTCGACGCGCTCCTCGAACGCGAACCCACGAATTCCCCGAAGCTTCAACCACCCGCCCCTCCCCACATCGCCATACATCGAAAGGCGCCCTTCCATGAGCAATGAGGCTCAGCAAGGTCGTAGAGGCACGACCGTCGAATCGAACGGCGTCAATCCCGTTCCCGATGCCGAACGACGCGGAAGGCCGAGCGGCCTGTTCGCTGTGTGGTTTGCCTGGAACATCTCGATCCTCGGCATCAGCTACGGCATCTTCGTCTTCGGCCTCGGTCTGAACGTCTGGCAGACGATCGTCGCCGGGACCATCGGCTACCTCGCCTCGTCCGCCCTCGTCGGCATCCTCGCGGTCGGCGGGCCCCGCACGGGACTGCCGACCCTCGCCCAGACGCGCTTCGCGTTCGGCATCAAGGGCAACAGGATTCCCGCGTTCTTCGCCTACCTGTCCAATATGGGCTGGAAGGTGACGATTATCACCCTTGCCTCGACCACCGGTGCGAACCTGTTCGCGAAGCTGTGGCCGTCGGTGTTCGCCGATACGGACGGGTCGAGCGCCACGTTCACGATCGTGCTGTGGTTCGTGCTCGTGCTCGCCGTGACAATGACGGTCTCCGTCCTCGGCCATGAGTTCATCATGAAGGTCGAGGTCTGGATCTCGTGGGTGACCGGCATCATGACGGTCGCGTTCCTCGGATTCATGGTGCCTGAGATCGAGTGGTCGCACCTCGGTGACACCCCTGCGGGCGGACCGCTGGTGTTCATCGGCGGCATCATCATGGCGATGACCCTCGTCGGCCTCGGCTTCCTCAACTACGGCGGCGACTTCGCCCGTTACCTCCCGCGCGATACCCCGGCGCGCGGCGTGATCAGCTGGACGGTCGCCGGGCTCAGCCTGCCGGTCGTCATCCTCCTCGCCGTCGGCGCGCTTCTCGTCGGCGGGGATTCGAAGCTCGGTGCCGCCACAGCGTCCGACCCGATCGGCGCGCTCACCGCGCTCCTGCCGATGTGGTTCTTCGTTCCCTTCTCCATCATCATCGTCATCTCGCTCGTTTCGGCCGCCATCACCGGCATGTACAGCTCCGGCCTCGCGCTCATGGCGGTCGGCGTGCGGCTGCGCCGCTCCGTGACGACCGCGATCAACGCGGTCATCATCGCGGCGGGCGCCTTCTACCTGCTGTTCATCTCCACCTCGTTCCTCGCGACGTTCCAGTCGTTCCTGTCGCTCATCGCCGTGATGATGGGCACCATGGGCGGCATCCAGATCGTCGACTTCATCCGGCAGCGCCGCATGGGCTGGAACACCGATATGGCGAACCCGCGTGGCTACGGCGGCCGCGACGCGCGCTGGACGGCGATTCTGAGTCTGATCACCGGAACCGTCGTCGGTCTCGGCCTCGTGACGAGCTCCGACCCGAACTTCGGGGAGATCACGGGATTCCTCCTCACCGAGAGCGGCCGCACCGGCGTGTTCGGGTCGAGCGGGCTCGGCATCGTCATCGCCCTGGCGCTCGGCGCCACGCTCTACGCGATCCTCACGTTCGGACTCCGGCTGGACCCGAAGCCCGACTATTCGCTCATGACCGCGGGAGACGCCGCTCGCGCGAAGGGCGGACGCGGGGAGGGCGGGCGCGAGGTTCCGACTCCCGACGCGGCCGGCAGGCATGCGGCCGACCGCACCGAACGCTGACCGACCCGTGGCGGTGAGGCCCACGCGGGGTCTCGCCGCCGCTCGAGGAGCTGACCGATCGAGGAGCTGACCCCCTTGTCCGCACATGAGACCGCGCTGCAGCGATTCCGGAACCCGGACCCGTGGCATGCGCCCGCCGCCTACTGGTTCTGGCATCGGCTGCCCGACAAGGACACGATCCGCGCCCAGGTGCGGCAGATGCACGACGCCGGGATCCGGAGCTTCCAGGTGCAGGCGCGGCTGTCGTACCCGATCGAGGGTTACCTGGACGACGACTACCTCGCCGCGTGCCGTGCGGCCGTCGAGACGGCCGCCGAGCTCGGCATGATCGTCGGCATCTATGACGACTACAACTGGCAGACCGGTCACGCGGCGGGCCGGGCCGTGGCCGACCACGACGAACTGCGCGAACGGCACATGTTCTGGGTGCGGATCCCCGCGGGCGCGAGCGATGGCTCGCTCAGCGGGATCCGCTCGGCGACGGAGAACCTCGGCCCGGCCGGGATGGACTGGCACTACGAGGGCGGGGTCGTCGCCTGGGCCGACTGGCGGGTCGAGTACGCGCTCGTCGTGGAAGGGGAGCAGGGCGCGGCCACCGAGCGGCCCGAGCTCGTCGACCGCGTGGACGGCACCGCCGACAGGTGTCGTGTCCGCCTCGTCGACCCCGTGCCCGACGGCGCGGAGGCGATCGTGTTCGTCTCCGCCCGCTGTGCGACCTCCCGGCTCGTGAACCCCGTCGACCCGGTCGCGGTCGATCGCTTCATCGAGGCCGGCTACCAGCCCTTCGCCGACGCCCTGGGCGACTTCTTCGGCTCCACCGTCGCCTACATGTTCTTCGACCAGCCGCACGCCGTGTACTACGACTGGGCGGAGCGCGCCGGAGATCTGCGTTCGGCGATGCCGTTCCATGAGAGCCTGGCCGTCTCGATCCGGGAGCGCTGGGGCGGGCAGACCCCCCAAGTGCTCGCCGCCGTACTCGACGGAGACGACCCGGAGCGGCTGAGCCTTCGCGCCCAGTTCTACGAGCACTTCAGCGGCTACGCGATGGAGACGTTCCTCGGCAAGCTGCGCACCTGGAGCCACGCCCACGGCCTGCGTCAGACCGGCCATGAAGTCCTCGGGCACGTCGGCGGCTGGGCGCTCGACACCGCGTTCTCGAACTGGGACCTGCGCGTGAACTTCGGGCTCGACCACTTCGGCGTGGACGGTTACCGCGACCTCACCGCGGTGGATGCGCAGGACGCCCTGGTACAGCTCAGCCCCGTGTTCGGCGACTCCGTCGCCCGCCACCACGGCCGCGGCGGGACGATGGTCGAGCAGTACTTCCTCACCCCGCCCGAAGGCGGGACTCCGTGGTCCGGCCACTGGGGGCTGACCCTGCAGGAGCTGCGCACAACGGCGATCAACCACCATCTGCAGGGCATGCGGCAGATGGTCTTCCACGGCTTCTATCAGACCCACGGCCATGGAGACGATCACGAGTCGCTGCGGAATCCACGCTTCGACTTTCCCCCGGGCATCAATTTCGAGCCGTGGTTCGCCGATCATCACCTGCGGTTCGCGCTCGAGAGCGCGCGGCTGAGCGAGTTCCTCGAGCCGGTGTCACCGCAGAGCGACGTGGCGGTCCTGTACCCGTTGCGTACGGTGTGGACCGCGGGTCAGCTCGGCGAGCAGGCGTCGGCGATGGGCGAATGGGCCCGCGCGCTCACCGAGGCCCGGGTGGGCTTCCACCTCGTGGACGAACGCGATCTCGACGCCGCCGCTGTGGAGCAAGGCGCGGTGCGCTTCGGGGACCACCGGTACCGGGCGCTCGTACTTCCCGCCGTCACGACGCTGCGCTCGGCCGCATCGCTGCGCCGGCTCCGCCGTCTGACCGAATCGGGGGTACGGGTGCTCGCGAGCGGTGCGACGCCCGCTGTCTACCAGGATGGCCCGCAGACCGCCGTCGAGGACTGGGCAGGCCTCGCCCCGGCCGTGGAGGTGTTCGCTACGGTCCCCGAGGAGGCGGTGCTGCGCGGGCTCGTCGCGCGGCGTGGGCAGACCGAGCCGACACTGCGCGTCCCCGCGGGCTCGGCGGTGCGCTGGCGCGGCGGCCCGGACGCGGCCGACGGCTTCCGCTTCGCGTGCTTCGCCGAGACCGAGGGCACGGTGGAGCTCCTGCTGCCGGACGGGCCCTGGCGTATCGAGGAGTGGGATGCCGCCGACGGCACCGTACACGTCCTCGAAGCAGACGCCCTCGAAGCAGCCGAGGGCCCGGTCGTGCTGCGGCTGGAGCAGAACGCATTGCGTTTGTTGCGTGTGTACCGGGGCGCGGAGACCGCTTCCGGTCGGGCGCACGCCACGGAAGGTTCCGAGGCCGCGGCCGGTCGCGGCACGCCGGAATGGTCGGCGCCCGAGGAGCTCGTGTCCGGCTGGCTGCTCGAGGTCGCCGAGGACGCGTACGAGGAGGCGGGCACCCGCCGCGACATCGCGGTGACGTACGGCTGGGAGCGCCAGGACCTTCCGGCGTTCGCGGGCACCGCCGACTATGTGCGGCAGATCGAGCTCGACGCGCCGGTCCCCTTGGAGCTGACGCTCCCGGCTGTCGCCGGAGCTGTGGTCGTGTCCGTGAACGGCGTGCGTGTGGGGGCGCGCGCCTGGGCGCCGTACCGCGTCACGATCCCCGCCGATGTCCTGCGGCCCGGGGGGAACGAACTCCGCATCCGGGTCGCGCCGTCGGCAGCCAACCGCTACTACGCCGGGACCGGGCTCCGCGCCGAGCCCGAGCCGTGCGGACTGCTCGCGCCCCCGCTGCTGAGCCACGCGCTCGCGACCTTGGACCTCGGTGCGCCCCCGGACGGTTTCGACTCCGGCCCCCGCTCATCCTCGGTCACGGAAGGCTGATCCACCTTGCTCAAAGGACTCGACCCGCTCCTGACCCCGGACTTGCTGTACGCGCTCGCGCAGATGGGACATGGAGACACGATCGCGCTCGTCGACAGGAACTTCCCCGCGCACTCCGTGAACGACCGGGTCATTCGGCTGGATGGCACCGACGTCGTCTCGGCGGGCCGGGCGGTGCTGGGACTGCTGCCGCTCGACACATTCGTCCCCGAGCCCATCGCGAGGATGGCGGTCGTCGGCGACGCCGCCGCCGAGCCGCCGGTACAGACGGACTTCATCGCCGCCGCGGAGGAGGCATCGGGCCGCCCTCTCGCGGTGGAGCCGGTCGAACGCCACGCGTTCTATGCGCGTGCCCGCTCCGCGTTTGCGGTGGTCATCACGGGCGAGGACAGACCGTACGGGTGCTTCCTGCTCACCAAGGGCGTGCTGCCGGAGTTCTCTCCGGACCGTTGACGCCTGCCGCCGAGCCGTCACCCTCGCACAGCACCACTTCCAGGGTGCGCGGTCCGTGCACCCCCTCGACCCGGTCCAGCTCGATGTCGCTGGTGGCGGACGGACCGGAGATCCAGGTGAGTGGTCGCGTCGGGTCGAGCCGTTCGAGGGCCTGAGGGACGGAGGACACCACCTGGCCGGGGACGCGGACGACGCAGATGTGGTGGTCGGGGACGAGGGTGAGGCGGCGGCGGCCCTGGTCGGGTGAGCCGTCGAGGACGATGGTTCCCGTCTCGGCGATCGCCACGGCACAGGCCGTCACGACGCTGTCGACCCGGTCGAGTTCGGCCGCCGTGGTCGCGGCGCGGTCATGGATCCGAGTCGCGTCCACCGCCTTGATCCAGTACGCGGGCAGTTCGGGAGGCACGACGACGGTCTGCGCGCCGCGCTCGGCGAGCAGGCGCATGATGACCTCCGACAGCTCCTCGTCGGTGCACCGGTGGACGACCGCCCGATAGTCCGCGAGGTTCTCTGCGAGCAGCTCGACCGTCTCCTCGGTCGTGCGTGCGCCGTGTTCGCGCAGATAGCCGCGGTCGATGTCCGTCCCGTACGTGGCCGGTTCCCCGGCCGGGCCGCCGAGCGCGCGCCGCACCCGGCCCAGGATCACGTCCCTGCTGCTCATTTGTCTGCGTCCTTTCCGCCGTCCGTCCGTCGCCACCAGTCGCGGAACGGTTGGGCCGGCACGGTCGGCAGGTCTCATGTTGCCGTCCATACTTTGCCGGGGCCCGGGATGAGCAGGGATTCTCTATGATTCATGGCATGACTGATGGGACTCGACAGGATGCGCTGACCGATCGCGTATACGAAAGCGTCAAGGCGATGGTCATGGACCATGAGATCGCGCCTGGCGCCCGCGTGAGCATCGAGGGACTGGCCCGTCAGCTCAACGTGTCGGCGACCCCGGTGCGAGAGGCGCTCGCCCGGCTCGAATCAGAACGGCTCGTGGTCAAACGGCCCAACGCCGGCTATCGCGCCACCGACCTGCTCGACCGCGACGCCCTGCTCGACCTGTTCGAGATGCGGCTGTTGCTCGAACCCCGGGCCGCTTCACTGGCCGCGGAGAACGCGAGCGACGACGAACTGCGTCAACTGCGGTCCGTCGTCGAGGAGATGCGCCGCCAGCCCGACCTGGGCGAGAAGTACGCGGACTATCGCCGATTCGCCGCGCTCGACCAGGAGTTCCACGATGTGCTGGCCCAGGCTGCGGGGCGGCCGCTGCTCGCCGACGCGGTGAACCGCCTCCACGCCCATCTGCACATGCTGCGGTTGAACAGCGCGCCCGGATCTGTCGACGCCACCGTCGCCGAGCACGAGCACATCCTGAACGCTCTCGTGCAGCGCAACCCGGAGAAGGCGGCCGAGGCGATGGCCACACATCTGCGCTCCAGCCGGGTACGCCACCGCCCACAGCCCCCGGCACGCAGCCGGACCGCGTCCCGCTGAGCGCCAGAGCCGCGTTGTGCGGCTCGCCCGGCACGCTGCCCCCGCGAGCTAGGGCGTCCGGTCAGGATTCGCCGGTGTTCCTCAGGCGCGACCTCGACGACTCCAAGTGGTCGTGCATGGCGCGCGCCGCGGCCTCCGGGTCCTTGGCCCGGATGGCGTCGAGCACCGCCTGGTGCTCGACGACGGCCTCACCGGCGATGCTGTGCCGGAAGTAGAGGCGGTAGCTGTGGGTGTGCGCCCGGAACCGGCGCAGCGTGTCGGCAATGAGCGGGCTGCGGCTCGCCTCGGCGATCGCGTTGTGGAAGGCGGCGTCGAGCTCCGCGAAGCCGCGATAGGCCTCGTAGGTGTCGCCGCGCAGCGGCGGTCTCATCCGCTCAAGCATGTGGCGCATGCCGTCCAGTTCGGCTGAGGTCGCGTACTGCGCCGCGCGTTCAGCGGCGGCCGGCTCGAGGAGCAGGCGGATGTCGTAGAGGTCGTCCAGGCCGGTCCGGTCGAGCAGGGGGGCGACCAGGTAGCCGGCGTTCGGCCGGCGCACGACGAGGCCCTCGGACTCGCATCGGGCGAGAGCCTCGCGGACCGGCGTCTGGGACACCTCGAGTTGGCGGGCGAGCCCGGCGATCGACAGCTTCGTACCGGGCTCCAAGTCGTGATCCATGAGCAGGGTCATCAACGCCTGGAAGACCGACTCACGAACGTTGATCTTGCCTGATCCACGGGAACCCGAGCTGTTCATCGCGGCTGCGACCGTCAGCGGCATGGGCTCACTCATCAACCCTCCACATCCTCGATCACTGAATCTAACGCGCTTGACGCCGATCCATCCGGAGGACGGCTTCGATCGTTCTGAAATCTTCGCGACACCTGTTGACGCACGATTGGAACACCTGCATCCTCAATCAAATCCTATAGTATCCGATCCGGGATCAAGATCCCCTCGATGCGGAGGGTGACCCTCGTGACCATTCCCGACTGGTTCGGTGAAGCGGCCTTCGGGCTCTTCGTCCACTGGGACCACGCCAGTCAGCAAGGCGTGGAGATCGGCTGGCCGCTGGTCGGCCATTCGATCCTTCCGGGCCGTACCGAGCCTGAAGCCGACATCACGGTCGCGCAGTACCAGTCGACCGCCGCGACCTTCGATCCGCGCCACTGGGATCCGCGGGCAGTCGCCCGCCTCGCCCGTGCAGCGGGTGCGCGCTATGTCGTCTTCACCGTCCGGCACCACGCCGGCTACTCGATGTACCACACCGAACATTCCGACTTCTCCATCGCGGCCTCACCGTACGGACGCGACATCACCCGCGAGTTCTTCGACGCGCTGCGCGCCGAGGGCCTTCGGGTCGGCGTCTACTACTCGCTGCTGGACTGGAACCATCCGGACTACCCCGCGTTCACCGACGCCGACCGCCCCTACCCGCACGACCGGTACCGCCGGCCGTCGCCGGAGCGGTGGGCGCGCTACATCGACTATGTCAAGGGGCAGCTCACCGAACTGCTCACCCGGTACGGGACGATCGACCTGCTCTGGTTCGACGGGGAGTGGGAACGCACCGCGGAGGAGTGGCATGCCGCCGAGCTGCGCGAGCTGATCAAGTCGCTGCAGCCGGAAGTGATCATCAACGACCGGCTGCCGGGCCAGGGCGACTACGCCACTCCCGAGCAGGGCATGCCGCGCCGCCCGCCGGGCGGACCGTGGGAGCTGTGCCTCACCATGAGCGACAGCTGGGCGTACCGGCCCGACGACCTGGACTACAAGAGCCCGCGCCTGCTCGCCGGCTACCTCAGCGAGGTCGTCTCGCGCGGCGGCAACTTCCTGCTCAATATCGGGCCGCGCGGCGACGGAACGCTTGTGCCGACCGAGGTGGCCATACTCAAGCGGCTCGGCGCCTGGCTCGCCAGCCACGGCGAGAGCCTCTTCGGCGCCGGGCCGGCGTCCGAACGCCTCGACTTCCACGGCCCCGCCACCCAGCGCGGCGACACCATCTACCTGCACCTGCTGCTGCAGCCGCAGGACCTCCTCGTCGTGCGCAACGTGCCTATCGGCTCGGTGGCCGGCGTACGCATGCTCGGCACCGAGCAGCCCCTGGAGTACTCCGTCAATGAGGAAGTGCACAAGGCCAACGGCGCCGAGGACGAGCCCCTCGGCGAGCTCTTCATCACCGTGCCGCCACCGACCGGCGCCCTCATCGACGTGATTGCCATCGAACTGTCCAACTCCCGGAAAGACGAGTCACGTGCGGCCCTTTAACACTTCCAAGGCGGCCAGGCGTGCCGTAGTCCTGCTCGCGGCCGCGAGCATCCTCTCGGCGTGCGGCACCGGTCCGGGCGCTTCATCCGGCGACGGCAAGTCGCTGCGTGTGCAGATCCCCGCCGGGCCGATGGCCGATCGGATGCAACAGGTCGGCAAGGACTTCGAGAAGGCCAACCCCGGCACCAAGGTCACCTTCGAGAGCGTCGACTCCAACAGCTCCCGCGGCCCGAACGTGGCCCTGCTCAGCTCGACCGCCACCCCGGACATCGGCTACCTCCAGCGCAGTACCGGCGTCTGGTCGGCGCTGCTGAAGAACAAGCAGCTCACCCCGATCGACGATGTGTGGAATGCCGCCGGTCTGGCGGACAAGTACGCCAAGAGCCAGACCGCCTACTACACGACCAACGGGCATCACTACGGCGTTCTCTACGAGGAACTGCTGATCGCCCCGATCTACTACAACAAGGCGGCGTTCGCCAAGGCCGGCATCCCCGACCCGGCCGATCACCAGGTCGCCTCCGTCGCCGAGTTCGAGTCCATGGCGGCCAAGTTGAAGTCCGCGGGGTACGAGGGCCTCGGCGTCGGTGGGTCGAGCCCGTACGACCTGGGGCACACGCTCGACGCGCTGCTGCCCACCGCGGTGTCGCAGAGCGATTACCAGGCCATGCTCACGAACTTCAAGCCGGGTTCGCCGACGAACGTCAAGTACACCGACCCGGGCTTCGTGAAGACACTGCGGACCATCCAGGGCTGGCAGAAGAAGGGCATCTTCCAGAAGGGGATGCTCGGCATGGACACCACACAGGCCCAGGCGCTGTTCACCAGCGGCAGGCTCGCGATGCTGCAGGGCGGCAACTACAGCTACGCGGACCTGAAGGCGGCCAAGCCGTCGTTCGACATGGGCTGGTTCCTGCTGCCGCCGCTCACGAAGGGCCGCAAGACGCCGTTCAACGCCTTCAACGGCGACACCCTCGTCATACCTGCCAAGGCGGCGAACCCGGGGCTGGCCAAGAAGTTCCTCAAGTTCTTCATGACCGACAAGTACCAGGTCAGCGTGGTCGCCGCCGGCGGCTCCCTGCCGGTGTTCACCTCGATCAAGCCGTCGAGCCTGTCGAACCTGGGCGACCTGGTGCAGCAGCAGTTCGAGCTGTCCAAGTCCGTCGGACTGGTCAACATCTGGGACTCGACCGTGCCGTCCACGCTCGGGCAGTCGTTCGCGGTGCCGGTGCTGCAGAAGCTCGTCTCCGGCAAGCTGACCCCGCAGCAGGCGGCCCAGCAGTTCCAGACCGGGCTGGAGGACCTGCAGTCCGGCAAGGTCTCCGGGGCGACGGACTGATGACCGCCCAGGAGATCCCCGCGGTTGCCACCTCAGCCACCGCCACCGCCCGCAGGCCGCGCCGGAAGGCACAGAAGTTCCCGATTCTGATCCTCGCACCGGCGCTGGTGCTGATGACCCTGCTCATCGCCTACCCGGTCGCGGAGTCGGTGCACATCAGCCTCGGCTCGTGGGACGGCGTGGGATCCGTCACCTACCGCGGGCTGGCCAACTACCGGCGGCTCATCAACGACTCGCTGGTCCGGCAGTCGATCGTGACCAGCCTGGTGTTCTTCGTCGGCACCGTGGTCTGCACGGTGGTGATCGCGACGTTGCTCGCCAACGCGATCAACCGGAAGGTACCCGGCGCCCGCTTCTTCAAGACCATCTGGTTCCTGCCGGTGATCGTCCCGGTCAGCGTCGCGGGCGTCTTCTGGTCCAACTCGTTCCAGCCCTCCACCGGCGTGGTGAACACAGTGCTCGGCTCACTCGGACTCGGCGACGCACACGCCTGGCTCGCATCGCCGACGACCGCGCTGATGGTGACGATCTTCGTCGCGGTGTGGACGCAGACCGGGTACGCGATGCTGATCCTGCTGGGCGCGATGGACACCATTTCCCCCGAGGTCCACGAGGCGGCCACGCTCGATGGCGTGTCCGAGGCCGGACGGCTCTTCCGGATCACACTGCCGAACATCGTGCCGATGCTCGGCACGGTCACGACCCTGATGTCGGTGTTCTCCTTCAACGCCTTCGGCATCATCTACGCGATGACCCGGGGCGGGCCCGGCAACGCCACGAGCATCCTGCCGGTGCTGGTCTACAAACAGTCGTTCATCGACCAGGACTACGGCTACGGCTCGGCCACCGCCGTCGTGACGACGCTGATCGTCAGTGTCATCGGCGTCGTGGTCCTGCAACTGTTCCGCCAGCAGCGGCTGGACGCGCGATGACGGCCCCGACGACACCAGCCCGGCTCGCGAAGATCCGTACGGCCGACACGGCGGCAGACGCACACCGACACCGACGGCACCGACGGCACCGACGGCTCCGGCGACGCGGCCCGCTGTGGTACCTCGGCTACCTGCTGCTGCTCGTCTGGACGTTGATCACCGTCGTCCCGTTCCTGTCGATGCTGTTGCTGTCACTGCATCCGACGGCCGACATCTACGCCCATCCGCTGGGCCTCAGCGGTCGCTGGATGCTGTCGAACTACTCCACCGCCTGGCGCGGCACAGTCGGCGGAGCGCCTCTGCCGACGTACATCGTCAACAGCCTGCTGATCACGCTCTGCAGCCTCGCCATCGGCGTGACCTGCGGCAGCCTCGCCGGCTACGGCCTGGCCCGCACGACCCGCGCACTGTCGGGCGTGGTCAGCCGCATCATGGTGCTCGCGCTGAGCATCCCGCTGATCGTCGCGCTGATCCCGACGTTCGAAATCCTCGGCAGGTACCGCCTGCTCAACAGCGTGCTCGGCATCTCGCTGGTGTACGCGGCGTTCATGACGCCGACCATCGCGCTGATCATGCGGTCGGTGTTCGCCGCCGTGCCGCGCGAACTGCTCGAGGCGGCCAAGATCGACGGGTGCGGGGAGTTCGCCGCGCTGCTGCGCGTCGTCCTGCCGATCAGCAAGGGCGGCTTCATCTCGGTCTCGATGCTCGGGCTGATCTTCGTCTGGAGCGAGGTGCAGTTCGGCGTGGTCTTGCTGACCCGCCCGCAGAACCGCACGCT
Source organism: Streptomyces sp. NPDC020845 (assembly GCF_044334165.1). Lineage (NCBI taxonomy): Bacteria > Bacillati > Actinomycetota > Actinomycetes > Kitasatosporales > Streptomycetaceae > Streptomyces > Streptomyces sp. NPDC020845. The sequence goes on along the minus strand of NZ_JBIRSJ010000004.1, from coordinate 71,864 downwards.
GTCAGTCGGTCTGCTGTCCTTTCAGGGACAATTCGTCAGCGATCAGGGAGCCTTCTTCGCCGGCCTCACCATCGCGACGTTTCCCATCGTCATCCTCTTCCTCATCTTCCAGCGCTACGTCACGAACGGCATCACGCTGGGCGCCCTCAAGTGAGCCGCAGCCCTCAAGTGAGCCGTACCGTGCCCCGATCCAGGAAGCCCACGACATGACCCGAATCGAACGCATCGACGTCCAGCTGGTGGATCTCGAGCCGGCTGCCGTACGCGTCGACGCGATGCAGTCCTTCGTCAAGCAGGAGACGGTCCTCGTCACAGTCCACACGTCCGACGGGCTGTCCGGCATCGGGTACTCCTACACCATCGGGACCGGCGGGCGGGCCGTCGTGTCGCTCATCCGGGACCACTTGGCCCCGGCACTGCTGGGGCGGGACGCCCGGCCCATCGAGGCGCTGTGGCGGCACATGCTCGACCACACTCGGGCGACGACCGTCGGGGCGATCACCTCGCTGGCGTTCGCCGCCGTCGACACCGCGTTGTGGGACCTGCGCGGTCGCCGTACCGGCGAGTCGCTGTGGCGGATGGCGGGCGGCGCCCATGAGCGGCTGCCCGTCTACGACACCGAGGGCGGCTGGCTGCACCTGCCGATCGAAGAAGTCGTGGAAGGCGCGCGGCGGTCGGCGGCGGCCGGGCTGCGCGGCGTGAAGATCAAGGTGGGCAGGCCGTCGCCGGCCGAGGACGCCGAGCGGCTCGCGGCCGTCCGCGCGGCCGTGGGCCCGGAGCTGGAGGTGATGGTCGACGCGAACCAGGCCTTCACGGCCGCCGAGGCGATCCGCCGCGCTCGCACGTACGAGCCGCTTGACATCGCCTGGTTCGAGGAGCCTCTGCCGGCCGACGACCTGGCCGGGCACCGCCGGCTGTCCGCCTCCACCAGCGTGCCGGTGGCCGTCGGCGAGTCGCTGTACTCCGTCCAGCGGTTCGGCGCCTACCTGGCCGCGGGCGCGGCCGGGATCGTCCAGGTCGACGTCGCCCGCGTCGGCGGGATCACCCCCTGGCTGAAGGTCGCGCACGCCGCCGAGGCCTGCAACGTCGCGGTGAGCCCGCACTTCCTCATGGAGCTGCATGTCAGCCTTGCCGCGGCCGTGCCGAACGGGATCTTCGTGGAGCACATACCGCAACTCCAGGCGATCACGCACAGCACGCTCGCCATCGAGGACGGCTGTGTGACCCCTCCCGACGTACCCGGCATCGGAATCGACTGGAACCCCGACGCCCTCGACGACCACCGGGTCGCCTGAACGACTTGTCGCCTGAACGACTTAAGGAGCAAGGAGCCTTGATGAAACGGGTGGACCGCGCTGAAGCCGCCGAAAGCGTGGCGGGGCCGCCGCCACGTGTCGACGCGCATCACCACGTGTGGGACCTGTCGGTCCGGGACCAGCCATGGACACGGGACCTGCCCGTACTGCGCCGCGACTTCACCATGACCGACCTGGCACCGCAGCTCGACGCGCACGGCATCGACGCGACCGTGGTCGTCGAGACGGTGGATTCGGCGGACGAGACCGTGGAGCTGCTGCGGCTGTACGCGCGCGACATCCGCGTTGCCGGTGTCGTCGGCTGGGCCGAACTCACCGCGCCCGACCTCGCCGGCACCCTGGACCGGCTGCGCGCGGCGGAGGGGGGCACCGGCCTGGTCGGCCTGCGGCACCAGGTTCAGCTCGAACCGCCCGGCGCGGCGGAGGGAGACTGGCTGCTGCGCCCGGACGTGGCCGCCGGCCTGGACGTCCTGGGCGACCGCGGGCTGGTCTTCGACCTGATCGTCACCGCCGCACAGCTCCCGTCGGCGATCGAGGCGGTACGGCGCCACGCCGGCACGTCCTTCGTCCTCGACCACGCGGGCAAGCCGCCCATCGCGGCGGGCGCGATCGAGCCGTGGGCGACGCACATCGCCGAGCTGGCGGCCCTGCCGAACGTCGCGGTGAAGTTCTCCGGCCTGCTCACCGAGGCCGGCAACGGGCAGCGCGACGCCGAGCACCTGCTCCCGTACGCCCGGCCGCTGCTGGAGGAGTTCGGCGCTCGGCGGCTGATGTTCGGCTCGGACTGGCCGGTGTGCACCCTGGCCGCCGACTACGGGCACACCTTGTCCATCACGGCGGCGCTACTGGAGACGCTCGACGACGCGGACCGGGCCGCCGTGTACGGGGGCACCGCGAGCCGCTGGTACGGGCTCGCAGTTGGCAGCGGGGCCGCCGCGTGAACCGCCGGCGGATCGGACGGACCGGCGTCCACGTGACCGAGCTCGGCTTCGGCAGCGCGCCGATCGGGAACCTGTACGCCGCCGTCGACGACGAGCAGGCACTGGCGACCGTCGACGCGGCCTGGCAGGCCGGCGTCCGGTACTTCGACACGGCGCCGCACTACGGGCTCGGCTTGGCCGAGCGGCGGCTCGGCCGGGCGCTGGCGTCCAGGCCCCGCGCCGAGTACGTGATCTCGACGAAGGTCGGGCGGCTCCTCGTCCCCAACGACGATCCGCGTGGCACGGATCTCGACTCGGGGTTCGCCGTACCGGACACGCTGCGGCGGCGGCTCGACTACTCCCCTGCCGGGGTCAGGCGCAGCCTCGAAGACAGCCTGACCCGGCTGGGCGTCGACCACGTCGACATCGCCCTCGTACACGACCCCGACCTGCACGTCCCGCAGGTGATCGCCGAGACGGTGCCTGAGCTGCTGCGGATGCGCGACGAGGGCCTGGTCTCGGCGGTCGGCGTCGGCATGAACTACTGGCAGCCGCTCGCGGAGATCGTGGACCGCTGCGACGTGGACGCCGTGATGCTCGCCGGACGCTGGACCCTGCTCGACCGTTCCGGCGAGCCGCTGCTGCACCGCTGCGCCGAGCGCGGCGTGTCGGTGCTCGCGGCGGCGCCGTTCAACTCCGGCATTCTCGCGCGGACCGAGCCGGGCGAGGGCGACACCTTCGACTACGCGCCGGTGACCGAGCCGGTGCTGCGCCGCGCCCGCGAGCTCGCCGCGCTCTGCCGGGCCGCAGGCGTCGAGTTGGCCCACGCCGCGCTCCGCTTCCCGCTGCGGCGGCCGGAGGTGGCGTCGGTGGTCGCCGGTATGGCCTCCCCCGACCAGGTGCGCCTCGCTGCGCGGCGGGTCGACGAGCCCATCCCTGATGCGCTGTGGCCGCGAACACGGCCCGCGGCACCGCTGCCCGAGGGCGCGTTCAGCCGGCCGCCGTCGCCGTGAGCACGGTGTGCACCACGGCCGCGCACCGCTCACCGTGGCGGCGTGGCACGCGCCCGGCGAGCCGGTCCGTGGGACTACGGCGAGCGCCGACACAGGCCCGGGGAAGTGGGCCCCGGTACCGGGGCGGGCTGTCGCCCCGGTACCGCCGCGTCACTCCTCGTCGCGCAGCCGAGCCGCCAGGGAGATCAGCGGCTCGGTCTCCTCGGTGTGGCCCAACGCGGTCAGGTGGGAGACCGCCGCATCGAGGCGGGTGAGGGCGGGGGCGGGGCGTTCCAGGTAGATGCCCTCCACGGCGCCCGCGAGGCGGACGCACTCGGCCCATTCGCCGGCGCGGTCGTCGTCCCTTCCCGGCTCGCCGAGCAGAGCGAGGGCCTTCTCCAGGGCGGCCAGGGCGCCCTCGTACTCACCGGCGTAGGCGTTGACCCGTCCGTGTTCGTAGGCCAGAGCGGTGTCCAGGGAGCGGCCGCGGGCCTCGTATTCGGCGGCGCGGGCTTCGTCGGCGATCCGGCCGGCGTCGGCCAGGAAGGCGAGGGCGTCGGCCAGGCCGTCGGGGCCCTGCTGCTCGGCCTGGAGACGGGCGAGTTCGCGCAGGCAGTTGCTGAGCTGCTCGTAGCGCGGGGCCCGGGCGTGGGCGGCGAGTGCCTGGTCCGCAGCCGCGCGGGCCCGGCCGAACTCGCCGGACTCACCGAGGAGTACAGCCGTCTCCGCGGCGATCATGGCGTGGCTTCCCGGGTCGTCCTCCCAGTCGGCCGACTCGGCCGCGAGGGCGACGAACTCCGCCGTGGCGGCCTTGAGGTCCTCGCCCGCGTGCAGTGCGCGGGCGCGGGTCAGGCGCAGTTGAGCGACGAGCCGGTCGTCCTGCTCTCCGGCGGCGACGTCCGGTTCGGCCAGAAGGGAGTCGAGCAGCGCGATGCAGTCCTCGACGCGGCCCAGGTCGAGGGTGAGCTGGGCCGCGTTGCCGTAGGCGCAGAACCCGTCCGTCCGGCGGCCGCGGCGAAGCTCCAGCTCCGCGGAGCGCGTCAGGTGCCGCAGGGCCTCGTCGGGGCGGCCCAGGTGCATACAGGCCTCGGCCAGATCACCGTGGAGGCGGGCGGTGTCGGCCGCGTCGGCCGGCCAGTCGGCGGCCAGTCGCAGGCCTTCGGTCAGGTCGGCGTGCGCGGCCTGCGCGGCCTGGAGGCCGAGTTGGAGCCGGCCGCGCAGTCCCAGCGTGCGGGGCAGGTGCCAGGCGGGGCCTTGCCCCTTCAGCCGGTCGAGGAGGGCGTCGATCTCGGTGACGGCGGCGGGCAGGTCGCCGGAGATGGCGTACGTGCCGGCCCTCAGCAGCAGGGCGCCGGAGATCTGTCCGGCGAGGTCGTGCCGGGTGGCGAACGCGTGCGCCACGTCCACCTCGGCGAGGACCGGCGCGACGTGCTCCTCGCTCCCCGACGTCTGTAGGCGCAGGCCGAGCGTGGTCGCCCGCAGCCGCAGCAGGCGGGCCTCCTGGTACGGGGCGAGGCCGGGCGTCTCCTCGTGCAGGCGGACCATGGACGCGTGGGCGGCGGTCAGCGCGGCGGCCTTCGCCTCGGCTCCGTCGGCGCGCTGTGCGGGGGTCTCGACGGTGGCGAGCAGGGCGCAGGCGCGGGCGAGCGCCGCGTCACCCGGCTCCCCGGCGTCGTCGTACAGGGCCGCGGCCTCCTCGTGGAGGGCGGCGGCGTCGGCGAACTCCTCCTTCTCGCCCGCCCGGCTCGCCTCGTCGGTCAGCAGGTCCGCGCGCAGTCGTACGAGCGGGCCCACGGCAGGGTCGTCGGGGTGGGTGTAGTCGCGGGCGGCGACGAGCGTCCGCAGCCGCGCCCAGCAGGCCTGTGCGTCCGGGTGCCCCTGTTCGTCCAACGTCCTCGCCCGGAGGATGAGTTCGGGCAGCGAGCCGGGGACGGCGGCGGCCGTACGGGCGGCGGGCGCGACAACCGGGGCGGCCGGGGCCACGTCGTCGAGGCTGCGGGTGCGCAAGCTCAGTTCCAGCGCGTCCAGCAGCGGGGCACGGTCGAGGCGGGCCCTGCGGCGGTCGGTGTGGGCCGTGGTTCCGTTACGGGCGTCGAAGCGGGCGGCCAGGTCGTCGGCGCGGCCGCGCACCTCGGCACCCAGGCCGGCCACCGTCCAGGTGCGGCCCGCGTACCCGGCGGCGGGCAGTTCGCCGTGGCCGAGGGACTCGACGCGCTGGAGGAGGACCTCCACGCCGGTGAGGAAACTGAGCAGGTCCAGCGGCGAGTCGACCTCGTCGAACAGGCTCCGGTTCTCGGCGAGCAGTTCCAGGCCGCGTGCCTCGTTGCCGGTGAGCGCGCAGAACTCCAGGTGTCGGCCGACCTCCTGGGACGTCGAGGGGTTGCGGCGGCAGCCGCGGTAGCCGGCGAGGTGCAGTTCGCGCGCCCGGTCGGTGCGACCGGTGCGCAGCAGGGGCAACAGCGCGTACGAGACGGAGCGGGCCGGCTCCTCCTGGCAGGATTCCTTCCCGGCCAGGACGGGCTCCCAGGTGCGCAGCGCCCGCTCGTCGTCGCCCGCCCCGAGGTGGTACAGGGCGCGCTCGCAGATCTCGCAGGCCTCGCAGTCGCTGAGCCTGGTGCGGGTGCGGCCCGCCCACAGCTCGTAGGCGAGGGTGGTGTCCTCGCCGACATGGGCGGCGAGCTGGTACGCCTGTGCGTAGTAGGGCTGAAGGCCGAGGCCGGCCTTTTCGTACCGGTCACGCATCTCCGACAGCCACTGGTGCAGGCTGGTCAGCGGTATCTCGGGCAGCGCGAGCAAAGCGTTGGCCACCCACTTGAACCGCCAGAACAGCATGTGGCGCAGGCGCTCGTCGAAGACGTCGGGCTGCTCGTCGAAGAGGGTGAGCAGGCGCGCGAAGACGACGGGCGACTTCCGGGGTTCGGAGCCGTAGGTATACGCCTCCTGGAGCTCGAGGAGCGCATCGACGAGCGGGAGGGGCTCCGCGAACTGCTCGGCGGCGTCGACGAGTTCCTCGGCGATGACGGTCCGGGCTCGGCCGTAGGCGCGCCGGTCGTTCTCCTGGAGCGCCTGGTACAGCTCGTCTGTGTTCCGGGGATGGGGTGCGGGTGCGGGCGCGGTCGGCATCGTCAGCTGTCCTTGCGGAGGGCGTGGGCGAGCAGGTCGAGGAAGGAGCGGTTGATGAGGCTCGATTCGGCGGGCCTCAGAGGGCGCCGGGACAGCATCGCGGCCTGCCCGTAGAGGGCTTCGGCGCTGGTGCGGGCCAGCTCGGGCTCGTCGATGGTGACGGCGGTGCGGACCAGCGGGTTGAGCTGGTTGAGGATCAGCTGGGCCCGCGGGGCCTCCTGGCTCAGAGCGCCGAGGATGTCGCCCCACAAGCCACCCTCCTGCTCACGGGCGAGCCGGGAGCGGGTGCGCTCGTGCCGCGCCTCGCGGCTGTCGACGAGGAGGGCGGGGGCGGAGGCGGGCTGGAAGGTGCGCAGCGCGACATCGCAGTCGAAGACCGCGAGGGCGTCGCGGGCCACGGCGAGGTAGGCCGCGGCGGCCAGTTCCGTCTCCCGGTCCACGGGGTCGAGGTGGGCGGTCAGGGTCGCCGGGTCGAGGTCGGCGACGCCGGCCTCGGGCCTGATCTCGGGCAGCCGGTGGACCAGTTCACGGTCGTAGGTGTAGCCGCCGTTGACGACGCCGAGCCCGGCGGCCGAGGCGATCGCCGCGACCTGCCGGAACTCCTCCACGCTCGACGTCACGAGCACGGTGCGGTGGGTGCGCGCGAACTCGTCGAGGGTGGTGTGCCCGTCCGTGGTCTCGAACGGCAGCCAGGGCAGCAGCATCCGCAGGATTTCGTCGTCGTGCACCGCGAGCGACTTCACGGCCAGGTGGTGAGCCTGGAGGAAGCGGGCGAGCAGGTCCGGGTCGCTGGCGGCGGCCCGGGCGATCCACGCGCGCAGCCGCTCGGCGAGGGCGTCGCGGACGGCGGCGAGCGTGTCGTCCTCGTACAGGGACTCGCGGGACGCCGTCGGGCGCAGGCTCTCGGCGTCGACGACGCAGCGGACGAAGAAGGCCCACTCGGGCAGGATCTCCTCGGCCTGCTCGGACAGCAGCATGCCCTTGACGTGCACGCGGTGGCCGTGGCGGCGCCCGGCCGGCACCGCCTCGGGCAGCACGCACGCGATGCCCTTCAGGCCTACGGCCGGCAGGTCCAGCTCGATGGTGTCCAGCGGCGTGAATCCGAAGACCTCCTCTCCGTACGCGGCCAGCGCACGGGAGCGGGCTCCGGGCGTGGGGTACGTACGCGCCCAGGGTGCGGGCTCGGGGTTGACGGGCACGCCCGGGCCGCCCGTGCCGTCATCGAAGGTCACCGGGTGGCGCAGCAGGGAGCCGAAGTACCGGGCCAGCGCGTGCGCCTGCGCCGGGCGGGTCCACTCGCCCGCGTCGGCGCGCGGCGTCAGCGTGACGGTGGTGCCGGGGCGGGGGCGGGCGGAGGCGGGCAGGGTGCGGACGGTGTAGCTGCCGTCGCCGCGTCCCCGCCACTCCACGGCGGGGGCGTCGGGGGTGCGGGCGGAGCGGCTCAGGACGTGGATCTCGTCCGCGACCAGGAAGCAGGAGAGCAGGCCGATTCCGAACTGGCCGATGAAGTCGCCACGTTGCTCGGCGATCCGCTCGGCGCGCTTGCTGCTGCGGCCGATCGTGGCCAGGAAGGTGTGCACATCGGCTTCGGTGAGACCGACGCCGTCGTCCTCGACGCGTACCACCCGACCGTCGGCGTACAGGCGGATACCGAAGGCATCGACGGGCGCGGCCGGTTCGACCGGTGCGGCCGGTGCGGCCGGTGCGGCCGGTGCGGCCGGTGCGGCCGGTGCGGCCGGTGCGGCCGGTTCGAGGCTTTGCCGGGCGGTCAGCGCGTCCACCGCGTTCTGCATCAGTTCACGCAGGTAGACGCGCGGGCTGGAGTAGAGGTGGTGGGAGAGGAGGTCGACGAGGCCGCGCAGATCCACCTGGAAGGTGCGATCGGCGCCGGCCGGGTGGACGGCGGTGTCAGGCAGAGTCATCGGGCAGTCCGGAGTGGGAGGGGCGACGGGTGGCGGGCAGGCGGCACCAAGGCCGGCGGGTACTCAGGCACGGCGGTGGTGGCGGGCGAACTGCTTCTCGGGCTCCGCGAAGTAGGTCCATGGCCACTTGGTGTACGCACCGTCCAGCGATTGGAAGACGCGCCGGACCGTGTGGCGCTCACCGGCCAGCGACAGGGCCATGGCGAACATGTTGAAGTCGTGCTGCCAGCCCGGGCGCACCGCGTAGCCGGGGTTCAGGATGCTGTGGTCGGCGGCCTCCCGCAACTCGGCCTGGATTTCGGAGGTTTCGAGGCAGTCCTCGTGATCCGACTCGACCCAGTCCTCGATGTGCGCCATGGCGATCACACAGCCGAGGCGGTGCCCCTGCGGGGCGCGGGCAAGCGCCTCGCGGGCGAACGCCAGGGCCTCGCCGGGCTCGCCGCCCCAGCGGGGCTGCAACTGCGACACCCACTCGACGTGGCTCTCCAGGTCCAGTGGGTCGCGGCCCAAGGCGGCGTCGAGCCGGGTCTCATTGACGGCGGGGCCCAGCGACATGCCACGGCCGGAGGTGAGGAGACGGCGCCACGGCGTGACCCATTCCGGCCGCAACTCGGCGGCCTCGAGCAGCTGCTCCTCGGCGATGCGGAGCCGCTCGTGGAAGACCCGCCACTGCTCCTGCGTGACGTTCACGGCACGCGCGGCGGTGCGGGCCTCCCAGCCCCAGCTGATGTGGCGCGTCCCGGATATCAGCAGGGCGGTCGCCCGGTGCTCCTTGTCCTCCTCGCAGGCCCTGCCGATCCAGTCCTGCACACCGTCCAACTCCGCCAGCTCGCCCAGGACCTGGTGGTCGCGGCCGAGATCGAAGGGGGCCAGCGCCGCCTTGACCGCCTCCCAGTCACCCGCATCGGCGGCCTCCACCAGCGCGAGCACCCGTGTGTCCCCGAGCGCGCGCAGTGTGTACATCCCGTTCTTCTGCCTGCGCGGGACGAGTAGGGCGTGCGGATCCGCCGCCGGCCTCTCCGCACCCCTGCCGAACAGCTTGCCGAACATGCCGCGCCCTCCCCTGGTACCGCGTCATCGTCTGAGGCAGCATAAACGGCCCCACCGACACCACTTCCACAGGGTTTTCACCGGCACTTCACAGGCCTAGTCCCGCATGACCTCGGGCTCGTGCCGGCGCAGCAGGCGGGCCACCACGAAGCCGCAGACCAGCCCGATGGCCAGGAGCACAGCGAGGTCGATGCCCCACTGGGTGACGGTGTGGGCCCACAGCGGGTCGACATCGTCCGGCTTGTCGAGATTCCAGGGCGGCATGGTGTGCGCGAGGTCGAGTGTGGTCCCGGCGCCGGCGACCGCCCAGCGGGCGGGCATCAGCCAGCCGATCTGTTCGATGCCCGGGGAGTCGAACAGCTTGAAGAGGACCCCGGTGAAGACGACCTGGACGACGGCGAACATCACGAGCAGCGGCATGGTCTTCTCCGGGGTCCGCACCAGCGCGGAGATGACCAGACCGAACATCATGGTGGTGAAGCCCAGCGCGCTGATGACCACGCAGACCTCGACGGCCGTGGGCATGAGCAGCCCCTGGGCGGGCAGTTGGCGGACGGAGAAGCCGATGGCGCAGATGACGACACCCTGCATCGCGGTGATCAGACCGAGGACGATCACCTTCGACATCAGATACGCGGATCGGGACAGCCCCGTGGCTCTCTCCCGTTCGTAGATCACCCGTTCTTTGATCAATTCACGTACGGAGTTGGCCGCGCCGGAGAAGCACATGCCGACGACCAGCACCAGCAGAATGGTTCCGGACTCCTGGTTGTAGCGGAAGCGGCTGTCGGGCGGTGGCGCGGCGAGTCCGTATGTCGCCGGAATCAGACAGCTCACTCCGCCCAGCACGGCCGGGAGCAGCAGCATCAGCGCCATGAAGCCCTTGTCGGAGGCGATGACCGACACATAGCGGCGCATCAGCGTCCACAACTGGACGATCCAACCCTGTGGTTTGGGCCGCGGAGCTCGCGCGGGCGGCTGCGTCGCAGGGGCGTCCGGCTGCTGCGGCGGGACGGCCGAGTCGATCTCCGCGGCGCACCGGTCGTACTGCCGGGATGCCCGCCAGCGCCCGCCCCAGTCGTCGTCGCGATGGTCCTCGAAGGCGGAGAAGACATCGGCCCAGCTGTCGTGACCGAAGAAGTCCAGGGCCTCGCCCGGGGGACCGAAGTACGCCACGGAGCCACCGGGTGCCATGACCAACACCCGGTCGCACAGGGACAGTTCGGCGACCGAGTGCGTCACCACCAGCACGGTGCGGCCGTCGTCGGCGAGCTCCCGCAGCAACTTCATGACATTGCGGTCCAGGCCCGGGTCCAGACCGGAGGTGGGCTCGTCGAGGAAGAGCAGGGAGGGCTTGGTCAGCAGTTCCAGGGCAACGGACACCCGTTTGCGCTGACCGCCGGAGAGCGAGGAGACCTTCTTGCCCCGGTGAACGTCGAGTCTGAGCTCCTGGAGCACCTCGTCGATACGGGCCTTGCGCTCGGCCGCCTTGGTGTCACCGGGAAAGCGGAGCCTGGCGGCGTACTTCAGAGCGGTGTCGACGGTCAGTTCCTTGTGCAGGATGTCATCCTGAGGGACGAGGCCGATCCGGTGGCGCAACTCGGCGAACTGGGCGTAGAGATCGCGGTGGTCGTAGAGCACCTGACCACGGTCCGCGGGCCGGTAGCCGGTGAGTGCGCGCAGAAGGGTGGACTTCCCGGAGCCCGACGGCCCGATCACCGCGACCAGCGACTTCTCGGGGACGCCGAAGGAGACGTCGTCCAGGATGGTCTTGCCGCGCCCGACGGTCACTGTCAGGTCGCGGGCGGTGAAGGAGACCTCACCGGTGTCGACGAACTCCTCCAGCCGGTCTCCGACGAGACGGAAGGTGGAGTGGCCGACACCGACGATGTCGTACGGGCCGATGATCCGGCGGTCCACGGGCTGCCCATTGACATAGGTGCCGTTGTGGCTGCCGAGGTCGACGATTTCGAAGCGGCCACCGGGCAGGGGCCGGAACTCCGCGTGGTAGCGGGAGACATGCGGGCCCTCCACCACGAGTTCGTTGTCCTGCGCGCGACCGATACGCAGCCGTTGCCCCAGGACGAGTGGGTAGACGCCCGAGGGGTCCCGGTCGATGGAAAGGGCCGCGGCGGCTCCACGGGGACCGTCTGTGGGCCCTTCGGACCGGTGACCGTCCCGGGCGTCACCCGCGTCTCCGGGAGTCCGGGGAACCGCGGCACGGGCGAGATCGGATGCGGCGTGGTGAGGGAGGGGCCGGAACAGGCCGTCGCCACCGGCCGCCGCCACGCCCATGGGGGCTCCCGGAACCTCCCCCGGCCGGGGACCGGGCACCGCCGGGGGCGTGGCGGCGGCCTCCGACGTGCCCCGATCCGTGGCGCCCCGGGCGTTGGGACGGGCCTCGCTCTGGGGCTGCCCAGCGCGTATCCGAACGTCAGCGCGCGCCTGATCGTCACCCACCGCCGACGAGGCTCCGGTGAAGACTCCGGTGAAGTCCAGCCGCATGCCGGTGGAGACGTCTCCCAGCCGGACGATCGAACCGTGGCCGATCTCCATCCGCTGAATACGACGCCCCTCTGCGAACGTGCCATTCGCGCTGCCGAGATCTTCGACGACCCACGTCCCGCCCTCGCAACGGATCATGAGGTGCCGCCGGGAGACTCGGCGGTCGATGAACGAGATGTCGGCCTGCTGGTCGCGCCCGATGGTGTAGCTACGGGACGCGTCCAGGGTCCAGGTGCGTCTATTGGCATGCAGTACAAGTTCCGGCATGTCGGCCCCAAGTCGATCGTGTACACCGAGGCCGTCTGCGCGAGGACAGACGACGGCTCGGACGGTTCCTGCGGTTCCGGCGTGCGCCCGGACGTCCCGGGTGCGGATGGGCGTCATACGGTCCGCGCCATGGGCGGCGTCGGCTCCGCACAGTCCGGATTCGCCGACGCATGGTGAGCCGACTCCCCGGGAACCGAACTGTACATTTCTCGACGAACGCAACGGGCGGTGCCCGGACGATCGATGAGATCGTCCGCGGTGCGGTCGAAGTGTTCGTCGGGCATCAGGGCGGTGTGTCCTCGTGGAGTCGGAACCGAAGTCGGTCAGCCGGTGTGCGGCCCGGACCGGGGCACATCGGCGCGTACGGTCATGGCCGGTATGGAAGAGGGCGCGGGACATGCGGAGGTTGCGCGTCATGGCGCGGAGCCGGGGATTCCGACCGCGTACCGCGCGGCAGACAGTGCGGTGCACCGGGGCGGGCATGCCATCCCCAGCGGCGGCGCGACGGGCATCACCGTCCGGGGCGACCTCGGCTATAGGCACGTCAAAGCCGCCCAGGACACCAGCCCTGGGCGGCTCTCTGCGGGGCGGCGACGATCAGGCGTCGGCCGGGAGTTGAGCGAGTTCGACCTCGAGGTGGGCCATGGCCTCGCCGCCGGCCATCAGGTCGGTGATCTCCTCGCGGGTGCGTTCGCCCTTGTAGAGGTCGTCGGCCTTCTGACCGCGGATCAGTACGGCGAAGTGGTCGCCGACCATCATCGCGTGGCGGACGTCGTGGGTGACCAGGATGACCGCGCCGCCCTTGGCGCGGGCCTGCATGACGATGCGCAGGACGTGCGCGGCTTCCTTCACGCCGAGGGCGGCGGTGGGCTCGTCGAGGATGAGGACGTTGGCGCCGAAGTAGACGGCGCGGGCGATCGCCAGAGCCTGGCGCTCACCGCCCGACAGACTGCCCACCAGGCGGCTGCCGTCGGTGACACGGGTGATGCCCAGGGACTGCATCTCCCGCACCGCGATCTCGCCGGCCAGCTTCTTGTCGAACAGCCTGAACGGGCCGAAGCCCTTGGTGGGTTCGGAGCCGACGAAGACGATGGTGCCGGTGGTGGGCTTGTGGAAGCCAGAGAGGATCTTGATCAGGGTGGACTTGCCGGCGCCGTTGTCGCCCAGCCGCGGTCTACGATCCCATCGCCAGCCGCTGCACCCTCGCAACCGCCGGCCACCTTCCACCCGCCATCGTCACACCGGATCATCACGCCCGGATCATCGACACTCCCTTGGGCCCATCCCTCGGCCTGGGGAATCTGCCTTTCGAATCAGTGGACGTGCACATGCCGGAAGGCAGTCTCCTGGCCCTCTACACCGACGGCCTCATCCGCGAGCGCGGCAGCGACCTGGAGAGCGGGCTCCAGGAGCTGCTGCAAGCACTGAGCATCCCTGAGCCGTCGCTGGACGGGCGGTGCCGGACCGTTCTCGACGCACTGCTCAACGACCGGCCCAGCGACGACGTGGCCCTCCTCATCGCACGCACCCGAGTCCTGGACGCCGACCACGTCGCCACCTGGGACGTCCCGACAGACCCCGCCGCCGTCGCCGACGCCCGCGCGCACGTGTCCGGCCAACTCACCGCATGGGGGCTTGAGGACGCGGTCTTCACGACCGAGCTCATAGCCAGTGAGCTGGTCACCAACGCCATCCGCTACGCGCAGTCCCCGATCCAGCTCCGCCTCATCCTCGAAGAACGCTGTCTGATCTGCGAAGTCTCCGACGGCGGTACCACCACCCCCCACCTGCGGCGGGCTCGAACCTACGACGAAGGCGGCCGGGGCCTGTTCATCGTCGCCCAGCTCGCCGAACGCTGGGGCACACGACACGGCCGTCATGGCAAGACGATCTGGGCGGAACTGATCACGGACCCGGCTCCGGTCATCGCGTAGTTCACGACTCCCGTCAGTGCGGTCGGGCAACGAGGACTTCCACACCTTTGCTCTGCAGCGAGTCGAGGTCCGGCTCCGGGATGTCGGCATCGACGATGACAAGGTCGAAGGCGGTGACGGGCGCGAGTTGGTACAGCCCGCGTCGTCGGAACTTGGTGTGGTCGACCAGGAGGACTCTACGGTCGCAGGCCTCCATCAAGGCTCGCTTGACCGCCACTGTCTCCTGGGACTGGTGGTAGCAGTGACCGCGGGTGATGGCGGTCGTGGAGGCGAACAGGACGTCAGCGTGCAGGGTGCTGACCGCGTCGACGGTCCGGATGCCGAGGAAGGCGTCGTAGGCCGGGTAGTACAAGCCGCCCAGTGAGATCAGATCGATTCCGGCGCTGCCGGCCAGAAGCTGGGTGACGGGCACGAAGTTGGTGATGACTGTCAGCGGTGCCCGCTGAGGGAGCAGTCCGACGAGGGCAAGGGCGGACGTGCTGTCGTCGATGACGATGGACTGACCCGGTTTGACGAAGGTCAGCGCGGCACGCGCGAGCATGTTCTTCTGTGCCACCATGGCTTGGGTGCGATGCCGGACGTCACCGTGGAATGCCGTCGATGGCTGTGCGGTTGCCCCGCCACGCACCTTTCTGAGCCATCCCTTGGCCTGTAGGTAGTCCAGGTCGCGACGGATGGTCATCGGGGTGACGCCGAACTCGTCGGCGAGTTGCTCGATGCGGACGAAGCCTTCGTCGACAACGCGTGTCTTGATCCGCTCCCGCCTGTCGCTCGGCCCCCGTCCGCCTTCGTCGGCGGCCGGGTGTTCGTTTGCCTCCATGAGACCCCCTGTTCGATCGATGTGAAGAGAACATCCGCGCGCGCACCGGACTCCACCTGCCGGGTGCCGGACTTCCACCTGGAGAGAAGCTGTGACAGCCAGGCATGCCCTGTGTTCCCCCCTGGGAAGTGAGGTATGCCGCTGTTCAGCCACGCAAGGTAATCGAACACTTCAGGTGATCGAATTCCCAGCAACTCATGTTCGTTTCCGGCCGCCTGTTGACTCTTCCGATGACGGTCACGTTACTTGTGCGCTACGTCTTTGTGCGTTGTGAGATAGCTACCGGTTCGCGGCCCCGGATCAAGGAGTGGAACATGAGGAGAACGGCCAATGGTGCTCTCATCGGCGTCATCGCCCTGAGTGTCCTCACCGCATGCGCCGAGGAACCGACCAAGGCCGTCCAGGGGAAGGGCGCGACGGGCAAGGTCGCGTTCCTGATGCCCGACCTCGCCTCCACCCGCTACGAACAGTACGACGCTCCGCTGTTCAAGAAGCGCATGGCCGAGCTGTGCTCGGGCTGCAAGGTGATCTACCAGAATGCCAACAGCGACGCCTCGCTTCAGCAGCAGCAGGCGAACTCCGCGATGACTCAGGGCGCGAAGGTGATAGTCCTCGACCCGGTCGACTCGACCGCGGCGGCGACGATCGTGCAGACGGCGCAGTCCCAGGGTGTCAAGGTGGTCGCCTACGACCGACCTGTTGTCGCGAAGCCGGCAGACTTCTACGTCTCGTTCGACAACGAGGCGATCGGGGCGTCGATCGGGCAGTCGCTGATCGATCACCTGAAGGCGACGAAGGCCAAGGGCGGCTTGCTCGAGGTCAACGGGTCTCCCACCGACGCCGCCGCCGGGCTGATCAAGAAGGGCATCCACAAGGCCGTCGACGACAGCGGGTTCGATCTGCTCGCCGAGTACGACGCGCCGAAGTGGTCGCCGGAGAAGGCACAGCAGTGGGTGAGCGGCCAGATCGCACAGTACAAGGGCCGGATCGCCGGCGTGGTGGCGGCCAACGACGGCACCGGCGGAGGCACGATCGCCGCGTTCAAGGCGGCGGATGAACAGGTCCCGCCGGTCACGGGCAATGACGCCGAACTGGCGGCGGTGCAGCGCATCATCGCGGGGGACCAATACAACACCATCTCCAAGCCGATCAAGACCGTCGCCGAGGCCGCCGCGAACGTCGCCTACGAGCTGATGCAGGGGAAGAAGCCCAAGGCCGACGCCACGCTGTTCGACACGCCTTCCCAGCTGTTCCAGCCGACCGTCGTGACGCAGGAGAACCTCAAGAAGGTCATCTTCGGCCCCGACGGAGTGCTCAAGACCAAGGACGTCTGCACCAAGCAGTACGCCGCCGACTGCCGCCGACTGGGCATCAAGTAGCGGTCCTCGCCTTGGAGGAGAGCGGGCCATGAGTACGGGCACAGCGGTTCCCCGCGAGAACACGGACACCGCGTTGTCACTGCGGGGCATATGCAAGCACTTCGGCGCGGTCGCCGCGCTCACCGACATCGACCTCGATGTCGCGGCCGGCGAGGTGGTGGCCATCGTCGGGGACAACGGGGCCGGCAAGTCCACGCTCGTGAAAGTCCTTTCCGGAGTCTACGCGGCCGACGCGGGGAAGATCTTCTTTCACGGCGACGAGGTCTCCCTGGGCTCGCCCGCCGAGGCCCACGCCATGGGAATAGCCACGGTCTTCCAGGACCTGGCGCTGTGCGAGAACCTCGACGTCAAGGCGAACCTGTTCCTGGGCCAGGAACTCCGGCCGTGGATGCTGGACGAGGTCGCCATGGAGAAGCGCTCGTGGGAACTGCTGCACGAGCTGTCGGCGAAGATCCCGACACTCGACGTACCGGTGGCCGCTCTCTCGGGCGGCCAGCGGCAGACGGTCGCCATCGCGCGGTCACTGCTCAGCAGCCCCAAGGTCGTCCTGCTCGACGAACCCACGGCGGCCCTGGGCGTCGCGCAAACGGCCGAGGTGCTGAACCTGGTCGAGCGGCTCAAGGACAACGGACTCGGCGTGGTGATGATCAGCCACAACATGGAGGACGTCCGGGCGGTCGCCGACCGTGTCGCCGTCCTCAGGCTTGGCCGCAACAACGGCGTGTTCGACGCCAGGGACGTCTCGTCCGAGGAAATCATCGCCGCGATCACCGGCGCGGCCGACAACGTGGTGTCACGGCGGGCCGCCCGCCACACGCTCGCCCAGCGGGAAGAGAAGGAACAGCCGTGAGACTCAAGGACAATCGGGTGGCGCCGCCCGCCGATCTGCGAGACGAGCGTCTCGCGACCCCACAGGACGTCGCCGACCATGTTCGGGCGGGAGTGCGCCGGGTCCGGGACGGAGACCTGGGTGCGCTGCCCGTCATCGCGGGCATCGTGGTGATCTGGACCATCTTCCAGGTGCTTAACCCCACGTTCCTGTCCAGCACCAACCTGGTGAACCTGTCCTTCGACATGGTTCCGATCGGCGTCATCGCGCTGGGGATCGTGTGCGTCCTGCTGGTCGGCCAGATCGACCTCTCCGTGGGATCGGTCAGCGGCCTGTCGGGGGCGATCACCGCCGTCGTGATGGTCCGGTTCGAGCAGCCGACCTGGCTGGCCGTCCTCGCGGCCCTGGCCGCCAGCTGCCTGATCGGGTGGCTCTACGGCCAGGGGTTCAACCGCGTCGGGGTGCCCAGCTTCGTGGTCACCCTGGCCGGTCTGCTGGCCTTCCTCGGGGTGCAACTGCTGGTGCTGCAGGGCGAGAACGCGATCAACCTCCCCTTCGACTCCACCCTCGTCAAGTTCGCGCAGCTGTGGTTCGTCCCCGACTGGCTGGCCTACGCGCTGGCAGTGGCGGCGGGGGCGGGGTACTCCGCCGCCGGCTGGGTGCGCGCCCGTACGCGGCGCCGCGCGGGACTCTCGGCGCAGTCGCCGCAGTGGCTCATCGCGAAGTCGCTGCTGCTGCTTGCCGCACTGCTGTTCATGGTCTCCTACCTGTGCCGCACCCGTGGCGTCGCCTGGATGTTCGTCCTCTTCGTCGCCCTGGTGCTGGCGCTGCACTATGTGCTCACCCGGACCAAGTACGGGCGGTCCGTCTACGCGGTCGGCGGCAACGCTGAGGCCGCCCGCAGGGCGGGGATCAATGTGCGGGGCGTGTACACGTCGGTGTTCGTCATATGTTCCAGCCTGGCCGCGCTCGGCGGAGTCCTGGCCGCGTCGCGGCTCGCCGCGGCGAACCAGAGCGCCGGCGGCGGAGACGTCAATCTCAACGCCATCGCCGCAGCGGTGATCGGCGGCACGAGCCTGTTCGGCGGCCGCGGCTCGGCCTTCGCCGCCCTGCTCGGCACCCTCGTCATCCAGTCGATCTCCAGCGGTCTCACCCTGCTCAACCTCGACTCGTCCTACCGGTTCGTGATCACCGGCCTGGTCCTGTTCCTGGCCGTAGGCCTGGATGCCGTAGCCCGCCGGTCGCGGCAGGCACACGGCCGGGGGTAGAACGCCGCACCATTCTGACCGACGGCTGCTGCCGCCGCCCGAGTGCCGCCACTCGTACAGGTCCCAACCGGTTCCGGGCAGGCCGCCGTCAGCTGATATCCGCATGGGTCGGTCGTCGTCATAGGCGCAGATGTCGTAGAGGGACCTCGCTTCGACGTGCCCGCCCATGTCGGCCACGTAGCGGATGACAGCGACACGGTCGCCGTAGCACGCCCCGGTCCCCGCGCAGGGCCCGTCGTTTTGGCATCAAAGGACCCGTAGGTGGTCACCGGTCGGTGGATCCAGCCCCAAAGCTTGAACACAAATTACACACATCCTCTCTACATACCGGGCCCCGATGGTCTAGATTGACCGTGCTTCAGCTGTTCGGGCACGAGGCGACCCGTAATGATCTAGACGACCACTAATGATCTGCAGGTCCGGCGCTACGGAATCAATTCCTGGAGCCCGAGGGGGGGCCTTGGGTGCGGGGAGCACCCGAGGTTTCGACGGGTTCCTGCGCACGTTGTTCAAGTAGCTCTGAAACAGCTGGGATGTCATGCGCGGAGGGCGGGGGCCTCCCGCGGGGAGGAACAGCGCGGCGCGGGGGGTGGGGGCCTCCCGTGGGAAGGACCGGCGCGGCGGGGGCGGGGGCCCCGAGGGGAGGGACAGTGCGGGGGGGCGGGGGCCTCCCGGGGGGATGAACAGTGTTAGGCGACCACGTCGAACCACTGGGGACCTGGGGGGTTCTGTGCGGCAAGGGGGATTAGTCAGCCCGTTTTCGTCGGAGCGCGGGCGTCTGGCGAACGGGGCAATCAGCCGGCCCGCGAATGACTGGGAGCAGCGGTACCGCCGTACCGTGATCACCAGCGATACCGTGGCCACCGCCATCGTGGTGGCGGCGATCGGCAACTTCTTCGGCGCCCGGGACGCGGCCAACTGGCACGAGAAGTGGGGGATTCTCGCATTCGGCACCGAGTTGCTGGTGCTGGGGGCGCTTGCGGTGAGCCGGTCGTGGGCCCCGGCCGTGCTCGGCCAGGGCGCCGAGGAATTCCGCCGGCTCGGACGCTCACTGTTCACGGCGACCGTCGTACTGGCGCTCGGCGGGATCGCCCTCACCTCGCGCAACATCAAGCTCTGGATCTTCGTAGCGATCCCCGCGATCGCGCTCATCACCATGACCGCGCGGTATCTCCTGCGCCTCTGGCTGCACAAACAGCGGAAGGAGGGGCGGTGCCTGCGACCGGTGCTCGCTGCCGGGAGCCCGGCCACCGTGCGCGACCTGATCACCCGAACCCGCAAGTTCCCGCACCTCGGCTGGCGGGTGGACGCGGTGTGCACGACGGACGGTCTCGGGCTCGACGGTGGCCAACTGGACGGAGTGCCGGTCGTCGGCCGACTGACGGACGTCGCGGGCCACGTCCGCCGCGACGGCTACCGTGTCGTCGCGGTCACACCGGACCCGCACTGGTCACCGGACCGGTTGCAGCGGCTGGCTTGGAACCTCGAAGGCAGCGACGCCGAAATGGTCGTGGCCCCCGTGCTGATGGAGGTGGCCGGCCCGCGGCTGCACGTCGACGCGGTGCTCGGGATCCCACTGCTGCGGGTCAGCATGCCGGCCTTCACCGGGGGCCGCCGGGCGGTCAAAGGGGTCGTCGACCGGATGGGCGCAGCGATCCTGCTGATCCTGTTCGCGCCGCTGATGGTGTTCGTCGGGCTGCTCGTGCTGGTGGACAGTCGGGGTGGGGCGTTCTACCGCCAGCGCAGGGTCGGCAAGGACGGCCGCGAGTTCACCATTCTCAAGTTCCGCACCATGGTCGCCGGGGCTGACGGGGCACGTGCCGCGCTGGCCGACCGCAACGAGGGCGCCGGCCTGCTGTTCAAGCTCCGCCGGGATCCGCGGGTGACCCGGGTGGGAGCAGTGCTGCGCCGGTACTCGATCGACGAGCTCCCGCAGCTTTTCAACGTGCTCACCGGATCGATGTCGCTCGTCGGTCCGCGGCCTCCGTTACCGGAGGAGTCCGCCGCGTACGACCCGGACATCCGGCGGCGGCTGCTGGTCAAGCCCGGGCTCACCGGCCTGTGGCAGATCAGCGGACGCAGCGACCTGTCGTGGGAGGAGGCGGTCCGGCTGGACCTGCGGTACGTGGAGGACTGGTCGCTCGCCCTGGACACAGTGATCTTGTGGAAGACGCTGCGTGCGGTGCTCTACGGGCAGGGGGCCTACTGATGCGCGGAGGGCTGCGACGGGGCGGTCTCGCCGGTGCACGGACCGCAGGCCAAAAGGGCCTGCCTGGGGGGAGGAACGGGTCATGAGAGTCAGCGTTTTCGGGCTCGGCTACGTGGGCTGCGTGTCGGCCGCGTGCCTGGCCGGCATGGGTCACGAGGTCATCGGGGTGGACGTGAACCAGGTGAAGGTCGACCTGGTCAACGACGGCAAGGCCCCGGTGGTCGAGGAGCGGATCGGCGAGCTCATCGCCGAGGTCGTGCGGACCGGGGCGTTACGCGCCACCGGCGACGTCCGCGAGGCGATCATGGGCAGCGAGGTGTCGCTGGTCTGCGTGGGCACGCCGTCGGAGCCCAACGGCAGCCTGTGCACCACGTACTTGGAACGGGTCACCGAGCAGATCGGCGCCGCGCTGACGGATCGCAGTGGGCGCAATGGGCGGCACACCGTCGTGTTCCGCAGCACCATGCTCCCGGGCACCTGCCTGAACCTGCTGGTGCCGATTCTGGAGAAGTACGTCGGCGGCACGGCCGGGGTGGACATCGGGGTCGCGGTCAACCCGGAGTTCCTACGCGAGGGCACGAGCGTGCGGGACTTCTTCGACCCGCCCAAAACCGTCATCGGCGAGCTCGACCCGGCAAGCGGCGATGCGGTGATGGCGCTGTACGACGGCCTGCCCGGCGAGGTGTTCCGGGTGCCGGTCCCGACGGCCGAGGCGATCAAGTACGCGGACAACGCGTTCCACGGCCTCAAGATCGGCTTCGCGAACGAGCTGGGCGCGGTGTGCCAGGCGCTCGGGGTGGACTCGCACCAGGTGATGGACGTGTTCCTGGCCGACCGCAAGCTGAACATCAGCCCCGCCTACCTGCGGCCCGGTTTCGCCTTCGGTGGCTCCTGCCTGCCCAAGGACCTGCGCAGCCTGGTCCACGCGGCGCAGCGGGCCGACGTCTCGGTGCCCATCCTCGCCCATGTGCTGCCCTCCAACTCCGACCATCTGCAGCGCGCGGTGGAGCTGGTCGAGCGCACCGGCAAGCGCCGGGTGGGCCTGTTCGGGCTGTCCTTCAAACCCGGCACCGACGACCTCCGCGAGAGCCCGCTCGTCGAGCTGGCGGAGAGGCTCTTCGGCAAGGGTTACGACCTGCGGATCCACGACGCCAACGTGAGCCTCTCCCGGCTGATCGGCGCGAACCGCGAGTACATCGAGAACCGGCTGCCGCACCTCGCGCAGCTGCTCGCGGATTCCGTCGACGAGGTGCTCGAGCACGCCGAGGTGTGCCTGGTCGGGACCAGAGATCCGGCCGTGCTGTCGGCCCTGCCGCATGGCGACGGCCCGGTGATCGTCGACCTCATCCGCCTTCCCGACGCCGAGGCGCGCCGGGCCGAACCGGGGTACATGGGCCTTGCTTGGTGACACATCGTTCGGTGACACGGTCAGCGGCGACCGGCCGGCCCGGCGCGCGCTGATCCTGGTGGAGAACCTGTCGGTGCCGTTCGACCGGCGGGTGTGGCAGGAGTGCACGACGCTGCGCGACGCGGGCTGGAAGGTGCACGTCATCTGTCCCCAGGGGAGTAAACGGGACACGGAGCCGGAGGCGGAGATCGACGGGGTGCGGATCCACCGCTACCCGTTGCGCGCGGCCACCGGAGGGCCGGCCGGCTATCTGCGGGAGTACGGCTCGGCGTTGTGGCATACGGCCCGGCTGGCCCGCAAGGTCGGCCCGGTCGACGTGGTCCACGCCTGCAACCCGCCCGATCTGCTGTTCCTGCCGGCACTGTGGCTGAAGCGGCGCGGCGCGCGGTTCGTCTTCGACCAGCACGACCTGGTACCCGAGCTGTACCTCTCCCGGTTCGACCGCGGCGAGGATCTGCTCTACCGCGCCGTGTGCGCGCTGGAACGGCGGACCTACCGGGCCGCGGACGTCGTGCTCGCCACGAACGAGAGCTACCGGGACGTCGCGATGCGCCGTGGCGGCCGGAGGCCGGAGGACGTCTTCGTGGTGCGCAGCGCGCCCGCGATCGACCGGTTCCAACCGGTGCCACCCGAACCGGAGTTGAAGCGCGGCAAGCCTCATCTGCTGTGTTATCTCGGCGTCATGGGCCCTCAGGACGGCGTCGACTACGCCTTGCGGGCCCTCGCGAAGCTGCGCGACGAGCTCGGGCGGACCGACTGGCATGCGGTGTTCGTCGGCGCCGGCGACGCCTTCGACGCGATGGTGGAGCTGTCCCGGCGGCTCGGGCTCTCGGAGCAGGTGCAGTTCACCGGGCGCATTCCGGACGCCGACCTGGTGCGCTACCTGTCCACCGCGGACGTGTGCCTCTCCCCCGACCCGCGCAATCCGCTCAACGACGTGTCGACCATGAACAAGGTCCTGGAGTACATGGCGATGGGCCGGCCGATCGTCTCGTTCGACCTCCGGGAGGCGCGGGTCTCCGCCGGTGACGCCGCCGTCTACGCATCCGCCAACGACGAGGCCGAGTTCGCGGGGCTCATCGCGCTGCTGCTGGACGATCCGGAGAGGCGGGCCCGGATGGGCAAGATCGGCCAGGAGCGGATCGGCGGGCCGCTCTCCTGGCGGAACTCGCAAGTGTCGCTGCTCGCCGCCTACGCCGCTGCCTGCCGTGACCACACTCCGGTGTCGGCGGGCGCCCCGGCCCGGGCAGGGAAGAGGCCGCGCCGTTGAGCGATGACACGATACGCCTGGTCACGATCGGGCGGATTATCCGTCGGCGCTGGCGGCTTCTCACCATCCTCGCCGTAGTGGGTGCGCTCGTCGGCTACGGCACCTCTTTGCTGTTTCCGCCGCGCTACACCACGTCGGCATCGGTACTGCTGCCGGGGGCGTGGCAGGAGCGCGAGCTGCTGACTCAGGTGGAGATCGCGACCAGTTCGGTGGTGGTCGACCGCGCGGCCGCCACGCTCGGCTGGACCGGGGTCAGCGGCAGCGAGCTGCGGGATCGGGTGAGCGCCAAGGCCGCCGACGGGAACATCATCAAGATCTCGGGCACGGCCGACACCCCGGAGCGCGCACAGAAACTCTCCGACCAGGTGGCCCAGCAGTTCGTCACATTCGCCGCGCGGATCGCAGGCGACAACACCGACCCCGAAGCGGCGACGCGGCCCGAGGCACTGCGGCAGATGGTGGTGCGGACCAGCCGCCGCATCACCGAGCTGGCCGATGCGGCCGATCCGGGTCAGACCGTGGAGGGCGTGCAGACCCGCACCGAGCTCGCGAAGCTGCGCACCGCGCTGCAGGAGGCCATCAACAAGCTGGACCAGGCCGACCCGGCGGCTGCCAACAAGGCCAACAAGGCCAACATGGTCGTCATGGGGCCGGCGGCCCGGCCGGCCGGCGAGGCACCGCCGACAAGGACGCAGCTCATCGCCGCCGGGGCGCTGCTGTTCTTCCTGCTCGCGGTCATCGGCCATCTCACCGCCGCACGGATGAGTCGCCGACTGCGCACCGAACCGGAGATCGCCGCGGCGCTGGGCTCGGCGCTGCTGGGTACCGTCGACGTACCTGGTGAACGACGCGCGCACCGGTCGGAAGGCCATGGCCCGCGGGCCCGGATCCGCCGGCTGCTGGGCGTCGACGTCCGGTGGGACATACCGACCCCGCGGACGTCCGGCGACGAGGCCAGCAGACAGATCCGCTACCGGCGGGTGTGCGCCCGCCTCCGGGACCAACTGCCGGCCCACCGGCGGCTGCTCGTTGTCGTCCCGGACGGCGACGAGGTCGCCCGCCGGGCAGCCGGGCAGCTCGTCGCCGAGGCCGAGAGCGGTCCTTCCCCGTCCTCTTCGAGCAGGGGATACCCCATCCCGTCCTCTTCGAGCAGGGGATATCCCATGCTGCGGGTGGTGGGGGTTTCGGTGTCCCAGCCGATGGTGCCGGACCGCGACAACGAGTCCGGTGCCCTGGTCGTGCTCAGCGCGGGCAGCTGGACCGCAGGGGAGCTCGCCGGCATCGCCGAGGCGTGTGCGGACGCCAAGCACGAGGTCGTTGGCATCGTCCTCGCCGGCACGGTCCGGGCCCGTCCGACGCGGACTGCCGCCCGTCCTCGGGATGCCGCCACGCCGGCACTCGCGGCCCGCGACCACGCGACGGAAGGTTCAGGGTGACGACGAGTACGACATCGGAGTCGTCGGCCGCCGCTCCGCTGCTTGACCTGCAGTCGCTGGTGGTTGCGGTGCGCAGGCGGCGCCGCCTCTGGGGCTCCCTGGCGCTGCTGGGGCTGCTCGTCGGCGCGGCGGTGGCGGTCCTGCTGCCGCCGCCGCCGAGCGCGGTGACCAAGGTGCTGGTCGCGCACAAGGAGGACCAGCCGAACGACCCCGGAACGCTGATCCGCACCGACGTCGCGCTGCTGCAAACCACGCGGATCGCCGGTAAGGCCCTGAAGTCCCTCGGGTCCCCGGAAAAACCAGAGGACTTCATGCAGGACTACGGGGGTATCGGTTTGACCAACAACCTGCTGCAGATCAATGTGACAGGTGACAGCGACGCGAAAGCGGTGGCCCGCGCCAAGGCGCTGGCCGATGCGTTCGTCGCGGACCATGTGAAGCGGATACAGGAAGCCGCGAACGCCGAAGCCAAGACCCTGCTCGACCAGCGTGACCGAATGCGGGACGAACTCGCCCAGGTCAACAAGGCGATCGAAGAGGGATCGCCGGAGAGCGGGCCGAAGGCGTCGGCGAACATGGAGTCGCTCTTCGCCCGCCGGGCCGAACTCACCTCGCGCATCACCGATTTCGGCCAGCGCGCCGCGGAGGCCCGCATCGGCACGCCCCAGCTCATCGCCGGCACACAGATCGTGGACGCCCCGCGCGCGGTGCGGCACTCCCTGCCCAAGGCCGCTGCCACCAACGCGGCGATCGGGCTCGTCCTCGGGCTCGCCCTCGGGCTCGCGGTGGCCGCCGTCGGCGCGGTGGTGGCGGACCGCCCCGTGCTGCGCCGGGAGATCGCGGCGAACCTCGGCGCCTCGGTCATCGCGGAGCTCCCCCGCCGGTCGGGCAGGCTGTGGCAGCGCCGACGGATCCGGGCGGCACGGACAAGGCTCACCACGTCCTTGACCCGCACCGTGCGCGGCTCCGCGGAACCGGTGTCGCTGCTGGAACTGGGCTGTGCGCGCAGCACGAGCGTGATCGCCCTGGACCTCGCCCGGGCACTGGCGGCGGAGGGGCCAGTGGTCATCATCGACGGACTGCCCGGCCCGCAGCTCGCCAAGCGCACCACGAAGCCAGGAGATCCAACCGTGGTCAGCGGCGAGCGTGCCGCGGCCGTGTCGCATGAGGAGCGCCGGCTCGGCGTCGGCTCGGTGGCGCCGGGCACCGCGTGGACCGACCTCCAGTACCTCGGCGCCCGGACCGTGCTCGTCGTGCGTGCCGGGCACGGCAGCGCCGCATGGCTGCACACCGTGGCGCGACACCTCGCGGACCAGGGCATTCCGGTGATCGGTGTGGTGCTGATCGACCCCGATCCGCGTGACCGGTCCGACGGCACGCTGTGGGACGGGCCGCACACCGCGCTGCGCGGCCAGAGCGAGCGGCCGGCCCGGCAGAACGGGACGGGCCGGTGGCGGACGGAGCGGCAGCCGATGTGGGCCGCACGGGTCCCGGACAGCGACCAGGAGGCACGGTAGGACATGTGTGGCATCGCAGGCACTTACCGATGGCCGGACGGGAAGGTCGTGACCGACCGGCTCACCGATACCCTCGCCCACCGCGGTCCGGACGGGGCGGGCCGGTACAGCCACGCCGCCGGCGTTGGCGAAGTGCACCTCGGGCACCGCCGGCTGGCCATCATCGACCTGTCCGGGACCGGCGCCCAGCCGATGGTCTCGGGCGGCCTCGTCCTGACGTACAACGGCGAGCTGTACAACGCGCCCGAGCTGCGTGCCGAGCTGGCAGCCGCCGGGGTGCGCTTCCGCGGTACCTCCGACACCGAGGTGCTGCTGGAGGCCTGGCGGCGCTGGGGCACGGACTGTCTGCCCCGGCTGCGCGGCATGTTCGCGTTCGGGATCTTCGACGAGCGAACCGGTGAGCTGGTACTCGCCCGCGACCAGCTCGGCATCAAGCCGCTGTTCCTGCTCCGGCGCGGCGAGGGTCTGGTGTTCGCCTCCGAGCTCAAGGCACTCGCCGCCGTGACCGGCGGGTCGCTGCAGGTGGACCATGCGGCGCTGGTGGCCTCGCTGCTGTACTACTGGGTGCCGGACTCACGGTGCGCGTTCCGCGAAGCGGAGAAGCTGCCGCCGGGGAGCTGGCTTCGGATACGGCCCGACGGCCGGGTGGAGCGCGGCCGGTACTGGCATCTGAAGGACGTCGCCGCCGAGGCCCGGGAGCGGGCCCGGGACGGCGAGCAGCCGGACCTGGCCGCCATCGTCGAGGAGTCGACGCGGCGCCACCTGCTCTCCGACGTACCCGTGGCGACCTTCCTCTCCGGCGGTCTCGACTCCAGCTACCTGACCGCGCTGGCGGCCCGCGACCGACCCGGGATCTCCGCTTACACGATCGGGTTCCGCGCCGAGGACGCCAGGTTCGAGGCGATGCCGGACGACCTGCGCTACGCCCGGCGGGTGGCCGAGCGGTTCGGCGTCGACCTGCATGAGATCGAGATCGCCCCGAACGTGCTCGATCTGCTGCCGCAGATGACGTACCACCTGGACGAGCCGATCGGCGACCCCGCCGCGATCAACACGTTCCTGATCTGCTCGGCCGCCCGGGAGGCCGGGGTCAAGGTGATGCTCTCGGGGATGGGTGCCGACGAGTTGTTCGCCGGTTACCGCAAGCACCTGGCCAACCTGATCGCGCTGCGCTACCAGCGCGTCCCGCGGCCCCTGCGGCGCGGGGTGTTCAGGGCCGTGGACCGGCTGCCGGTGGCCACGGCCCGCCGGGGGTACCGGTCGGTGCGCTTCGCGAAGCGGTTTCTCTCCTTCGCCGAGCTGCCGGAGGAGACCGCGTTCCGGCGCAGCTACACCATGTACGACCAGGACGAGCTGCTCGCCCTTCTCGATCCGGACCTGGCCGGGACGGTCGAGGACGTGCTCACCGAGCACGCGGACATCTACCAGGACAACGACCTCGACGACTTCGTCAACCGCATGTGCCTGGGCGACGCCCGGATGTTCCTGCCGGGCCTGAACCTCACGTACACGGACCGCTCCAGCATGGCCGCCTCGACCGAGGTGCGGGTGCCGTACGTGGACGTCGAGGTGGTCAAGGCGGCGTTCGCCGTGCCAGGCGATCGCAAGATCGTCGGACGGCAGGGCAAGGCCGTCCTCAAGGAGGCGGCCGTCTCGATCCTGCCCCGGGAGATCGTCTACCGGCCCAAGGGCCTGTTCAGCGCCCCGCTGCGGGCCTGGATGAGCCGGGATCTGGCACCGCTGGTGCGCGAGGTGGTGCACGACGGCGTGCTCGTACGGGACGGGTTCCTGCGCCGTGACGCGCTGGCCCGCATGGTCGCCGAGGACGCCACCGGGCAGCGGGACTTCTCCAAGCATCTGTGGCATGTGCTGACCCTCGAGTACTGGTACCGCGACGCGACCTCTGGGTCCGGCCAGAGCACTCGGTTAACGGCTTAGGAATTCAGAGGAGTTCGGGTGAAACAGGTTGTGCAGAACTACAAGAGCGGCGAGCTGGCGGTGCTCGACGTGCCGGTGCCGGGGTGCAAGCCGGGCGGTGTGCTGGTCCGCAGCGCCTACTCGCTGATCTCCACCGGGACCGAGCTCATGAAGGTGTCCGAGGCCGGTATGTCGATGCTGGGCAAGGCCCGCTCCCGGCCGGACCAGGTGGCCAAGGTCATGCAGAGCGTGGCCACCAACGGGGTGCCCGCCACCTACCGCAAGGTGATGGGCAAGCTGGACTCCTACACGCCGCTCGGCTACTCGCTGTGCGGGGTCGTCGAGCAGGTCGGCGCCGGGATCGACGATGTCAAGGTCGGCGACCTCGTGGCCTGCGCGGGCAACGAGCACGCGCTGCACGCCGAGCTGAACTGGGTGCCGAAGAACCTGTACACCCCGGTGCCGGACGGCCTCGCGCCGCGGCACGCGGCCTTCGGCACCGTCGGGTCGATCGCGATGCAGGGCGTCCGCCGCGGCGAGCCGCAGCTCGGCGACACGGCACTGGTCATCGGCCTCGGGCTGATCGGGCAGCTGGTGGTGCAGCTGCTGGCCGCCTCGGGAGTCCGCGTCATCGGGGTCGACCCCGACCCGGTGCGCTGCGAACTCGCCGAGCGCCTGTCCGCCGCGGCCTGCGGCGATCCCGCCTCCGCGGCCGTGGAAGCTGCCGTCGCCGAACTCACCGGCGGTCACGGCGTGGACCAGGTGTACCTGGCCGCCGGCGGCGGCAGCAACCAGCCCGTCGAGCTGGCCGCCCGGCTGTGCCGGGACCGCGGCCGGGTCGTCGACATCGGCAAGTGCAGCCTGGACCTGCCGTGGAACGCGTACTACGAGAAGGAGCTCGACGTCCGGTTCTCCCGCAGTTACGGCCCCGGGCGCTACGACCCGGAGTACGAGCTCGATGGGCGGGACTACCCGATCGGCTATGTGCGCTGGACCGAGCGCCGCAACCTGGCTTGCTTCCTCGATCTCCTCGCCCGCGGCCGCGTCGACGTGGAGCCCTTGGTCTCCCACATCGCCGCCTTCGATGACGCTGTCGAGACGTACCAGCGCCTGAAGGACGGCGATCTGAAGGCCGTGGCTGTGCTGTTCCGGTACCCCGGCCACCCCAGCCGAGCCGCGGAAGCGGAGACCCCGGCGGTGGCCGTGCCCGCGGTGAGGAGACCCAGCGGCGGAGTGTGCACCCCGACCGGGTCCGCCGCGGCGCCGGTGCGGCTGGCGTTCGTCGGCGCGGGAAACTACGCGACGTCGATGCTGCTGCCGCACCTGGCACGGCGCGACGGCGTCGAGTTGTCCACGGTCGTCACCACGACGGCGCTGTCCGCGGCCAACGCGCAGCGGAAGTTCGGCTTCGCCGAGGCGACCACCGATCTCGACGCCGTGCTCGGCGACAAGTCCATCGACGCGGTGTTCGTGGTCACCCGGCACAGCTCGCACGCCGAACTGACCCGCAAGGCGCTGCTTGCCGGCAAGGCGGTGTTCGTGGAGAAGCCCCTGGCCCTCACCGAGGACGAGCTGGCCGGAGTGCTCGCGGCGGTGGAGGAGTCCGGCAACGACCGGCTGCAGGTGGGCTTCAACCGCCGCTTCGCGCCGCTGCTGCGGGAGGCCAGGAAGCGGTTCGGCGCCCGGACCGGCCCGGCGAGCCTGCGCTACCTGGTCAACGCGGGCCGGCTGCAGCATGGCAGCTGGTACCTCCGACAAGGGACCGAGGGCTCGCGGTTCGCCGGCGAGGGCGGGCACTTCATCGACACGGCGAGCTGGCTGCTCGAGGCCGACCCGGTCTCGGTGTACGCGGTCGCCACGTCCGGCAACGAGGGCAGCGGTGACATTCAGGTTGTGCTGCGCTACCCGGACGGGTCCACCGCCACCATCAGCTACGTCACCACCGGCGCGGCCGGTTTCCCCAAGGAGACGCTGGACCTGATCGCGGACGGCAAGGTGCTGCGGCTCGACGACTTCGTCCGTGCCTCGGTGTTTGCAGACAGGGGGGCCGGCCGCAAGCGGTGGGTCAGTTCGCGGCTGCCCAAGGCCCGGGACAAGGGCCAGTCCGCCGAACTGGCCGCGTTCATCAAGGCCGTGCGCACCGGCGGGCCGATGCCGGTGCCGCTGGAGTCGCTGGTCGCCACCACGGCGGCCACCCTCGCCGTGCAGACCGGCCTGGCCGGCGGCGCGCCGGTGACGTTGGCGAGGGCGCGATGACTGTGAGCTCGGGGAGTCCGGGCTGGTACCTGCGGCGGCTGTCCCGGATGGGGCCGCGGGAGGTCGGCGGCCGGGTGGGCGACGCGCTGCGCAGGCGGCGGTGGCGGTCGGCGCGGCCGGACTGCCCGAGCGTGACCGGCGCCCGGTTCACCGCGGTACTGCCCGCGGGGACGATCGCCGCGGTGCCACCGGATGCCGCGAAACGCCTCATCGCCGAGGCGGACCGGCTGATGGCCGGGCACGCCGAGTATTTCGGGGTGGTCCGCGACGACCTGGCCGACCCGGACTGGTGGTACGACCCGAAGACCGGGCGCCGGGCTCCGTGGGGCTACGCCTTCGACGTGCCGTACCGGAACGAGGACGCGGTCGGGGACATCAAGCAGATCTGGGAGCTGTCCCGGCATCAGTACCTCACCCAGCTCGCCGCCGCCTACGCGATCACCGGGGACGAGCGGTACGCCGAGCGCGTGGCCGAGCACCTGCGGTCGTGGTGGGCGGGCAACGCGCCGCTGCGCGGAGTGCACTGGACCAGCGGCATCGAGCTGGGGATCCGGCTGCTGTCCTGGGTGTGGATCCGCCGGCTGCTCGACGGCTGGCCGGGCGCGGCCGGGCTGTTCGAGGGCAACCCGGTGGCGCTGAACCAGATCTGGCACCACCAGCGCTGGCTGGCCGCCTTCCCCAGCCGGGGGTCCTCGGCGAACAACCACGTCATCGCCGAGACCGCCGGGCAGTCCGCCGCGGCCTGCGCGTTCGGGTGGTTCCCCTCCTCGGCGCGTTGGCGAGCCGACGCGCTGCGGTCGCTGGAGCGGCAGCTGCGGAGCAACACCTTCGACTCCGGCCTCAACCGCGAGCTGGCCACCGAGTATCACGGACTGGTGCTGGAGCTCGGTCTGGCCGCGGTGGCCGAGGCGGATGCCGCGGGCGTGCCGGTCCCCGCGTCGATCCGGCTGGTGCTGCTGCGGATGACCGACGCGCTCGCGGCGATCGTGGACAACCGGCTGCGGCCGCCGCGCCAGGGGGACGCGGACGACGGGCACGGTCTGGTCGTGGACGGCGCGGGCACCGACCGCTGGGCCTCGCTGCTGGCCACCGGGGACGCCGTGTTCGGCCGGCTCGCCTGGTGGCCGACGGTGACCGGCACCGATGTGCGTACCCCGCTGCTGGCCGCGCTCATCCGGCCGTACTCGAAAGATGGAACCGCACCGGCCGTGTCACGCCCGCCAAGCCGGCCGGCCCATTTCGCCGACGCAGGCATGACCATCCTGCGCGGTCCGGCGGAGATCTGGTGCCGCTGCGACGGTGGTCCGCACGGGTTCCTGTCCATCGCCGCGCATGCTCACGCGGACGCGCTGTCCGTGGAGGTCCGGCACGACGGGGTCGATGTGCTCGCCGACCCGGGGACGTTCTGCTACCACGGGCAGCCCGAGTGGCGGCAGTACTTCCGGTCGACCCTCGGCCACAACACCCTGCAACTGGACGGCGGTGACCAGTCCGTCTCCGGCGGCCCGTTCCTGTGGACCCGGCATGCCCGCAGCCGCGTCCTGGTCGCGGACACATCCGGCGCCCCCGATGAGGGGACGGCCCGCTGGTGCGCCGAGCACGACGGCTACCAGCGCTCCGTGCACCGCCGCCGGGTGGAGCTGACGGCCGCGGCCAAGGAGCTGAGGGTGGTTGACGAGGTGCGCGGCCCGCGCCGGGCCGTGCGCCTGGCGCTCCACCTCGGCCCGGCGATCACCGCGGACCTGGTGGGGAACCGGGCAGTGCTCACCTGGACCCGGGACGGCGAGGACCGCTCCGCGGCGCTCGACCTGCCCGGGCAGCTGTGCTGGCGCGCGCATCGCGGCGAGAGTGACCCGCCGCTGGGCTGGTACTCCGCCGGCTTCGGGCGCAAGGAACCCACCACAACGCTGATCGGCACCGGCTTCGCCGACGGCACTGCGCTGTTGGGGGAGTTCATCACCGTACTCAGGTTCCGCGGCTAGGGAGGACGCTTGGGGATCAAGTGGCGGCACTGGGCGTTGCCGACGGCACCGCTGGCGCTGGCCCTGCTGGTGGCGACCGGCTGTGAGAGCACGCCGGGCGCTCGGCCAAGGCCGCCCGCTGCGCCGTCCACGTCCGTGGCCCGGGTGTGCGCCAAGCCCGCGGCCGGGCCGGCGAAGGCGCCGGCGGGCGCGGTGACGGTCGACCCCGCGGTGGCCGGTGACCTGGCTGCTAAGACCAAGAGCAGCCCCCCGAACACCACGTTCTGGCTTCGACCGGGCAAACACAGGCTCGACCCGGACCGCTACGCCCAGGTCATCCCCAAGGAGGGGGACAGCTACCTCGGCGCGCCGGGCGCGGTGCTCGACGGCCGGAAGACCAACCAGTACGCGTTCGGCGGCACCGCCCGCAACGTCACCATCCGCTACCTGACCGTGCAGGATTTCGTCGCGCCGCATAACGAGGGCGTGGTCAACCATGACTCGGCCGACGGGTGGGTGATCGAGTACGCGACGATCCAGAACAACTCCGGCGCCGGGCTGATGGCCGGTGCCCGCCAGCGGGTCCGCGCCAGCTGCCTGCGCGGCAACGGTCAGTACGGCATGAACGCGTACAAGGCCATCGGCCGTATCAGCGGTCTGGTGGTCGAGGGCAACGAGATCGTGGGCAACAACAGGGACGACTGGGAGCGGCGGCGGCCGGGCTGCGGCTGCACCGGAGGTGTCAAGTTCTGGGCCGTCAACGGCGCCGACGTACGAGGCAACTGGGTGCACGACAACCGCGGAGCCGGGTTGTGGGCGGACACCAACAACAACGACTTCCGCATCGAGAACAACGTGCTCGAGGCCAACGACGGTGCCGCGCTGATCTACGAGACCAGCTACAACGCGGTCATCCGGAAGAACACGATCCGGCGGAACAACTGGGTCGAGGGCCGCAGGTACGCCGACCGAGGCGACAACTTCCCGTATCCGACCATCTACCTGTCCGAGTCCGGCGGCGAACCACGGATCCGAGCCCGTACGGACAAGATCGAGATCTACCGGAACGTGCTGGAGAACAACTGGTCCGGGATCACCCTGTGGGAAAACGCCGACCGGTTCTGCAACAGCCCGGCCAACACCTCGTCCGGTGACTGCACGTTGCTGGTGAAGAAGACCGACCGCTGCGCACAGCCGGCGATCGCCACCGCACCGCTCTACGCCGACTGCCGGTGGAAGACCCAGCGGGTGGACATCCACGGCAACCGCTTCGTGCTGGACGAATCCGTCGTCGACTGCACGGTGAGGTGCGACCGGATGGCGGTGCTGGCCAACTACGGCACCTATCCGGACTGGTCGCCGTACCAGGGCGAGCGGGTCGCCGAGGCGATCACCCGCAAGCAGCACAACCGCTGGCACGACAACGTCTACCTCGGACCATGGAAATTCGTCGCCCACGACCCGAGCCGGATACTCGACTCCTGGCAGTGGCAGAGCACGCCGTACCAGCAGGACGCGGGCAGCACCTTCCGCGCACGGGACGGTGGTTGAGATGAGCACCGACCACACGTCCCACTCATCGAGGATCGTCGGGACGGTCTGGGGGCTGCTGATCCTCAACACGCTCGGCTCCGCCGGGGCGAAGACCATCATCCCGCTGCCCCGCTCCCTCATCCAGTTGGTCACCATGGGCGCGCTGGTCACCGCGTTCGCGCTGGCGCTCGCACTCAATCTCCGGCTGCGCATCCGAGCCAGCGCCTTCTTGTTCCTGCTCACCCTGCTGCTGGTGCCGAGCGTGATCTCCAGTGCGCACCTGGAGTCCGGGTTCGGCGCGCTGTTCCGGTGCGCCCGGCTGGCGCTCTTCGTCGGCACGCTGTGGCTGCTCAGCCGCTGGTGGGACGGCGGCCTGATGTTCGTACGGCACCACATCCGGATGTACTTCGCGGTGCTCGGGTCGGTGGCCGCCGGCCTGGTCATCTCGCCGGGCGCGGCCATGCCCGACCTCTACGGCGGGCGGCTGGTCGGCGCGTTGTGGCCGCTCACGCCGCCGCAGATCGGACAGTACGCCGCGGTGATCATCGGGCTCACCGTGCTGCTCGTACTGGGCCGCCGGACCGACAGGGCCGGCGCGGCGGTGGTCATCGTGCCGTCACTCGTCCTGCTCGCGTTGACGCATACCCGGACGGCCACGCTCGGCCTGTTCATCGGGCTGGCGTTGGCGATCGGCTCGCTCGTCCTGACCAGCGCCGCCGCCCGCCGGTTCTTCACCCGGGCGGTGCTGTGCGCCGCGGTGGCCGCGGTGGCGCTCGGCTCCGCGCTGCAGGCGTGGTTCCTGCGCGGACAGAGCAAGGAGAACTTCTCCAGCCTCACCGGTCGGGCCAAGGTCTGGGACGCCCTGCTGGCAGCGCCCCGGACGACCGCGGAGCAGGTGTTCGGCGTGGGCCTGGGCGACAAGTCGTTCGGCGGGCTGCCGATCGACAACAGCTGGCTGGCCGTCTACAACGAGCAGGGTCTGATCGGCGTCGCCCTCGTGGCGGCGATCATCATCGTGCTGGGTGGCGTCGCGTTGCTGCGGCCACCGTCGCTGCAGAGGGCCTGCGCGATCTTCCTGATCAGCTACTGCGCGATCGCGTCGTACACCGAGGCCGGGCTGGGCGACGCCTCGCCGTATCTGCTGCATCTGGCCGTGGCCGCCTCGCTGCTGGCGGCACCTGCCGCGGCCACGCCCGTCCCGACGCCCGAAGTTCCTCGACGACGCATCCCGCGATGGGCCCGGAGATCGGAGGTTCCTTGAGCATGCACGGCATTCACGTCCTCGTAGTGCACAACCGCTACGCCTCGGCGCAGCCGAGCGGGGAGAACAAGGTCGTCGACCAGGAGGTGGAGCTGCTGCGCGCGGCCGGCCACCGGGTCGAGGTGTTCGAGCGGCGCAGCGACGAGATCGCCGCCCGTTCCCTGCTGGGCAAGGCAGCGGTGCCACTGCTGGTGCCGTGGAACCCGGCGGTCCGCGCGGAGCTCGCCGGCCTGCTGCGCACCGAGCGGCCGGACGTGGTGCACGTCCACAACGTCTTCCCGCTCCTGTCGCCAGCGGTGCTGGCCGCCTGCGCCGACGCCGGCGTGCCCGCCGTCGCCACGCTGCACAACTACACCCAGGTCTGCCCGCCCGGCACGCTGCAGCGGGACGGCCGGCCGTGCGCCGAGTGCGTCGGGTCCGCGCCGCTGCCCGCCGTCCGGCACGGCTGCTACCGGGGCTCCCGGCTGGCGACGGTGCCGCTCGCGGTCAGCCTGTCGGTCAACCGGCGGCGATGGTGGTCCGGCGTGGAACGGTTCTTCTGCATCTCCGCGGCGCAGCGCGACGTCCTGGTGCGGGCCGGCATGCCACCCGAGCGGCTGGCGGTGAAGCACAACTTCGTGCCCGAACCGGGCGCCCGCCGAGCGGGCGCCGGCGAGCATCTGCTGTATCTCGGCCGGCTCGCGGAGGCCAAGGGCGTACGGCTGCTCATGGCCGCGTGGGACGAGATCGCCACGAGCGGTGGTGTGGGTGTGCCGCTCGTGGTCGCCGGCGCGGGGCCGCTGGAGCGAGAGGTGACCGCCTGGGCGGCGGGCCGGGACGACGTGCGGTACGTCGGCCTGTACGACACGGCGGAGTGCCGGCAGGCCATCGCGCGATCGGTCGCCGTAGTGGCTCCCTCGACGTGGCTGGAGGCGTTCGGCCTGGTGGTCGTGGAGGCGATGGCGGCGGGGGTCCCGGCCGTCGCCGCCGGTCACGGCGCCTTCGTCGAACTCGTCGAGGACGGGGTGACCGGGCTGCTGCACCGGCCGGGCGAGCCCGCCTCGCTCGCGTCCTGCCTGCGCCGGATCACGGCCGAGCCGGCGCGCAACCGGGAGATGGGCCAGGCGGCCCGGCGCCGTTACGAGCAGGACTTCAGCCCGGCCGTCGGGCTGGAGCGCCTGGTGGAGGGGTACCGCACCGCGATCGCGGGTCGGACGGAATCAATGGGGGGCAATAGATGACACGATGCCGACTCTGCGGCTCGGAAGCGATGGCGAGCGTCGTCGACCTCGGGGCGACGCCACCGTGTGAGAGCTTCCTCGCCGCGGACCAACTGGACCAACCGGAGCCCGCGTACCCGCTGCACCTGCGGGTCTGCACCGACTGCTGGCTCGCGCAGATCCCGCCGCTGATCACGCCGGAGGAGACGTTCAAGGAGTACGCGTACTTCTCCTCCTTCTCGACCTCCTGGGTGGAGCATGCGCGTACGTTCGTCGCCGACGCCGTACAGCGGCTGGCTCTCGGCCCCGACGCATTCGTGGTCGAGGTCGCGAGCAACGACGGGTACCTGCTGAGGCACGTGGTGGACCGCGGGATCCGCTGTCTGGGCATCGAGCCGTCGGTGAACGTCGGCACCACGGCGCGGGACGCGGGGGTGCCCACGCTCACGGAGTTCCTGTCCCCGGACACCGGCTCGGCCGTCCGCGCCGAACACGGCCCGGCGGACCTGGTCGTGGCCAACAACGTGTATGCGCACATCCCCGACGTGGTCGGGTTCACCCGGGGGCTGCGCGCCCTGGTCGCCGACGACGGCTGGGTCTCCATCGAGGTGCAGCACCTGCTGACCCTGATCGAGGAGAACCAGTACGACACGATCTACCACGAGCACTTCCAGTACTACACGGTCGCGTCCGCGATCCGGGCCCTCGCGAGCGGCGGACTCGCTCTCGTGGACGTCGAGTTGCTGCCCACGCACGGCGGCTCCATCCGGCTGTGGGCCCGGCCGGCCGAGGTGGCCGGCGAGCCGACCGATGGGGTCTCCCCCGCTCGAGCGGAGCCGAGAGCTTGGGGAAGGGTGGCCGACGTGCTGGCCCGGGAGAAGGCCGCCGGGCTGCGGGAGCTGTCCGGGTACGCCGAGTTCTCCGCTCGGGTGGCCAAGGTGCGCCGGGACCTGCTGCGGTTCCTCATCGAGGCGGCCGAGCGCGGTGAGACGGTGGTCGGCTACGGCGCCCCGGGCAAGGGCAACACCCTGCTCAACCACTGCGGCATCCGGCCCGACCTGCTCCCGTACACGGTCGACCGCAACCCCTACAAGCACGGCAGGTTCACCCCGGGCACCCGCATCCCGATCCTGCCGCCCGAGCAGATAGCCGCCGACAGACCCGACTACGTCCTCGTCCTCCCGTGGAACCTGCGGGCCGAGCTGGTCGAGCAGCTGTCCTTCGTGCACGACTGGGGCGGTCGGCTGGTCTTTCCCATCCCGGAACTGAGCATTGTCGAGGTCAAGTCATGAAGGTCGTTCTGTTCTGCGGCGGTTACGGGATGCGTATGCGGAGCGGTGCCGCAGACGACGTGCCCAAGCCGATGGCGATGGTCGGGCCGCGACCGCTGATCTGGCACGTCATGCGCTACTACGCGCACTTCGGGCACACGGAGTTCATCCTGTGCCTCGGCTACGGGGCCCACCACATCAAGAACTTCTTCCTCAACTACGAGGAGACGACGTCCAACGACTTCGTGCTGCGGGGCGGGCGGACCGAGCTGCTGTCCACCGACATAGCCGACTGGACGATCACGTTCGTGCAGACCGGGACCGAGTCACCGATCGGGGAGCGGCTGCGCCGGGTTCGGCACCACCTGGACGGCGACGAGATGTTCCTCGCCAACTACGCCGACGTGCTCACCGACGCCCCGCTGCCTGAGATGATCGACCGGTTCGCCCGGCGCGACGCCGGTGCGTCGATGATGGTGGTGCCGCCGCAGTCCTCGTTCCACTGCGTGGACCTGGGCGAGGACGGCCTGGTGGGGGGCATCACCCCGGTGAGCGAACTGCCGCTGTGGGAGAACGGCGGCTACTTCGTACTCCGCCAGGAGGTCTTCGACCACATCCCGGAGAACGGGGACCTGGTCGCTGACGGATGCGCCCAACTGGCCAAGCGCGGCCGACTGGTGGCGCACCAGCACCGCGGCTTCTGGAAGCCGACCGACACCGTGAAGGAGCGGGCGGCACTCGACGCCGCCTACGCCCGGGGCGACCGCCCGTGGGCCGTGTGGGAGCGGGACATCGCCGGAGCGAGAGCGTGATCCGGCTCGGCGCCGGGCGCCTGGACCGGATCGTCGCGGTGGGCGCGCACTGCGACGACATCGCCATCGGCGCCGGCGGCACACTGCTGACGCTGTGCCTCGCACGGCCGGGTATCCGCGTCGACGCGCTGGTGCTCTCCGGCGGTGGCAGCGAGCGGGAGCAGGAGGAGCGAGCCGCGCTCGCCGCCTTCTGCCCGGGTGCCGACCTGCGGCTGACCGTGCACAAGCTGCCGGACGGCCGGCTGCCCGCGCACTGGGAGGAGGCCAAGGCCGCGGTCGAGGAGCTGCGCGTGCGGACCGAGCCGGATCTCGTGCTCGCCCCGCGCACCGATGACGCGCACCAGGATCACCGCGGCCTGGCAAAGCTGGTATCCACCGCGTTCCGCGACCACCTCGTGCTCGGCTACGAGATCGTCAAGTGGGACGGCGATCTCGGCCGTCCGGC
Organism: Streptomyces sp. NPDC020845; assembly: GCF_044334165.1. Lineage (NCBI taxonomy): Bacteria > Bacillati > Actinomycetota > Actinomycetes > Kitasatosporales > Streptomycetaceae > Streptomyces > Streptomyces sp. NPDC020845. Next base: position 33,044 of record NZ_JBIRSJ010000004.1, on the reverse strand, counting down.
GGCGTACCAGCCGCTGCCGCCGGAGATCGCCGAGCGGAAGGTGCGGCTGCTGCAGGAGCACTACCCCTCGCAGCGGCACCGGCCCTGGTACGACCGGGAGGCCTTCCTCGGTCTTGCGCGGATCCGCGGCATCGAATGCCACGCGCGCTACGCCGAGGCGTTCGCCGTCACCAAACTCACTCTCGACCTGGGGGAATGAACCTTGCGCGTACTGCTGACCGGACACCAGGGCTACCTGGGCACCGTGATGGCCCCGGTACTCAACGCCGCCGGGCACGAGGTCGTCGGCCTTGACGCCGGCCTGTTCGCCGACTGTGTGCTGGGCCCGACTCCCGCGGACCCGGCGGGGCATCGGGTGGACCTGCGCGACGTCACGGCGGAACACGTGGCCGGGGTGGACGCCGTGATCCACCTGGCCGCGCTGTCCAACGATCCACTGGGAGCGCTGGCGCCGGATCTCACCTACGACATCAACCACCACGCGTCCGTGCGGCTGGCCCGGCTGGCCCGCGACGCCGGAGTGCGGCGCTTCCTGTACGCGTCGACCTGCTCGGTCTACGGCGCCGCCGGCGGCGACGACCTGGTGGCCGAGGACGCCCCGCTGCGCCCGGTGACGCCGTACGCGGAGTCCAAGGTGCGGGTGGAGGACGACCTGCACGCGCTGTCCGACGGCGACTTCAGCCCGGTGTTCATGCGCAACGCCACCGCCTTCGGCTACTCACCCCGGCTGCGCGCCGACATCGTGCTGAACAACCTGGTGGGCCACGCGCTCCTGTCCGGCGAGGTGCTGGTGCTCTCCGACGGCACCCCCTGGCGCCCGCTGGTGCACGCCGCCGACATCGCCCGGGCCTTCGCGGCCGCGCTGGTCGCGCCGCGGGAAGCGGTGCACGACCGGGCGTTCAACATCGGCAGCGAGATCAACAACGTCACGGTCGCCGAGATCGCCGAGCAGGTCGCCGAGGCGGTGTCCGGTTCCAAGGTGGTGATCACCGGGGAGACCGGTGCCGATCCTCGGTCGTACCGGGTGGACTTCTCCCGGTTCCGCGCCGCGGTGCCCGGCTTCGACTGCGAGTGGACGGTGAAGCAGGGCGCGCTCGAACTCGCCGACGCCTACCGGAAACACGGGCTGACCCGGGAGGACTTCGAGCGACGCTTCACCCGGCTGGCCGTGCTGCGCGCGGCGTCCGACGCGGGCGCCGTCGACGACACCCTGCGGTGGCGCCGATGACCACGGCCGGCGAACAGATGCACGCGCTGGTGGAGCGGTTGTACCCGCTGTGCCGGAGCATCACCGGCGACGGTGTGCGCGCCACCCTGAGGATCGTCGGCGAGTACGTCCCGCTGCGGGTGCACGAGGTGCCGACCGGGACTCAGGTGCTCGACTGGACGGTGCCGCAGGAGTGGAACATCCGGGACGCGTACATCGCCGACACCGCCGGCCACCGGGTCGTCGACTTCGCCGCGTCCAGCCTGCACGTGCTCGGCTACAGCGTGCCGGTGTCGGCGACCATGCCGCTGGCCGAGCTCCGCGCCCATCTGCACACCCTGCCGGACCACCCGTCCTGGGTGCCGTACCGCACCAGCTACTACAAGCCCGAGTGGGGGTTCTGCCTGGCCCAGGACACCTTGGACGCGCTCCCGGACGACGACTACGAGGTGTGTGTCGACTCCACTCTCGCCGACGGCCACCTCACCTACGCCGAGCACGTGGTCCCCGGCCAGATCGCCGACGAGGTGATCGTCTCCTGCCACGTATGCCACCCGTCGCTGGCCAACGACAACCTGGCGGGCATCGCGGTGGCGACGTTCCTGGCCCGGGCGCTGGCCGAGCAAACCCCGTACTACACCTACCGGTTCATCTTCGCGCCCGGCACCATCGGGGCGATCACCTGGCTGGCCCGCAACGCGGAGCGGATCGACCGGGTCAAGCACGGGCTGGTGCTGGCCTGCGCCGGCGACCCGGGCCAACTGACGTACAAGCAGAGCAGGCGCGGCGACGCGGAGATCGACCGGGTGATGCGGCATGTGCTGCTCGCATCCGAACGCCGGCACCGTGTCACCGAGTTCACTCCGTACGGCTACGACGAGCGGCAGTTCTGCTCGCCCGGGTTCGATCTCGGGGTGGGCTCGCTCAGCCGGACCCCGTACGCCGGCTACCCCGAATACCACACCTCGGCGGACAACCCGGACTTCGTCTCCCCGGAGGCGATGGCGGACACGCTCGCCCTCTGCCGCGAGGCATTCGCCGTCCTTGACCGCAACCGGCGGTACGTCAACCTCAGCCCCTACGGCGAGCCGCAGCTGGGCCGGCGTGGGTTGTACGACTCGCTCGGCGGCCGCAGCGACGCGAAGCAGGCCCAGATGGCCATGCTCTGGGTGCTCAGCCTCTCCGACGGCGAGCACAGCCTGCTGGACGTCGCCGAGCGGTCCGGGCTGCCGTTCGACACCGTCGCCGCCGCGGCCGGCGCCCTGCACGGCGCCGGGCTGATCAAGGCATGACGCCGATGACCACCGAGCGGGAGAAGGCGACGGCATCGGCGGCCCCGACCGCCAAGCGGGCCATGGTCGGCCGGCTGTCCTGGGGACTGGCCGACCAGGCGGCCTCCAGCCTGAGCAACTTCGCGGTGGGGGTCTACGTGGCACGCTCGCTGGGGCCTGCCGCGTTCGGCGTGTTCAGCCTGGCCTGGGTGACCTACGGCGTGGTGCTCAACGTCTCCCGCGGGCTGGCCACCGACCCGCTCGTGGTGCGCTTCAGCGGCGTGTCGGACACGTCCTGGCGCGGGGCGGTGGCCCGGTCGTCGGGTACCGCGCTCGGGGTCGGGACCGCCCTCGGCGCGGCCTGTCTGGTGGTCGGGCTCGCCCTCGGCGGCAGCGTGGGGACCGCGTTCGCCGTCCTCGGCGTCGTGCTGCCGGCGCTGCTGCTGCAGGACGCCTGGCGGTTCGCGCTCTTCGCCGCCGGCGCCGGGCGGAAGGCGTTCGTCAACGACCTCGTGTGGGGCGTCGCGCTCGTCCCGGCCATGGTGATGGCCGCCCGCGTGGGCAGCGTGGCTGCTTATGTGCTCGCCTGGGGCGCGTCCGCCGCGGTGGCCGCCGCGTACGGCTGCCTCCAGTCCGGCATCAGGCCCCGGATCGCCGGGGCGCGCGGGTGGCTTCGTGAGCAGCGCGATCTCGGCTACCGGTACCTGGTCGAGAACGTCAGCCTCAGCGGCGCGAGCCAGCTGCGGGCGTACGGGCTCGGCGCGATCGTCGGGCTCGGCGCGGTGGGTGCGGTGCGGGGCGCCGAGCTCCTGATGGGCCCGTTCCTCGCCGTACTGATGGGGCTGTCCCTGGTCACCGTCCCGGAGGCGGCACGGGTGCTGCGACAGGCCCCGCACCGCCTCGGCACGTTCTGTCTCCTGCTGGGCGGCGGGCAGGCCGCCGCCGCGCTGCTCTGGGGCGGGGCGCTGCTACTGATGCCGGACCGGCTCGGCGAGCTCGTACTCGGCGGCGTCTGGCACTCCGCCTCGCAGCTCATCGTGGCAATCACCCTCGGCGTCGCGGGCGCGGGCCTGGGCACCGGCGCGGCGGCCGGGCTGCGCGCGCTCGGCGCGGCCCGGCGCAGCCTGCGCTGCCAGCTGTTCGCCTCCGCCTGCTACGTCGGCGGCGGGCTCGGCGGCGCGGTCGTCGCCGGCACGGTCGGCTCGGCCTGGGGCGTCGCCGCCGCGACATTGAGCAGCTCGGCCGTGTGGTGGCTGCAACTGCGGTCCGCCCTGCGCGAGCACCACCGCACCCCCGTCCCCGAAGTGAGGACCTCATGACCGACCGACCCAGGCTGAGCATCGGCCTGCCCGTGTACAACGGTGAGGAGTACCTCGCCGAGTCGCTCGACGCCCTGCTCGGCCAGACCTACGAGGACTTCGAGCTGGTCATCTCCGACAACGCCTCGACCGACGCGACCCAGGACATCTGCCGCCGGTACGCAGCGCAGGACTCCCGCATCCGCTACCTCCGGCTGCCCCGGAACATCGGCGCCACGCCGAACCACAACCGTGTGTTCGCCGAATGCCGCGGCGAGTTGTTCAAGTGGGCCTCGCACGACGACCTGTACGCCCGCGACCTGCTGCGGCGCTGCGTGGAGGCGCTGGACGAGCGGCCGGACGTGATCCTCGCGCACACCGGCCAGGCGGTCATCGACGGCGCCGGTCAGGTGAAGGTCCCGTACGAGTACGGGCTCGCCACCGACTCCCCGCACCCGCCGGAGCGCTTCCGCAGTCTGTTGTTCGAGCCGGGTGGCGACGACTTCTACGGGGTGATGCGGGCCGACGCGCTGCGCCGGGTGAAGCCGCTCGACAGCTACCACCACGCGGACCGCACCTTCGTCGCCGAGATCACCCTGCACGGCCCCTTCCACCAGGTGCCGGAGCTGCTGTACTTCCGCCGCGACCACCCCACCCGCGCCGAGCGGGCGAACCCTTCCAAGCGCTCCCGGTGCGTCAACCTGGACCCGCGCCGGGCGGGCCCGCTGCACCCGACGCCCCGGCTGCTCGCCGAGTATGTCTGGGGCTTCGTCGCGGCGATCCGGCGGGCGCCGTTGTCCCCGGCCGACCGGCGCGCGTGCTACCGCCATCTGACCGCCTGGATGAGCAGCCGGGCCCGGCCGGGCGCCGGCGAACGGGTCGAGGACCGCGCCCCGGTCGACCCGGGCCTGCTCACTGTCTCCGTCGACGCCCTCGTCGCCGGACGTGAAGGGAGGCAGGCATGACGTCCGCGGACGAAACCCCGGTGCGCGTCGGGGTGTTCGGCCTGCTCGGCTCCGGCAACCTCGGCAACGACGGATCGCTGGAGGCCGTGCTCGGGTACCTCCGCGCCGAGCACCCGGGGGCGGTCGTGGACGCGCTGTGCGGCGGACCCGAGGCCGTGACGGCCCGGTTCGGGATCCCCGCCACGCGGCTGCACTGGAACCGCGCGGAGTACCGGACCGCGTCGCGTGCGGGCGCGATCGCGGCGAAGGGACTGGGCAAACTCGTCGACGTCTTCCGTACCGCCGCCTGGGTGCGCCGGCACGACGTGGTGATCGTCCCGGGCATGGGCGTCCTGGAGGCCACGCTGCCGCTGCGGCCGTGGGGCTTCCCGTACTCGCTGTTCCTGCTCTGCGCGAGTGGCCGGCTGCTGCGCACCCGGGTCGCGCTGGTCAGCGTCGGCGCCGCCGAGATCCGCAACCGGCCGACCCGGGCCCTGGTGCGCTGGTCGGCGCGGCTGGCCGCGTACCGGTCGTACCGGGACGCCCAGTCCCGCGACGCGATGCGGGCCATGGGCGTGGACACCGCGCGCGACGAGGTCTACCCGGACCTCGCGTTCTCCCTGCCGACGCCACCGGAATTGGGTATCCCCTGCTCGGAGCTTGTCGGAGAGCTTGGGGAAGCGCCCACAGGCTCGCCGGGTCCCGTCTGCCTCGGCGTCATGGACTTCCACGGCGGCAACGACGACCGCGCCCGGGCCGAGGAGATATACCGGCGCTACCTCGACGGGACGATCCGGTTCGTCCGCGCGCTGGTCGAGGAGGGCAGGCCGGTCCGGCTGCTCACCGGCGACCAGTGCGATTTGTCGGTGGTCACCGCGATCCTCGACGCGGTCGACTCACCGCTGGTCACCGCGGCCGAACCGGCCTCACTGGCCGACCTGATGAAGGAGATGGCGGCTGCCGACACTGTAGTGGCGGTCCGCTACCACAACCTGATCTGCGCGCTGAAGACCGGCACGCCGGTGCTCGCCCTCAGCTATGCGGCGAAGAGCGACGCGCTCATGGCGCAGATGGGCCTCGCCGCGTACTGCCACCCGGCACGCGATGTCGACGCGGACCGGCTGCTCGAGCAGTTCCGGGACCTGGAGAAGCATGCGGCGGAGCTACGGCAGACCCTCACCGAGCGAAACCGGGCCGCCGCGCGGCAACTCGCCCACCAGTTCGCCGCGTTGACCACGACCCTGTTCCCGGCAACCGACCACACCCACGCCCACGCTCGGCAGGAGTCTCCATGAAAGCGACCGAAGTCCCGGCGATCGCCGGCGCGTACCTGTTCGAGCCGGTGCCGTACGCCGACGAGCGCGGCTTCTTCTGCCGCACCTTCGACGCCGACGTGTTCCGCTCGGTGGGCCTCGACCCGGACGCCTTCGTTCAGGACAGCCTGTCCCGCTCGGTCCGGGGCGTGCTGCGCGGCCTGCACCTGCGCTCCGGGGCCGGCGAGGCCAAGCTGGTGCGGTGCTCGTACGGGAGGATCTTCGACGTCGTCGTGGACCTGCGGACGGACTCGCCGACCTACCGCAACCGGGCCTTCTTCGAGCTGTCCGACGAGACGCAGACGACCCTGTACATCCCGGCGGGGTGCGCGCACGGCTTCCAGGCTCTGACCGAAACCGCCGACGTCTCGTACCGGATCGACCGCCCGCACGATCCGGCCCAGGACGTGACGATCGCCTTCGACGACCCGGAGCTCGCCATTCCCTGGCCGCTGCCGGTCACATCGATGTCCCAGCGGGACCGGGAGGCGCCGAGCCTCGCCGAGGCCCTGAAGTAAAAAGAGAGTTGAGGTTGGCGTGGCCACCGAAAAAACCAAAGACACCGAGGAGTTCCTCCTGCCCCGGTCGCGGCTGGCGAACGAGCGGCTGCACGCCATGATCCCCGGGGGCGCGCACACCTACGCCAAGGGCGACGACCAGTACCCCGAAAATCTGGCCCCGGTCATCAGCCACGGCCGCGGTGCCCACGTATGGGACATCGACGGCAACCGCTACGTCGAGTACGGCTCCGGCCTGCGGTCGGTGAGCCTCGGCCACGCCCACCCACGCGTGATCGAGGCGGTGCGGCGGGAACTCGACCGCGGCAGCAACTTCGTCCGGCCGTCCATCGTGGAGGTCGAAGCCGCGGAACGCTTCCTGGCCACGGTGCCGACCGCCGAGATGGTGAAGTTCGCGAAGAACGGCTCCGACGCCACCACCGCCGCGGTGCGCCTCGCCCGCGCCGCCACCGGGCGCCCGCGGGTGGCCATCTGCGCCGACCATCCGTTCTTCTCCGTTGACGACTGGTTCATCGGCACCACGCCGATGTCCGCCGGTGTTCCGGCGGCGACCAACGAGCTCACCGTGGCGTTCCCCTACGGGGACCTGGCCGCCACGGAGGAGCTGCTCAGCAGGTACCAGGGCGAGGTCGCCTGCCTGATCCTCGAACCCGCCACCCACACCGAGCCTTCCCCAAGCTCTCAACTTCGTTCGAGCAGAGGAGACCCCACTCCCCAGTACCTCGCCGGCCTGCGCGAGCTGGCCGACCGGCACGGCTGCGTACTGATCTTCGATGAGATGATCACCGGCTTCCGCTGGTCCGAGGCGGGTGCCCAGGGCCTGTACGGCGTCGTCCCCGACCTCTCCACCTTCGGCAAGGCGCTGGGCAACGGATTCGCCGTCTCCGCGCTGGCCGGGCGCCGCGATCTGATGGAGCTGGGCGGGCTGCGTCACTCCGGCGACCGGGTGTTCCTGCTGTCCACCACGCACGGTGCGGAAACACACTCCCTGGCCGCCGCGATGGCCGTGCTCACCACCTACGTCGAAGAAGGCGTCACCGCGCGGCTGCACACCCTCGGCGAGCGGTTGGCCGCCGGTGTCCGCGACGCCGCGGCCGGCATGGGCGTCGGCGACCACATCGTCGTCCGGGGCCGGGCCAGCAACCTGGTCTTCGCCACCCTCGACGAGAACGGGCAGCCGTCGCAGCAGTACCGCACCCTGTTCCTGCGCCGACTCCTCGCGGGCGGGGTGCTGGCCCCGTCGTTCGTGGTGAGCAGCGCGCTCGACGACGCCGACATCGATCACACCGTCGACGTGGTGGCCCAGGCATGTGCGGTGTACCGGAAGGCACTGGACGCCGCTGACCCCACCCCCTGGCTGGGCGGACGACCGGTGAAGCCCGTATTCCGCCGCTTGGCGTGATACGTGATATGACGTGACGTCAGCGACGCTTCCGCCGACCGGCGTCGGCCATCCGATCGGCCGTCCGATCGAGGCGCCAGTCAGCCATCCGGTCGACCAGCCATGCGGTCGCCGGTATCACCGCCAGCGCGGTGCACCAGCCGCCGAGGACGTCGGTCGGGTAGTGCGCGCCCAGGGCGACCTGCGCCCAGCCCATGGCGGCGCCGGCAACCAGCGCCGCGGCGAGCACGAGTAATGTGCCGGCCGTCCTGCCGAGGCCGAGCCGGCCGGTCGCGAGCAGCGCCACCACGAGGGCGAGCGCGGTGAGGAAGGCGGTGTGCCCGCTCGGGTAGGACAGGTTCCCGTCGTGGATGGTGCGTCCCACCAGGGACTTGAGCAGCGTCGCCGTCCCCACGGTCATGCCGACGCCGACAACGATGAGCACCGCCGCGCGAGGACGCCGAAGCAGCAGGCAGCCCATCACGGTGGCCACGATCAGCGTCGCCGCTCCCACGGGCTCCCCCAAGAAGTCCGTGGCCAGAGCGACGTGCCGCCACGGCGGCCCGACACCGTACACCGCCGTCCCGATCCGCGCGTCCACCGTGCCGGGCTTGCTGTCGCCGGCATACAGAACCCCGAGCACGACGACCACCAGCCCGGCGAGGGCCGCAATCAGCCCAAGCCACCCGCGCAGCGACGGCGGCAGCACCGCGGGCGCCGACCGGCCGGTCACACGCCCACCGCGTCCGGTCGCACACCGTCGCAGACCATCCGGCAGATGCGATGCACCCCTCCCCCTCCCGTCGGGGCCGACGCCATGTCACCCGCCGCCACCGCGATGCCGCACCCCGAGGACCACCCTAACCAACAATGCAGCGCGGCAAACGGCCGTCGGAAATCGACGTGTCAACACTTATGTCAGACCGAGAAGCAGAAGAGCTCGCCGGACCAGCTGGCGAAGACGTGGTCGTCGGTGGGGACCGCCGACCAGGATCCGGAGCCACCGCTGACGGGGTGGTGCCAGACCTGTTGGCCGGTGCCGGCGTCGAAGCCGTAGAGCCCCTTCTCTCCCGCGAGGAGGAAGAGGTCGCGTACGGCGCCCAGGAACTGCAGCTCGCCGAGGCCGGAGCCTGCCGTCCAGCGCTTCGCCCCGGGCGGCCAGACCGACGCGCCCGGGAGGGCGTGTCCCGTCGTCGTGCGGCTACTGGCACTGCGGGCTACCGAAGTCACTGGACCAGCTACTGAAATCGCAGGAGGAGCCGGTGAAGCCGTCTCCTACGTCGGTCCGACATCACCCCGCCTGACGTATTTGGTGATCATCGAGCTGAAGCCGACGTCGTTGCCGCCGATACCGAGCTCGCCCCCTCATACGCAGAGGCACCCGTTCAGGCCGTACTCTCGGTGCACCGCGGGAGGGGAGAAGCACCGTGAAGATAGTGATACCCGGAGGCACCGGTCAGGTGGGCGGCATACTCGACCGCACGCTGACCGCCGCGGGCCACGAGGTCGTGGTGCTCACCAGACGGCCGACGCATGACAGTGAACTCCGGTGGGACGGCAGAACTCTCGGCCCCTGGGCGGAGACGATCGACGGCAGCGATGTCGTGATCAACCTGGCCGGCCGCAGCGTCAGCTGCCGCTACACCGAGCAGAACCTCCGGGCCATGATGGACTCGCGCGTGGACTCCGCGCGCGTCGTGGGCGAGGCGATCGCGGCTGCCCGACGGCCTCCCCGGGTCTGGCTCCAGATGAGCACCGCCACCATCTACGCCCACCGCTTCGACGCACCTCAGGACGAGGCGACCGGAGTGATCGGCGGCGGCGAACCCGATGTCCCCCGCTACTGGGATTTCAGCGTCGAGATCGCGAAGAACTGGGAGCGGGAGCAGCAACGGGCCCAGACGCCGCGCACCCGCAAGGTGGCCCTGCGCTCGGCGATGGTGATGAGCCCCGACCGCGGTGGCGTATTCGACTACCTGCTGTGGCTGGCGCGGCTCGGCCTCGGCGGGCCGGTCGCGGGCGGCGACCAGTACATGTCCTGGATACACGACCATGACTTTGTCCGCGCGACGACGTTCCTCATCGATCGGGACGACATCACCGGACCGGTCAATCTCGCGGCTCCCACTCCCCTGCCACAGCGGGCGTTCATGCACGCGCTACGAAAGGCGTGGGGTGCACCGGTGGGCCTGCCGGCCACGAAATGGATGGCCGAGATCGGCGCCTTCGTCCTGCGATCCGACACCGAACTCCTGCTCAAGAGCCGCCGCGTCGTGCCGGGCCGGCTACTTGAAACCGGATTCACGTTCGACCACACCCATTGGCCACAGGCCGCGGATGAACTCGTGCGGCGGATACGCCATGAGCGGCACCGCACCTGAGAGGTCCGGGTTTGAGGCACCGTGCGGGTCGTTCCGACACGATCATGGGCTCAGTTGTCCCGGGTCCGACGAAGCCATGCGTTCTCACGCACGGTGGGTTCACCGGCCCGGGACAGTACTCTTCGTGGCTGTCAGTCCAGTGGTTCGATCCAGAGGTTCCTGAAGCGGACCTTGTTGCCGTGGTCCTGGAGCCGGATTGCGCCCGCCGCCGCCGATTCGGCGTCGCCGGCGGCGGTCGGGCCGTCCACTGCCACGTTGTCGTGGACCTTCCTGCCGTTCCACACCACGGTGATCCTGGCGTCATCGGTCTTCCGACCCGCGGCGTCGAAACGGGCCGCACGGAACACGATGTCGTACGTCTGCCAGCTTTCCGGCGGAGTGGCGGCGTTCAGGTCGGCGGCCTTTTTGTTGTAAATGGACGCGGCCTCGTTCGAGGCGAGTTTCTCCACTCCGAAGGAGTCCAGGATCTGGATCTCGTACCGCTCCTGGAGATAGATGCCGCTGTTCCCGCGGTCTTGCCCGGTGACATCGTCCGGCAGCTTCGGCACCCGGAATTCGGCGTGCAGCCTGAAGTCGCCGAAAGCCTGTTTGGTGCGGATGTCGCCGCAGCACACCTCGATGGAGTCCTCGGCGGCGTGCGGCCATTCGACGCTGCGTCCATCGGTGTGCTGCCAGGCGGTGGAGACGCTGCCGCCGGAGAACAGCTCGATCCGGCTGCCGGGTCTGCGCACCTCGATCATGTCGAGGTTGACGTGGCCGGTGTCCTCGGGCCGATAGGCATAGGCGATGGTGTTGCGGCCCTTTCGCAGGGAGAGCCGCTCGGTCTTGGTGGACCAGCGGTTCCAGGCGCCGGTGAAGGGGAGGCTGGTCTGCTGCGCCTGCCCGCCGTTGACGGTGATTCCCAGGGTCTTGGTGCCGGTGAAGGGGTGGGGGCCGTTGGCGTAGCGCAGTCCCACGTCGTAGCTGCCCTTCGCGGGTGCGTCGACCTCGAAGGTGGCCATGGCACCCGGGGTGCCGAAGCCGTCGACGAAGCCGCCGCCGGTGTAGCCGGCGTGCTCGGTGTCGATGTCGGCTCCGCCGGCCAGGCGTGCCGATTCCGCGTCGTACGAGGTGATGGGCTGCTCGGGGCCGGGGCGTGCGTTCAGGGTGTACCAGGCCTCGGTGGACCAGAGTTGCTCACCGGTGTCCGAGGCGAAGGGGCGCGGTGAGCGTATGTGCACCACCCGGTCGGTCTTGAGGCCGGGGATGGTGAGCCGGACCGTGCGACGGTCGGCGGACAGTCGGGGGGCTGCGACGGGGAGGGCCTCTTCGTCGACCTTGGGGCCGCCGTACGCCGGGGTGGGGACGTAGCGCCACTGCTCGACGGAGTAGGCGCCGTTCGTCAGCTTGGCGGCGGTCTCGGCCGACAGGGGCTTGGTATAGGTGAGCTCGAAGCCGTCGCGGGTGGCGCGCATGGTCTTGATGTCGAAGGCGGTCGTGCCGTTCGGCGTGAGTTTTTGCAGGCCGAAGCGGAGTTTGCCTTCTTGGCCCCAGTTTCCGTCGGCGCCGAGACCGCCGGCGTAGATCGCGCCGTCCGGTCCGGTGCTGATTCGGGTGATGCCGGCCTCCAGGCCCTGGGTATGCCGGAACACCGCGCCCTGGTATTCGCCGTCTATCTTCTCCAGGTCGGCGCGCTGGATTCCGCCGTAGGTGACGTCGCCGAAGAGCATTTGCCCGGCGAACGGTCCCTTCTTCAACAGCATGGGCGTGCTGGGCGAGTTGGCTATCTCGTTCTGCGGCAGCCAGAGCGCAGGCTTGGTGACTGCGCGGTCATCGAACGGGCCGTCCGGGTTGGTGTAGTGGTTGAAGAAGCGGTCCTGCTTGACGTGGAGCAGCTTGGAGGCGGGCAGCCAGCCGCCCTGATTGTCGGTGACGAAGAGATCGCCCTGGGGGCCCCGTCCGATCCCGTTCGGTGTACGGAGGCCACCGGCCAGGTAACTCACCTTTCCGGTCTTCTTGTTCACCTTGATGGTGGTGCCGCGGTTCGCGGCGGGCTGCGGATCTGTGGTCGCACCGCCGTAGTTGATGGCCACGGAGAGGTTCAGATAGAAGTTCCCCTTCTCGTAGAGCAGTCCAAAGGCGAACTCGTGGAAGTTCGCTCCGTAGGGCCAGTCGGCGACCTTGCGGATCTCGCCCGCGGTGTTGTCGCCCTCGATGTCGGACAACTCGGTGAGCTGGTGCTTCTCCGAGACGTAGAGCTTTCCGTCGACGTACTTGATCCCCATCGGCTCCTTCAGGCCGCCGGCGATCTTCTTGTACGTGACCTTCTCCGGGCCGGTGTCACCCGTGACGTGGTCGAGGACGTACACCTCTCCCTCCGACTTGGTACTGCCGCCCCACGTCGTCACGGCGAGCTTGCCGCCCGGCAGCCAGTCCATCGCGGAGACCTGCGGCTCGAAGCCCTCGGGACGCAGATCGGTCAGGGTGTAGCCGGGGTTGACCGAGGTCAACGGGAGGCCGTCGCCGGGGGTGTCATAGTTGCCCTCGCACTCCTTGCGGCCGGGGGCGGTGACACGGACGACGCCGGCGTCGGTGCTGAGCACGGAGTTCGGGACGAGGGAGAAGTCGTCGGCGCCCGGCGGCTTCCACTGGAGGGTGACCTGCTGGTCGCCCCCGCGGTCGAAGTGGTCGATACGCAGGGCGTGGTAGCCGGGTGCAAGGGCGATCTCGCCGTCCTTGGGCTCGGCACCGTGCAGTCCGTCGTGGTCGACGACCTTCTTGTCGCCGATGAGCAGCCGGGAGCCGTCGTCGCTGATCAGGCGGAACGTGTACGTGCCGTCGGTGGGGACGTTGATGTTGCCGATGATCTGCGACACGAAGTTGTCGGTGAAGCCGAAGCCCTCGGTGGAGGACCAGTCGACGTTGGGGATCAGCTTGTCGACGTTGGGGGTCTGGGCCGGCTTGAGGTCGCAGAGCTTGCTCAGCGGGGACTGGATGTCGAAGACGCGGAGGGTGACGCCAGGTTCCTGGGGCGGCAGGTCCCCGAAGGGCTTTCCGTCCGCTTCGGCGGCCGGTGTCGCGAGACCGCCGGTGAGAAGGGCCGCGAGGAGCAGGCCGGCGGATCTTCGTGGCCTACGGCGATGGCTACGGGGGCTCAGGTACTTGCGTGGCGTCACTCTTCCTCCTGCTGGGCGCTAGGCGGAGCGACCGTCGGCGGACCGCGGTCATGGAGTGGAGCTCGTCCACGTACGGGTGGTGCGGCGGCATTCCGCCGTGATGCACGCAGACGTCCGTACGAAATCGACGCCCAGCGTACGAACAACACCCCGAACCGTCCATACTTTGTCCTCAACAAGTCGAAAGTCCCCGAGCGATCAGAGCTGTTCGTCGGGGAGGACAGACGCGGCGTTGACGACGGCGTGCACGACTCCGGCGACGAGCTGCCGGTTGAGGGGGGCGGCGTCGAAGCGGCGGTGCATGGGCCAGCCCTCGATCAGGGCATCGAGGGCTCGGGCCACTCCGGGAGTGAAGTGCAGGGCGAGACTTTCCCGGCTGCGTGCGAGCCAGGAGCGGGTGGTTGTGGCTACCGCGGCGTTGTGGTTGGCGTAGGCGTACATCTCGAAGATGAGCGTCATGTCGCGGTCAGTGGCGTAGGCCGGCCCGCAGATCAGCTCGACCACGGCTGCCTCCGCCTCGGCGGTCGACGCTCGTTGTCAGCTCCGTGGTCGTGGAGTTCCTTGACCCTGCTGGTGACGAACACCTCGTAGTCCATCGAGAGGCCGAAGGCGATGCAGAACATCAGCACGGTCATCGTCATCTCCATCGGCTGCGCGGTGAAGCCCAGCGATGAGGAGAGGTTGCCGTCCTGGAAGATCCAGGTCATGACGCCGAGGGTGGCTGCCAGGCTGATCAGGTTGAGGGCCAGTGCGCGCAGCGGCTGCACGATGCTGCCGGTGAACAGGAAGAGCAGCAGGAAGGTGGCGAGGACGATCAGGGCCACGGCCAGGGGGAGCTTGTCGGCGATGGATTCCTTGGCGTCGACGAGTACCGCGTCATTCCCCCCGACCAGGCGGTGGGTCCCAGGGGGCGGGGTGACCGAGCGCACCTGCTTGACCAGGCTCTCGGCCGCTTCCGACTTCGGTGTCAGGCTGCTCACCACGCTGATCCGCTGTGCGTCGGGCCGGCCGAGGGCGGAGTTGGCCGGGCCGGTCGCCGCGGACTGTCCCTTGGTGTAGGTTCCCGTGCTGGTCTCGACACGCTCGACGCCCTCGAGCGCGGACAGTTGGCCCGCGTACGACGCCAACGGGGCCTTGTCCACGGACTGGCCGATGGCGATGTGGAGGGCCGAGTCCTCACTGCCGCCGAACTTCTCTCGCAGACGCCGGGTTGACCTGGCCGAGGCGCTGGGTCTGACGGCCTCCGGGGTGCCCCGGGGGCCGGCGCCGCTGGAGCGGATCGGGCTCGTGACGCGCGAGACGGACGCCCGTGACGGCCGGGTGGCCTACGCCACGCTGACCGACACCGGCCGCGCGCGTCTGACGGACATGCTCGCCACGGCGGAGCAGATCGCCGCCGAGATCTTCGCCGCGCCCCCGTGGAGCAAGGAGGACATCGGCCGGCTGTCCGCGCTGCTGACGCACCTGGGCGGCACCGGCCTGCCCGGCCACACACGCGCCCCATAACCCCCGGCATGCCTCCCGACGGATGTCTCATCCGCACCCTGGAGAACACCCATATGAAACCAACCCCCGCCCCCGCACCCGCCCCTCGCCCCGGCCGCCACCACGGCCCACGCCCCGACAGCCATCCGTACGGAGTGTCTGCGCAAGGTCTATCCGCGCGGGCAGGGCGGCCTTGTCGCCGTGGACGGCCTGGACCTGACGGTCCCACCAGGGAGAGTTCTTCGGCCTGCTCGGCACCAACGGCGCCGGCAAGTCCACCACCATCGGCACGCTCACCACCCTGGTCGCGCCCAGCGCCGGAAAGGCGTGGGTCGCCGGGTACGAGGTGAGTGCCGACCCGGTCGGCGTGAAGTCCCGCATCGGTGTGGTCTCCCAGGCCAACACCCTGGACCGCGCGCTCACCGTCGCGGACAACCTCGCCTTCCGCGGCGGCTACTTCGGCATGCCCGCCCCCGCCGCCCGCCGCCGCGCGCTCGAACTGCTGGAGCGCTTCGGCCTCGCCGACAAGGCCGGTGCCAAAGCCCACCAGCTCTCCGGCGGCCAGGCCCGCCGCGTCATGATCGGCCGGGCCCTGATGCACCTGCCGGAGGTGCTCTTCCTCGATGGATGGGCGTGTGGTCCCCGGCCACACCGACCGGTTGAACCCGCGCTCCACAGCGCGGATCTGCAACAGTCAGCTCTCCGACAGCATCGCCTGCCGCGCCGCCCGCCTGGAACTGGTCAAGGCGGAGGCGGCCCAGTGACCGACTTCGGCAACCAGGGGCCGCTCCCCATGAGTTTCGGATCAAGCCGCGCACGGAGGCTTTAGTGGCCACGGGCATGTCCAGATGACCGACGCCCAGGCCTCACCCACCGAACCGTTGTACTCGCAGGCATACGCGGAGATCCTGCCCTTCGCACGCTGAACCCTTGCCGACTCATCGCATTTGCGGCACGCGGTCTGCTGATCTCCACCGAAATGCCCCCATGGAACAGATCCGGGTTGCGGGCGCGACGACGAGCAGTAGGCGAGTACCCCCACATCACCGCTGCCCGCGGGGTGGGCGGTTTGGACGGCGGCGATCGCTGTCGGTGAAGCTGTGAGGCTGACGAAAGCGAGCCCGACTGCTGCCGCGCCCGCAGCGAACGGGGTACGCCACGTGAAGGGCCGGAGGCGCACGCTCAGCAATTTACGCGAACTCATGACGCTCCTTCGGTAAAGTCGTCGCGGCAGGTGAAATCAGTCCGCCGCTCAGGCCGTTCCTGTCTGGATTACCGGGCGACCTCAGATGTAGCAGCCCAATCCTTGTTCGCGTTCGGAGGACTGGCACCGAACAAACAACTCCTGAAAAATATGAGCATTGCGCGGACCTGAAGGGTGTCTCTATTGCCGTAGGGCGGTTGACCTGAGACTTTGTCCATCGCCCAAGTATGGACACCAGGGTGAGCCATGACGCCTCGGCGGTGACCCGGGCCGACGACCTCATGTCATCGCCGGTCCTCATGAGGCTCGTCGGGCTGTGGAGGAGACTACGGTCCGTAGCCGCCAGCGGGTGAGCACTGCCCGGTCCGCCGCATCGTGACCGTGACGCGCGGGGACTCCGAGGGCACAGCACAATTCCGCTCCGCACCCAGCCGGCATTCACTGCAACATTCACCATTGCAACTCATTAATGAGAACACCCAACTTTTCCCAAGTAATGGCAAAGATTCTGACCAAAACCCGGGCGGCCCCGCTCGGCGGCGACGTCGAGAATGCCACGTCGCTTCATGTTCTACATACATTCAACTCTCCATCCCCATGAGCGGCATGATCAATCCCATAGGGTCCTTGAGGCATTTGAAGGAAGGGACCCATGGAAGAACTCCGCGCAATCCGGGCTCGCGGTATCACGAAGAGCTTCGGTGATGTCGTCGCCCTGGACGGCATCGATCTCGATGTGACGCAGGGGCAGATCCACGGCCTGGTCGGACCGAACGGCGCCGGAAAGACGACGTTGCTCGGCCTTCTGCTGGGGCTCGCGGTGGCCGACGGCGGTCGCCTGGAGGTCCTGGGTACACCGGTCGAGCGGACACTCGCCGCTCCCGACGGTGTGGCCGGCTTCGTGGACGGCCCCGCTCTCTACCCCTCGCTCACCCCGCGGCAGAACCTCGCCGCGCTGGCCGCGCTCCGCGGCCACGACGCGCGCACGGCGGGGATCGACGACGTACTCGCCGAGGTCGGTCTCACCGACGTCGCCGACGACCGTACCCGCGGCTTCTCCCTCGGCATGCGCCAGCGGCTCGGGCTCGCCGCCGCCCTGCTGACCAAGCCCCGGCTGCTCGTGCTCGACGAACCGTCCAACGGCCTCGACCCGGCGGGCAAGAAGCATGTGCACGGTGTCCTCAACCGGCTCGCGGCCGACGGAATCGCCGTCGTGCTCTCCAGCCACAACATGGACGACCTCGAGGCGCTGTGCTCCGAGGTGACCATCCTCGCCGCCGGACGCGTCGTCTTCTCCGGCCCGCTGAGCGAGCTGGCCACCGAGAACCGTGAACTCGACTACCGGCTGGTCACCTCCGACCAGCAGGCCGCGCGCCGGCTGGCGGACGACGCGCCGGGGATCCAGGTCGTCGACGACCCCGGGATACGGCAGGAAGCCGAACTGCTCGTCGTACGCGCCTTGGTGCCCGCCCTCGACCAACTCGTGGTGCGGCTCGTGGAGAAGGGCGTCGCGCCGCGCGAGCTCACTCCCGTGGTGTCGCCGCTCGAAGCCGCGTTTCTGACCCTCACCGAGCAGCAGGAGGCGGGCAGATGACCGCGACCCTCTCCCAGAGCCGGGAACAGGAACACGACCACGAGCAGATGACCGGGGGCCGTCGCGTCCCCGTCACCCGGGCCTGTCGCTTCGAGCTCGTCAAGCTCGTCTCCCAGTGGCGAATCCGCCTGCTGGTCCTCGCCTGCTGGATCGGTCCCGCCCTCTTCGTCGCCGGGGTGAGCCAGCAGAGCACGCTTCCCGTCGACACCCTCTTCGGGCGCTGGATGCTCGCCTCCGGGTGGGCCGGGCCGCTGGTGGTGCTCGGTTTCGCGGGGACCTGGGCGCTCCCGCTGCTGACCTCGGTCGTGGCCGGTGACGTGTTCGCCTCCGAGGACCGGCTCGGCACCTGGCGCCATCTGCTCGTGGCGGTCCGCTCGCCCCGGCGGATCTTCGTGGCGAAGGCGGTGGCCAGTCTCACCGTCCTGCTGCTGCTCGTGGCCGGGCTCGCGGTCTCCAGCACCGTCGGCGGCCTGCTCGTGGTCGGCAACCAGCCGCTGGTCGGTCTCGACGGCCATCTCCTGGCACCGTCGGACGCCGCCGTTCAGGTCCTGCTCTCCTGGGTCTGCGTCCTCGCTCCGACCCTGGCGCTCGCCGCACTCGGCCACCTCGGGTCGGTCACGCTGGGACGGTCCCCGATGGGGCTGTTGGTGCCCGTGCTCGTCTCGCTCGCGATGGCGGTCGCCCAGATGCTGCCGCTTCCGGTGGCCGTGCGCGTCGCCCTGCCGAGCTACGCCTTCATCTCCTGGAACGGCCTGTTCACCAGCCCCCGGCAACTCGGGCCGCTGCTGATCGGCATCGTTATCAGCCTCGTGTGGGCCGTGGTCGCGACGGCGCTGGCGTATGTGCTCTTCGTACGGCGCGACTTCACCAACCTGACCCACGACGGTTCGGGCCGCCGCGCGATCACCGTCGGAGTCCTGCCGCTCGTCGGGGTGGCCGCCGCGTCGTTCGCGGTCGTCGCCGCGACGACCTCGGCGACGGGCTCCGGGATCGAGCAGGACAAGGTGCAGCGCTCGCTCGCCACGGCGTTCGCGCACCTGTACCGCATGCAGACCGACCAGCTCAACCGGCCCGCCGTCACC
Organism: Streptomyces sp. NPDC020845; assembly: GCF_044334165.1. Lineage (NCBI taxonomy): Bacteria > Bacillati > Actinomycetota > Actinomycetes > Kitasatosporales > Streptomycetaceae > Streptomyces > Streptomyces sp. NPDC020845. Next base: position 14,211 of record NZ_JBIRSJ010000004.1, on the reverse strand, counting down.
GAGGCCCAGTTGAAGGCCACGGCGTCGTGCAACAAGGGAAGCACCAGGGTCGCGGCGGAAGGCCCGGGCAACGACTGGCGCTGCGTCGTGACCTGGCATCTTCCCGGCGTCGAGGCCACAGGACAGGCCATCTACCAACTCGACGTCACTCCGGACGGGCGGTTCATGGCCGATGGCGATGGACCGAAGGAAGTGAACGGCTACTTCCTGGTGCGGACCCCCGACGGGGACGCGCCGAACCCGCTGTGGCAGTTCGACGGCAACGTCGAACTGCTCGACACCACCCCGAAGGGATAACGCTCAATGCAGGTAACTCGCCGCCGCAAGCTCGTCCAGGAAGCTCGGATCAACCTCATCCGTAGACGCATCGGCCGCCGGATACCGCTGTTGACGGCGGGCACCACCGCTGTCGCCCTCGTGGCCGCCGGCACGGCGCTCGCGCAGACCCACCAGTTCGGCACGGACCAGGTCGGCCAGGTCACCGAGAATGGCCAGGTCGTCTCCAGCAACCAGTACATCGCCCCGTACGGCGACCGTCTTGTCATCAACCAGGGCAAGATCATGTCGTCCTCGGTGAGCCCGGACGGCACGCACATGGCCGCCTCGGTCACCGACGGTGGCGCGGCCCTGGCCATCGTGGACCTGAAGAACTGGAAGACGCAGCAGCTCGTCAGCAATGCCGCGTCGTCCAACCCCCGCATCAGCAGCAACAACGTGGGCCAGGAAGGCCCGACGTACTCGCCCGACGGCAAGCAGCTGTGGCTGGGCCAGCCGGACGGCTACACCGTGTTCACCGTGAACGCGGACGGCAGCGTCTCCAGTCCGAGGACCGTCAGCATCCCGGCGCAGGGGTCCAAGCACGCCCTGGTGGGCGCGGCGGCGTTCTCGGCCGACGGCAAGATCGTGTACTCCGCGGTCAACGGCCAGAACCGGGTCGTCGCCATCGACGCCGCGACCGGGACCATCCAGCAGAGCTGGAACGTGGGCAACGCCCCGCGCGGCATGGTCGTCGTCGGCAACAAGCTCTACGTGAGCAACGAGGGCGGTCGTCCCGCCAAGCCCGGCGAGCCCACGATCAACTCGTACGGCACGCAGGTACTCGCCGACCAGAAGACCGCTGCCACCACCAGCGGCACGGTCAGCGTCATCGACCTGGCGAACCAGGACGCCGCGGTCTCCAGCATCGAGGTCGGTCTGCACCCGACCGCCGTGTACACCAAGAACGGCGTGGTGTTCGTCACCAACACCGCCGACAACAACGTGTCGGTCATCGACACGGCGAAGGACAAGGTCGTCCAGACCATCTCCACCCAGCCGTGGGCCAAGGCTCGGGTGGGCTACGAGCCCGACGCGGTGACCCTCACCGACGACGGTCACCTGCTGGTGACCCTCGGCCGCGCCAACGCCGTCGCCGTCTACAAGTACACCTCCGCGCAGGAGCCGGTCAGCTACGTCGGCCTGCTGCCCACGGACTACTTCCCCTCGGAGATCACCACCTCCGGCAACGAGGTGTACGTCTCCAACACCCGTGGCATCGACGCCCGCCGTAAGGCCACCGGCGGTCGCGGCACCCACGACACGACGTCGAGCGTGCAGAAGTTCACGCTGCCCGACGACAGCGTGATCAAGTCCTACACCGGCAAGGTCTTCAAGCAGAACGGCTGGAACGGCGAGTCGCTCAAGAAGTCCGACGGCTCCCCGGCCAAGCCGGTGCCGGTCCCGGTCAAGCTCGGCGACCCCTCGACGATCAAGCACGTCTTCCTGCTCGTCAAGGAGAACCGGACCTACGACCAGGTCTTCGGTGACGTGCCGCAGGGCAACGGCGACCCGTCGCTGGCCGAGTTCGGTGAGAACGTCACGCCGAACCAGCACGCCCTGGTCAAGCAGTTCGGCCTGTACGACAACACGTACGACATCGGCACCAACTCCGCCGAGGGTCACAACTGGCTGATGCAGGCCGACGACCCGGAGTACACCGAGTCATCGGCCGGTGAGTACGCCCGCAGCTACGACACCGAGGACGACGCCCTCGGCCACCAGAAGACCGGCTTCATCTGGACCGGCGCGCAGGCGGCCCACAAGTCCGTCCGGAACTTCGGTGAGTTCCAGCAGTTCCTGACCAAGCCGGCGGGCGCCAGCTGGCAGAACCTGTACTGCGACAGCAAGAACATGGCGGCGACCGGTCAGGACACCGCCTACCCGCTGAACTCGACCTCGCCGATCCCGTCGCTCAACGACGTGTCGGTGCACGGCTTCCCGAAGTTCGACACCAGCGTCCCGGACGTCTACCGGGCACAGATCTGGAAGAGGGACTTCGAGAAGAACGGACCGGCGAACCTGAACATGTTCTGGCTCTCCAGCGACCACACCGGTGGCCCGGTGAGCGCCGCCTCCCAGGTCGCGGACAACGACCTCGCCGTGGGCCAGATCGTCGACGAGATCTCGCACAGCAAGTACTGGAAGGACTCGGCGATCTTCGTCGTCGAGGACGACTCCCAGGCGGGTCTCGACCACGTCGACGGCCACCGTGCCCCGGTCCAGATCATCAGCCCCTGGGCCAAGCATGGCACGGTGGACAGCCACTACTACTCGCAGATCAACATGATGCGGACCATCGAGCAGATCCTCGGGATCCAGCCGATGAACCAGAAGGACACCGCGGCCACCCCGATGGCCTCGGCGTTCACCCAGCGACCGGACTTCACGCCGTTCAAGACGCTGCCCAACCGGACCTCGCTGACCGACGGTGTGAAGACCCCGCCCTCCTGTGGTCTGGACACCCCCGCGGCGCAGAGCCTGAAGGCGGCGGCCGTGCCGTCGGCCTCGGTGCCGGCGGACATGAAGGATGTCGCCGCCCAGTGGGGCCAGTGGAAGTCGAAGCAGCGGCTGACCGGTCCCAACGCCGTTCCGGACTACGCTCCCCCCGCCCAGATGAACCATCTCACGTGGTACGAGACCCACAACTGGGCGAAGCCGTACCCGGGAGAGAAGAAGATCTACGCTCCGCAGGACGTGCCGGGCGCCGCCATCCCTTCGGCGGAGAACGACGGCTGACGCAGGCTCACCTGCCGGGGTGGCCCCTGGTCGGTATCATCGCCGGTCAGGGGCCCACCTGCGAAGCGCGAGGTCAGACTGCTTGGGCGGACTGGGGTGGGCACAGCCCACCACCCGGCTTGCCGAACCAGCGGGAGAGGTGATCGTCCAGGTCCTGCTGATCGTCGCCGATCCAGGCGACGTGGCCGTCGGGGCGTAGCAGAACGCAGGGAACATCCAGTGCCGCAGTGGGGTCCGCGAGGTAATCGACCCGGTCTGACCAGCCGCCGACGGTCAGGCGTTCGGTGCGGTCCAGCAGCAGGCCGCGGCCGCGATGCAGCAGACCGTAGAGGTGGCCGTGTCTCACGTCGATGTCGGGCAGGCGGCGGCCGAGCAGGTCGGGGCCTGCGCCGAAGTCGTAGCGGATGCCGATCGCGGTGATCTTCTCGATGAGATAGCGGTTCACCTCGTCGAAGTCCATCAGTTCGGTGAGCAGCCTGCGCACGGCCTGCGGGCCCGGTTCGGTGGAGTGCAGTTCCATCTGGGCCCGGGTGTTGTCCAGCACGTCCGCGGCGACCGGATGGCGTTCGGCCTGGTAGGTGTCCAGCAGTGTTTCCGGCGCCCAGCCGCGGATCTGTGCGGCCAGTTTCCAGCCGAGGTTGAATGCGTCCTGAACGCCCAGGTTGAGGCCCTGTCCGCCGGTGGGTGGATGGATGTGTGCCGCATCGCCGGCCAGCAGCACCCGCCCGACCCGATAGCGTTCGGCCAGCCGGGTGGCATCCCCGAAGCGGGACAACCAGCGCGGGGAGTGCACGCCGAAATCGGTTCCGGCGACGGCGCGCAGCTGTTGTTTGAAATCCTCGAGGGTGGGTGGTTCCGCGCGATCGCTGACTCCCGCGGCGGGGACTACGACGCTGTATGCCCCTTCGCCGAAGGGCCTGAGCCAGAATCGCTTATTGGTCTCGCCGATTTCGGTCACCTTGGCGGCGATCTCCTCCTGCGGCACACCCACTTCCATCTCGCCCATCAGCGTTTCGGTCCGCGAGGGCTCACCGGGGAAGCCGACGCCGAGCAGTTTGCGCACCGTACTGCGCCCGCCGTCACAGCCGACGAGATAGCGCGTACGCAGCTGTTCGCCGTCGTCCAGCTCGACGGTCACACCCTCGTCGTCCTGCTCGAGATCGGCCACCGCACAATCGCGCCGGACCTGCGCACCCAGTTGGGTCGCATGTTCTTCAAGCAGGCGAACGATGACCGGTTGCGGGATGCCCAGCAGATAGGCGTGCGCGGAATCCAGGCCCTGGGGCGCGGGTTTGTTGATGGCGGCGAAGAATCCGGCGGCCGGACGCTGTCTTCCGTGTGCGCGAACGCGGTCCAGCAGTCCGCGCATTGCCATCAGCTCAAGACTGCGAATATGCAGACCGACGATGCGGACGAACGACACGGGCTCGGTTTCCTTCTCCAGAACGAGTACCCGCACATCGTGCAGCCGCAGTTCGGCGGCCAGCATCGCGCCAGTCGGCCCGCACCCGGCAATGATCACGTCGAACATGAGGGGCGCGCGATCGGCGCCGGAGGCCGACGACCGGAGCCCGGGGACGTCGCTCACGGTGAAGTCGCGCTCGACCGTATCGTTCGAGGACGGCTCGGTGGTGAACTGCGGAGAGTCCATAGGTGTTGCCTTTCGGGAGTGCCTTGTTGTGGAGGCGCTCCCGGCGACACCTACGTCAATCGCCGGCCGTGGCGGGAAGGGGGAGCACCCACGTCGATACTGCGTTCATGGGTCTCACCTCCTCGGGCGGTGTCACGGTCCGCTGTAAGCTACAAGCCCGAGCATCACCCCGTCCAATCCTTTCCCAGCCACGTGATCACGACTCCGAACGAGCCCGTGCGGTTGCAGGGGGAATCGGCGTGGCGGCCCGGCTGGTCCCGGGGAAGGGCTACCGCTGTGCGGCAGCCTGGCGCAGATGGCGACTCACATCGCCGACCAGGTTGATACGGACCCGTCGCGCTACGAATCGCCACTGCCCATCACGGCGCTCGAAGCGGTCGTGGTACCGACCGCCGGCGATGGGTTGCAGCGGCAGGTCGGGCAGCGCCTGCATCACGGTGACGTACGAACGCGAGACCGCCGTGTTCGCCTGTTCGTCGACCTCGATGGCCACATTGGTGGTGACATGCTGGGTTCGCGGCGTGCCGTCGGCGTAGACGATCAGAGTGTCCTGGAACATCTTCTCGATCGCATCGCGCCCGCTCACCGGCTCGCCACTGCCTGTGAAGGTGGCGTCAGCGAGAAGGTTGCCGAGCCCTGCGAAATCGCCGTCGTCCACGAGCTCGGCGTATCGTGCGATCAGGTTCTCGATGGCCCGGTAGCTCGATGCCGGATCGGCGGGCATGCGGGTGGATGTGGCCATGGTCTCCTCCAAGCGAGACGGGCGATCTTCAGCGCGCTGCCCCGCGACAACAAGGCGCGGCATGAGCGCGAAGGCATCGAAGGCCGGGCACACCAGTCCGTACGGGACCTTTTCGCCCCTTCCTGCCGCGCAGCACCCATAAGTTGCTCGTCGCGCTGTTCGCTACACCCGTCTCCTGGAGAACCGTTGTCCCAGATACCTGCCAGCGACGTCGATCTCTACACCGAATCGGCGCGCGCCGACCGTACCAAATCCATGCCGAGCTCCGGGCTCTCGGGCCTGTGGTGCACCTGTCCCGCTACGACCTCTACGCGTTGCCCCGCTACGACGAGGTGCGCGCGGCACTGATGGATTGGCAGACGTTTTCGTCAGCGCGTACCCCTTCGTAACCGGCGGTTGATCCCCGGCGTCGGCGGCTTCCGTGCCGAGCAGGACGGACAGCGTCTCCCGCACGATCCGCGAGCCCGCTGGGCATGCGCTCCCCGTACCGTTCGACCAGACTCGCGGTCAGCAGGTCTTGCAGGGAGTAGCGCCTCTCCCGGACGTACTCGGCGGCGGGTTCCTGGCCCGTGACCGCCTCGGCCAGCAGCACGCTGTGCACGGTAGCGAGCGAGGGATGGTCCTGTTCGAAGGCTACGGTCGCGGCGAAGTCGGCCGCCCAGTCCTCACCGAGCCGCCGGTCGGCCAGATGCTCGCGGTGGAGCTGCTCACGGAAGTTGAGGATCCCCAGCAACAGCCGCTTCTTACTGGGGAAGTAGTGCAGAACGCCCTGCCGGGTGAGGCCGGCTCGCTCGGCCACCGCGTCGATGGAGGTGCCCTTGAACCCGCGGGCGGTCAGGACCTCCAGCGCCGCCTCCAGGATCTGCTCACGCCGCCCCGACACCACGTCGCGCCCTTCCGGCGTAGGAGAGGTGCCCGCACACGATACGTACGAGTGTCGGAGCAGGTCGAGAGGGCGTACCGGGATTACTCTCAACGCTCCATCACGGCGAGGGCGGCAGGGTGGCTTCCGGAGGGCCGCCGCATCGCGGACGTCGGCCGAGTTCACGATCTCGGCGAACAGGCGTACCTCCCTGGTGAGCGGCCCGCCCTCGTGGATGGCGTTGCGGCCGCGGATGCCACCCGCGCCGGCGACCCGGGTCGGCCCGAGGCCGGCCGCACTGCCGCATGGCAGGACCAGGCCCAGGGTCGCCGTAGGTGGCGAACACCTGCCGGCGGCGGGCGAAGACCTGCTGGTCGCCGCCGGCCATGACGAACAGGGTGCCCTGTCCGGCGGCCCGGCCGCCGCCGGGCCGACACCGTGGCGCAGGGCGCCCGTCCAGCAGGGTTTGAGTGCCGACCACGTTGGTGAGCACGAACTCGCTCGCGCCGCGATCGAGCGGTCCACATGCGGCGCGTCCAGGACGGAGACACCGGATGCACGAACCGGCGCCTCCAAACGTCGGCAGGTGCCGGGGTGGACGGTGGTCCCCCCGCCCCGGCGTGGTCCCGGCGAGGACACCGTCCGGCCCGGTGGCCACCTGCTCGACATCGGCGTCATCGACCGCACACAGGCACACCAGTTCACTCAAAGCTGCCAGTCCGGCGGGCGATCCGGTCGCCCGGTGCCGCCGCCCACGAACGGGGCGAGTGTGGCGCACCTGCGGGCCCACAAGGGCGCCTCGTGTCCCGCGCCGAGAATGCGGCGGGCCACGGGCGCGTCCTGGCTATCAGGCCCGATGAAGCCCTCGTTGCGACTGTTGCTGCTGGGCCTGTTCGTCCGACCAGTCCTCGTCGAGGTCGTCGGAAGCACCCAGGCCAGGGGCCTCGGCGGATTCGTCCCAGATCTGCCAGCAGGCGTGGATGCCGGAGAGCCGGTCCTCGAGGGGACGATCGCAAAGCCCCAGGCCAACCACGTACGGCAGTAAGGCGTACCGTCGCCTTACGGCGTGTAGACGGCGTCGCTGCCGTACAGTTCCCTGGTGAACGCGGAGACATCGGCGCTGCGATTGGCGCCGTCGAGGTTGTACGTCAGATAGACGCCATACCCCTCGCTGACGGTGCGGCGGGCGAGGTCGGCGGCCGCGCTCTGCGAGGTCCGGCCGATCTCGACAGCCGCCGGCGACAGCTTCGACTTGGGCAGTGCCACGCGGGGAACCTGCCAGGTGCCGTAGTACGGGTTCCAGGCGTAGTCGAACTTGGACGAGACGTCGACGCCGCCGTAGGAGAGGCGCGACGCGGCCGGGCCGATGTTGTAGAGGCTGATGATCTTGTCCGGCATGTTCGCGCGCAGCGCCGTCACCAGGTGCACGAACGAGCTGTCGTTGGGCTGGCCTGTGCCGTTGTTGCCGTATTCGGCGTACTCGTCGTCGAAGTCGATCCCGTCGAGGCCGTACTTGGCCACGGCGTCCGACAGTTTTTTCGCGAACGTCGAAGCCGCTTGCTGGGAAGGGAAGTTGGCGAAGCCCGCGCCCTGATGGTTGCCGAGCACCGAGAGGACGACCTTGATGCCCTTCCGCTGCAACGGCCGTATCTCCGTGGCGGCGTTGTCGAGGACGCGCTGCACGTTCTCGTTGAAGTGCAGATACGCCGCCTTCGTACCCGTGTCGTAGTTGATGTTCGCCGCGAAGACCACGGCCACGTCGAAGACGTTGCCGCCGCCGTTGGCGAGGGTGTACTTGCCGACGTTCAGCATGCTGTTGTTGTTCACCTCGACGTACGCCACCGAGGTCGGCCCCTGTTTCGCGGGAGCGGGAGCGGGGGACGCTGCCGCGCCGGTCGCGGCGGTCGCGGCGGTCCCGCCGAAGGCGAGGGCCGCGACCGCCGAGAGCGCGAACGCGGCCGTCCGCATTCTGCTCCGTACCAGAGTTAACATCGTTGACCGGTCTCCCCTCGCATGGGTCGGCGCCCGATCTGTTCGAAAGCGCCGAGTGAGCCCTCCAAGTCTTTCGCTCCCGTAACCGAATCCCGAGAATCGCGCGCGAACTCTTCACGACTCCCACGCACGTCACGCCGCGCCCCGGCAGCTGGGCAATGAAGTGTGTGCGTCCAGGTCCACGGTCGACATTGCGAGTGCCGATACATCATCCACGCAGGTCGCAACCTTGATCACTGATCTTCGGCTGCGCTCGACGCTCGCCCCGGCGTCGTCACCTGCACAGGGCACCGGGGCATCATGATCCGTCGTGCTGCTGCGTCTGCCCGATCCTGCGCCGGCACCACAACCTGCTCAAGCGCCGCCATGCCGTGACCCGCGTCCCGGAAGCGTCGCGGACGCCCGGCCACCATCCGGTCGGTCCGAACCCTGGGCCAAGCCACTCCGCTCCGCGCTCCCGGATGTGGCGCCATGCATCCGTGAGCCGCCAGCTGCGCGGCTCCTCTGCCGGGCGCCTTCGACTGCGGGTGACTTCAGCAGCAGCTGTTCGGAGCCGTCGAGGAAGCCGTCCTCACGCGCTGGGATCGCCTTGCGCCGGGCGATGGTGTCCTGGGCCGGGTGGCTGGTCACCCGGTGCGCCGCGGTCCGATAGGTGCCCTTGCTGTGGCGGTGGACAGAGCGGTCGAAAGCATCGGCATCGAGGATGTCGCCTTCCTCAATGGCCTCGGCGCGAGCGCTCATCAACTCGGCGATGAAATCGCTGACGTAGGCCAACTCCAGTTCCGTCCAGTCCAGCTCCATGCCGCGCACGCTGGGATCGAGCCCGTCCTTACCGAGCCGTTCGAGGTAATAGGCCAGATAGGCGCGCTCGGCGTCGTAGAGGATGGCGAAGGATTCCGGGTCAGCGGCCAGGCGGTCCATGACGCGCCTGAGCGGAGCCGGGCCGCTTCCCTCGTAGTAGAAGATGGTGTGGGCCTCCCGTGGACGCGCGTAGGCAGCCAGCCGGCTACCGCCCTCCGAGTAGGACGCCTCCTCGGTGAGCATGGCAGGGCGGCCGTCGGGTGCGACCGCCGCCCATCAGCCGTGTGTCCACGCCAGTCTTGCAGGAGCGGCGGCGCAGACTTACCACCGCCGAACATGCGTCTCGCCAAGTTGACCTCGTTGAGGGGGCCCGATGAGTGCAGCGGGGATGAGCCGAGCCGAGGCAGTTGCCCTTGTGCAGAGGATCATGGATGCGGACTACGCCTCGGAAGAAGAGGCGGACAATTGGCTGGACATGCTCGACAGGGCCCTGGCATGTCCAGCGGACACGTCAGTGGCCTGATCTTCTGGCCACCGGAACGGGAGCTCTCCGCCGACGAGGTAGTCGATCACGCCCTGGCATATCGGCCGATCGCCCTGTGACAGCGTCTCCGTGCCGTGAATTCGCGGCCCGGCAGGCACTCGAACGCAGCCACCTCGTCGAGCGCCCCGAGCTCAGCGCCGCCTGAGCCACCTCAACCGATCCACAGGATCTGACAATTACTCGGGTCTTCACCGCAATAGCCCGAGTACGCCAGCGAAACCCGACCGATCGGCGGTCATCCGCACCTTCCCCGCGGTCCACCGTGGCCACGTCCAGGAACCCGGGTTGTGACCCGGTCGGATGCTGCTGTTGGATCACGTGTGTGGAGCTTCAACAACCGATCGCGGACAGCCCGTACGGGTATCCCGGCTGGCGCAGTGTCCCCTACGTGGGTGAGCGCCGGGGGGCGGGGCCGGGTGAGGATGCGCTGGGCCGTTTTGGCGCCCGCCTGACCGCCCGGGTGCTCGATATCGGCGTCCTGGCCGTCGCCGTGTTCCTGGCGAGCGTGCTTACCGACTTCGCCGGGGACGTCTTGCCGGCGCTCTTCGTCATGGTCGTGGTCGGCGGGTACGAGCCAGTGCTGACCGCGGTGTACGGGGCCACGCTGGGCAAGCGGCTGTGCGGGCTGCGGGTCGTCCGGCGGGGCGACGGCGGCGGGCTGGGCTTCGGCCGGGCGCTGTGGCGCTGGGTCTGCGTGCTGGTCGGGTGCGCCGTGCCGGTTCTGGGGGTCGTCAATCTACTGCGGTGCGCCTGGGACCGGCCGTACCGCCAGTGCCTCCACGACAAGGCCGCGGACACCGTCGTCCGCCGCGCACAGCGCTGAAACCCGCGTCGAAAGCACTGATCTTGCGCTCGATATCGTGTTCGGCATGGGGTTGTGGAAGAAGAACACGTCCGCCGCGCAGCAGCCGGTGTGGGGGTGGCAGGAGTGGGACCGGCAGGGGTGGCAGCCGCCAAGTGCCATCGAGCAGCGGCTGCTGGAGGCGAAGTCACGCGGTGACTGGGCCGGATATCTCGAGGCGGCGGTCCACACGGACCTGTTCTTCGCCGATCAGCGGGCGCGCGCCGACTCCCGCCCCGGCACGGTCCGCTTCACCCCACAGTGGAACCCCCATCTGCGGGCCGAATGCCTGGCTCTCTTCACGGAGGGAATCCTTCCACCGCCCGACCCGGAGCTGATCTTCCAGTCCATGACGCTGGAGTGGTACGCGAGCGTCTGGGACGAGAAGGAAGCGCCGTGGATCGCCATCAACCCCGGCACCCCCTGCGAAGCCTTCCTCCCCGCAGCCACCCCGGAGGCCAGGGCCGTCTGGCGACGGCACACCCACGACGGCGACGGCTGCTGCCACGCCCACCCCCACGGCCGGCTCCGCGGCCTGTCCGTTGGCGGGCCGCTCCAGGGCCCGGTCGCGTTCGGCCTGGCCTGCGCGGCACTGCTCTTCGTCAAGAACGGCGAGCTGTGGAACTCCATGGCCCACCACGGCAACGGCTACAACGACGAGAAGAGCAGGCTCAAGAAGTGGTGGGGGGTGACCTGCCCGGAGGAATGGGCCGACACCCAACAGCGCCTGCTCGACGCCGACATGGTCAGCCCGGTGTGGGAGTTCGCGCTGAGCGTGCGCCGTTCCCTCGCCCAGGACTTCGCCGGCTCAGTCGAAGTGGACCACTGGCGGCAGGTCGCCGAGCGCGTACTGCGCCACAACGCCGCCCAGGCCGCCGAGCCCCGGATCACCTCCGACGGAGTCACCCCGGCACGCCTCCGCAGCACCGCCGAAGTCGAGCCCCAGGTCGCCGGAGTACAACGACTCATCGGACGGATCGCCCGCTACGAGGCCCGGTTCCGCGCCGACGGGCTGCTGGCCGACAACGCCTTCGTCCGTTCCGTGGAAGCATGGGACTACGGGCGGGCCTCCGGCATGGCCCGCTGGGGCCTGGCCACCCGCTACTGCACGCTCCAGGAGGCCGAGCAGGCCGTGGTCGCCGCCGGCCGCGCCTCCCGCCACAACTACCGCTCTTGGCAGGCGTTCTCCGCCGCCTACATCCTCGGGCGCTGTCTGCACTTCGACGAGGAGGAGTTCGGCAGCTGGTACGAGGACATGCTCACCGCACACCGTGTCCTCACCACCGACCCGGCCAGCCCCTGGCTCACCATCCCCTGGAACTGACGACCGGGCAATCACACACGCAGTGCGCGGCGGCCGTGCAACTCGGCGGGGACAAGGCCGGTCGATGCCCCGTTCGCAGCAGTTGCACGGCGAAGTCGAGCCTCCGGTGGGACGCCTTCGCGCCGCTGGCGACGTCGATGCGGATATCGACACCACTGTCCCCCAAGCCGATCACCACGACACCAGCCGCCGGCACTGGCCCACCTGGCCGCGACCACCACGCGACCGCCACGCCGAAGCACACGGAAAAGGCCGCCCCCGCATCTCTGCGGAAACGGCCTTTGACCCGCGAAAACGCTGGTCGGGACGGCAGGATTTGAACCTGCGACCCTTTGACCCCACCCCTCAGAGCTTGGTCCACGCCTCCGTCAGCACCCCGCGCAGCACCTGCTCGATCTCGTCGAACACCGGCTGGTCGGCGATCAGCGGCGGCGCGAGCTGGACGACCGGGTCACCGCGGTCGTCGGCCCGGCAGTACAGGCCGTTCTCGAACAGCGCCTTGGAGAGGAAGCCGTAGAGGACCCGCTCGGTCTCCTCCTCGTTGAAGGACTCCTTGGTGGCCTTGTCCTTCACCAGCTCGATGCCGTAGAAGAAACCGTTCCCCCGGACATCGCCGACGATCGGCAGATCGTGCAGCCGCTCCAGGGTGGACCGGAACGCGCCCTCGTTGTCCAGCACATGCTGGTTGAGGCCCTCCCGCTCAAAGATGTCGAGGTTGGCGACGCCGACCGCCGCCGAGACCGGGTGGCCGCCGAAGGTGTAGCCGTGCAGGAAGGTGTTGTCGCCGCGGTAGAAGGGCTCGGCGAGCCGGTCGGAGACGATGCACGCGCCGATCGGGGAGTAGCCCGAGGTCATGCCCTTGGCGCAGGTGATCATGTCCGGGACATAGCCGAACTTGTCACAGGCGAAGATCGTGCCCAGCCGTCCGAAGGCGCAGATGACCTCGTCCGAGACCAGCAGGACGTCGTACTGGTCGCAGATCTCGCGGACCCGCTGGAAGTACCCGGGCGGCGGCGGGAAGCAGCCGCCCGCGTTCTGCACCGGCTCCAGGAACACCGCGGCCACCGTGTCCGGGCCCTCGAAGAGGATCTGCTGCTCGATCTGGTCGGCGCACCAGCGGCCGAACGCCTCGGGGTCGTCACCGTGGATCGGCGCCCGGTAGATGTTGGTGTTGGGCACCTTGTGCGCACCGGGCACCAGCGGCTCGAACGGGGCCTTCAGCCCCGGCAGTCCGGTGATGGACAGGGCGCCCTGAGGGGTGCCGTGGTAGGCGACCGCCCGGGATATCACCTTGTACTTGGTGGGCTTGCCGGTGAGCTTGAAGTACTGCTTGGCCAGCTTCCAGGCGGTCTCGACCGCCTCACCGCCGCCGGTGGTGAAGAAGACCTTGTTGAGGTCGCCGGGGGCGTGGCCGGCGAGCCGCTCGGCGAGCTCGACGGCCTTGGGGTGGGCGTAGCTCCACACCGGGAAGAAGGCGAGCTCCTGGGCCTGCTTGTACGCGGTCTCCGCGAGCTCGACGCGGCCGTGGCCCGCGTTGACCACGAACAGCCCGGCGAGGCCGTCGATGTACCGCTTGCCCTTGTCGTCGTAGATGTACGTGCCCTCACCGCGCACGATCGTGGGCACGGGGGCGTTCTCGTACGACGACATGCGGGTGAAGTGCATCCACAGGTGGTCGTACGCCGTCTTGGAGAGGTCGGCGCTCATTGCTATCTCGTTCCCCAGGTATAGGTCTGCTTCCGGAGCTTGAGGTAGACGAAGCTCTCGGTGGAGCGCACACCGGGCAGCGTGCGGATCCGCTTGTTGATCGTGTCGAGGAGGTGATCGTCGTCCTCGCAGACGATCTCGATGAGGAGATCGAATGAGCCTGCGGTGACGACTACGTACTCGACCTCGTCCATGACGGTCAGCGCGTCCGCGACCGGGTCGAGGTCACCATCCACGTTGATGCCGACCATCGCCTGGCGCCGGAACCCCACAGTGAGAGGATCGGTGACGGCGACGATCTGCATCACGCCCTGGTCGAGCAGCTTCTGCACGCGCTGCCGCACGGCTGCCTCGGACAGCCCCACGGCCTTTCCGATGGCGGCATACGGCCTGCGACCGTCCTCCTGGAGCTGCTCGATGATCGCCAGGGATACGGAGTCGATCGACGGCGTGCCGTTCTTGTCAGGTGTGGCCACGCACCTCACTGTGCACGAGGGTTGACTGTCCCGCAACCCTCGATCAATGAATTTCGTCGTCCAGGCGCCGCCAGATCACTGATTCCGTTGTTCTGCTGCGGCGGGCATATTGAAAGCGTCGTCCCGCGGACTACTGTGGGTGTCTCACCCATCGGACACCTGACAGGGAGGGGTGGCACGTGACCACCGAACTGCGTCGTCTGCGCAACTACATCGA